>CAVYON010000025.1:0-105227 GCA_963770035.1 uncultured Alphaproteobacteria bacterium | reverse complement strand
TTCCGGAACGGCGCCATCCTTCGCGCGCGAGCGTGTCCGCCCACTCGTCGAGCGGGTCGCCAGCGTGCCCGCGAACCCATAGCCAGTCGATGACGTGCCTCGACGCGGCATCGTCCAGGCGCCGCGACAGGTCCTCGTTCTTCACCGGCTTCTTGTCCGAGGTCCGCCAGCCATTGCGCTTCCAGGTTGCGACCCAGCCGGTCACGCCGCCGCGCACGTACTGAGAGTTGGTGTGCAGAGTCAACGCGCAAGGGCGGGTGAGCGTTTCGAGCGCCGTGATCGCCGCGGTCAGACTCCATCCGGTTGTTGGTCGTGAGCGGCTCTCCCCCCTTCAGTTCCTTTTCCCGCTCGCCGTATTGCAGCACGGCGCCCCAGCCGCCGGGGCCCGGATTGCCCGAACAGGCGCCGTCGGTCCAGATCGACACTCGCCCGCTCACCTCACGAGCCCGTAATCGCTCGCCGAGCGGACCCGCTGATGAAACCGCAGCTTGTCGCGATACTCGAGCGGGTTTTTCGGGGCGACCTTGGCGCCCGCCGGCAGATTCAGCCAATCGACGAGCCGGGTCAGCATGAATCGCAGCGCGGCGCCGCGCGCAAGGATTGGCAGCGCCTCGACTTCCGCCTCGTCCAGCCGGCGCACCCGCTCATATGCCGAGATCAACGCCCGCCCCTTGGAGACGTTGAAGGCGTTGTCCGGCTCGAAACACCATGCGCTGAGGCAGATGGCGAGGTCGTAGGCAAACGCGTCGTTGCACGCGAAATAGAAGTCGATGAGCCCCGAAAGCTTTTCCGCCAAAAAGAACACGTTGTCGTTGAACAGGTCGGCGTGGATGACGCCGCCGGGAAGCCCGGTCGGCCAGTGAGCGCCAAGGAAGGCCAGTTCGTCTGCGCAGGTCTGGCGCAGTTGCGGCGCGACCAAATCGGCCCGCTCCTCGGCCTCGTGAAAAAGCGGTCCCCAACCGGAGAACGATAGGCCGTTTGCACGCTTTAGCGCAAAGTCGACGCCGGCGAGGTGCATGCGCGCAAGCGCGTCGCCGACCTCGCCGCAGTGGCGGATGTTGGGTCGGCGGACCCACAGGCCGTCAAGAAATGTGACGATGGCTGCCGGCCGGCCGGCAAGCCTTCCGAGCGCCTCCCCCCTGCGATTGCGGACGGGCTGCGGGCAGGTTACCCCGCGCTTCGCCAGATGCTCCATCAATCCGACGAAAAAGGGAAGGTCGGCGGCGTCAACCCGTTTTTCGTAGAGGGTCAGGATGAACTGCCCCTTGGTTGTGCGCAGCAGAAAGTTTGAGTTCTCCACGCCCTCCGCGATGCCCTTGAACGACACGCTGTCGCCAAGGCCGTAATGGGCAAGAAACGCCTGCAACGCGTCGTCCGAGACCTCGGTGTAGACTGCCATACGGTGCTTTTTGCGTTTTCGCTGAAGGAGAACGCGTTGCGCTTAGCGGCGCCCGTCAGCGCGTCAATCGGGCCGTACGCCGGATGCGAGCCGCGGAGGGGCGCCGGCCTGGCGGTCGGCCCAATTTTGATTGGTGTTTCGAGTTGGCCCGATATTTGCCCTCAGAATGCGCCGAACCCCTTTCTGGGAACACGTAACGTTGCGAGGCGCCCAGTCAACTGTGGCGAGTACTGGTCTGTGCTGTTATCTCGGCCTTTGGCATTGGCTGGAAATCGGGTATGGAAGGCCAAGTGCTGTGGTGGCGCGGGTCTTGGCGGGGTCTAATCGATGGGCATCGTGATGATCGGCGCCGGATACGTCGGTCTCCATACCCGAACCTGTCTCGCCGATTTTGGACACGAAGTGGTTTGTGTCGATACTCAGGTGGAGATGAAGGCTCTCGGCTTTCACTACGTCTGTGCAGGGCGGGGCCTCGCGGGAGAGGGTTGACGACCCGCGGCATTTCGCAGCGCGCGCGTCTCAAAATGAAAATCCGAGTGTCGCCGAAATCGGCTTGGCGAGAAGAACAAAGAACGTTGCGGGTGGCCTTCGCGGCCGTTTGACCAAACCCGTGACGCTCCGATTGAGTCCCGATGCAGCAAAGGAAAGCGCGATCATGATAATTGCGGTCTACGGTCTCGGGTATGTCGGGCTGACTGGCGCCATTTGCCTCGCCAGCGAGGGGCACAACATCATCGGCGTCGACGTCAGCGAGGATAAGGTTCGTCGGGTCCTCTCCGGAAGGTCGCCCATTCAGGAGCCTGGACTCGACGTGATGCTCGCGGACGCGCTTGCGAAGGGGCGCTTGCGCTGCACCACCGATCCGGTCGAGCCGATACGCGAGAGCGACATGGCGATCGTCTGTGTAGGGACGCCGAGCGCGCCCGACGGCTCGCACAATATGCGCGACATTGCGGAGGTCACCAGGCAGATCGCGAACGGCGTGCGCTCCACCGGCCGCACGGAGAGGTTCACCGTCGTCTACCGCAGCACCATTCGTCCCGGCACGGTCGGCGGGCTTATCCTGCCGATCTTCAAATCAGCTCTTGGAGACGCGCACGGGTTGATCGAGGTCGTATACAACCCGGAATTCCTGCGTGAAGCTTCGGCGGTGAAGGACTTCTTCAATCCGCCAAAGGTCGTCGTCGGCACGGCGGACGGCAAGCCGTCTGAACGGGTTGAGGAAATGAACAAGAACCTCAACGCGCCGACATTCACCGTCGGGTATCGCGAGGCCGAGTTCACAAAGTTTGTAGACAACAGCTTCCACGCCCTTAAGGTGGCCTACGCAAACGAGATCGGTCGCGTCTGCGTAACCCTCGGCATCGACGCCAAGGTGGTTCACAAGATCTTCGTATCGGACACCAAGCTCAACATATCGCCATACTACCTGCGCCCGGGCGGCCCATTCGGCGGATCGTGCCTGCCCAAGGACGTCCGAGCGTTGCAATACATTGCCGGCGACATCGGCGCCAACACCCATCTCATCGACGCGCTCATGCGATCGAACGACGCGCACAAGCATTTCCTGTTTGCCCGCGCCGTCGATGGATTGAAGCCCGGCGCCAAAATTCTGATGGTGGGCCTCGCCTTCAAGTCCAATACCGACGACCTGCGCGAAAGCCCAAACATCGATCTTGCCCGAAAGCTCATTCAGGGCGGCTATGCGCTGTCGATCTACGACCCGTCGCTCCGGGCGGAACACCTGATCGGCCAGAACCTCGGCTACGCTTACTCCCACCTACCCCAGCTGAACGATCTGCTGGTCGAAAAGTCCGTCGCGATGCACGGCGACTTCGATCTCGTGATCGACGCCAATGGGTCGGCCAGCGAACTCGCGCTGAAGTGCGCCAATGTTCTCAACATTCATACGCTGTGATGCGGGCCCTTTGAGCAAAGGATCCACGTCAACCGGATTCGCGTGACGGCAAGGATAGCCGCGCTAAGGCGGGCCGAGGCGCGCGTTCCAGTCGCCCGCCTCGATTGTCGACAAAAGGTTGGGACAGAAATGACTTTATCCATGCAGCTGCCGACGACCTACGACAAGACCGCGCTGGTCGGCCGCAAGATTCTCGTAATCGTCGAGAACCTGCCAGTGCCGTTTGATCGGCGGGTATGGCAGGAATCGCTGGCGTTAGTCAGCGCGGGCGCGGACGTGTCGGTGATTTGCCCCAAGGGCAAAGGTTACGAGGCCGATGAAGAAGTTATCGAGGGCGTGAACGTTTATCGGCACAATTTGCCCACCGAGGGTTCCTCGGCGGGGGGCTATCTGCGGGAGTATTCAAGCGCGCTTTTCCATGAAACGCGGCTTGCCTGGCGAGTGTATTTGAAGCATGGCGTCGACGCCATTCACGGCTGCAATCCGCCAGATCTGATCTTTCTCGTGGCTCTGCCGTTCAAAATTCTCGGCAAGAAGTTCGTTTTCGACCACCACGACATCAATCCCGAGCTCTACGAGGCTAAATTCAACAAACGCGGCTTTTTCTGGCGGCTGCTGGTGCTGCTCGAACGGTTGACGTTTCTCTTCGCGGACATCGTCATCTCGACCAACGAGAGCTATCGAAAGATCGCGATCGAACGCGGGCGCAAGAACCCCGATCGAGTGTTCGTCGTGCGCAGCGGCCCCGATCTACGCCGGGTCCGCATCATGCCGGCCGATCCAATCTGGAAAAACGGCCGGAAGCACCTCGTCGGGTTCGTCGGCGTGATCGGCGACCAGGAAGGAATTGATCTCCTGCTCGCGTCCGTCAAACACATCGTCCGCGACCTCGGCCGCGAGGACATTCAGTTTACGCTGGTGGGCGACGGACCGAGCCGCAAGCGGATGGAGGCGCTCTCGATCGAAATGGGTCTTGCCGACTTCGTCACGTTCCTTGGCCGTGTTCCCGACGAGCAGCTGTTCTCGGTGTTGTCCACCGCCGACGTGTGCGTCAATCCGGACCGCGTCAACCCTATGAACAATCTGTCAACAATGAACAAGATCCTCGAATACATGGTGATGAAGAAACCGATCGTGCAGTTCGACGTGGTCGAGGGGCGCGTCTCGGCCGAGGACGCATCGGTCTACGCCAAGCCGAACGATCCGGTGGATTTCGCGGACAAGATCGTGGCCCTGCTCGCCGATCCGGCACGGTGCGCGGCGGCCGGCCAAGTCGGACGGAGCCGGATTGAAAACGAACTCTCCTGGGAGCATCAGGTCCCGAAGCTGATCAACGCCTATACGACGCTCTTCGGGAAGCAGAGGTAGCGGGGCCAAAGCCATCTCGCTCGCGGGCGTCGCTCCGGTTCGCCTGCTAAGCCTGCCCAACGAATGGACCAAGTTAGAGTTCGACTTTCACCACAAAGGGCACGAAGCGCACAAAGAACGACAGGGCTCCTTGTGCGCCTTCGTGGTTCTTCGTGTTCCTTGTGGTGAATTTGTCTCGCTTGTTCCGTTGGCCAGCCTAAGCATCTCTGCTTAGCAGGGCGTTTCTTGCCCTTGGTTCGGCCCTCTGGCCAGAAAAGTCATTCAATAACGTGACGTTCTTGCATGCGGCCCGACGGTAGCTGGCTCGAGCGGGCGTGGTGCAGGCGAGTTAACAGGCCCGGAACAGGTCCGCAACAGGGGCCTATCCGTCGGGAGATGCAGAGAACAGGCGGGTGAAATCGGGCGCCAGGGCGGGCGCGGCCGGGTTGTAGGCGTATCCGCAGGCCCCATTCCCCCGCGTGCAAAAGGAGACCAGGGGAGTATCGCGCAACAGACAGGGCCCTACGCTCGCGCTCATGATGCGGCGCACTACGTAGATTTCCGTATATGGAGTCCGAATTGGATGCTATACAAGTCTTCTCGCTTTGAGGTCCGGATGAACCGGGATTAAGTGCAGATTTAATTCTTAAAGCCATTTTAACTGATAGTCGACGCGGAGGAGACGAGCGATTAACGGCGTGAACCGCCGATCGCGCGAAAGCCACTACGGAGGAACGGGTGGAGCTATACGATTTCGAGGTTTTAAGTGGTGACGAGATCGTCGCGGCCGAGCGAGGCGTGCTTCTTCAGAGTCCGAGGGCCGCTTGGCCCAAGGTCATCAGATTGGCCAGGCGAGCGCCGTCGAAGACCTGCCGGATTCGTGTGAAGGAACGAGGCGAAACGATCATTATCGTCGGCGCGTCCGCCGCGCTGCTTTATGCCGATTTCGACTTTTCCGAGGCGGCCTGAGCCAAGCGAGCGGCCCGCGAGGCGACATCCCGGTCTTTTACCTCTGTCCGGAATTCGGCCCGGACGCGGTTCAGCGCGCTGAGTCATGGCGCGCCTCGCGGCGCGGCGCACTCTCCGCTCGGGACAGGGACGCCATTTAGGCAGACGCCCATGCGTGCGCGGCGCGCCGACCGCTCCGCGTCCCCCTCGCCCCGCTTGCGGGGAGAGGGCCGGGGTGAGGGGCAAGGCCGACGATCCAGTTTGGCCCCCGCCCCACATTCGCCGCCTTCGGCGACACCTTCCCCCGAAAGCGGCTACGGGATGCACACATCTCTCGCGGCTCGCTGCCGGCGTGCCCGACCCGCGGAGGGCGGCTTCCTCACCCCTTGTGGGGGAGGATTGAGGAGGGGGGTCGCGCCGAACTTCGAAAACTTGGCGCCATTTCCCCCGAATGAGAGGTCGGCGCGACCCCCCACCCTGTCCCGCCCCCACAAGGGGGGCGGGGACGCTAGCCGCCATTGAGCGGCGCACGCCTGCTAAAAGATGTGTGCATCCCGTAGCGAAAGCGGGGAGAAGCGTTGACTGGCCCGCGCGAAGCCCCGGAGCCCTTCACCCACCCCTCAAGGCCAAAGCCTCCTCAGCCGCCGCGTCCGCTTCCTCCTTGCGGCCGAGGTCCGACAAGGCGCGCGCGAGCGTTGTGAGCGCGATCGCAGCGTTCCGTCCGAAGGCCTCGGGGCGCGCGTTGGCGAGCGCGCGATAGAGATCGGCAGCCCCTCCTCGCGCCGGCGGCTTGAGCGCCTCCTCCCGTCGCCCAAGCGCGGACAGACAGCTTGGCGAGATTGTTGAGCGACATGCCAGATCGGGCGTGAAGGCGTCGGGGCGCGCCGCCGCGAGGGCGCGACGGATTTGCACCGCCTCCTCGGCCGCCTTGAGCGCCTCCTCCCGTCGCCCAAGCGCGGACAGACAGTTGGCGAGATTGTTGAGCGACATAGCGAGATCGGGCGTGAAGGCGTCGGGGCGCGCCGCCGCGAGGGCGCGATAGAGATCGGCCGCCTCCTCGGCCGCCTTGAGCGCCTCCTCCCGTCGCCCAAGCGCGGACAGACAGCTGGCGAGATTGTTGAGCGACCCAGCCAGATCGGGCGTGAAGGCGTCCGGGCGCGCCGCCGCGAGGGCGCGACAGAGATTCGCCCGCCTCCTCGGCCGCCTTGAGCGCCTCCTCCCGTCGCCCAAGCGCGGACAGAAAGTTGGCGAGATTGTTGAGCGACCCCGCCAGATCGGGCGTGAAGGCGTCCGGGCGCGCCGCCGCGAGGGCGCGATAGAGATCGGCCGCCTCCTCGGCCGCCTTGAGCGCCTCCTCCCGTCGCCCAAGCGCGGACAGACAGCTGGCGAGATTGTTGAGCGACATAGCGAGATCGGGCGTGAAGGCGTCCGGGCGCGCCGCCGCGAGGGCGCGACGGATTTGCACCGCCTCCTCGGCCGCCTTGAGCGCCTCCTCCCGTCGCCCAAGCTCGGACAGAAAGTTGGCGAGATTGTTGAGCGACCCCGCCAGATCGGGCGTGAAGGCGTCCGGGCGCGCCGCCGCGAGGGCGCGACGGATTTGCACCGCCTCCTCGGCCGCCTTGAGCGCCTCCTCCCGTCGCCCAAGCTCGGACAGCCAGTTGGCGAGATTGTTGAGCGACACCGCCAGATCGGGCGTGAAGGCGTCGGGGCGCGCCGCCGCGAGGGCGCGATAGAGATCGGCCGCCTCCTCGGCCGCCTTGAGCGCCTCCTCCCGTCGCCCAAGCTCGGACAGACAGTTGGCGAGATTGTTGAGCGACACAGCCAGATCGGGCGTGAAGGCGTCCGGGCGCGCCGCCGCGAGGGCGCGATAGAGATCGGCCGCCTCCTCGGCCGCCTTGAGCGCCTCCTCCCGTCGCCCAAGCGCGGACAGAAAGTTGGCGAGATTGTTGAGCGACATCGCCAGATCGGGCGTGAAGGCGTCCGGGCGCGCCGCCGCGAGGGCGCGATAGAGATCGGCCGCCTCCTCGGCCGCCTTGAGCGCCTCCTCCCGTCGCCCAAGCGACGCGAGATAGGTTGAGGCGTTATTCAAATACATCGCCCGGATCTCCGCGTCCGACGAGGCTCGGGCGAGGAGGATCGCGACGCTCGCCGCGAACCGGGCGGCCCAGACCGGAACGTCGCTCGCCGCGACAGCCACAAATAGCGCGGCTCTTGCCGGATCTTCGGCGAGCATGTCCTCAAGCCGTCCGTCGAGCGGATGCTCGCCCGATTCCTCCGCCCCCCGCAGCCGGACCAGGTCATAGACGACACGCGCGAGCCGGCTTCCGAACGTCGCGGCGTTCTCCTGCAAGGCGATGAGCAGCCAAACAGGGAGGGCGTCGCGTCCGCACGGGAAGGCTTTGCCGAACAGCGCGCCATCGACGAACGCCGCCGCTGGGGCGTCGGGTTCGAGCCGCGTCAAGCGGCCGCGCCTCCACCAGGGACTTCGCGCCAGCGCCGGGATGAGATCGGCCCCGGCGTCCCGGCAGGCGCCGGCGCGGGCAAGCTCCATGATGGCCCTCTCACTCAAGCCGTCCGCGAGCACGCCGAGCGCGAGCAGGGTCTCGAGTCCGGTTCGGCCGAGACCAAGCGACTCCGAGGTCGGGCGGACGCGGTCCAGTTCGCGCTCGGCGAGTTTTTTCAGGAGCTCTGCGCCGGTCAGGCCGAACGCTTCGGTCGGCGAAAGGACCGCATGGATCGCGGCGGTGGTCGCGTAAAGCGGCAGCCGGTTGAGGGGCGATGCGGCCAGCCAGCTCCGCGCGCCGCTCGAGGTCAGGCCTCGGGCGCTCCATCCGCTCCGCGAGCCTGCCGGCCGCCTCCGCGATCAGGCGCGCGCCGTCTTCGACGCTGAGCGGCGCCGGCGCGGCGATTGCCTGCCGGCCGAAGCGCCCCTGAAGCATCGTCGTCTCGCCTTCCCATTCGGCGAACGACCGCCGCGACACGAACAGGATTTTGAGCGGGTAGGGCGCCGTCTTGCGCTCGGCGAGGTCCTTGAGGATGGCGGCGGTGCGCGCCGGCTGCTCCTCGGGATAGTCGAGGACGAGAAAGAGCCCCTTGTCCCCGACGGCGAAGTTGAACGCGTTGCGATGCCGGGGAAGGAATCCCGCCGTCCAGCCCCTGTCGCGCAGAACCTTCGCCGCCTCGGCGGCGAGGCGCGTCTTGCCGGCGCCGCCCTCGCCCGTGATCAGGCGCGCGCCCGGCGCCTTCGCGCCGCTCTCCGCCCAGTCCAGAATTTTTTTGAGATCGTCGTCGCGGCCGTAGAGCGTCTCGACGAGTCGGGTGTCCCAACGCAGCAGACTGAAGAGATTAGGCTCGCCGTCCTCGAACGCCTCGGCGAGGTCGAGCCAGTCGAGGCTCGGCTCGGTCGCCTCCTTCTCAGCCGCCCCGAACGCGAAGGTCCAGAGCCGGAAGGCGCGGTCGAGGACCTCGATGCCGCTCCTCGCCCTGACCAGCGCGTCGAGGACCGCCGAGGTCATGATTTGCGCGACGAGGTTGTCGGCGCTGGTGAACGGCGGACCGGGATAGCGGTTGATCGCCCTGAGCCGCTTCCGATGGTCGGCCTGCGCGGCCTCCGACTCCTCGGTCGGGTGGAAGTTCGGGCCGCGAGGAACGCCGGCCGCCGGCTCGACGATGAGCAGGTCCTTGCCGAGGGCGATGGCGAGCCAGGCCTCCCACTGGGTGTAGGTCAGCGCGTTCAGCGCCTCGCGCGCGAGGCCTCTGTCGCGCGAGGTCCACCTCGAGATCGGGACGCCGGTTCAGCAGGTCCTCGACGCTGACCGCGGCCGGCGCCGAGCCCTTCATGTCGCCGAGGAAATGCACGACCGCCTCGCACTGCCCGATATAGTCTTCGAGCATGTTCAGCGTGTCGCCGCCGTGGATCTTGAAGTCCTCCTGGATCTTCACCTCGACGTCGGGTCCGGCCAGCGCGCTGTCGCAGCGCGTCGCGATAGTCGCCGAACTCGTCGGAAACGCAGGAAAGGAAAAGTCTGACGCTTGCGTCCGCCACCGCTGCCGCCCATGGCCAAGCCGCGAATGTGACAGGAAGCGGCCCCGCCGGCAACGCGCCGGAGGCCGCCACGGGGCCGCGGGACCGGAACTTGGCGCTAAGTCATTGAAAACATTCGAAGCCTCGCCCGAGAATCGCCCCCAATGCCCACTAAGTCTTTGAAAACAAAGGACCCTCGTCGGAAAACCGCGGTCATCGGTCGGTGGGGCGCCCTAGCCCCCGAGGGCGCGACCCTATAAGACTCCCGGCCCTCGACAGCCGGGACCGGCCTTTTGAACGTCCCTCATCCCGTCCACCACAAGGCCCGCCCGGTGTTCACGCAAGGGTCGCTGATCCGGCATGTCGCGGTCATGACCGCGACCGGGGCGATCGGCCTGATGGCGATTTTCGCCGTCGATCTCTTGTCGCTGTTCTGGGTGTCGCGGCTCGGCGACCAGGCGTTCAAGGCCGCGGTCGGCTATGTCGGCCTCGCGACGTTTTTCGCCATGTCGATCAATATCGGCCTGACAATCGCGGCGTCGGCCACGGTTTCCCGCGCGATCGGCGCCGGCGACCGGGCGCGCGGCCGACGGCTCGCCGCCTCGTCGCTGACGATCACCGCGCTTGTCTCGACCGTCGTGACCGTCGTGATGTTCGTCTCGCGCGACTGGGCCCTGGCGAATATCGTTCATGCGCGGGGCGAGCCTCTCGAGGTGGCCTCGAAATTCCTCGCGATCACACTCCCCGCCAATGTCCCGATGGCGCTCGGGATGGCGATGTCGGGCCTGCTGCGGGCGGTCGGCGACGCGCGGCGGGCCATGTACGTGACGCTGTCCGGGGCGATCGTCACCGCCGTCCTGGATCCGACGCTGATCTTCGGCCTCGGCCTTGGCGTCTATGGCGCAGCCTGGGCGACGGTCGCCTCGCGCCTCGCGTTCCTGATGGTCGGCTTGCAGGGCTCAGTTATTGTGCACGATGTCGTGGCGCGGCCGAGCCTCAAGGCGGCGCGCCGCGATCTCGGGCCGATCATGGCGATCGGTTTCCCGGCCATCATGGCCAATCTCGCGACGCCCGTCGGGTCGGCGTACACTGTCCGGGTGTTTTCCGACGTCGGCGAGGCGGCGATCGCCGCAGGCGCGATCATCGACCGCGTCACGCCGGTCGCCTTCGGCGTGATCTTCGCCCTCACCGGCTCGGTCGGACCGATCATCGGCCAGAATTACGGAGCCCGCCTCATGGGACGGGTCCAGCGCACGCTGACGGATTCCTTCATCCTCTCGATCGGCTATGTGATCGTCGCCTGGGTCATGCTGGCGTTCGCCGCGCCACTGATCGTCGCAGCCTTCGACGCCTCGGGCGACAGCGCCGCCTACGTCACCTTCTACTGCCGATGGGGTGTTGCTGCGTGGCTGTTCCTGGCGTGTCTGTTCGTCGCCAACACGGCCTTCAACAACCTTGGTTTCCCAGTCCTGAGCATGGTTTTCAACTGGGGCCGGGCGACGCTCGGAACGATTCCGTTCGTGACCTTGGGCGTCCGATATGGTGGAGTGAAGGGCGGCCTTATCGGCATCGCTCTCGGATGCGCCGTGTTCGGCGTCATCGGCGTGGCGACGGCCTATGGGACCACCGCGGCGCTTGCCCGGCGACTGCAGCCGGAGGGAGGCGGAGGAGGGTGGAAGCGATGACGCTTAACGACATTCTTCAGAACGCGCAGGACGGCCGAGCCGTCGACAATCTCGCCGCCCGTTTCGGCCTCACGTCCGAGCAGGCTGAGGCCGCTACGCAGGCGATGATCCCGGCGTTTTCGGCCGCCCTCGAGCGTCTCAAAACCCATCCAGAGGCCCTCGGCGGCCTGATCGCGGAGGTCGCCGGGGGCGCTCATGGGGCGTCCTACGTGGAGCCCGCCGCAGCCGACGGCGCCGCCGGCGCCGGCGCCGCGACCCGGGTGTTCGGTTCACCTGAGGCAATCCGCGAGGTGGCGCAGCCCGTGGCCAAGGCGGCCGGCGTCGCTCCGGAAACGATCGAGGCGATGTTGCCGGCGGTGGCCTCGATCCTGCTGGGCGGCCTTGCCAACGCGATGGCGGGGCAGGGCCTGTCGGGCGTCCTCGGCGACCTCGCCAGCGCGGCGGCCGCGCCCGGCGGTCTCGGCGCCGCCCTTGGCTCGCCGGAGACCTCGGGCGGCGGGCTCATCGGCATGCTGAACTCGATCTTTGGCGGCTCACATCAGCCGGCTGTTCCGCAGACGGCCGCGCTCGTCGCCGGGTTGACCGCGCTGAGCGGCATGTTCGCGGCCGGAGTCGCGGTCTCGCAGGCCAACCAGGCGAGCCTCAACGCGGTCGCCGCGTCCTTCATCCCACCGCAGACGCCGACCTGAGGCCCGAAGCGCCCGGTCAGGTCACGGCTACGGCGGCCGTCAATTGCTTTCTTCAGGCCGCGCCACTATCTAGCCCCGGGAGCCGGATCGCCGGCCGCAGGGGCTTATTGCCGAATGGCTCGCGACGTCGTCGATGGGGAAATTGTCGAATCTCGCGAGGCGCTCGCGGCCTGGTTCGAGGCCGGATGCAAGCATGACGCGCCATTGCGCGTCGGAACCGAGCACGAAAAGATCCTCTTCTACCGCGCGACCTGCACGCCCGTCCCTTACGAGGGGGCGCGAGGGATTCGCGCGCTGCTCGAGGGCATGAACGCCCGCCTCGGGTGGGAGCGGATCGAGGACGACGGCCATCTCATCGGCCTTTTCGACGAAAAGGGCGGGGGGGCGATCTCGCTCGAGCCCGGCGGGCAGTTCGAGCTCTCCGGCGCTCCCCTGCTCACGACGCACGAGTTGGCGGACGAACTCGCTCGCCACGTCGGCGTCTGCCGTTCGGTCGCCGAACCGCTCGGCCTTTCGGCGCTGTCGCTCGGTATGAGCCCGAAATGGACGCTTGCCGAGACTCCGACGATGCCGAAGAGCCGATACGGCATCATGAAGCGCTACATGCCGAAGGTCGGGTCGCGCGGCCTCGACATGATGTTCCGCACTGCGACGGTGCAGACCAACCTCGATTTCCGCGACGAAGCGGACATGGTGACGAAGCTTCGCGTTGCGCTGGCGCTTCAGCCGGCGATCACGGCGCTGTTCGCCAATTCGCCCTTCAGCGATGGCAAGCTCAACGGCTTCCTTTCCGCCCGGTCCGAGATCTGGCGCCATACCGACCCCGACCGGACCGGCACGCTGCCCTTCGCCTTCGAGCCCGGCATGGGCTTCGAGCGCTACGTCGACTACGCGCTCGACGTGCCGCTCTATTTCCTCAAGCGCGGCTCGGCTTATGTCGACGTCGCCGGCGGCAGCTTCCGTGATCTTCTGGCCGGCCGGCTGGCCGCTGCGCCGGGCGAGCGTGCGACCATGGCCGACTGGGCAAACCACCTGTCGACGATCTTTCCCGAGGTGCGGCTCAAGCGCTATCTCGAAATGCGCGGCGCCGATGTCGGACCGCCGGCGCGGATCGTCGCGATGACGGCGCTGACGGCCGGATTGTTCTACGACCCCGACGCGCTCAGTTCCGCCTGGTCGCTGGTCAAGGACTGGACGGCGGAGGACCGACAGGCTCTGCGCGACGAGGTCCCGAATCTCGGCTTCTCCGCCAGGGTGCGGGGCCGCTCGCTCCACGCCGTCGCCGCCGACATGCTTGGGCTAGCGCGCGGTGGGCTGAAGCGCCGGGCGCAAACGGACGATCGGGGCGAGGACGAGACGATGTGGCTTGCGCCCTTGGAGGCGGTCGTCGACAGCGGACGTTCGCCGGCTCAAGCCTGGATCGACCGCTTCAACGGCCCCTGGGGTCATTCGGTCGATCCTGCGTTCGAGGACGCGGTTTTCTGAGGGCGCCGTCGCCTGCATGAGGCGACGCCCCGCGGCGCGTGGGGGCGGACGCCTCCTTTTCGGCGCTTGGCGACGCTGATCCGCCGCTCGCATGCGGCGCCCCATTTCTGGCCCTGGCGGAACCAGCGCTTCTTCTGCTCGCGCTTGCGCGCCGGGCTCTTGGTCGAGCGATTGGGAACGCAGACGCGCTTGACGCCCTTCGCTTTGGCCGCCCTCTCGGCCTGCGCGGCGCGGTCGAGGGCAGGGCAGCGGCCAGAGGCCAGGGCGGCGTCCGAGTGTCCGGATCAGCCAACGCGGGGACGCGAGAAAGCATGCCGGGCGCGAGGGATGATGCGCCAGGATCGGCAGCCATGCAGAAAGGGGGATTGAGGAAAGCGCCGCTGGAATAGGGCCAAGTGATCTCCGCCTGGCCATTGGCGAAAGTTCGGTCGACAATCACCTGTCGGGACGGATGCGAACTCGGGCGCCGGTTCGAGGGCGGAGAAGCAACGGCATGGATCAGGCGTCGACGGCAGCTCAAAAGGATCATGGCTCGCTCGGCCTGACCGAGGCGGAGGCGCAACGCCGCCTCGCGCAGTATGGGCCCAACGCGATTCCCGAGCGGCGAAGCCATCCGATTCTCAAGCTTCTGAGCAAGTTCTGGGGACCGATCCCGTGGATGCTGGAAGCGACGATTCTGCTGCAGGTTCTGCTCCAGAGAAGCGGGGAGGCGGCGATCATCGCCGCGTTGCTCTGCGTCAACGCCGGAATCCGCTTCGTGCAGGAAGGTCGCGCCAGCAAGGCGCTCGAACTCCTTCGACATCGGTTGACAGCCACGGCTCGCGTGCTCCGCGACGGGGTTTGGCGCTCGATCGCCTCGTCCGGCCTCGTTCCGGGCGACGTCGTCCACTTGCGCATGGGCGACCTCTCGCCCGCCGACGTCCGGATCGTCGAGGGCGAGGTTCTACTCGATCAGTCCGCGTTGACCGGCGAATCTGTGGCCGTCGAAGCCGCCGCAGGCGCGATGGCCTATGCCGCAGCCGTCGTCCGGCGCGGCGAAGCCACCGGTGAGGTGACGGCCACCGGTCAGCGATCCTACTTCGGCAAGACAGCCGAACTCGTGCGGACCGCACACGCGACGAGCCATCTGGCGACGACGATCTTCAAGATCGTCCGAATTCTCATCGCAATCGACGCCGTGCTGATCGCCGCCCTTCTGGTCTACGCCGCCTGGGCCGATCTGCCGCTCCGGGACGTCCTCCCGTTCGCCCTGATCCTTCTGGTCGCCTCCGTTCCGGTGGCGCTTCCGGCGACCTTCACCCTCGCCACCGCTCTCGGCGCGGCCGAGCTGGCGCGGTCAGGCGTGCTGCTGACCCGGCTCTCCGCGATCGAAGAAGCGGCCGGCATGGACGTACTCTGCACGGATAAGACCGGCACGCTGACGGAGAACCGCCTGACGCTGGCGGCGCTGCATCGTCTCGCCGCCGCGTCGGACGACGAGCTGCTGCGGTTCGCAGCTCTGGCCTGCGATCCGGCGACCCAGGATCCGATCGACCTGGCCATTTTGAAGGCGGCGGGCGCGCGCGACCTGCTTCCTGATCAGCTGCGCCGCATAGAATTCGTTCCCTTCGATCCGGCCAACCGCTATTCGCTCGCGCGCTATGCGAGTCCCGACGGGGAGCTTTGCGCCGCCAAAGGGGCGCCGCAGGCGGTCTCCGCGCTGATCGCCACGGCGCCTGACGCCGGGGATGCGATCGCCCGCCTCGCGGCTTCAGGAGCGCGCGTCCTCGCGGTGGCCTTTGGCGGCAGCCGCGCGACCTTGCGCCTGGCGGGCCTGGTCGCCCTGGAAGATCCGCCGCGCGCCGATTCCGAGGCGCTCGTGACGGGCCTCAAGGAACTCGGGATTCGGGTCGTGATGGTGACGGGCGACGACGCCGTTACGGCCAGCGCCATCGCCCGGCGGACCGGCATCGACGGCCCGGCGGCGGCGGTCGGCGTGCTCGATGAGGTCGACGGCGTTCGGGCGCTCGACTACGGCATCTACGCTCGGGTCTTTCCAGAACATAAGATCCGGCTCATCCGGCTGCTTCAATCGGCCGGCCACGTCGTGGGAATGACAGGCGACGGCGTCAACGATGCGCCGGCGCTCAAGCAGGCGGACGTCGGCATTTCGGTCGCAAGCGCCACGGATGTCGCTCGCGCCGCCGCCGGCATGGCGCTCACCGCGCCCGGGTTGACGGACGCCCTGGCGGGGGTGCGGATCAGTCGCCGAATCTATCAGCGGATGCTCACCTACACGATCAACAAGATCATGAAGACGCTCGAGATTGCCGTCTTCCTGACGCTCGGCGTCATGATGACACATGCTTTCGTCATCACGCCGTTGCTGATCGTCTTGCTGCTGTTTGCCAACGACTTCGTCACGATGTCGATCGCCACCGACAATGTGGCCTATTCGCGGCGCCCGGACCGGTAGAATGTGCGGACGCTGATGCTGACCGGCGGCGTGCTGGCGGTCCTGGTCCTGATCCTCTCCTTCACCGTTTTCTTCGTCGGCCGCGACGTGCTTGGCCTCAAGCTCGGAGAGCTGCAGACGCTGGTCTTCGTCATGCTCGTGGCGACCGGACAGGGCAACATCTATCTGGTGCGCGAACGTGGTCCGTTCTGGCGGTCCCGTCCGAGCCGGTTGCTGATGCTGAGTTCGATCATCGACATTCTGGTCGTCGCGGTCATGGCGACCACAGGGATTCTCATGACGCCGGTCGGCGTCGCCCTCGTTGGTCTGCTGCTGGCCGCGGTCGCTGCCTATCTGCTCGTGCTCGATCAGCTGAAGGTCCTGATATTCCGGCGCCTGACGGTCCAATGACGGCAGGCGCGCCGCTGTGAAAGATCGTCCAGCCGGGGAAACTGCGCGCCCGATCAAGCGAAGCGAGCATGTGAAAAAGGGTCGGTAATTCCAAGGGATCGACGAGGCGTCTCCTTCGCCGTCCGGCTTCGGCGCCGGATCGCGGTCAGGAGTTCGGATGAGGCTCGGACGCTCCGCGCGTCTCCGACCTGGCCCTGCCGGCCATCGCCTTTTTCAGCGCCGAGCCAATGCTTCGCTCGTCGTAGGGCTTCTGGAGCACCACCGCGCCCTGAAGCTCGGCGTGCCGGCCGGCGCCGGGCGCCATCTGGTAGCCGGTCGCGAAGACGACGCCAAGGCCGGGGCGGCGTTGCGTTGCGCGCTGGGCGAGGTCTTCCCCGGACATGCCCGGCAGCTTGACGTCCGTGACGAGGACGTCGAACACGCTCTTGTCCAGCCTTTCGAGCGCGGCCGGCGCGTCTCCCGCTTCCTCCACGGAGTGTCCGAGATTCTCGAGCATATCGACGGTGGAGAGGCGGATCAGGGCGTCGTCTTCCACCAGGAGCACCCGCAGCGGACCGGAAGCGGCAGGCCGGCCTTCGCTCGCCTCTTGGCGCTGGGCCGCGCGCGCCGAATCCGGCTCGGCTGCACGTCGCTGCGGCTGGTTTCTCATGACGTACTGAATTTTCCGGGCCAGGGCCTCGCGGCTATAGGGCTTGCTGAGGAGCTCGATCCCTTCGTCCAGGCGTCCGCCATGCACGATGGCGTTTTCCGTGTACCCGGAGGTGAACAGCACGGCGAGGCCGGGCAGCCGCTCCTCGCGCCTTGCGGGCGAGCTCGGGGCTGCGCAGTGGCCCCGGCATCACGACGTCGGTGAACAGGAGGTCGATCGGGACGCCGCTCTCGATGATTGCGAGCGCGCTGCTTGCGTCCTTGGCCTTGAGCACGCGATAGCCGAGCTCCGACATCATGTCGACCACCGTGAGCCGCACCTGCTCGTCATCCTCGACGACCAGCACCGTCTCGACGCCCCCCGTCGCCGGCCCGAACTCGACATCGGTTTCGACGTCCTCCATACCTTTCGAGCGCGGCAGGTAGAGACGCACGGTCGTGCCGTGACCGACTTCGCTGTAGATCTTGATATGCCCTCCGGACTGCTTGACGAAGCCGTAGACCATGCTGAGCCCGAGCCCGGTGCCCTGGCCCTCGGGCTTGGTGGTGAAGAACGGTTCGAAAACGCGCTCGAGGATCTCGGCCGGGATGCCGTCGCCGGTGTCGGTGACCGCGATCATCACGTACTGGCCGGCTGACACCTCGGTGTGGCGCGCCGCATACTGGTCGTCGAGAAAGGCGTTGCCGGCTTCGATGGTGAGCCTGCCGTGGCCCTCCATGGCGTCGCGCGCGTTGATGGCGAGGTTCAGCAGCGCGTTCTCGACCTGGACCGTATCGACGAAGGTGTTCCACAGCCCGCCGGCGATCACCGTCTCGATTTCGACCCCCTCGCCGAGCGCTCGGCGCAGCATGTCGTCGATGCTGCGGATCAGGCGGCCGAGATTGACCACCTTCGGCGCGAGCGGCTGGCGCCGGCCGAAGGCCAGCAGCTGCGAGGCGAGTTTCGAACCGCGGGAGATGGCCGAGATCGCCGTCTGCAGGCGCTTCTCGGCGCGAGCGTTGCCCGTCGACGTCGCGCGCCAAGCAGCTGCAGATTGCCGCCGATGACCTGCAGGACATTGTTGAAGTCGTGCGCGACGCCGCCGGTGAGCCTGCCGACCGCTTCCATCTTCTGCGCCTGGCGCAGTTGCGCCTCGGCCTGCGCGCGCTCGGCGATTGCGGCCGCGACCCGCTGCTCCAGCAATTCGTTGGCCTGCTGCAGAATCTGTTCGGCTTCCTTGCGATCGGCGATGTCGATGACCGAGCCGATATAGCCGAGAAACTCGCCGTCTTCGCCGAACCGCGGCCCGGCGGCGCTGAGCGCCCAGCGATAGCTGCCGTCCCGCGTGGCGAAGACGATATTCGATCCGGAACGGCGCGCGCGCCGTCGCCGGCCTCGAAAAACCCACGGCGCGAAGGTTCGCGATCCTCGGGGTGCAGCGCCTCCCAGGCGCCGAAGCCGAGCGCCTCCTCCACGCTCTGGCCCGGTGAATTCGCTCCACAGCCGGTTGAGATAGGTGAGCGAGCCGTTCGGGTCGGTCATCCACATCATGACCGGCGCATGCTCGGCCATGTTGCGGAAGCGCGCCTCGCTTTCCCGCAGATCGCGCGTCGCCTCGCGGCGAAGGCGCGCCATCTCGAGGTTGGCGTTCACGCGCGCGATGAGCTCGCGCGCGGAGAACGGCTTGGTCAGGTAGTCGTCGGCCCCGGCGTCGAGGCCCTCCACCCGCGCATCCTCGCCGGCGCGCGCCGACAGCACGATGACCGGCAGGTCGCGCAACTCGGGGTCGCCGCGCACTTCGCGCAAGCAGGCCGAAGCCGTCGAGGCGCGGCATCATCACGTCGGTCAGCACCAGATCGGGCTTGCGCGCCCGGATCGCCGCCAGCGCCGCCTCGCCGTCCGCCACCGTCTCCACCTGCCATCGCGATCCGAGCAGCCGGCGGACGTAGGCGCGCATGTCGGCGTTGTCGTCGGCGACCAGGATGCGCGCTCCGGCCGTCCGTCCCTGGAGGTAGAAGTGGCCCGGCTCGTCGGCGCGATCGTCCGGCGCATCGTCCGGGTTCCTGTCGTCTGGCAGCCAGCGCAGCGCCTCCTCGACGAAGGCGCTCGGCGCGCAGCGACGTCGAGGCGCGTGAGCGGCGACTTGCCGATCGTGTCCGCGGCGAGGTGACCGGTCCCGACAGGGAATCGTGATCGTGAAGGACGCGCCCTTGCCTTCCCCGCTCTCGACCTCGATCGTGCCGCCGTGCAGCCTCACCAGCTCCTGCACCAGGGCGAGGCCGATGCCGGAGCCCTCGAACGAGCGGCTTTTCTGCCCCTCGATCCGGTGGAACCGCTCGAACAGCCGCGGCAGTTCGGACTGCGGGAATGCCGACGCCGGTGTCGCTGACGACGAGTCAGCGGCCGACTTGCGCGTCGGCGCGAACCCTTGAGCTCGACTGCGATCCCGCCGTCGAAGGTGAACTTGAACGCGTTCGACAGGAGATTGAGGACGATCTTCTCCCACATGTCGCGGTCGACATAGACGGGCTCCGGCAGCCGCGCGCAGTCGATCGCGCAGGGCGAGCCCGGCCCGCTCGGTCGCCGACTCGAAGTTGGACGCCAGTTCCGCGGTCAGCTGCGCCAGGTCGACGGGCTCGAAGCTCACGTCCGACGCGGCCGGCCTCGATGCGCGAGAAATCGAGCAGCGAATTGACGAGCTTGAGGAGACGCGAGCTGTTGCGGTGGGCGGTCTCGAGCCGGTCGCGATGGACCGGCAGCAAGTGGCGCCGGCGTATCCTGGAGCATGTCCTCGATCGGCCCGAGCATCAGCGTCAGCGGCGTGCGGAATTCGTGGCTGACGTTGGAGAAGAACGCCGTCTTGGCGCGGTCGAGTTCGGCCAGCGCCTCGGCGCGCCGCCGCTCCTCCTCATAGGCCTGGGCGTTGGCGATCGCCGCGCCGATCTGGCCGGCGACGAGGCCGAGGAAGCCGCGGTAGTTGTCGTCGAACAGACGAAACGGGTTGAGTCCGACGACAAGCACGCCTGCGCGGCCCGTGTCGCCGGTGGGCAGAACCGGAATGAGCGCGGCCTGGGTCGGCGGATGAGGCCAGGGCCCGGCAGGGATGTCCGCGCCGAAATGCGCCTCCAGATCCGAAACGATGCGCACGTCTTGCGACCGCAGAACCTCGCCGATCGGCCAGGGCGACGCGTGGTCGACCGCGATCGTCTCCGGGGCGGCCGGATGGCCCGGCGCAATGCCGCAGGCGCCTGCGAGCTCCGCGCTCGACGGCGTCGCGGTTCGGCGATGTAGATCATCGCGAAGGGCAGGTCGTGCGGGTTTGCTGTCAAGCGCCGCGGCGCTGCGCTCGCAGGCGTCCCGCCAGTTGCGGGCGTGGCCCGCTTCCGCCGCGAGATCCCGCAGCAGCGCGAGCTGCCGCTCGCCGATGACCCGCTGCGTATCGTCGCTGTTGGCGCAGAAGATGCCGCCCGACCGCGCCGTCGTCGTTGGGGATGGGGCTGTAGGAGAACGTGTAGTAGGTCTCCTCCGGATAGCCGTTGCGCTCCATGATCAGGAGCTGCGATTCGACGTAAGTCCCCTGGTCTCCGCCGAGCGCCGTGTCCAGCATCGGCCCGATCTCGGGCCAGATTTCGCGCCAGACCTCGCGCGTCGGGCGGCCGAGCGCCCAGGGGTGCTTGCCGCCGATGATCGACTTGTAGGCGTCGTTGTAGAAGTAGATGAGCTCCTCTCCCCAGCCGATCCAGATCGGCTGGCGCGACGTCAGCATGATCCGGATCGCCATTTTCAGGCTCTGAGGCCAGGTTTCCGGCGGTCCCAAGGAAGTCGTATCCCAGGGATAGGCGCGCAGGAGCGCGCCGAGTTCCCCCCCTCCCGACAGAAAGTCGCGAATGGGCTCTCGGAAGGCCGCTACACTATTCGTCGCCGACGCGCTCATCGACGCCCTCCTGGCGTATCGAGATGATACCGACACTGTTGGGGAAGCGGATCGTCGCCAACGATCCAAGCGCGACATAAACCAGACGACGACGCGACGATCCATCCGCCTGCCGTCAACGAAACACTTATAACCGTGTCGTTTTGAAGGCTACAGTGTCAGGCGCAGTTTGCTCGCGGCGCTAAATTTGTGAGCAAGTCCAGACGCTAAGCGCTCTCGGGCTGAAGCCGGCCTAAGCGGGGGAAGTCTCGCGCGCCAGGCCGATCAAACGCTATCGCAAATTGCGCTACGCCGAATCGCGCGGCAGATAGGTCCGCGGGCGCTGGGATAGGCCGGTTGCGCCACGCTCCAGACCTTGCGCGGCGCAGCTGTCACATGGCGTGTCTCAGCGACCGGCGCTTTCTTCAAGCCGTCCGCAGCGTCCGACGCGCGGCCCAGCCGAGGCCGACGAAGCCGGCAAACATCATCGCCCACGTCGGCGTCTCGGGAACGGCGGCGACGTCGATGAAGTCGATGTTCGACACCCAGCGGCCATGTTTTTTGTCGTCGGGGAAGATCACCCGCGCGACGCCGTCGCCGGGAAAATCTGCGCCGGTGGCGGCATAGGGCAGGAGGTTGTCGGGATTGCCGCCGTGTGCGGGATCGATCTCGGCGAGCGAAAAGACGACTTCGTACCCGTCGGTCCCCCCGACGATGACGATGCCGCTGGTCGCGCTCACGCCGTTCGGATCGAGGAACGTCTCGAGCGGCACGCCCGTGTAGGTGTCCCCAGGGATCGATAGCGAGGCCGGCGTAAACTCGGATTCGAGATCGGTCAGAGCGTAGGCGCCCGGGTTGGTCAGCTTTCCGGACAAGTCGACACTCGATGATGGTCCGCCCGCGCCCTCCGGGAGGGCCGGAACGGCGATCACGGTCAGGCTGGTCAGGTTCGAAAGATCGCGGCCCGAGAGGCGCCGGCGTTCGGATCGACAAGCCCGTACTGGCCGCCACTGACGCTGATGTAGGGCGCGCCATTCGTGCCGCCGAAGGACGGATCGAGTTCGCCGGCCGAGAACACCGATATGGCGCCGCTGGCGCTTTGGGAGACCACGTAATTGTGCAGAATAGCGTTCTTGGAATTATCGCTCGGCGCGACGGGCGTCGTGACGCCGCCGATGAGCGACCACAACGTCGCGCCATTGGCGACGTTATCGTCACCCGTGATCCCGTCGCCGATCACCTGCAGCCCCGCATGACCGGGCGCGACCGAAACCGCCAACAGTCCGGCCGCCAGAGCCAAGTGTTGAGTCAAGCGCATCATGCAGCCCCACGATATATAGTGGGATTCCGCGCCCTTCCGAAAATCGTTTGACCGAATCAGCAGGATCGATTCCAGTCGCCTGGTGAAGATGAACGGTAGTTTCCTCAGTGCAGTGGACCGGGCCGACCTGGTGAAGATCGCCAGGGACGGGCTGGAGGAGCATCGCATCGCCCGCCGGGCGAACGCGGTGCTGCTGCTTGACAAGGGCTGGTCCTTCGCCGAGGTCGCCGAGGCGCTTCTCCTCGACGACTCCACCGTCCGCGTCTGGCTCAAGGAATTCCAGGAAGGCGGCGTCGAGGCGCTCGTCCTGTTCGACCTGAAGGGCGGAACCGGCGGCTGTCGCCCCTCCAGATCGACGAATTGCGCGCCTGGGCGACGGAGGGGCTGCCGACGTCGACCACCGAAATCGGGCAATTGATCCTGGATCGGTTCGGGTTCGACTATGGCCGCTCCGGACTGATCAAGCTGATGAACCGCATCGGCTTCGACTGGAAGAAGCCGGAATCCGTGCCTGGCAAGATCGACGTGGAAACCCAGCAAAAGTTCATCGAGGCGCATGAGGACTTGCGCAACGCGCTCGGCCCGGACGAGACGGTCGTCTACGTCGACGCCGTCCATCCGACCCACCAGGCCAAGCCCGCTGGACGCTGGCTGCCGCGCGGACAGCGCTGCGCGCTTCCCGCAGCGTCCGGGCGCGACCGGCTGAACCTGCACGGCGCGATCGACCTGGAGACCGGACAGACCCGCATCATGGATGTCCAGACCGTCGACGCGGCAAGCACGATCGCCTTGTTCGAGGCGCTGGAGCGCTCCAATTCAACGATGAGCCGCATCCATGTTTTCCTCGACAACGCCCGCTACCACCACGCCAAAGTCGTCCAGGGCTGGCTGCAACAGCCAGGGAGGCGCATCGTCCTGCACTTCGTGCCGTCATACTGTCCGCATCTCAACCCAATCGAGCGGCTCTGGAAGGTGATGCACGAGAACGTCACCCACAACAGATGCTACGCCAAATTCCGCGACTTCGCCGAAGCCGTGCTCGGTTTCTTGCGTGAAACCGTGCCTCAGCGGTTCGACGAGTTCTCGTCAACCATCACCGACAATTTCCGCGTCATCAACCCGAAGGATTTTCGGATCCTCGCGTGACGCCGCTATATATAGATAGATATAGCGACTCCCGGCGACGGTCCGTCAATGGGGTTGCGACGCCTTGCTGGCGCCGGTCGCGCCCCCGGTCAATGCAAGTCCTGGGCGTAGACGAATTTCGGCATATTCCAGCCGTAGGCGAGGGCGAGCAGCCTGAGGACAAGGCCCGCTCCCATGGCGCCCGCCATCACGAGGTCGTGCGGCAGGCCAGTTAAGAGTCCGCCAACATAGAGCCCTCCAGCGACGACTGACACGCTGGCGTAAAGCTCGCTGCGGAAGAGCAGTGGGACGTCGTTGCAAAGGACGTCGCGCAAAACGCCGCCGACGCAGCCGGTGATCATTCCCGAGACGATGACGTCAACGGTAGGCAGTCCGAGGTCGAGCGCGACATTGCAGCCGATGACGGTAAAGACGACCAGCCCGATCGCGTCGAGAACCAGAAAGACGCCACGCAGGCGATGCATGATGCGGGCGACGGCGATCGTGGTCAGCGCGGCGCCCGCCGTGATCACGAGATATTCCGGATGGCTGACCCACGACAGCGGGTAATGGCCGAAGAGCACGTCGCGAACCGTTCCGCCGCCGAGCGCCGTGACCGCGCCGAGCAGGCACACGCCGACCCAGTCCATGCTGCGCCGTCCCGCCGCCAGCGCGGCGGTCATCGCCTCGGCGACGATGGCGGCGAGATAGAGCGTGTGAAGCAGCATGGGACGCTCCGAGTTCAGGATCCGAAGCGCCAATCCTCACACGCCCGCTCGTCGCGGCGCAAACCAGTCCCCGATGGGCGGCTGATCGGCGCGCTGCACGGCCTCAAGCGACGCCGCCTTGGGAGCCGCGCTCAATGAGATTGATGAAGACCGCGCCGCTGCTAGGCGTGAAGGCGGCGTCGAGCGGCGTCGAGCGGCGTCGCGCTCCGTCACCTCGTCGGCGGCGGGGGCGGCGGCAGCAGGGTGATCGTGGTTATGCCCGCGGCGACGTTGAGCCCGGTCTGCCCCTGGAGCGAAACGGGCTGCAGCGAGAAGGCGTTGCCCGTTCCGCCGACGAGCACATTGGCGCCCACGCCCGCGCCGGCGGTCGCCTGGGCGCCGACCCCGCTGTAGGTCCCGGACAGGGCTCCGCGCGGAAGGCCAGAGGAAGACGCGATCACGCCCCAGACGAGCGTGCCCTGGTTCACTTGGCCAAGCGCGACCCCAAACGTGTCGATGTGTCCGAGATAGGGTTCGGGCGGCCCGCCGTTGGCCGGCGTGAACAGGCACGTCATGGTTTGCTTCTGCGACAGGATCATGCCGACGCCCGCCGAAACGTCGCATGAAAGGGTGCCGACCTGCGCCCCCGACTGCGCCGTGGCTGGAGATGCGCCGAGCGCGCCCAATGGGAGCGCCGCGCTCAGAAGCAAGACGATGCCTGATTTCATGCCGTCATCCTCCGGGTTCCCGGCCGTTTGCGCCAGCAGAGACACTAGCCGCTCGGACGTGGTCTGCAACGCATAATGTCGGCCCGCGCCGGACCGAGGGCGTCTTTCGGGCTTCGGGGCGCCGATCGCAACCACGGCGATGATCGATGAAACTGGTCGATACGCCTTCCCTTCCTCAAACGCCCTCGGCGTCGTGTTCGTGGTCGGGAGTGAGCCGCGTCCGGTGCCCGAAGCGGTCGGAGACCGCCAGCAACAGGGTCGAAGCGACGAACGTCAGATGGATGGCCACCAGCCAGAAGAGCTGGCGGTCGCTCTCGTTCGAGATGTCCATGAAGCCTTCGAGCAGCTTGATCGCCGAAATGGCGACGATCGAGGCCATCAGCTTGAGCTTGAGTTCGCTGAAGTCGATTTCTGCGATCCAGTGCGGCCGTCCGTCGTCGGCGCGCATCACGACCGGGGCGACGAAATTGGCGTAACCGGACAGGAAAACAATCACCACCAACGAAGCGGTCAGCGTCATGTCGACGATCGCCAGTTCCGTCAGCAAGACCCCTTCGTCGTTCAGGGTCCAGAGCTGCGTGAACAGCGAATAGAGATGCATGCCCGACTTGAACAGCAGAGCCAGCAGGCTGACCGCAAGCGCAAGATAAAGCGGCGTCAGCAGAAAGCGGCTTGCGAACAGAAACCGCTCGACCCAGGTCCTGAGCATGCAACCCCACATCGGCTCGACAGCGCCGGGGCGGCGCCGCCGGCGAGCATTTAGGTTGGAGGCGCTGGCTCGCGCAAGCCGCTTCAGCCGCGGTTGAGTACCCGGCCGGCGACCGCATCGAGCTTTGCGACCAGCGCCGGATCGCGCGCCTCCGGGTGGGTGATAACGGCGTATTCGAGCGCCCGGTCAGAGCCGATCGGGCAGGGCTCGTGCTCGGCGGGAAAGTCCCGCAGGGTGCGGGCGACGACCCGCGCCGCCTTGTCGGCGTTATCGGACATGACCTTGATGACCGTGGCGACGTCGACGGCTTCGTGCTCCTCGTACCAGCAGTCGTAGTCGGTCACCATCGCCACCGTCGCGTAGGCGATCTCCGCCTCGCGGGCGAGCTTGGCCTCGGTCGCCCCGGTCATGCCGATCACGTCGGCGCCCCGCGCCTGGTGGCCGAGCGATTCGGCGAAGGACGAGAATTGCGGCCCCTCCATGCAGAGGTACGTGCCGCCTTCCCTGCATGGCACCCCCTCGGCCTCGGTCGCCGCGAGCAGGCGCCGGCGCAGAAGCGGGGCGATCGGATGGGCCATCGAGACATGGGCGACGCAGCCGGTTCCGAAAAACGTCGAGGACCGCAGATAGGTCCGGTCGACGAACTGGTCGATCAGCACGAAGACGCCCGGATAGAGCTCGCGATGGAAGGATCCGCAGGCGGATAGGGCGATGATGTCGGTGACGCCCGCCCGCTTCAGCGCATCGATGTTGGCGCGGTAGTTGATCGTCGACGGGGAGAACCGATGTCCGCGGCCATGCCGGGCGAGGAACACCGCCTCGGTATCGCCAATCCGGCCAAAGCGCAGCGCGTCCGACGGCTCGCCCCATGGCGTCGAAACGGTCTCTTCCCTGAGGTCGGTCAGTCCTGGGAGATGATAGACACCCGAGCCGCCGATCACCCCGACGATCGCCTTCGTCATTCCGGCTCCCTCCGCCTTTTCCAGATCCCTCGACGCCGTGTCCCTCGAGGGCGCCGACCGGACCGCGAGCATGGGGGCGCAGGGGCCCCGAATCAACGACGCCGCAGCGGACCGGGACGTCGTCAGCGACGATCGCCGCGAGCCGTCAGTGAACCTTCTCCCAGACCCGCTTCTTGGTGAAGTAGAGGAGTCCTGCCAGAACGAACAGGAAGATCATGGCTCCGACGCCGGCCTGTCGACGCTGATCCAGATTTGGCTCCGCCGCCCAGCTCAGGAACGCGGCCACGTCTTTCGAGTAGTTCTCCAGGGTTTTGGGCGTGCCGTCCTTGTATTCGACCGCGCCGTCGGTGATCGGCTGCGGCATCGCGATCTTGTGACCCGGATAATAGAGGTTCCACTGCGGGTCGTCCGGTTTGGTGTAGCCGGTGAGAATGGCGTGGATGTAGTCGGCGCCCATCTCCTGGTATTCCAGGCCCGGAAGCGCGTCGAAGATGAACCACGGGAAGCCGCGCTCGTACTTGCGCGCCTTTGCGAGCAGGTTCATGTCGGGCGGCGCCTTGCCGAAGGCCGCCGCCGCGGCCTGATCGTTCGGATAGGATTCCGGACGCGGGAAGTCGTCCGCCGGGGTGCCCGGGCGCTTGAAGATCTCGCCTTTGTCGTTCGGCTCGGCGTTGGTGACCTGATAGGTCGCAGCCAGCGTCTTGACCTGATCCTCGGTGAAGCCGGGGCCTCCGGGTTGGGACAGCGAGCGGAACGGAATCGTCAGCGGATGACAGTTGCTGCAGACTTCCTTGTAGACCTGGAAGCCGCGTTGCAATTGCGCCTTGTCGTATGTGCCGAACATGCCGCCGAAGCTCCACACTTCGCGCGGCGGCTTCGGCTGCTCGGCCTGTTCCTGGGCGAAGGCAAAACCGCCGGAGAGCCCCAAAGCGAGGGCGGCCGAGGCGAGCACTTTGGTCGAGAAGCGGGTCATGGTCGTTGTTCCTCGGGATCGGTCGCCGTTCAGGCCTCGGCTGAGGCCGGCTTCCCGGCCAGCACGGCGTCGGCGATCGAGGCCGGGACGGGCTTCGTCTTCTCCGTGAAGCTCAAAACCGGCATGATCACGAGGAAGAAACCGAAATAGCCGGCAGTAAAGAAGCGCGCGATCAGAGTGAGCGCCTCCGTCGGCTCCTGCGACCCGATCCAGCCGAGGCCAATGCAGATGGCCACGAAAATCCAGAAGAAGAACCGATAGGCGGGCCGATATTTGGCCGACTTCACCGGACTGCGATCGAGCCACGGGATGAAGGCGAGGATTGCGATCGCGGAGAAGAGGGCGATCACCCCGACGAGCTTGTTGGGGATGGCGCGCAGGATTGCGTAAAACGGCAGCAGATACCACTCCGGAACGACATGCGCGGGCGTCACCAGTGGGTTGGCGATGATGGAGTTGTCCGCGTCGAGCAGATAGTTGGGGATGAAGAAGATCAGCCAGGCGTAGAGGATGAAAAAGATCGAGACGGCGAAGACGTCTTTGATGGTCGCGTAAGGCGTGAAGGCGACCGTGTCGCGCTCGACGTTCTTCACTTCGACGCCGTCGGGGTTGTTCTGGCCCGTGACGTGCAGCGCCCAGACGTGCAGGCCGACGAACGCGACGATGACGAAGGGCAGGACATAGTGAAGCGAGAAGAACCGGGTCAGCGTCGGCGCGCCGACAGCGAAGCCGCCCCAAAGCCAATGGGCGATGGGCGTGCCGACCAGAGGGATTGCGGTAAACAGATTGGTGATGACGGTCGCGCCGGCGAAGCTCATCGAACCCCATGGCAGGACGTAGCCGAGAAAGGCTGTCGCGGTCATCAGGAGGTAGATGACGACGCCGATAATCCACAAAAGCTCGCGCGGCGGCTTGAAGGAGCCGTAATAGAGGCCGCGCAGCATGTGGATGTAGACGGCAAGGAAGAACATCGAAGCGCCGTTCGTATGCATGTAGCGGATCAGCCAGCCGTAGTTGACGTCCCGCATGATGCTATCGTTGATCGACGAGAACGCCTCGGTCGCCGACGGGATGTAGTGCATTGCGAGCACGATGCCGGTGACGATCTGCGCGATCAGCATGAACGACAGGATCGCCCCGAAGGCCCACATGTAATTCAGGTTGCGTGGCACCGGATAGGCGATGAACGACGAGTGAACCAGACCCATAACCGGCAGGCGCGACTCGAACCAGCGCCCGATCTTGCTCTTGGGAACGTAGGTCGATTGACCGCTCATGATGGCTCTCAGGACAGGCGTGGAGGAGAAGGTGACATCGGATGCGAGTGCGCCGATCCGACCGGCGTCAGCCGATCTTGACCCGCGTGTCGCTTAGGAACTTATATTCCGGCACGGCAAGGTTCAGCGGCGCCGGCCCCTGGCGAATGCGGCCTGACGTGTCGTACATCGAGCCGTGGCAGGGACAGAACCACCCCTCGTATTTGCCCTCGTGTCCGATCGGCACGCAACCGAGATGCGTGCACACGCCGACCACGATCAGCCAGTCCGGCTTCTGCACCCGTTGGGCGTCGGTCTGCGGATCGCGCAACGCGCTGAGCGGGACGCTTACCGCCTCCTCGATTTCCTTCTTGGTGCGGTGGCGAACGAAGACCGGGCCGCCGCGCCACTTGACGGTGACGATCTGCCCTTCGGGAATGGCCCCGATGTCGACCTCGATCGAGGACATGGCGAGTGTCGACGAATCCGGGTTCATCTGATCGATGAAAGGCCACGCGACGGCGGCGACGCCCGTCGCGCCGACCGCGCCGGTGGCCAGAAAGAGGAAATCTCTGCGATTTGGCGCTTCGCGATTGGGTGCTTCAATTGTGGTAGCGGCGGCCAATTCAACCCCCAGGAGTGCTCTCGAATGCGCGCCCAGCAAGGATTGACGCATCCATCGACGGCGCGATGCGGTTCCAGCCTCCGAATGGACGCCTTGAGGCGCATCGCTTTCCGTCGGGCGGCGCGCGTCAGCGACATCCGACCGTTGCGGCGGCTTTTCGCATTGATCCCAATCGATGTCCATAGGATGAGACGGGCGCTGGCCTTTGCCTTTCGTCGCGTTCGCCTCGTGGATTCAATCGCGCCCTCCCTGGGCGACGCGAGTTCGGGCCGGCGCCGGAGCCTGACCCCGTGAGTTCTACGGACGCCCCGCTTCTTCTTGCTCTGTATGAGCCCGACATCGCCCAGAACGCCGGCGCAATGTTGCGCACATGCGCCTGCTTCGGGATCGACGCCGCGATCATCGAGCCGGCCGGCTTTCGCGTCGGCGACAGCCGCTTTCGGCGCGCCGGGATGGACTATCTCGACGCCGTGTCGCTCGCCCGTCACGATTCGTGGGCCGGGTTCGAAAGGTGGCGCGCCGCGACCGGCCGCAGGCTGACGCTCCTGACCACGAAGGGCGAAACCAGACTCTGGGACTTCGCTTTCCGCCCGGACGACATTCTGCTGGTTGGCCGCGAATCGGCCGGGACGCCCGAACCCGTGGCTGCGTCGGCGGACGCGCGCCTACGAATTCCGATCCAGCCGCCGTTGCGGTCGCTCAACGTCGGCGTCGCTGCGACAATCGCATTGGTCGAAGCCCTTCGCCAGATCGGCCGCCTGCCGCAGTCAGGCGAAATGCAGGAATAGGGGCCTTTCGTCCGTGACGAGGGCGTGACAATGACGCAGGGTTGGGCGATGGTCGGGCGCCCGGCCGGCTCCGACGGCGGAGAGGACAATGGATATCGGAATAGTGCGTGTCCTGATCGCGGACGATCACCCGCTCGTGGTCGGCGGATTGAGGGAGGCCGTTCTCGCTGCGGCGCCGGGAGCCGAGATCGCCGTCGCGCACGATTTCGACAGCATGGCCGCCGCGCTCGAAGCCGCGCCGGAGACCGACCTCGTGCTGCTCGACCTCGGCATGCCGGGCGTTAGAGGATTTTCCGGATTGCTTTTCCTGCGGTCCGAGCGCCCGTCCACGCCGGTCGTCATCGTGTCGGGAAACGAGGACCGCGCCGTCATTCGCCACTGCCTCGAATTCGGCGCGTCCGGTTTCATTCCCAAATCGAACTCGCTCGAGACGATGAGCCAGGCGATCGCGCAGGTGCTCGAGGGGGGCCGATGGACGCCGCCCGATTTCGATCCCAACGTCCAGGCCAATCGCGAATTGAGCGCGCTCGCCCGCCGGCTGGCGACCCTGACGCCCCAGCAGATCCGTGTGCTGATGATGCTCTCGCAGGGCCTCCTGAACAAACAGATCGCCTATGAGCTCACCGTCTCCGAGGCGACCGTCAAGGCCCACGTGTCGGCGATCCTGCAGAAGCTCGGCGTCGAGAGCCGGACGCAGGCGGTCATCCTCGCGACCAAGATCGAATTGGCCCAGGAGCTTTCGATCGTCTCCTAGTGTATCGTCACCAACCCAAGGGGCCGAGCCGTGGCGACTGGCGTCCCTTCCCCTACAAGGGGGGAAGAGACGCTCACTCCGTCCGCCCGCTGCCGTGCTCACACAAGGTTTCTTGTCAGCACGATTATCGTCCGCAAGCTCGCCGGGGACGCCAAGGGTTAGCGCCGGTACACTAGGAGCTCGACTTCGAACCCACGGCGCCCAAAAGGCGATGTCGAAATTGGGCGCGGAAAGCCGTCGAAGTCTGAATGCCGAGCAGAGGGAACATGCGGCCGTACGGGCCCGAGCGCGTTGGCGTGAAGGCGCGCCGCGCACCGGGCGTCCGGCTGACACCCGATCGAGCCTTTCGCGCAAACGCTAAAACATCGAACCGACCATCAGCGGTTTCTTCTCGCGTCCCTTTTTCATCAAGACCCCTTTGTCCGGACCAAATTGAGAATAGATCGGCAGCAAGCTCGCGCCGACGGCCGATGCCCTAGGGCCCAGCGAGCCCGGCAAAATCTCGGGGACGATCAAACCGCCGGGCACGAGGCTCGAAAATTGCGCGCGGATGCGGGCGATCGTATCGAGCAGGAGCGGTCGTGGAAGCAGGCCGTCAATCACGACGGCCTCGACGTCGACGACCGCGATCGCCCCGATGATGGCCTGGGCGAGCGCGATGGCGCAGTCGTCCTGCCACTCGGAAACGAGCGTAGCGGCCTCGGCGGGGAGGGGATCGAGATCCCGAACTCGAGTGATTGTCACGCCGCCGAACCGAAGGTGGTTGACGAGCGTGTAGATCGAGGCGCGATGGAGAAGGATGTCGAACGTTCCCGCCGGTTTCGGGACCGAAGCGAGAGCTGAGGGCGGGACCGGGAACGGCCCAAACGCGGCAGTGTTGCCGTGGGGGCCCGTCTGCAGCGTGCCGTCGATCACGAGGCCCGCTCCAACGAATGTTGTCAGCGAGATATGCAGGAAGTCCTGATAGCGCGTGCCGAGGCCCTGCACGAGTTCGGCGATGGCGGCCGCGGATGCGTCGTTTTCGACCTGAACCGGAAGCTCCTCAGCGTCAAGGAAACCCGAGGCGAGGTCGATCGTTTTCCAGGCCGCCGCGATCTCTGCCGGAAAGCCGAGTTCCCGATCCCACCCGCCGATGAAATAGGGAGCCGACACGCCGATGCCGACAAGCCGCGACGCCTCGCCTCCGAGTTGCCTTCGAAAGCGCTGAAGGATCGCGTTGGCGATGCGCCGGACGACGACCGGATCAGGGTAATTGTGGTCGTGCGTCTCGAACGCCTGCGTCTGACCGCAGAAGTCGATGAGAACGGCGTCGAGCGAACGGCGGCCTATGTGCAAGCCGATCGAATACGCCCCGCGCGGCGAAAGTTCGTACATGGCCGACGGCTGTCCCTTGCCTCCGAACCGTCGTCCTCCGCCCTTGACGTATCCTCCCTCCTCCAGCGCCCCGACGATGGTCGCCACGGCCGGGGGCGTGAGCTTCGCGAAGCGTGCAATTTCCGCTTTCGACGCATGCCGGAAGCGACGCAGCGCGTCCAGCACGACCCGCTCGTTGTACTGCCTCAGTTGAACGGAGTTGCTGCCGCGTCCCGTCATGACACCGCCTCTACGAAACCAGTCTTCTTTGATCGCTCTTTCATTGCCGCTCTTCGGAGCGGCTTCTCAGTTGCAACGCCATATGCGCCATGGCGCCAAAAACCGCAAGAGAACCCTGATTAGTACGATCAAGGCGGCGCGCCAGGGCCACGTGCGGGCGATCGTGACGCCGCTTGACATCCTCGCGATATTATTATAGCAGACTGCTTTAATTAATCGGGCGCTGACAGGGCCGTTAGGATTCCGGGTTCCCGGACGGTCTCGCCGGCCGATCGGGATCCGCGCAGCGCGCCTTGGTTGTCGACGCGCCGCGGCCAGCTTCCTGCGGCGCTCTACTGTGGGAGGATACAGCGATGTCCATGCGTACCGATACCCTCACGCGGCGCAACTTCTTGCGCACCACCGCCATCGTCGGCGCCGGGGCGGCCACGACGGCCGCTGGCCTTGGGCCGGCCCGCGCGGCTCCAGTCGAAATCCAATACTTCTATCGCGCCGCTTGGCCGACGTCGGAGACCTACGCCAACTGGCTGATCGACGAATTCAACAAGAAGAACGGCGGCCGTATCCACGTCACGGGCGCGAGCGTCGACGGCGAGACCTACAAGACGAAGCAAACGATCGAGATCAGCTCGAGCGACCCTCCCGACGTTTTCTACTCCTGGGAAGGCGGTCGCGCCGGGGAAATCGTCAAGGCCGGTTTCGCCGCCGATCTCTCCGACGACTACAAGAAATTCGGCTGGGACAAGTCGCTGAATTCGGCGAGCGTTTCGCTGTCGAAGTTCAACGGAAAGCCGTACTTCGTTCCGACCGAGATCGGCGCTTCGGTCGTCTGGTACCGGAAGGACCTGCACGACAAGCTCGGGCTTAAGGTCCCCACCACCTGGGACGAGATGATGGCCAACGCGGCCAAGGCCAAGGCGGCCGGGATCGCGCCGTTCATGCTGTCCAATCAGAAGAAGTGGCCGGCGCAGTTCATGTGGTCGGCGATGATGGTCAACAAGCACGGCCTCGACGCTTATCAGGGATTGATCGACAACAAGATCCCCTGGACCGATCCGCGCGCCGTCGACATCACCGCAATGATGAAGAAGCTTGCCGACGACGGCATGTTCATCGAGAACTTCAATTCGATCGATTTCGCGCCGGCTCAGGTTCCCTGGGCGCAAGGCAAAGCCCTTTATTGGTACAAGGGCTCGTTTATTCTGGGTAGCTTCCGGGGCGACTTGAAACAGTGTTGCGCCGAACCGATCGACTGGTTCGCCTTCCCGGCGATGGGGGATCGAAAGCCCGTCATGTCCATCTACGACGAGGACACGGTGATGATCCATGCGGCGAGCAAGAACAAGGACGCCGCCGCGGAATTCGTCAACTTCATGGTGTCCCCGGAGGCCTCGGCCAAGAAACTCGAGATCGACAAGCCGTTCGCCTCGAACGCCTCGACTGACCTCTCCCATCTCTCGCCGATGGAGCAGCGTCTGGGCAAGGCCATGGCCGACGCCGGCTCCTACACCTTCATGCATGTCGATCACGGAACGGCGCCCGCCATTTCGGACCGCTTCCTCGATGCCCTCCAGGGCGTGCTCGCCGGCGCGATGTCGCCGGAGGAGGCCATGCAGGAGACAGAGGCGGAGGCCGAGCGCGTGCGGGGCAAGATCAAGACCTGATCGCTTCAGGGCCTTGTCGTCCGATAGCGCCAGTGGAAGCGGGAACCGAATGGCTCCCGCCCGGCGCCAAAGGGCGCGATCCGTCAGTCGTGGCTGGCGCTGACGGATCGCGGCGCCTCTGATCGCGAGGGCCGGCCGCCTTGAGGTCGTCCGAGAATTCCCGACGAGGGGGTCGCCAATGGCTTCGCGAATGAGCGACGAACGGACCTCCTTCGTAGCCTTCGCGCGCCATCATGTCTTCGTCACGCTGTTCGGACTGCTTCTGCCGGTGGCGCTGTTTGCAGTCTTCATCGGATATCCGATCGTTTACACGATTTATTTGAGTTTCTTTGAATGGAACGGAATGGCGCCGGCCAAGAAGTTCGTCGGCTTCGCTAATTACGTCTATATGCTCGGTGACAAGTATTTTTATATTGCGCTCGAGAACAATTTGAAATGGCTGGTGGTATCTCTTGCATTCCCCGTCGTGCTCGGATTTCTTATCGCCTACGCGATGCGTGTTCGCGCGGTCTATCTCCCGACCGTGCTCCGTACGGCGATCTTCTTTCCGGTGACCATGTCGCTGGTTGCCGTGGGCCTCATGTTCCTCCTGATTCTCAACCCGATCTTTGGCGCGTTCGACGGTGTGTTGCGCGGGTTGGGTTTGGGCTTTCTGGTGCGCGAATGGTTCGGCGACTATCGCATCGCGATTTACACGCTGGCGGTCGTTGGCGGCTGGGCGTTCACCGGACTGCCGATGATCTTCTATTTCGCCGGCATCGGCGATGTGCCCAAGGAGACCTTCGATGCGGCCAGGATCGAGGGGGCGGGCCATTTTCGGATGATGCTGCGCGTGGCCCTGCCGCAGCTTCGCCCCGTGACTGCGGTGGTGGTGATGCTGACTCTGTTCGAATCGCTCAAGGCGTTCGACCTCATCGCGGTGATGACGAAAGGGGCGCCATTCGGCCGCACCAACGTTCTTGGCTATCTCGTCTATCTCGAGAGCTTCTGGAACTCGCGCTTTGGTTACGGCGCAACCGTCAGCGTCGCCATTCTCGTGCTGTCGATCGTCATCGCGGCGTTGCTGCTCGGCAAACTGTTCAGGGGCGCCTTCGATGTCTAGGCCTGCGTCGGCGATCCTGCCGGGACGGACGCTCATCCGCTTGCGCTATGCGGCGCCCAAGATTCTCGCGACGCTCTTTGCCCTTCTCCTCGCGGCGGTCTGGATCGGTCCGCTGGCGCTTATGGTGATGACCTCGATCAAGCCGAACAGCGAGTTCCTGAATGGACCATTCGCGCTGCCGATCGCGCCCACGTTCGAACCTTACGTGAAGGTTTGGGAGGGCCTGAAGTTTGGCGTGCTCATGCAGAACAGCCTGCTCTACGCGGCCACAGGATCGGCGCTGGCGGTGGGACTCGCTCTCGTGCCCGCGTTTGCGCTCAGCCGGTTCGAGCCTCCGGGCAAGCGATACATATTCGCCTTGCTGCTGACGGGGCTGATGCTGCCGCAGCAGACCGTTCTCATTCCCCTTTACGACATGCTGCGGTGGCTGCACCTGTTCGACACACGCATCGGCCTGATCGTCGTTCACGGCGTCTACGGCATGCCTTCCCAGATCCTGATCCTGCGCGGATTCATGACTGCCATTCCGCGCGACATCGAAAAGGCTGCGCAGATCGAGGGCGCGACGGACTTCCAGATTTTCACCAAGGTGATCCTGCCGCTGGCGGTCCCGGGGATCGTCGTCGGTTACACGCTGAACTTCATCGCGATCTGGAAAGAGTTCGTCTTCGCCCTGGTGTTCCTGAACAGCGAATCGATCTTCCCCGTAACGGTCGGCATGCTCAAACTGAACAGCGACCGCTACATCTCCGCGTTCAATCTGCCGTCGGCTGGACTCGTCATCTCCCAAATCCCGATCGCGATCCTGTTCATCCTGGCTTACCGCTGGATTTCGAGCGGCAACTTCGTCGGTTCGGTCAAGGGTTGAAGCGGCGGGAGCAGAACGATCCATGGCCAACGTTTCCCTGGTCGACATCGAGAAGCGCTTCGGCGCGCATGTCGTGATCCCGAGCCTCAATCTCGAAATTGCGGATGGTTCGTTCGTCGTGCTGGTCGGGCCGTCCGGTTGCGGCAAGACCACGACTCTCAACATGATCGCGGGGCTCGAAGCGATCACTGCCGGTCAATTGCTCATCGGTGGACGAGATGTGACCGACATGCCGCCGAAGGATCGCGACATCGCCATGGTCTTCCAGTCCTACGCGCTGTTTCCGCATATGACCGTTTTCGACAACATCGCCTTTGGCATGAAGATCAGGCGGCTGGCGAAAGGCGAAATCGACAAGCAAGTCCACGCCGTCGCCGACCGGCTGCGGATCGGATCGCTGCTGGACCGCCTGCCCAAGGCCCTTTCGGGGGGCCAGCGTCAGCGGGTCGCGCTCGCCCGCGCATTGGTCCGGCGGCCCGGCGTCTTTCTGATGGACGAGCCGCTGTCCAATCTCGACGCGAAGCTTCGTATCGAGGCCCGAAGCTTTCTTGCAAAGATGCATCACGAAATCGGCGTGACCACCGTCTACGTGACCCACGATCAGTCGGAAGCGATGACGATGGGCGATACGATCGTGGTGATGAAGGACGGCGTCGTTCAGCAATCGGCGTCGCCGCTCGTCGTCTATAACCAGCCGGCCAACACCTTCGTCGCCGGCTTCATCGGATCGCCGGCGATGAATTTCCTCGAACTGTCGCTTGCCGGCTCGAAGTTGATCGATCCGGACAATGGCCTCGCCATCGCGATTCCTGACAGGCTGCGTGACGCCTTGGCCGGATACGGAAAGCCCAAGGTGACGTTGGGCGTGCGTCCCGAGGCGCTGCGGCCTGCTCCGCGCAACGCCGATGTGTCAGGCGCTCCGCTCCTTTGCATCGACGTCGCGCAACACCTCGGCCATGAAACGCTGCTCGATGCTTCGAGGGGCCCGCATCGCGTCGTCGCAAGGGTCGCGGCGTCAGACGACTTGCGCATCGGCGAGCAAAGGCCGTTCCTGTTCGACGCTGACCTAATGCATGTCTTCGATCCGGAGACTGGCGAGAACCTTTGCGCGGCTTCGACGAGCAGGACATAGCGTCATCGGCGCTCGGCCCTGCGCGCCGCTCGATCGCGCTCAGCTTTTCCCATGGATTTGCGACTTGATTTGGTCTGACCGGCCGCAGGGCGGAGCGCCGGACGTTGAATTCGCGCCGCCACAGACGGATCGAGGCTTGGGGCGGACGGCGAACCGCATCCGGGTTCGGGGCCGCCCCCAGAGGACTTCTCGCGACGAGGCGGCTTGGCGATCCGGGGAGACCGCTTGCCGAGGCGCCCGCGGAGCGGTCGAGTGGTCCGCTCGCGTCCAACTCTCCGCTAACTCTTTGAAATCATTGAATTGCTCGTCTGACTTTCGCGCGATTCCGCCCGTAAGTCATTGATTAATATGAACCTCCGTCAGAAAACCGCGGTCGCGGGCGGCGGTCGCGGGGTCGGGGGGAAAGGCGCGGCCGGCGTCCTTCCCCCGCGAATCAGGCCTTGCCGCGGTTCTGCCGCTTGTCGATCAGGTCGCCGACCACCGCAGGGTCGGCGAGAGTTGAGGTGTCGCCGAGCGCGCCGTACTCGTTCTCGGCGATCTTGCGCAGGATGCGGCGCATGATCTTGCCCGAGCGGGTCTTCGGCAGGCCGGGCGCGAACTGGATCAGGTCGGGCTGGGCGATCGGTCCGATCTCCTTGCGCACCCAGGCGACCAGTTCCTTGCGCAGCTCTTCCGTCGGTTCGATGCCCGACATCACCGTCACGTAGGCGTAGATTCCCTGGCCCTTGATGTCGTGCGGATAGCCGACGACGGCGGCCTCCGAGACCTTGGGATGGGCGACCAGCGCGCTTTCGACCTCCGCCGTTCCCATGCGGTGGCCGGACACGTTGATGACGTCGTCGACCCGGCCGGTGATCCAGTAGAAGCCGTCGGCGTCGCGCCGGCAGCCGTCGCCGGTGAAGTACTTGCCCGGATAGGCGGAGAAGTAGGTCTTCACGAACCGGCCGTGGTCGCCGTAGACCGTGCGCATCATCCCCGGCCAAGAGTTCGGCAATCACCAGGTTGCCCTCGCTGGGGCCATTGAGAACGTCGCCCGCCGCATCGACGATCTCCGGGATCACGCCGAAGAACGGCAGCGTCGCCGAACCCGGCTTCAGCTTGATCGCGCCCGGAAGCGGCGTGATCAGGATGCCGCCGGTCTCGGTCTGCCACCAGGTGTCGACGATCGGGCAGCGGTCCTCGCCGACGACCCGATGATACCACTCCCACGCCTCCGGGTTGATCGGCTCGCCGACCGAGCCCAGCAGGCGCAGCGACTTGCGGCTGGTCTTCTTCACCGGCTCCTCGCCCGCGCCCATCAGCGACCGGATCGCCGTCGGGGCGGTGTAGAAGATGTTGACCTGATGCTTGTCGATGACCTCCCAGAACCGGCTCATCGACGGGTAGTTCGGAATGCCCTCGAACATCAGGGTGGTCGCGCCGTTGGCGAGCGGTCCGTATAGAATGTAGGAGTGCCCCGTCACCCAGCCGACGTCGGCCGTGCACCAGTAGACGTCGCCCTCGTGGTAGTCGAACACGTACTGATGCGTCATCGCCGCATAGACGAGATAGCCGCCGGTGGTGTGGACGACGCCCTTGGGAGTCCCGGTCGAGCCCGACGTATAGAGGATGAACAGCGGATCTTCCGCGCTCATCGGCTCGGCCGGGCACTTGGTCGAGACGCGCTCGGCGACCTCGTGATACCAAACGTCGCGGCCCGGCGTCCAGGCGACGTCGCCGCCCGTGCGCTTGACGACCAGCACGTGCTTTACGGTCGACGTCTTCTTGAGCGCTTCGTCGACATTGGCTTTCAGCGGAACCTTGCGGCCGCCGCGCAGCCCCTCGTCCGCGGTGATCACGACCTCGCACTCGGCGTCGTTGATGCGCCCGGCGATGGCGTCCGGAGAAAAGCCGCCGAACACCACCGAGTGGATCGCCCCCAGGCGCGCACAGGCGAGCATCGCGTAAGCCGCTTCCGGGATCATCGGCAGATAGATGGTGACCCGGTCACCCTTCTTGACGCCATGGAAATGCAGGACGTTGGCGAAGCGGTTCACCTCGTCGGCAAGCTCGGCGTAGGTGATGTGGCGGGACTCGGCCGGATTGTCGCCCTCCCAGATAATCGCGGTCTGGTTGGCGCGCTTCGGCAGATGCCGGTCGACGCAATTGTAGGCGACGTTGGTCACGCCGTCCTCGAACCACTTGATCGACACGTTGTGCGCGTCGAAACTGGTGTTCTTGACCTTGGTGAACGGGGTGAACCAGTCGATGCGCTTGCCATGTTCGGCCCAGAAGTCTTGCGGGTCGTTCAACGACCGCTTGTACATCTCCTCGTACTTGGCCTTGTCGACCCAAGCGTTCTTCGCCCATTCGGCGGGGACGTCATAAACCTTGTCCGACACGAGTTCCTCCCGAGAATTCCTGCACGCCGGCTCGGCCGGCGGCGGCAAGCCTTGCGGCCAGCTTATGCCGAAGCGCGGGAAGTCCGACAAGCATCGCCGCGCTGATGCTTTGGTCTTAGCCCTTCCGGACGGCGGAACAGGGGCGCAAGCTGGGGCTTACAATAAATTCTCCGCTCTGATTGGCCCTGCGCTCCACAGGCCGTCGGAAGACGGGCGCTCTGACAGACGCCCTGCGGGGCGCGGCCAACGCGGTCAACGACCGCGTCTACAGGACGCTGCTAAAGCCCGCCCATCCGGCAGACCAGGCCCCATTCGTCGTCCGTGACGGGCTGGACCGACAGGCGCGAGTTGGTGACGAGCGCCATCGCCGCGAGGCGCATTTCTGCCTTCACCGCCTCGAGCGTCACGGGATGGGGCAAGGGCTTGACCGCGCGAATGTCGACCATGCCGAACTTCCCCGTCGCGTCGCTCGGGTCGGGCCGGTAGGCCTTGCAGACCTCGACGATCCCGACGATCGCCTTGCCCTCATTGGAATGGTAGAAAAAGCCCTGATCGCCGAGCTTCATCGCCTGCATGTTGAGCTTGGCGGAATGATTGCGCACCCCGCTCCAGTCGGTGCCCTCGGGGCCGCAGGCCGCGAGCCTTTCCAACGACCAGGCCGACGGCTCGCTCTTGAACAGCCAGTGCGCCATTCTATCCTCACGCGAGCGGGGCGCCGACCGCCTGGCGCCAGGGTTTCAGCGTCACGCTGTCGAACAGGCCGGCGCGGGCGTAGGGGTCGTCGGCGAGAATCGCCCGGATGTCCGCTTCGCTCTCGCCCTCGAAGATCAGCATCGAGCCGACCGGCGTCTTGAGATCGTCGGCCAGCATGGCGCCGCCGGCCTTCACCCTGGACCCGAGCCCCTCGAGGTAGGCGAGATGCGCCGCACGGTTCGCCAGACGCGTGTCCAGGCTTTGCGGCTTGTCGACACAGGTGGCGATGAACAGCATGCTCGGACCTCCGCGGACAGTTCAAGGCTTACGCGACCCCGCCAGCAATGCCAAGCGCCCGAGCGAAGTCGCAACGGGCGCGCTTGCGCCCGTTGCGTCGCGTGTTGACTTCCCGCCTCGAAAACCTTTGAACCTCAGCGAATGGCTCACGGCGCCGCGCTCGTCCTTAGCATCTTCATCCTCCTTCTGTCCGCCGCCGGAATCGGCACGGTTCTGAATGGACGGCTAAGGGAGAGTCATCGGACCAGCGATACGGTCGACCACGTGCGCATGGTGGTCTCGATTCTCGTTACGTTCACGGCGCTGGTGCTCAGCCTTCTGCTTTCGGAGGTGAAGACCAGTTTCGATACGTTCGACGCCCGGGTGCGCGCGTTTGCCGGCGACCTCACCAGTCTCGACACGCACCTGCGCGAATACGGCCCGGAGGCGGAGCCTGCGCGCGCACTCCTGCGCGCGTACGTCGCCGCGGCGATCGCCGATACCTGGCGCGACGAGCCTCAGCCGCCGGGGAACTATCCCCGCTTCGCGAAAGCGGCGGGGGGAGCCGAACGGCAGCAGCTCGGCGCGCTCCTGATCGAGATCGACACCGCGATCCGCCGGCTCGATGCGCCGGACCGGTTTCATGAAAGGGTGGCCCAATCGCTGTCCAATCAAATCGACCAGGTCCTGCACGCGCGGCGTCAGCTGATCGAGACGGCGCAAAATACGATCGCATGGCCGCTCATGCTGGCGATGTGCGCGTGGCTTGCGGTCATCTTCACAGTCTTCGGTCTGCTCTCGCCGCGCAACGCGGTCGTCCATCTGTCGATCGTCGTTTGCGCCCTCTGCGTCGCCTCGGCCGTCTTCCTCATCAACGATTTCGACTCGCCGCTCGACGGGGTGATGCACATCTCGAGCCAGCCCATGCGCGATACGCTCGGCCATATCGATGAAAGCGGTTTCGAACGTTAAGGTTTTCGAACGTCAAAGGCCGGGCCGCCGCCTACTTCTCCAACACCACCGTCCGGCATTCCGGCGGCAATTGCGCCATGGTCAGCGGCGGGCGCGGCTTGCCGGGGCTCGGGTGAAGCGCCTCGGGGGTGAACCACCAGGTGAGCGACTTGTCGCAACCGTCGCCGGGGGGCAAGGGGTCCTGCGGCTCACAGGCCGTTTCGCCGGCGGGGCACTTGATGCGGATGTGGAAGTGATAGTTATGCCCCCAGTAGGCGCGCACCCGCTTCATCCAGGCTTCGCCCTTGTGGGTCTCGCACAGCGCCTTCTTGATCGCGGCATTGACGAAGATGCGGTCGACCGCAGGCTCCTCGGCCGCCGCCTTGATGATCCCCGCCTGGGCCTCCGACCAATGCGACCGGTCGACGGAAAGTCCGTCCTCGGCGACCATATCGACCGCCGACATTGCCTCACGGTCCTCGCGCGAAAGCGTGTGGTCGGGCATCGGCGTCAGCCAGACGTCGGCGTCGAGGCCGACCTGATGCGAGGCGTGGCCGGTCAGCATCGGCCCGCCGCGCGGCTGGGAGATGTCGCCGACCAGAATGCCGTTCCAGAGTCCTTCGGCCTTCGCCTTGCGCGAGAAGCGCTCGAGGAAGGCGATCATCGCCGGATTGCCCCACATCCGGTTGCGCGACAGCCGCACCACCTGCCACAACTCGCCGTCGACCGGCAGCGCCTTCGCCCCGGCGAGACAGCCGCGCCAGTAGTAGCCGATCGACCGTGCCTTGGCCTCGATCGGGGTCAGCGCCCGGCCGAACACCTGCTTGGCCGGCACATTCGGGTTGGTCGGGTCGGCGAGCGGGGGCAGCAGCTTGGGATTGAGCGTCCCCGCGTCCTGCGCCAGCGCTGGCGCGGCGAGGGCTGCGAGAGCGAGTGCGGCAAGACAAAGGATCGCGGAGCGCATGAGCCGCCTCTGGGCCGGACCTCGGCAGCTTGGGCTTCGCCATGTCAACAAGCGGTTAAACCGTCGCGGTTGCTGCGCGCCAGGCCTTATTTCGACTCGCATCGCGCCTACGTCGGCCGCGTATCCTTGTAGAGCTTGCCGTCCTTCATGATGACGAGAAGAGTCTTCTCCGGGTTCGCCATGAGGCCGATGTCCTTCAGCGGATCGCCGTCGACCAGCAGAAGATCGGCGAGCGCGCCCTCTTCGACCACGCCGAGCTTGCCTGGATAGGGATTGCGCGGACCCGAGAGGGCGAGCAACTCGCCGTTCGTGGCGGTCGCCATGCGCAGGATGTCGGCATTGTCGTACCAGCGCGAGAGATGGGTGAGCATGACGCCCTGCCGCGCCGTCAGGCGTGACGAGAACAGGAGATCCGAGCCGAACGCCGTCTTGATCTTGTGCTCGTTCGCCAGCGCATAGACTGTGTCCGAGCCTGCGAACACCCGAAGCGCGTTTTGCCGGCTCTGACCGGCGAGCGCGCCGGTATCCTCCTCGCTCAAAAACGGCTGGGTGCTCAGCCAGACGTCGTTGTCTGCGAGCAGGCGCGCCGTCGCATCGTCCATGAGGTGGCCGTGCTCGATGCATTGCACGCCGGCGGCGACCGCCCGCTGGATCGCGACCGAAGGGTAGGCGTGCACCGCGACATAGGTCTGGCGGTCGGCCGCGGTCTCCACCGCGGCGCGCAATTCGGCCTCGTCGTAAGTGACCATGTCGAGCGTCGTCCGCGGCGACGACACGCCTCCGCTGCCGGTGAGCTTGACCTGCGAAGCGCCCTGCATCAGCTGTTCGCGCGCGCGCAAGCGCACTTCTTCGGCGCCGTCGGCGATGCTGGCGGCGCCTGACTGCTCAATCACGGACGGTCGGTCGCCCGGCATGCGCGGGAGGTCGGTCAGCGGCCGAAGATCTCCGTGGCCGCCGCTGCTGGTGATCATGGCGCCCGACGGATAGATGCGGGGGCCGACCGCAAGGCCCTCGTCGATGGCTTGTTTCAGCGCAAACGAGGGGCCGCCGAGGTCGCGTACGGTGGTAAATCCGCGCATCAGCGTTCGTTTCGCCTCGGCGCTGGCGGCGAGCAGGATGAAGCCGATGTCGCTGGCCAAGAGCGCGGGGATTGGGAGCCCGGCGAAGATCGTGTGCCAATGGGCGTCGATCATCCCCGGCATCAGCGTGCGTCCGCCGCAGTCGATGACCAGCGCTCCGTCGGGCGGCGAGAGGTCGTTCGTCGCGACCGCCTTGACCCGCCCGCCCTCGACGAGGAGGCGATGGCCGCCCTGCAATGCTTTGGACTTGCCGTCGAACAGCAGGAAATTCGAAAAGACGATGGGGCGGCCCGAGTCGGACGCCTGCGCCGCCGCGCGCGGCGTAAAACCGAGCGCGGCGAGAGAGGCGCTGACGCCCGCAACGAACCCTCTCCGCGAGAGCTCGCGGTCGATCCGCCGGGCGATCGAACGGGCCTCCGGCGAATGGCAGGCGCAGCCGATATGCGCGCCCGCGCTTGCCGTCTCGTCCGCGGCGTTGCAGGAAAACATGGGCATCCCTCCCTTGATGAACTCGACCGATGGCGTCCCTTCTCCCCGCTTGCGGGGAGAAGGTTAGTCACTTATCACCTAAGTCTTGACGTTTTCTGCGCAGATTTTTGGTCAAGCGAGGGCTGGGATGATGACGCTTTGTGTGACGCGGCAGAGCGCTGCGGTTGCAGCGCGGCCCATGCGGGTGAGGTAATAGCGATAGGTTCCGGCGACGCGCTTGATGACGCCGATGTCGCGCAGGCGGCGCAGTTGTCTTGAGAGACGCGCCTGGGAGAGGCCGTTGACGAGTGGCCGGAGGTCGGCCCGTCGGATGCCGGCGATATTGACCCGCGGGTTTTGCAAGGCGTGCAGCAAGGCATCGTCGATCGGATCGAAGAAGTTGATGCCCTTGACGGTCTTGCCATCGATCGATCGTGGTTTGGTGAGTTTGTCGAGGGCGCGAACGCCTGCGGAGAAGTCGTCGAGGGCGGAGAGATGCGCCAGGTAGCGCCGATTGCAGCCGAGCAGGATCTCGCGCAGGTCGATCAGGCTGTAGATGGTTTTCTTGACGGGGGCGAGGGCGCGCGTGGGCGGTCCCTGGCGATGTTCCACCTTGCGGTGGTGCTTGAAAAAGGACACGTCATTGGTCGTGGTTTCGATGCGCAGCACGCAGCCGAACTTGTCGTACATCTTGATCGAGGAACTGCCGAAGCGATGCTTGATGCAGGTTCCCTCGATCCGGGTGGAGAACTGAGTGCCCAGTTCCTGCGCCAGTTGCGGGGTGATCTTGTGGCCGAGGAAGCTGGCGATCTGCTCGGCTTTGACGCTTAGCACCGACTCCCGGGTGAGTTGCCCGTAGAGCGGTTCCAGCGTCGCGGCCGAGCGGAACACGACGTCGGTGGCATATTCCACCTGCATCAAGCTCCAGTGGTAGACCTGGGCGAAGACGTCGAGCACGGGGCAGCAGAGCGCGGCATAATGGTCGAGGACGCGGTGCAGCCGGTCGGGCGAGAAGCCATCCGCGAGTTCCTGGGCCCGCGTCCAGTTATCGATGCGGACAAAGGCATTGTCGGCGGCGGTGAAGCCGATGCCTTCCGCCGCCAGTCGCCGCGCCAGCCAGCTGTGGCCGTTGCAGTAGAACTGCAGGCGGAACGGCGCCCAGGTCGGCGCCCGCAGATAGATCAGGCCCAGTTCGTCGTCCAGGAAGTAGAAATAGTAATGGAGGCACTTGCCGGTATCCGGGCGCACATAGGTCTTGTGCGTCTGCTTGTCATGCCAGGGCTGGTAGGCGTCGCAGGCTTCCATCGCCGAGATGACATGTCACTGCTGTCCGGTTGACTGAAGGGTCGTCTCTTGGAGATCGGCTGATTGATTGGGTTTGCGGGGGAAGATGGGCGGTGTCGACTTGAACCGAGTGGCAGGGCAGTCTCGCGGGTTTTCCTGTGGAGATGGCCATGTACTTGGGCAAAACGCTTTTCGCGCAACTCATGGATTTTGTGCCTTGGACGACATTCACGAGGATTGTCTCCCGTTATGGCGGCGACCATCGGGTGCGGGTTTTCCCCTGCGCCGAGCAATATCGGGTCATGGCGTTTGCCCAACTGACCTACCGGGAGAGCCTGCGCGATATCGAGACCTGCCTGTCCGTCCAGGCGTCGAAGCTCTACCACATGGGTTTGCGCGAACCGGTCCGGCGCTCGACGCTGGCGGACGCCAACGAAACGCGCGACTGGCGCATCTACGCGGATTTGGCCCAGCGACTGATTGTCCAAGCGAGGAAGCTCTACGCCAACGAGGACCTTGGCCTGGACCTGACCAATACCGTCTATGCCCTGGATTCGACAACGATCGACCTGTGTCTGTCGGTCTTTCCCTGGGCGCATTTCCGGACGACCAAGGCGGCGGTGAAGATGCACACCCTGCTCGATTTGCGGGGCAATATTCCGAGCTTCATTCATGTTTCGGACGGCAAGTTGCACGACGTCCATGCGCTCGACCTGCTGCTTCCCGAACCCGGCGCCATTTACGTCATGGATCGCGGCTACGTGGACTTCACCCGCCTTCACGCCATCCATCGGGCCGGGGCGTTCTTCGTGACGCGGGCCAAGTCGAACATGAACGCTCGCCGAGTCTCTTCCACGCCGACGGATCGTTCGACCGGGATCATCTGCGACCAATCCGTCGCTCTCAAAGGCCATTACACCGGCGCACATTATCCAGAACGCCTGCGACGCGTCCGATTCAAGGACGCCGAGACGCGCAAGACGCTGGTGTTTTTGACCAATCACTTCGGCCTTCCGGCCTTGACCATCGCCGCCCTATACAAAAACAGGTGGCAAGTGGAACTTTTCTTCAAATGGATCAAGCAGCACTTGCGGATCAAGCAGTTCTACGGCACGTCGGAAAACGCCGTGAAGACGCAGATATGGATCGCCGTCTCGGTTTATGTCCTCGTCGCCATCGTAAAAAAGCGCCTCGCCTTGGAGGCGTCGCTCTACACATTGTTGCAAATTTTCTCGATCGCCCTCTTCGAGAAAATGCCAATATATCAAGCGCTTACAATCGACCAAACAAAATCCAATACTTTACAAATAACTAACCAATTGAATTTATTCGATTTTTAGCCGGACAGCAGTGATGACATGTACCAAGCCAGGATGATCGCCACGCGCCTCAAGCACCTTGGCGACCACCGTTTCCTTGCGGATGTGGCTCTTGGCGATATGCTCGATGGAGATCCCCGCTTGCGCGGCCAGCCAAGCCGCTCGCTCCCGCACCCGGTCGCGCAGCGTCGCGGCAAACTGCGGGTAATCGAAGATGCGCACCTCACGCGCATAGAGAAACTGCGTCATCCCGGCGGCGTAGCACACCGTCGGAAGCGTTCCTGTGATCACCACCCGGTCGTAACACGACAGAACACCGGCAATCCGGTCGTCGTAGCGGTCCAAAAGCGCGCTCGTCATCGCGGCCTCGACGGCTTTGGCGTCTAACGGCGATACTACTCCCTCTTTGGTTCCGGCTCTGCCGGCTTAGGAAGGGGCGGGGAGAGGAGCCGCGCCCAGGCCAACCGCCAACGCCCCTCACCCCGCCTCGCAGACGGGGCGAGCAGGCCTTGCGCCGCGCCGCCTTACCAGCGCTGGTGAACGTGCGGCTTGATGTCCTCGTCGTAGATCGCCTTCAGGGCCGCCATGGCGGCGGCCGACAGCGGCGGCAGGTTCGCCGCGAGCGCATTGCCGCGCGCCTGGGCGGCGTTCTTGGCGCCGGGAATGACGACGGTCACCGCATCGAACATCAGGATCCAGCGGAGCGCGAGCTGCGCCATGGTCGCGTCGCCCTTGACCAGCAGCCGGATGCGCTCGACCGCCTTGAGCCCGACCTCGTAGGGCACGCCCGAGAACGTCTCGCCGACGTCAAAGGCCTCGCCGTGGCGATTGAACTTGCGATGGTCGTCGTCCGCGAAGGTCGACTCGGGCTTGAGCTTGCCGGTCAAGAGGCCGCTCGCCAGCGGCACGCGCGGGATGATCGCGACGTTGCGCGCCTTGGCCGTGTCGAAGAACAGCCCGGCTGGCCGCTGCCGGAAGATGTTGAAGATGATCTGGACGCTGACCACGCCCGGATATTCGATCGCCTTCAGGGCCTCCTCGATCCGCTCGACGCTGACGCCGTAGTCGCGAATCTTGCCGGCCGCCTTGATCCGGTCGAGCGCGTCGAACGCCTCCGGGTGATAATAGAGGTCGGTCGGCGGACAGTGGAGCTGGACGAGGTCGAGCGTCTCGACCTCGAGGTTTTTCAGGCTGCGGTCAATCCAGCCGCTGAGGTTCTCGTGCGAATAGCCGGTGACGGTCTGTTGCGGCAGGCGGCGGCCAGCCTTGGTCGCAACGAACACGTCGGCGCCCGGCCGCGCCTTCAGCGCCTTGGCGACCAGCCGTTCCGAGCGGCCGTCGCCGTAGACGTCGGCGGTGTCGATGAAGGTGACGCCGGAATCGAGCGCCGCGTTCAGCGCGGCGAGCGCCTCGCTCTCCTCGACATCGCCCCAACTCCCTCCGATCGCCCAGGCGCCGAAGCCGACTTCGCCGACGCTGCGGCCGGCCCGTCCGAAGATTCTCGTCTGCATTTGTCACTCCTGAGCTATCTCGCGCCGCGGTTGGATCTGGACGCCCGCTTGCGCGTGCATAACCATATCCAGGGCGAAGGCGTTACGGCTTCACCCATTTTGCGTTGGCCTTCGACGACTTCACCGCCGCCTCGATGAAGGCGAGGCCCTTGACGCCATCGTCGATGGTCGGGAACTGGACGCCCTTGGGCGGTTTCTTGCCTGCTCGCGCCGCTTTGATGGCGGCGGCGACCTCGGAGTAGATGTTGGCGAAGCCCTCGAGATAGCCCTCCGGGTGGCCGGGCGGGATACGGGTCACGCGCGCCGCGGCATCGCCGGAGCCTGGGCCGCCGCGGGTGAGGATCTGGGTCGGCTTCTCGTACGGCGACCAGAACAGCTTGTTCGGGTTCTCCTGCCGCCAGACGAGCCCGCCTTTGGTCCCGTAGATGCGCAGCATGACGCCGTTCTCGTTGCCGACGGCGACCTGGCTCGCCCAAAGCGCCCCGCGCGCGCCGTCGGCGTAGCGCAGCATGATCTGGACGTTGTCGTCGAGCGCCCGGCCTTCGCCGAACGAAGTCAGGTCGGCCGAAAGCTCCGCAAGGTCGAGCCCGGCCACGAAATCGGCGAGGTTATAGGCATGCGTGCCAATGTCGCCGAGCGCCCCGCCAGCGCCCGAGCGCTTCGGATCGGTGCGCCACTCGGCCTGCTTGTTGCCGCTCTTCTCGGTCGGCCCGGTCAGCCAGTCCTGCGGATATTCGACCTGGACGAGACGAACGACGCCGAGGTCGCCGCCCTGAACCATCTCGCGCATCCGCCGCACCAGCGGGTAGCCGGTGTAATTGTGGGTGAGGGCGAAGATGCGGCCGGACTTCTCGACCGCCGCCTTCATCTTCTTGGCTTCCGCCAGCGACACCGTCAGCGGCTTGTCGCAGATGACGTGGACGCCGGCCTTCAGGAAGGCGATGGCCGGCCCGGCATGCATGTGGTTGGGGGTGACGATCGAGACCGCCTCGATTCCGTCCGGTCGCTTGGCCTCCGCCTTCGCCATGCTCTCGTAATCGTCGTAGATGCGGTCGGCGGCAAGGCCAAGGGCTTCGCCGGATTTGCGCGCCTTCTCCGGCGTCGACGACAGCGCGCCGGCGACGAGTTCGTACTGGTCGTCGATGCGCGAGGCGATGCGATGCACCGCGCCGATGAAGGCGCCCTCGCCGCCGCCCACCATGCCCCATCTGATGCGTCCGCCGCCCTTGGCGTCGCTGCGTCCCTCGATGGCCATATTCTCCCTCCCGTTACTTGAGCCCGAGCGCGCGCTTGATCTGCTTCCTGTCGACCGCCCCGCCGGCGAAGTCGTCGAACGCCTTCTCGGTCACCCGGATCATGTGCTGCTTGATGAACTCCGCGCCTTCGCGCGCGCCGTCTTCGGGGTGCTTGAGACAGCACTCCCATTCGAGCACCGCCCACGACGAATAGCCGTACTGCGCCATCTTCGAGAAGATGCCGGAAAAGTCGACCTGCCCGTCGCCGAGCGAACGGAACCGGCCGGCGCGCTCGACCCAGGGGGCGTAGCCCGAATAGACGCCCTGGCGGCCGGTCGGGTTGAACTCGGCGTCCTTGACGTGAAACGCCTTGATCCGCTCGTGATAGATGTCGATATAGTCGAGATAGTCGAGCTGCTGCAGCACGAAGTGCGACGGATCGTACAGGATGTTGCAGCGCTTGTTCCCCTTCAGGGCCTCGAGAAAGCGCTCGAAGGTGGCGCCGTCGAAAATGTCCTCGCCGGGATGGATCTCGTAGGCGACGTCGCAGCCTGCATCGTCGAAGGCGTCGAGGATCGGCTTCCACCGCTTCGCCAGCTCCTCGAACGCCGTCTCGATCAGTCCGGGCGCGCGCTGCGGCCAGGGATAGACGTAGGGCCAGGCGAGTGCGCCGGAGAAGGTGGCATGCGCCTTGAGGCCGAGGCGCTTCGAGGCCTTCGCGGCCAGCATCATCTGCTCGACCGCCCACTTCTGCCGCTCCGCCGGTTTCCCGTGCAGGTCTTTCGGCGCGAAGGCGTCGAAGGCGTCGTCGTAAGCCGGGTTCACCGCGACAAGCTGGCCCTGCAAATGGGTCGAAAGCTCGGTGATGGCGAGGCCGTGGCTCGCGGCCAATCCAGTCAGCTCATCGCAATAGTCCTTCGACGAGGCCGCCTTGGCGAGATCGAACAGGCGCTCGTCCCAGCTTGGAATCTGCACGCCCTTGTAGCCGAGCCCCGCCGCCCATTTGCAGATCGAAGCAAACGAATTGAACGGCGCCGCGTCGCCGGCGAACTGCGCCAGGAAAATCGCCGGGCCCTTGACCATGCCAGCCATGATTCATGTCTCCTATGCGCTCGCACCCGAGCGCGCTTCGTTGCGTGGAATTGAGGAGGGGGGCGGGACAGTCGCCGCTCCTGTCGTCGTCGTACCCTCCTCCCCCCTTGTGGGGGAGGATTGAGGAGGGGGGTCGCGCCATACCTTTCCCGCTTGCTCGCCGTGAACGGTCGGCGCGACCCCCCACCCTGTCCCGCCCCCGCAAGGGGGGGCGGGGACGCCGATCGGCAGCGTTTGCGCTCCTCCCTTTGTGCTGTGCTCTAGAACGGCGAATTCGGGAAGTAGAAGTCCTTCGCGTTGGCCTTGTCGATCAGCGACGCCTTGAGGATGTAATCGCCGCGCACCGGGATCTTGTCCTCGAGCCCAAGCGCGGTCAGGTCCATCGCCACGGCGACCATGGTCGGCGAATAGAGGACGTCGACCGGCATCATCGGGTCGCCGTCCATCACGCGCTTGACCATGTCCTTGCTGCCGGCGCCGGCGACCACGAACTTGACGTCGGTGCGCTTGGCCTGGGCGATCGCTTCGAACACGCCGACCGCCATGTCGTCGTCCTGGCACCAGACGGCGTCGATCTTCGGATGCTTGGTCAAAAAGTCCTGCATCACCTTGAACGCGTCGTCGCGGCTCCAGTTGCCGAACTGGCTGTCGATGACGTTGATCTTGGTTCCCTTGATCCCTTCGTCGAAGGCGTCGACGCGCATCTTGTCAATCGGAATCGGCAGGCCGCGGATGACGACCACGTCGCCGCCGTTCGGCATCGCCTTCTTGAAGTAGTCCGCCGCCCGCGCGCCGATGCCGGGGTTGTCGCCGCCGACATAGAGGTCGTAAATCGACCGGTCATTGGCAATGCGATCGACGACGGTGACGAAGGTCCCCTTGCTCTTGACCTTGCGGATCGGGTCGGTCAGCACGTTCGGGTCGTGCGGCAGGACGACCAGCGCGTCGATGCCCTGAGTCTCGAGGTCCTCGAGGGCGTTAGCCTGAGCGGCCGCGTCAGGCGATGTCTTCACGATCACCTTGAGGCCCGGGTATCGCTTTTCGAGCGCCTTGGCCTCCTCCATCGCGTGGTAAACCACGCCGCCGGTCCAGCCGTGATCGGCGGTCGGAACCGACACTGCGATCGTCTTTGTCTGCTGCGCCTGAGCGGCGCCCGCGAGAAGTCCCGCGACCGCAAGGCCAATCAGAAAACGCTTCATACTTTCCTCTCCCGCTTATTTGAGAAGTCGCGGATCCGTCCGGACCTCCCGGTTTGTCCTCATCGGCTACGCGACAGTCCGCGTTGCGCGAGCATCGCGACGATGATGATGGCGCCCTGGACCGCGCCGATGAGGTATTCGCTGACCACATTCGACAACAGCATGATGTTGCCGATGACTTCGAGAAGGAGCGCGCCGGCGATCGTCCCCCACACGCGGCCGACGCCGCCCTTGAGCCGCGTGCCGCCGACCACCACGGCGGTGATCGCCATCAGCTCCCAGCCGAGCCCGGTCGAAGCGCTGGCGGAGCTCAGGCGCGGAACATAGACGATGACAGCGATGGCGACGCAGAGCCCTTGCAGCACGTAAGTGATGGTGCGCACCCGCGCGACATTGATGCCGGAGTAGCGCGCCACGTCCTCGTTCGAGCCGACCGCGCGCACGTGCCGGCCGTAGGCGGTGCTGTAGAGAATGAAGGCGCCGACGATCGCGACGCCGACGATGACGAGAACCGGATAGGGAACCCCGAACAGGTCGCCGAAATAGACCTGGCGATAGGCGGCGCGGACATTGCTATTGCCGATCGTGATGGAGCCGCCCTGCGCAAGCCAGGTCAGCAGCGAGCGGAAGATACCCATGGTTCCGAGCGTCACGATGAACGGCTCGATCTTGCCGAGCGTGGTCGTAACGCCATTGAACAGGCCGCAAAGGGCGCCGACGGCGAGCGACAGCGCCATCGCCGCGACGATCAGGAGGGTCGCATTCTCGATCAGCCCGGAATTCAGGAACAGGATTTCCAGGCCCGCCACGAAGGCCGCCATCGCCCCGACCGACAGGTCGAGCCCGCCGCCGGTGATGACCAGCGTCTGTCCGACGGCGATCGTGGCGATGAAGGTGCTGCGCGCCAACACGTTGGTCAGATTGTCGAGGCTGACGAAACGCGGATTGGCAAACGCGCCAAGAACGCAGACCAGGCCAAGCGCCAGGAAGGGCGCGACCGCGCCGAGGTTGATCCGGCGGCGCGTCGCCGCGGCCGGCGCCTCGTGAACTGCCTGCGTCATCCCCGCGCGTCTCCGACGTTCGCATCCACGCCCGTCGCCAGCACCACGATGGCATGCTCCGTCATCGCTTCGCCCGCGACTTCGCCGACGATCCGGCCGTTCCGCATGACCAGGATCCGGTGACAGATGCCGATCAGCTCGGCCATCTCGGACGAAATCACGATCACCGATCGGCCCTCCCCGGCCATGGCGGCGATGAAGCGGTAGATCTGCTGCTTGGCGCCAATGTCGATCCCGCGCGTAGGTTCGTCGATCACGACGACGCGCGGATTGAGCTGCATCATTTTGGCCAGCAAAAGTTTCTGCTGATTGCCGCCCGACATCTGGCCCGCCAGCAGGGCCTTATCGCCGACGCGGATGTCGAAGCGCTGGATCGCCTCGTCGAGCGCCTCGCCCTCGCGAGCGCGGTCGACCAGCGGGCCGCGCTGGAACTTGTCGAGCGCGGCGAGCGTCAGGTTGAGCGAGAGCGTCTCCTCGAGCAGCAGCCCCTTGCTCTTGCGGTCCTCGGTCAGATAGACCGCCCCGGCGCGCATGCCGGCGCGCGCGTCCGGCCATTGCTGCGGCCGCCCGTCGAGCCGGATCTCGCCGCCGCCCCTGCGCAGCCCGAACAGGGCTTCGAACAGTTCCGTGCGTCCCGCGCCGACCAGCCCGGAGAAGCCGAGAATTTCTCCCGGCCGAACGCTGAAGCTCGCGTCTTCGGCAAAGCCTTCCGCGCCGAAATGCGCGACTTCGAGCGCCGGCGCCCCTGTCGGGACTGGCGGGCGCAGAGGATAGAGCGCAAGAAGATCGCGTCCGACCATCAGCCGGGCCATGTCGACGGGCTCCAGACCGGCACTGGGCCGCGTCGTGACCTTCTTGCCATCGCGCAGAACCGTGACGATGTCGGCGACAGCCTTCACCTCCTCGAGGCGATGGGAAATGTAGAGGACCGCGACGCCCTTGGCCTTCAGTTCCCGAATGAGTTTGAGAAGCGCGGTCGTCTCGATCGGGGTCAGCGAAGCAGTCGGCTCGTCGAAAATCACGACGCGGTGGGCAACCGTGAGCGCCCGGGCGATCTGCGCCAGTTGGCGCTGAGCGATCGACAGGCGCTCGACCGGAAGGGTGACGGGCGCGTCGACTCCGAACACGCCCATGGCCTCCGTCGCGCGGCGGTTCATCTCACGGTCGTCGACCCGAAAGCCCCGGCGCGCCTCCCGGCCGAGAAACATGTTCTCGGCAATCGTCAGGTCGGGCGCGAGCATGATCTCCTGGTGCACCAGCACGATTCCACGGCGCTCGGCGTCGACCGGCCCCTTCAGTTCGACCGGCGCGCCGTCGAGCTTCAGGACGCCGCGCGTGGGCGCCAGATGGCCGCTGGCGATCTTCATCAGCGTCGACTTTCCCGCGCCGTTTTCGCCGATGACCGCATGGACCTCGCCGCCGCGGATTTGAAGCGAAATGTCGCTCAGCACCTCGATCGGCCCGAAGGAACGCGACACACCCACCGCTTCGAGAACGGAATGGGAAGGTCCCATGGGGACGCTCGGTCGGTCGGACTTGGACTGCGGCAGCGTTGGCTCGCTCGGCTCGGCCATCCCCTCCCCTCCGGCAACTTTGCCGAGGCTGACATGCCAGCGAAAGCTAGCCCCTTGTGGCCGATCCGTAAAGCGCCGACCCGCGCGGCGCAGCGCCGCACGCGAGCAGACGGTGGAATTGGGCGCGGCCTTGCCGCCCGGCTAGGCCGAAGGCAGCCTGGCTCCCAACGCTGTCATGCCCGCGTCCGCGGGCATCCAGGACGGCAGGACTGTGAGCGCGGCCGAGTGACAGGCGGGTCCGCGCCGAGGCCGTGGATCCCCGCTTTCGCGAGATGACAGCCATGCGCCGAGCGCCGCGATGAGGGGCGAGGGTGGGGTCCGACGCAATCGGGCGAAGAGAGGAGGAAGTTCTTCGGGAACGACGTAACGGCCGGAATCGACGCAGGGACTTGTATGGGGCGGCAAGCGAGCGGAGAGGGCGGACGCATAAGGACAACGCGAAAGCGCGGCCCTGTCTCAAGATCGTGTGGGCCTCACGCATATTTGCGGGCGCACTCGGCGCGGCGGCTTCCTGCTTCGGCGGCAGTCGCGACGCGACCGGATGCCCGCCAAGCTGCACGACCTCAAGGAGGAACTGCGGCGAAGGCGGCACGCGCCGATCCCCGAACAGGCACGATGGCTGCAACGCGTGGTCGCCGGCTGGTATAACTACCATGCCGTGCCCACGAACGTTGCGGCCCTCAGCACCTTCCTGCATCACGTCGGAAACCTGTGGCGGCGCTTGCTCCGGCCCCGAAGCCAGAAGGACTGCACGACATGGGCGAAGAGGCGCGGGATCATCGACCGCTGGCGGCCCCGCCACGCATCCTCCATCCGTGGCCTCGAACACGTTTCGCCGTCAAACATCCAAGGTGGGAGCCGGATGCCTTAATCGGGCCCGTCCGGCTCTGTGCGGGGGCGCTCAGCAATGAGCGTCCCTACCACGATCGCGCTCAAATCCCTTTTTGCCGGGCGGCCGACGATCTCGCGATACGGGTCATTCACGCGTAGGGACATTGGCATGCGGCATAATCGTAAATGCGGTCGTGGACTGGACCCCGAAAGTGACACACGGCTAAAGGGATGACATGGCTTCCGAGGGGGAAGCATGTCCGACGCATCTCCAAGGTTCTTTTCCACCGAGTTCAAGGTCGATCTGGTTGCGCGGCTTGAGCGGGGCGATCCGGTCGCCCGGGTTGCGTGCGAGAGCGGGGTGGCGCGCAAGCTGCTTTACGATCGGCTCAAGGCCTATCGGGCGCACGGGGCCGCCGGACTCAACCGCAAGCGCGGCCGCAAGGTCGGGTGGCGGCCGCCGCCGTCCGCGCTCCCCGCGCCGTCCGAGCCGGCGTCCGCGGACCCGCGGGTGCGCCGCATGCTCACCCAATTGATGTGGCGCTGGACGGATCTTTCAGCCGCAGAGCGCGCTGACCGGCTGGTTCGTCGCGCACACCGGCGGCGCCAAGGGCCGGATGAAGAAGATCATGGCCGTCGCCCTGGCGCGCAAGCTGCAGGTGGCCCTGTGGCGCTACGTCGAGGCCGGCGTCGTTCCCGAGGGCGCGCGCCTGGCCGCAGCGTAAGGGCTTAGTGCGGAGCGATCAAGACATCGATTGAGACATCGATTGACAGGTCAACACGAGGATCGGGCGACAGAGCGATGCTGACGTCTGCAACCTTCCAAGGTGGGCAGGATGCCGCGCCGGACTGTGGCTGCAAAACGCCGCCGTCAAGATTGGTCCTGCCCCCTTGGTTCCCCACCTGGCCCCTGACGCAAAGGGCATCATGGTCTGGGGTTCGGCCCGAGCCGAGCGCCGCCGGATACGAGCTTGCAGGCCATGCATGGCCTGAGCAGAGGGGAACCGCCTTGGATCGGCTGTCGACCGTCGCCGTCGAAATCATCGGCCTGCGCCAGCGAACTGGCCGGCCCTTGAAGCGCCGCCGCCCCAGGGCGCGCAGCGCGGGTTGTCAAAGGACCCGCGATGACCGGCGGCCGGCGTCGACCTCTTGCACAACCTCTTGTTCCGAGTGTGAGGGCCCCTCAAGGACTAAAGCGGCTTCGCCGCGGCCCTCCGGGCCGTCCTTGACCGGCCCTCACACTCGGAATTTTCGCATCCAAGAGCTCGACGCCTCGGATGGTCGCGCCGACCGGCCGACTGGGCCCGCCGCCGCTCTTCACTCGAAGGAAGATGCCAATTTTCGCCCTTGACAACCAGCCCCCCATACGAGCCCGGGCCCCGGGTCGGGTCGGGTCGAGCGCCTCGCGGAGCAGCGCCGAATAGCCGCGATTGCCGCCGACGATCCGCATGGCGATCGCCTCCTTGTCGGCGAGCGGAAGGGCGAAGAAGCGGCGCGCTTCGGCGAAGGCTTCATCCATCAGGTCGCGCTTCACCCCACGGTTGACCACATAGAAGAAGCCGACGTCACGGCAGGCGGCGCCGATGGCCGCCGCAACCTTGTCGAGCCCCGCCTCGCCCTCTCCGAGCGGCGCGAGATCGACGATCGGCAGGTTGTCGGTCACGGGCTTCGGGTCTCCGGGCATGGCGCAGCCCTCCTCATGGCAGGACCGATGCGGCGATGCAATTTAAGGGCCGCCGAACGCCCCGCGTTATTGACCTCGCGGCCTGGCTTTGTGACGGACGCCAGTCAAATCAAAGCCGTTCTCCTTCCCCCATTGCCCGTCGGGAGACGGGCGTCTTTTGAAGTCCTACGGTGGGGGAAGCCAGGACGGGGGTTGCGCCAACCTTGCGAATCGAGACCATGCGAAGCAGGGTGGCGCGGGACTTGGGCGAGATGGAGCCGGGGAAATGAACGCCGAGCGCAACGCATCCTCCCCTGTCGGCGGCCGTCCCCTGCAGAACCGCGTCGATCCTTTCGGCGAATTTCATGCGGTCGCGGCGCGCGGCGCATTTCTCGGCAACCGCGGCGGTCGCCTGCATGCGCCCGACCGGACGCTCGGGCGGCGGCGCTGGACGTCAAGGCGCTGGATCGTCTGCCTCTGCGCCTTCAAGGACCGGCGTCGCGAGGTCTGGGGCGCGGGCTACACCGAGCTTTTCTTTCTCGACGAACCGACCGCGCTCGCGGCCGGACACCGCCCGTGCTTCGAGTGTCGGCGCGAGGCGGCAATGGCTTTTCTCGCCGCCTTCGCGGGCGCTCCGGGTCAAGTCGACGCCATGGACGCCGCGCTCCACCGCGAGCGACTCGACGAGGGCGGCTCCAAGCGGGTCTGGCGCACGCGCCTGTCCACGCTGCCGGACGGCGCTTTTGTCGTCCTCAACGGCCGCCCCCATGGCCTTCGCGACGGGCGCCTGCGGGCCTGGAGCTTTGCCGGCTACGGTCCGCCGGCCGCAAACGACGGAAACGCGGAGCTCGATGTGCTGACGCCGCCCTCGACTGTCGCCGCACTCGCGGCGGGCTACCGCCCGGTGTGGGCGGAGCCGCCCGGCGCATCCGCTTGACGGGACCGTCAGCCTTCGGCTGAATGCGCGCAACGAAAACGGGAGGGGCGCAATGCTAAAGATTTGGGTCGCGGCCGCCGCGCTGCTGGCGTCGTCGGGGTGCGCCGCATTGGCGGGAGACGCAAGGGGCGAATGGCTGCGCGACAACGGCGAAGCGAAGGTCCGATTCGCGCCCTGCGGCGGCGAAGCGCTCTGCGGCGCGATCATCTGGCTCAGGGACCATAACGGTCCCGCCAAGGTCGGCCAGCAGGTGTTCTTTGACATGAAACCGCACGGCGACAACGTCTGGACCGGATCCGCCTTCAATCCAGATGACGGCAAGACCTATTCGGGCAAGATGACGCTTGCTGGCGATCGTCTCACCACCGCGGGCTGCGTGTTCGGCGGCCTGATCTGCAAGTCCGTCTCCTGGACGCGGGTGCGATAGGGCGAACTGTAGCCGCGATCGTTGATCCCCGGGTCAAGCCCGGGAACGGCGGACGCGGTCGACGACCGCGTCTACAGTGGGCAACTCGACAGGCACGGCTATGCGAGCGGGCGCGCCATAAATTTGCTTGATGGCGTCGGTAGTTCGCCATACGAACGAGGCTCGGGAGGCGGATGCAATGACCCATGTTTCTACGGACGCGGCGGAGACTCCGGCGCCGGAGCATCCGGCGCGGCGCGACTTTCTCTTTCTGGCGACGGGGTCGGTCGCCGCCGTGGGCGTCGCCGCATTGGCCTGGCCATTCATCGACCAGATGAACCCGGACGCCGCAACGATCGCGGCGGCCGGTCCGGTTGACATCGACATCACCCAGCTCCAGCCGGGTCAGAGAATCGTCACGCTTTGGTCGGCGCGGCCGGTGTTCGTCGTCCGCCGCACGCCCGAAGCGCTGAAGGAACTGCAGAACGCCAAGCTGACGTCGCAATTGCGCGACCCCGATTCCGACAACCTCCAGCAGCCGATCTACGCCAAGAACTGGCATCGCTCGCTCAAGGAGGAGTTTTTGGTCCTGGTTGGCATCTGCACCCATCTCGGCTGCGTGCCGCTGTTCGAGCCGCAGCCCAACCCGACGACTCCCGCGCCGGACTGGCCGGGCGGTTTCTTCTGCCCCTGCCACGGTTCGAAATACGACCTCGCCGGCCGCGTCTTCCAGGGCGTGCCGGCGCCCTACAACCTGCCAGTGCCGCCGAATTTCTTCCCGGACGAGAAGACGTTGCGGGTAGGCGCAAACCCGCCCGGAGAGTCCTTCGACTTCAATTCGATTTTGCAGGTGTAGACGTAAGGCGGGCGCTTGGAACGAGGCGGGGGAACGTCTTGGCCGTCACCGCGAGGGCCCCAGGTCGGAGAGCCCTTGCGGTGACGAAGATCCCGACGCCCTTGGCGCTTGCGCGCCCGGAAAGGACCCCGTGATGGCAGGTTCCGCCTATGACCACTTTCTTGCTCTGCACCAGGGATCGGCGGCGTTCGTCATGCCCAACGTGTGGGACGGCGCCTCGGCGCTGATGATGCGCGAGGCCGGCTTCGCCGCCATCTGCAGCTCCTCCTTCGCCTATGGCGCCACGCGCGGGTTGCCGGACGTTTCCACACGGCTTGGCCGGAGCGAAAGCATTGCACACGCGGCCTGGCTCGGTGACATCGCGAAGCTGCCGGTGAACTGCGACCTCGCGGGCGGTTTCGGCCCCGCGCCGGAAGACCGGGCCTCGGTGGCCAGACGCCGCACTGCCGCTTCGGTCAGGCGCGCGAGGGACTTCCGATCCATGTCCGGCGTGACACGGATGGGAGCGCCGCAATAAACGTCGCAGGTGACGCCGCCGCCGCCGGCGTAGCGAAGGAAATGCGGCAAAAACGTCATGTCGCCATACCAGGCGACCCTAGGCCGCTCGAACCGCGCCATCGGCAGGCCGGCGAGACGCGAATAATGGAGGAAGACCGGCTGAACGAGCGCAAGGGAGTCGTTGGCGCCGATCGCTGCCTGCCGGATCGCCTCGAAATGCGATGAGCGGAAGCGCAGGAGCCGGCTCCCGTCACCGGTGGTCGCCTCCGCGAACAGGACGACGGGCGCGCCGGCGCGCATCGTTTCGACCATTTTGGCGTTCACGCCGGGGATGCAGCGGCGCCGGTCGCGATCGACGTAAACGATCCCCTGGAAGGCGACCAGTTCGTGGCCGACCGGATGCGCGCCGATTTCCTTTTTGGCGAGAAAGCTCATCGGCGCGAGCGACCCCAGCACGGGGATGTCGAGCCAGGAGACATGATTGGCGACGGTCAAACGGCTCCCCGCGCCCGCCCATTCGCCATGCTGGCGAACCGCCACGCCAAGACCGGCGCACAGCAGGCGGTGGAACAGCACGGGCGCCTGCTCGCCGAACCGGCGTCCGAACCGTTGGGCGATGCGGCGCGGCGGGCCGAGGACGACGATGAAATCCGGCGAGCGCCAGGACGAGGCCCGCGAGCCAGATGAGCGAGGACAGAGCGAGTGGAGGCGTTCCCGCCCTCGAGGTGGCGACGAGAGTCACGGCAGACCCCTGCGCATAACGACAGCCAGCGCCGGCGCACCATCCTTGCGGCGATAGTAGCCTGGACGTTCGCCGACCTTGGCGAAGCCGAGGCGACGATAGAGCGTCAGCGCCGCGGCGTTGTCCTTGTCGACCTCGAGAAACATCGCCCGCGCCCCGCCATTTGCAGCGCGGCGCAGCATCTCCGCCATCAGGGCGCGCCCAACTCCCCGGCCGCGCCACCGAGCGTCGACCGCGATCGTCAGGATCTCGGCTTCATCCGCCGCAAGGCGGGCCAGCGCAAAGCCGCGCAGGACACCGTTCGCCGGGTCGAGCGCCCCCGCGGCCAGAATCGAGGGGTCGCCGATGAGCCGGGTGAGTTCGCCGGCAGACCATGGATGGGCGAAGCCGGCGGCATGTAAGTGGGCGCAGGCTTCCGCCTTGTCGCTGCGCAGCGGCCGGATGACGGGCGGGGACGATCTGCCGCCAAAGCCGAAAATCATCACGACCTCAAACGAACGTCCGGGCAATCGGCTCGGCTGTATTCGGGCGCGCATCCGGCGGCTTGACGTAAAGCGGCCGGGCCGGATTGCCGGCCGGATCGAGGGCCAGTCCGATCCGTGCGACCGCGACGATGTCCGGGGCGTCGCCGGCAGCTGCAAGGTCGTAGGGGAGCCCCGCGCGGTGCGCCTCGGCGGCGACGAGATCGGTGGCGTTCCCGGCCAGCAGCGCCGGTCCCGCGCCGATGCCGCGCACGCACTCGCGCACGGCGTCGCATCGGGGCGGCCCGAGCGGACGGCCAGAGGCTTCGAACAGCTGGAAATAGACCGATCCGTGACGGGCGTCGATCGCGGCCGCAATGATCCCTGGCCGCGGCTCGCTGAGCAGGGGCGCGGCGAAGGCGACAAGCGTCGGCACGCCGACCACGGGGACGCCGAGCCCAAGCCCCATCGCGCGAGCCAGCGCAAGGCCGACCCGAATGCCGGTGAACGATCCAGGACCGATCGTCACCGCAATCCGGTCGAGGTCGGCAAAGCCCCCCTCGAGGGCGCGACCGGCCTCCTCGACCATCGGAGCGAGCGCCTCGGCGTGGCCTCGCGTCATAGGGCGGCTGAGGACGGCGAGCGGCTCGACCCGTCCGGCCTCGACAACCGCGACAGAGGCCGCGCCGCAGGAGGTGTCGATGGCCAGGATGCGCACCGGTCAGCTCTCGGACGCAGAGCAAAAGGACAAGCGTCGCCGGCGCCGGCTCACCCTCACCCGTCGGCCCATAGCCTGCCGACAGACGGCGAGTTTGGAGCCGTCGCGCGCGTCCTTCTCCGCGAAGCGGGGAAGGTGGGCCGGAGGGTCGGGTGGGGTTTGGAAAGCAGGGTATGCTCGATGAAGGCTCGGGGTGACGGTCGTGCAATCCGAGCAAAGTTGCGGCTGCGGACCGCACCCCATCCGGCGCTTCGCGCCACCTTCCCCAGCAGAGCTGGGGAAGGATAGCGCCCGGCCCTCGAGACGTGTGAATGTCGTAGGCCCCGGGGAGCGGGGCGCAACGGCACGCCCCGCGTCCGCCATCTCTCTCAGGGAGAATTTGTCGCCGAGGGCGACGGTTGAGGGCTTGCTTCTAGCTTCGGTCAATTTCACTCGCGCCTCAACGCGTGATCAGGGTTCCGGAGCCCTGGTCGGTCAGGAGTTCGATCAGCACCGCGTGCGGGATCTTGCCATCGAGGATGACGACGCCCTCGACGCCGCGCTCGATCGCATAGATGCAGGTCTCGACCTTGGGGATCATGCCGCCGGTGATGACGCCATCGGCGATGAGCCCGTGGATGTCATCGACCTTGAGTTCCTTGATCAGAGTCTTGTCCTTGTCGAGCACGCCAGGCACGTCAGTCAGGAACAGGAGGCGCTTGGCCCGGAGCGCCCCCGCGATTGCGCCGGCGAAGGTGTCGGCGTTGACATTGTAGGTCTGGCCTTCTGCGTCTTGAGCCACTGGCGCGAGCACAGGGATCAGATCACGGCCAAGAATTTGTTCGAGCACCGTCATGTCGACCTTGTCGGGCTCGCCGACGAAGCCGAGGTCGACCACGTCCTCGTCGGGCGCATGCGGGCGATGGACCTTGCGGGCGACGACCATGTTGCCGTCCTTGCCGCAAAGGCCAATTGCGCGGCCGCCCTCGGCGTTGATCGAGCCGACGATCGACTTGTTGATCGAGCCGGCCAGAACCATTTCGACGATCTCGACGGTCGGCTTGTCGGTCACCCGGAGGCCGCCCGAAAACTGCGATTCAATGCCGAGCTTCTTCAGCATCGAGCCGATCTGCGGACCCCCGCCATGGACGACCACCGGATTGATGCCGGACTGTTCGAGGAGCACCATGTCCTTGGCGAAGTCGCGCGCCTTCTGCTCGTCGCCCATGGCGTGGCCGCCGTATTTCACTACCACAATCGCCTCGTCGTAGCGCAGCATGTGGGGCAGCGCCTGCATCAGAATCTCGGATTTCTGCTGCGGCGTTGCGTTGAGGGCGTCGGTCATGGAGGCTCCGGAAGGCGTCGGGCGCGCCCGCTTCTAGCGGGTTAACCGATGAATCTCAAACGGTGTGCCGCCTTTGGGCGGCAGCGCACGCCGATCGCCGGGGCGGCCGTTTCCGAGTGCTCGCGTCCGCTTCGCATTGCACAGGTTCAAGGAAGCCGTCATAGAATGGCGGCGCCAACGGGCCAGACCTGCCCGCATACGCGCGGCTTCCGCTCAGCCGGTGCGCGCACGGCGAGGGAGACGGAAATGTCCGACGCATTCCATGACCGCGAGAACACCTTCGAGAAGCAGTTCGCCAACGACGAGACCTTGCGATTCCGCGCCACCGCCCGGCGGAACAAGGCGCTGGCGCTTTGGGTCGCCGAGATGAACGGCGTCGGCGGCGCGGCGGCCGACAAATTCGCCGAGGACTTTATCGGAGCGCAGACCGGCAAGAGCGACGACGACGTCGCCGCGGCCCTGAAGGACGAACTCGTCCGCGGCAATGTCGACCTCTCCGACTACCGTCTGCGCAAAAGGATCGACGACGAGATGGCGGTGGCGCTGGCCTCGGTGAAGGCCGGGAAGTAGGGCAAGCAAATGGCGGCGGGAGGCGCTAATCTTCGCTTTCTCCCCGTTAGGGTGTTGAGAGCCTGGCGCCCCGAGCATTTCATATCCGTCGTCGCGAGGGGCCCGAAGGGCGACGCGGCCATCCAGAGGAGGCGCCCGACGTTGCCCTCGATCGCCGCGCCTTCAAAGCCCGTCGAAGATGGGCGTCTTCAACCCCCTACGGCGGCTCGCGAAGACGCAGGCGGCGGGGATCCTACCGCGCCTTCGCCAGCGGCGCGAAGGTCGCGACGACGGCTTCGTAGACCTGGCGTTTGAAGGGAACCACAACCTCGGGAAGCCGATCGAACCGCTCCCATCGCCATTCATCGAACTCCGCCCCATGCGCGCCGCCGGCCGGATGGCGGACGTCTATCTCGGAGTCTGGCCCGTTGAAGCGGAAAAGAAACCACTTCTGCGTCTGGCCCCGATAGCGGCCGGCCCAGCGCTCGCGCGCCTCCTCCGGCAAGTCGTAGCTCTGCCACTCCGGGAGTTCCGCGATCAGCTCGACCGAGCGGACGTTGGTTTCCTCCCACAATTCGCGTTTGGCCGCCTCGAGCGGCGCCTCGCCGTCGTCGATGCCCCCCTGCGGCATCTGCCAGGACCGCGCGTCGAGGGGCTCACCGGCGCGTTTGCGCTTGCGATGGCCGATGAATACATCGCCGGCGCGGTTGACCAGCGCGACCCCAACGCAGGGGCGATAGGGAAGATCGTCACTCATGATGTTCGCATCGGGTAGGGTATATGGGTTCGCCCTCTTTACCCCAGTCGTCGCGCCGGCGCGACCCGTCGCCGCGCCTTACCGCCCCGCAGCGGAAGGGTCTTGAGAGCGCAGCCTGGCGAGCTCCTGCTGCACGTCGATGATGAGAGGCTCGGGCGCGCCCGAACGCGGGCGCACGCTTCCTGTGGAACTCGGCGCAGCGACCTTTTTGGCTGGGTCCACAACCGGCGGCGGATTTGCCGGCTGCCGCGACGAGGGACAGCGGCGCCGATACGACCGGCGTGGCAGCCTGCGCTACGGAGCCCGCGGCAAGGCCCGCGCCGTCGTAAGTTCCGAAGACCGAGCAGGAGGTATTCCTCACCGAGGCCGACCGCGAGGGCGACCAGCGCGGCGGCGATAAGGAATGTCCATCCTCCGGCGCTTGCCCCCTGCGTGAAGGGATCCGAGCCCATCGCCAGGGGTTCATTCAGTTCGTCGCGCAACCCGGACTGCCTCTCTCCGGCCAACCCCTCGCCTTTCTCAGGCCTGAAGCTTGCGCGACGCCGTCGTTCCGCCGCATGCGGCATTCGCCGCTCGGTTGCGTGCTCGGCCACCTTCGCTTCCGTCTCCGACCGGCGGCCTGTTTCCCTTTACGGGCAGGCGCGGTAGGAGGCCTGGATGGACCTCAATCTCATTACCGACATCGTCGGCGTGCGGGTCGGATCCGCGCACGACGCAAGGCTCGCCTCCGGCGCGACCGCGGTGGTGTTCGACGCGCCGGCCGTCGCCTCGATCGCCGTTCACGGCGGCGCGCCCGCGGCGCGCGACACGGAGCTCTTGGCGCCGCACATGACGGTCGAGCGGGTGGATGCGTTCGTCCTTTCTGGCGGCTCGGCCTTCGGCCTGGACGCGGCGGGCGGCGTGATGGCCCAGCTGGCCTCCATCGGGCGCGGCTACCCGGTGCGCGCAGCGCGGGTGCCCATCGTCCCGGGAGCGGCCCTCTTCGACTTGACCAACGGCGGCGACAAGGCCTGGGGACGGACGCCTCCCTATTGGGAGCTCGGCTACCAAGCGTCAGAGGCGGCGGCCCAGCAATTCGAACTCGGGACAGCCGGCGCGGGCTTTGGAGCCACAACCCTAGATCTCAAGGGCGGTCTGGGCTCGGCGAGCGCCGTGACCGGCGGCGGCTATCGCGTCGGGGCCCTTGTCGCGTGCAACGCGGTCGGCCGGGCGACCCGCGGCGCGAGCCGCTATTTTTGGGCCGCGCCTTACGAGCGCGATGGCGAATTCGGTGGGCTCGGAAGCGGGCCGGGCGACGGTGACAGCCATCTTGCCTTCGGCCTCAAGAACGACGACCCCGCCAACACCAATCTCGCAGTCGTCGTGACGGACGTCTCCCTTGACCAAGGCGCAAGTCAAGCGACTGGCCGTCGCGGCGCAGGACGGGTTCGCGCTGGCGCTGCGGCCCGCGCACGCGCCGACCGACGGCGACATTGTGTTCGCGGCGGCGACGGGGACCGTCGGACGGACGCCGGCCTTGCGCGACCTGACGGAGATCGGGATGCATGGGGCGGAATGCGTCGCTCGCGCGGTCGCCCGTGCGGTCTATGAAGCGACGCCTCTCGCGGTCGAAGGCGCTCAGCCGAGTTGGCGCAGTCTCTACCGGCGCTGAGCCGCCGCGTTGCGGCGGCTACTGACCGACGACGGTGGCGATGCGCAGGTTGTTGGTGCCTCCTACCGTGCCGAACGGCACCCCCGCGACCACGATGATGCGCTCGCCCGCGCCGGCGAAGCCCTCGATATAGGCGTGGCGGCAGGCGCGCTCGGCCATGTCGCGCTCATCGCGGGCATCGTCGGTGACGATCGCATGCACGCCCCAGACGATGGCGAGCCGACGCGCCACCTCTTCGTGGGGGGTCAGCGCGAGAATCGACGACCGCGGTCGTTCGCGCGCGATCCGCAATCCGGTCGAGCCCGAGTTGGTCCAGGCGCAGATGACCTTCAGGCCCAGCGTTTCGGCGACGTCGCGCGTCGCCTCCGCGATAGCGTCGGCGCCGGTCGGCTCGGGCGTCGCGCGCTGCGCCTCGATGATGGTCGGATAGATGCCCTCCGACTCGACCGCCTCGGCGATCTTGTTCATCGTCGCCACGGCCTCGCGCGGATATTGGCCGGAGGCGCTTTCGGCCGAAAGCATGACCGCGTCCGCGCCCTCGAACACCGCGGTTGCGACGTCCGACACTTCGGCGCGAGTTGGCACCGGCGAGGTGATCATCGATTTCGAGCATCTGGGTCGCCACGACCACCGGCTTGCCGAGTTTGCGGGCGAAGCGGGTCAGCGTCTTCTGGATGCCGGGCACGCGCTCGAGCGGCATCTCGACGCCGAGATCGCCGCGCGCCACCATGAACGCGTCTGCGACCGCCATGATTTCGTCGAGCCGCGCCACCGCCTGGGGTTTCTCGATCTTGGCCATGACCAGCGCCCGGCCATTGGCGATCGCCTGGACCTCGACGACATCCTCAGGCCGCTGGACGAAGGACAGCGCGATCCAGTCGATGTCCTCCTCCAGCGCAGCGTTGAGATCGGCGCGATCCTTCTCGGTCATCGCCGAGGTCGGGATGGTCGTGTCCGGCAAACTTACGCCCTTGCGGTTGGAAACCCTGCCGGCGACCTCGACGATCGTCACGGCGCGCGACGGCTCCGCCTCCACCACCCGCAGGAGCACCTTTCCGTCGTCGACCAGGACGCGGTGGCCCGGCGCGAGAGAGCTCAAGATCTCCGGATGAGGCAACTGGACGCGCCCGGCGTCGCCCGGAGTCGTATCGGCGTCGAGGGTGAACGCGTCCCCCTTGTGCAGTTCAGCCGCGCCCTCGCCGAACATCCCAAGCCTCAGCTTCGGTCCCTGCAGGTCGACCAGCACCCCGATCGGCCGTCCGGTTTCCTCCTCCAGCGATCGGATCATCGCCACCCGCTCGCGCATGGCGTCGTGCGAGGCGTGACTCATGTTGATGCGGAAAACGTCGGCCCCCGCCTCGAACAGGGAAAGGACAGTCTCCCGGTCGGCGGAAGCGGGACCAAGGGTCGCGATGATCTTCACGCGACGGCTGCGACGGAACTTCATGAGGTCCTCCTCGGACTCGACATTTGACAGACGGGAATCGCAAGGGCCCGGTGGGTCGACACCGGACTTACGGGGTCGATGAATTGGCCTGATCGGTCAGCTGGACCGTCCAGCTCTTGGCGTCCTTCCCGGTGTCGACCTCGAAGAAACCGGTGCGGTCAAAGCCGCGCACGAGGCAGTCTTGCCGCCCCTGGATCTTGAACTCGCGGTCCGAGGTGCACATGAACGCCTTGCCCTTCCACTCTCCGCCCCGTTCGTCCATCGCATAGACGTAGTAATATTGCGCGACCAGCGCGCCGCGGAGCAGCGTCACGCAGTCGAGCGACTTGAGGTTCCACCAGCCTTCGCTGACCCATTCCTGTCCATCGGTGTAGGCGAGCGCGACGCTGACTCGGTTGCCGGTATTGTTGCACATGCGCAGATCCGCAGCCGCAGGCGTAGACGCGGCAGTAACAAACGACGCCGCACAGACGAGCTGCTTGAAGTTCAATGCCGGAGCCTTTCGCGCCTCGGGCGGCCATATCGTCGGGAGCGGCAGGCTGTCAACAGGCCGGCCCCGATATCCTTCCGCGGGAGGCGGCGGCAAATCGCGCTGTCATCAATCTCCCATGTCTCTGTCATGTGCGAACCGTACTGAAAGCGCGTCGGCGCGGAAGCCGATGATGCAACCCACAGGGAACGCCATGACCAAAACACTTGGGGTCTCGCTGCTCGCCTTTATGGTCGCGGGCTCAGCGAATGCTCAGCAGATTGGGGATGTCTTCTACATCGACATGGAAAATCACAACTGGACGCAGCCGTCGGGCTACACTGGCACCGCGCAGATTCTCGGCAATTCGGCCGCCCCATTCATCAACAGTCTCGTCACCCCCGGCAACGCGAACGCGGCCATGGTGTCGTACGCCAGCAACTACCAGAACGTGCCCGGCGTCCATCCGTCCGAGCCGAACTACGTCTGGCAGGAAGCTGGCGTCCACGGGCCGCTCAACGACAGCCAGCCTTATCCGAACAACATCGTCAACGCGCCTAACCTCAGCGCCCTTCTCCAGTCGAAATACGGAACATCCGGCTGGAAGTCCTACCAAGAGGATATCAACCTGACGCCAACGACCGGGTCGGTCAATCAGCCCGGCGCCAACAGCCTCACCGGCGCCGTGGCGCCCCAGAACCAGTGGACCGTTCCCTACAACAACTTCTCCGGCACGTCCGCGAGCTACACCAATCCCTACAACGGCTCCAATCAATACAACTTCGCGGCCAAGCACGACGGACAGCTGTTCTTCACCGCCACCAACGGCGGGACGGCGACAACCCCGAACTGGTCGCCGAGCAACCCGGAGGCACAATACTACGCGCCGCTGCAACAGTTACACGCCGACCTGACAGGTAACACGGTAGCGCGCTACAATCTGATCACACCCGATCAGTACAACGACATGCATACCGCGCTGAACACGAACTTCACCTATAACGGGGTCACGTATCTGGCTGGAACGGACGAAGAGCAAATCGCGCTCGGCGACAACTTCCTTTCCATGGTGATCCCGATGATCGAGGCCTCGGCGGCGTTCCAGAACAACGGCGAAATCGTCATCTGGAACGACGAGACGGAGGGCGAGACCCCGACCACCGCGGGCATGTACTCCAGCATGGAGATCGTGATCTCTCCGCTCGCCAAGGGCAACGCCTACGACAGCACGATCCAATACGACCACTCGTCCGACCTGCTCACGCTTCAGGAGATCTTTGCTGTCGGAAGCCCAGGCGCGCTCGGAGGCGCCACTGGAGCGACGAACCTCAGCGACCTCTTCCGGCCGGGCGTCATTCCCACCGCAGTTCCGGAGACCAGCACCTGGGCGATGATGGCGTTGGGCTTCGCCGGGCTTGCCGGCGCCGCCGCCTTCCGCCGCGGTTCACGCGCCGGGCTTGCGCTGGGCGCCTGAGCCGTCGTCTCGGTGAACGAAGCGAAGCCGCGCGATGGTATTGCGCGGCTTTTCAAATCCCGACGATCGAATGGCCGGTCGCCGCGACTGCCCTGGCCGAGCCGCGCCCCGACCGCGGCTCGACGGACCCCGCCGAATCGACGATGATCGCGGCATGACTCGCATCGTTCTTTTCTGTCTCGCGGCCTCGGCGGTCGCCTTGGCTGCGGCGCCCGCGCGCGCCGACTTCGGCGCCTGCGTCACCGCGCTCCGGGCGGACGCCGCGCGCGCCGGCGTCTCGCACGCGACCCTCGATCGAGCGTTCGACGGGCTGCAGCCGGATATGAAGGTGCTCGAGTTCCAAAAGGCGCAGCCCGAATTCAAGACGCCGATCTGGGACTATATGGATGGCCTGGTCGACGAGGAGCGCGTCGCCGACGGCAAGGCGGCGATGGCGCGGGAGGCTCGCGCCCTCGCCCACGCCGAACAGACCTTTGGCGTTAGCCGCTACATGCTGGCGGCGATCTGGGGGGTCGAATCGAACTTCGGCTCGGAGATGGGCGGGCGCCCCCTGGTCCAGTCGCTCTCCACCCTCGCCTGCTACGGCGAGCGCGCCGGCTACTTCCGCTCGGAGCTGATGGCGGCCCTGAAGATCGTCGACCGCGGCGACATTCCGGCCGACAAGCTCGCGGGGTCGTGGGCGGGCGCCTTCGGACAGACCCAGTTCATGCCGTCGAGCTATCTGCGCCTGGCTGCGCCAGGGAGCGACGGCAGCCGCGACATCGTCGATTCGGCCGACGACGCGCTCTCCTCGACCGCCCACTACTTCGCCAAATCGGGCTGGCGGTCGGGCGTCCCCTGGGGCTTCGAGATCAGGCTGCCGCCCGGCTATTCGGGACCGTCCGGACGGAAGGCGAAGGCGCCGATGTCGGCCTGGGCCGCGCGCGGGATCGTCCGGATGGACGGCCGGCCGCTCGGCGAAGGCGAGGCCGGCCTGCTGTTGCCCGCCGGCGCCGAGGGCCCGGCGTTCCTAGTGACGCACAACTTCGACGTGGTCTATTCCTATAACGCCGCCGAGTCTTATTCGCTGGCGGCCTGCGTGCTCGCAGACCGGCTCGCCGGCGGACAGGGCATCGTCGCGCCCTGGCCGACTGATGACCCTGGACTGTCGCGGGCCGAGCGCCGGGAACTGCAGACGCTGCTGGCCCGGCGCGGCTACGACGTCGGCCCGCCGGACGGCGCGATCGGCGCCAAGACTAAAGAGGCCATCGCCGACTTTGAAGGCAAGGTCGGCCTGACGGTGAACGGCCGCGCCTCGGCTAAGGTGCTGCAGGCGCTGCGCCAGTAGGTCCCGACGAGAGAGCGTTGTAGCCGCACGCCTCTTTAGCCGCGCTCGCTGAGCGCGGCGACGCGGTCAACGACCGCGTCTACAGGACGCGGCGCCAAGCCAACCCCGCCCAATGCCGCAAAGCGGCAGGGGAGAGCCAGCGCAGCGAGCTTATTCTATCTTGTTCTAATACCCCCGCTCGACCTGCACGACATGGGTCGGCGCATGGGCGACCGTCACAGCGGTCGCCACGCCGCAGCCCATGGTCACCGTCACGAGAAGAACGAGAATTCTGAACATCTTCCCCTCGTCGTCTCCGCCTTTGCGTCGGCCCGAACTCACACGGCCGCCAGACGTGGCGTCAGTCGTCGTCATCGCGCTTGGTTGCCCCTCGCGCTGTGATATGCGTCACAGCGTGCGGCGCGGATAGCGTGATTCCCGAGTTTTCGCCACATCGAAACCCGCAAGTCGCCCAACTTGTTCCATGGTGTGGCGCCGCCGCAATACCTGCCCAAACCGAAGCTATTTTCGTCGCAGGCGCCGAGGAGCTTTACCTCAAGGAGCTTTACGATGAGTAACTTTCGCATCGAGACGGACAGTTTGGGCGAGGTGCGGGTCCCAGCGGAGGCTCTGTGGGGAGCGCAGACCCAGCGCTCACGCGATCATTTCAGCATCGGCAGCGAGCTGATCCCGCGCGAAATGATCGCCGCCTACGCGATCTTGAAGAAAGCGGCGGCTTTTGCCAACCACGCCGGCGGGCGGCTCGCCGACGAGCCTTACCGGCTGATTGCGCGGGTCTGCGACGAGATTCTCGAGGGTCGGCACAGCGACATGTTCCCGCTCCATGTCTGGATGACCGGCAGCGGCACCCAGTTCAACATGAACATGAACGAGGTGATCGCCAATCGCGCATCCCAGATCGCGGGAGAGCCGCTCGGAAGCAAGCGGCCCGTGCACCCCAACGATGACGTCAACATGGCGCAGTCGACCAATGACACGTTCCCTTCCGCCATGAATATCGCCGTTGCGGTCAATACGCGGGCCCGGCTCGTGCCGGCGGTCACGGCGCTGGCGCGGGCGATCGCGGCCAAGGCGGAGACGTGGAAAGACATCGTCAAGATCGGCCGCACCCACCTGCAGGACGCGACGCCGCTGACGCTCGGCCAGGAATGGTCGGGTTACGCCGTGATGCTCGAAGACGGCGTCGCGCGGATTGAGGCGGCGCTCCCCGGCGTCTACCGGCTGGCGCTGGGGGGCACCGCGGTCGGGACGGGGGTCAATTCGGCGCCCGGCTTCGCCGAGGCGGCGATTGCGGAGATCGCGCGGCTGACCGGGCTGCCGTTCGTCCCGGCGCCCAACCTGTTCGCCGTGCAGGGCGCACACGACGCCCTGGTGCATCTCTCGGGCGCGCTGCGCACGCTCGCGGTTTCGCTTTTGAAGATCGCCAACGACATCCGCCTCATGGCGAGCGGGCCGCGGGCCGGTTTCGCCGAGTTGGTCCTGCCGGCCAACGAGCCCGGCTCCTCGATCATGCCGGGCAAGGTCAACCCGACCCAGGCCGAGGCGCTGGCGATGATCGCTATCCAGGTGATGGCGAACGACGTGGCCGTGGGCTTCGGCGGCGCGGGAGGAGAACTGGAGATGAACGTCTTCAAGCCGCTCCTCATCCACAACGTCGCCCAATCCATTTCCATCTTGTCGGACGGCGCGACGAACTTCCGCCAGTTCCTGATCGAGGGGACGGAGCCCAATCGCAAGAAACTCGCCGAGGATGTTGAACGCTCGCTGATGCTGGTGACCGCGCTGTCGCCGGCGATCGGCTACGACAAGGCGGCGGAGATCGCGCATCACGCGCAGCATCATGGCCTGCCGCTGAGGGACGCGGCGGTGAAGCTCGGCCACGTGACGAAGGACGAGTTCGACCGGCTAGTTGATCCGGAGCGGATGACGCGGCCATGAACGCTCCCGGGGAACGGGCGAGCCGTCAAGCCGCCCCCGCCCGCCAGGCCGTGGCGGCCCGCGACGCGCACGCTTAAACGATCGCGTCTTCTCTGATCAGGCGGCCGAGAGGCTTTTGGCGGCTCGCACCGCGCGCGACCGCCGCGCGGCGAGCGCGGCTGCGCCGATGCCGAACAGGACTATAGTCGCCGGCTCAGGGGTGTTCGGCACGGTGACCTGCCCCTGTCCGTCGACGTCGATGTCGAAGATCTGCCCCGTGACCGGGCCGCTGTCCCAGACGAAGGTCGGCACGAGCGACGGCGCAAGCCGGGCGCTGACGACGAGGCCCCCGACCGTGGCCAGGGTCCAATCCGACGCCCATTGGCTCGAGGCCGAGAACACCCCGCCGGAGAGGTCCGCGAAATAGGCGCCCGAGAGACCCGTACCGCTAAAGTCCCAGGTCAGCGAACTCGTCTGCAGGCCGTTCGCGTCGATTTCGAGCCCGGCGCCGGCGGGAAAGAGCGTCACGAGGCCGCCGTTCGTCGTGTCGGTCATCGTAAATTCCTGGAACAAAGTCACGCCGTCGAACTGAAAGGTCAGCGTTTCGCTGTCGTCGGCGGAGATCGATCGGCCGCCGCCGGTCGTGACGTCGTCCGGGCCACTCAACGGAATCGAGAAGCTGGTGTTCGTCGCCACGCCGAAGTCGCCCCGCATGAGCAGGCTCGATTGCGCAAATGTCGTCCCTGTCGCCTCGGCATGAGTTCAGGAAGGGCGTCGGGGCCTCCGCAAGCCATTGCACGTTGCCGCGGATCAGCGACCTGTTGTCCGTTGGAGTGGGAGGGCGAATCGCGGCGAGAAAGAACCCACTGCAGGCGACTGCGCCAGTGTGATACGTGCCTCCCGCCGGTTCGAGGATCGCCGTCGGCCCGAACGCCGCGGTCGTCGTGGCCTTGGCTGGAATCTTGCCGACCGTCATCGGCGGAAGCGGCGGCGAATTGTGGGCCGGATTCGGCAGGAACGAAGCCTTGTGAACCCAGTTGGCGCTTCCGGAGATGCTCGAGATGCTTCCCGTCGTGTCGAGGTTGAGCGGCATCGAGTTCGCGTTCCCGGGGCACGCCGCCGCCTGCGCGCCGGTGGAACTGGCGAGCGCAGCGATGATGACAACGACCCCCGGCGCTTGTCTGTAGGGGGATCCCAATGACGCATCCTTGCGCTTCGCGTCCATAGCCGCCTCGTTGGGCTAGCGTCTCATCACGCCGTCGAACAACTCCCTGAATGACCGCAACCGTATGACCTGCTTGTAGGATTTCTTGCGACAGGTGTCAACCTGGCGCCGCTGCGCGCCCTGTTTCCGGCCAGTGCCGGCCGCGCCAGCCGCCCGCCGCAGGCTGAAGCGACGAGACCAACGCCGCGCGACCACGCCTGTCCCGCGGCGCGACGGCGAGCGGAGCCAAGCCTTGCGTCAGCCTCGCCCGACGAACGGCATCTTGGTCGCCATGATCGTCATCGTCAGCACGTTGGTCGACAGCGGCAGGCTCGCCATGTGGACCACGGCAGCCGCGACCTCCTCGACGTCCATCGTCGGTTCGACTGCGATGCGGCCGTCGGCCTGCGGCACGCCTTGCGTCATCTTGCGGGCCATGTCGGTCAGCGCATTGCCGATGTCGATCTGGCCGCAGGCGATGTCGTGGGCTCGCCCGTCGAGGGCGATCGATTTGGTCAGCCCGGTGATGGCGTGCTTGGTGGCCGTATAGGGAGCGGACATCGGTCGCGGGACGTGGGCCGAGATCGAGCCGTTGTTGATGATCCGGCCGCCCTGCGGCCGCTGCCGCTTCATCAGGCCGAAGGCGCCTTGCGCGCAAAGGAAGGCGCCGTTGAGGTTGACGTCCACTACGGCCTTCCATTGCGCATAGGTCAGTTCGTCGAGCGGGACGGCGGGCGCGCTCTGTCCGGCGTTGTTGAACAGAAGGTCGAGCCGTCCAAAACCCTGCTCGATCGTCTCGAACATCGCCTTGACCGCGGCGGGGTCGCCGACGTCGCAGGGACTGACGATGGCGCGCCGGCCGACGTGGCCGATCTCGCGCGCGACGGCGGTGAGCGGATCCTTGCGCCGGCCGGCGAGCGCCACCGACCAGCCCGAGCGGGCGAGCGCCAGCGCGGAGGCCTTGCCGATCCCGGCGCCGGCGCCGGTCACCAAAGCGAATTTCTCGCCGTCCATCGATCTCTCCGTCACCACAAGGCTTCGCCGCTGAGGTCCGGCGCCATGCGCCACAGCGCGGCGCCGAGCACAATCGCCCCGCCGATCAGAGTCATCGCCCCGGGGTTCTCGCCGAAAGCAACAAACACCCAGACGGGGCCGAGAACAACGTCGAGCAGGCTGATGAGCCCCGCCTCGGCCGAGGGAATGCGCTTGGCGCCCTCCATGAACAGGACGAAGGCGAGGCCGATCGTGGTCAGGCCGAACAGGAACAGCACGCCGAGGTCGGCGATCCCTAGCGGCGGACGGGGCGACAACGCAAATCCGACGAGCCCCGAGCCGAGGGCGCCGACGGCGTTGACCGCGATTATCGAGGCGCGCGGACGCCGCCGCTGCAGCACGACCATCCCGGCGAAAGCGACCGTCATCAGCCCCGACAGCGCCTGGCCGATGAGACGTCCCGAGCCGAGCCCGTTGACGACCATGACCGCGATCCCGGCCAAGGCGACGGCGCCGGCCAGGAGCGTCCGGGCCGGCGCCGCCTCACGATTGACGAGCCAGCCGAGGCCGGCGGCGATGAAGGGGAGCGTCGCGTAGATGATCATGACGTCGGCAATGGTGGTCGTCATGACCGCTGCGGCGTAGCCGGAAATGGCGATCATCGCCAAGGCGGCGACGACTGGCGAGAGCCAGCCGAAGCCGAAGGGCGCATCCAACCGTCCGAGGCGCCATTCGACGATCCCGACGAACGAGATCGAGACGGCGCCGAACGTCGCGCGCCAGCCCATGACCGTCCACAGGTCGAGATGGCCGAGAAGGCGTGCGAACACCCCCGCCATGCTCCAGAGCACGGTCGCCGTCAGCACCAGCAAGACGCCGCGCCGGCGCGCGGACTGTTCGCCCGGCACGGGAAAGCCTCCGGCGGCGATTGGGAATCGCGGAGGATGATAGGGGTTCACGGGCCTGGCGCCAAATCCGCCCGCGCAGCCCCGATTGCGCCGCGGCCCCCGCCCAGTGTAGGAGCGCTGAAGGCTCGGCGGGGGACGGACCATGCTCGGCGGACATTTCGGCGCAATCGCCTTCACGGCGAATATCGCCTTCCTGCTGGCCTTTCCGTCGCTGTTCTCGATCATCAATCCGATCGGCGGCGCCCTGATCTTCAGCGTCTACACCCGCGCCTTCGCTCATAAGGACCGGCAGATGATCGCCGGACTGGTCGGCATCTATTCCCTCGCCATCATGTTCGGCGCCCTGTGGGGCGGCGCCTATGTGCTGAGTTTCTTCGGCGTGTCGCTCGACGCTCTCCGCCTCGCCGGCGGCGCGGTCGTCGCGCTCAGCGGCTGGCATCTGCTCAATTCAGGCGACCAGCACCCCGACCGGAAGACCGGCGGCAACCAGCCGGCCGCCGGCGACGCCGGCGACGACCCGAAGCAGGTGGCCTTCTTCCCGCTCACCCTGCCGTTCACCACCGGGCCGGGCACAATCGCGGTGGCGATCACCCTTGGGGCGGAGCGGCCCAAGGGAAGCGCCGAGGCGCTCGCCTTCTTCCTCGGCGTGACGCTGGCGGCGATCGCCAACGCGGCGATCGTCTGGATCGCCTATCGCTTCGCCGACCGGCTGACGGCGGCGATGGGGGCGACGGCGCGACAGGTTGTCGTCCGCCTGTCGGCCTTCCTGCTCGTCTGCATCGGCGTCCAGATTCTCGTGACCGCGGTCGGCGACCTCGTCCGGGAGTGGCGGGTCGCGTAGACGCCCCCTTCGTCCCGTCACGCGATCTCGTGCAGGTCGCCTGACCCCGTGGTCGGTGTCAAGCTCATGTTCGCTCGCGTAATTTCGGCGCGTGGCGCCAAAAGCTTTGGAAAACAGGAACGCTGTGCTATGATCGCGTAATCGGGAAATCACGCTGCATCTGGGCGGCGAGCGAGGACGGTATGGACGATGAGAGGCTGGTTGAGGCGGGTCGTCGGATGCGGTCGATAGCCCGTCGGGAGATTATCGAAGGATGATCCAGTGAGCGGGGCGTTCGTGTACGCTGGAGCGTCCTTCGACATCCCCGGGCTCGACCCGGGAGAGAAGCAACCCGATCCGGAATTTTTTTCCGGTAACTGCCAAGCCGGGCGCCCCTGTCCGTCATCGCGAGGAGCCCACAGGCCGACGTGGCGATCCAGGGCACATAGAGCGCCCTACGATCCCCTGGATCGCCACGCCCCTGCGGGGCCCGCGATGACGGCGCAGGTTTTGACATGGCTCAAATGCCGGATTGGGAGTTGCTTTTCCCGGCGCTTTCGGCAGTAACTCCTTGATAAGTCAGGAATCGCGGAAATTTTTTGCAACTTTTTGCAAGCCATGGAAACCTTTGGAAGCCGCGCCGGAAAGAAATTGAAGCCTTTGGAAGGGAAGCGCAGGAAATGGAAGCGGACATCAATTCGCGAGTTCGATGCGGTCGCCAAGTCCCGGCGCTGGTTCCGGTCAGCTTCCGACGAGCGATCGGCCGCGGATGTTTTTTCCGGCGCTTTTCGCGCTGTAACCCATTGATAAGTCCAGAATCGCGGAAATTTTTTGCAACTTTTTGAAACGGATGGAAACTTTTGGCAGCCCCTGCGGAAAGAAATTGACGCTTTCGGAAGGCTTCTGAAGGAATAGGAATTAACTCATCAAGTCGGTATAATGATCACCGCTCGCCAGGCGCCGGGTCAGGAGGCCAGCAGCTCAGCCTGCGGCGAGTTGCTTCTCGAGTTCGGCCAGCACCCGGTAGCACGGCAGCACCTGCACGACGCTGGCGTTGGGTTCGCGGCCGTCGCGGATGGCGGCGAAGAATTCGCGGTCCTGCAGCTCGATGCCGCTCATCGACACATCGACCTTGCTGACGTCGATCTTCTCGTCCTTGCCGGTAAAGAGGTCGTCATAGCGGGCGATATAGGTCGCGCTGTCGCCGATGTAGCGGAAGAAGGTGCCGAGCGGCCCGTCGTTGTTGAACGACAGGGACAGGGTGCAGATCGCGCCGTTCGCCGCCTTGAGCTGAATGCTCATGTCCATGGCGATGCCGAGGTTGGCATGGATCGGCCCCTCGACCGCATTCGCCTTCACGATCGGCGAGCGGGCCTGATAGGCGAAGAGGTCGACCGTGTGCGCGGCGTGGTGCCAGAGCAGGTGGTCGGTCCAGCTGCGCGGCTGGCCGAGCGCGTTCATATTGGTGCGGCGAAAGAAATAGGTCTGCACGTCCATTTGCTGGATATGGAATTCGTCCGCGAGAATGCGTTTGTGGACGAACTGGTGGCTCGGATTGAAGCGGCGCGTGTGGCCGACCATCGCCACGAGACCGGTCTTCCTCTGCATCGCCGCAACCGCCTCGGCGTCCTCGAGGCGGTCGGCGAGGGGGATCTCGACCTGCACGTGCTTGCCGGCCTCAAGGCATTTGATCGCCTGGGCGGCGTGCATCTGGGTCGGCGTCGCCAGGATCACGGCGTCGAGGCCAGGGAGCGTCAGCGTCTCGGAAAGCTCGGTGGTCGTGTGGCCGACGCCATATTTTCGGGCCGCCTCCTGGGTCTTGTCGAGTTCCCGCCCGACGAGCGAGATCACCTCGACCCCGTCGATCAGCCTGATGCCGTCGAGATGCTTGAGGCCGAAGGCGCCGGCGCCCGCAAGCGCGACTTTGATGGTCTTGGTCATGAGGGCTCCTAATCGTAACGGAGTACGCGCTGTAGACGCGATCGTTGATCGCGTCGACCGCGGTCAACGACCGCGGCTACAAGGTTCGCCCGCGGTCCATAGGGTGTCCGGTAGGACGCCCGTCTGGCGACGGGCTATGGGCCGCGGTCAGCGACCGCGGCTACAGGGCGTTTTCCAGAATGAGATGGCCAACGGCGGTGTTGGACGCCGGAACATGGTAGAACCGGTGCGCCACCTTGGGCTTCGGGCCGCCTGCGACAACATCCGCCATCGCGCCGCGCGCGATCAGCCACATCACGAGCTCGATGCCTTCCGAACCCGCTTCGCGGACGTATTCGATGTTCGGCGTCTGAGCCAGGCCCTTGGGGTCGTCGATCAGCCGGTCGAGGAACTTGTTGTCCCACTCCCTGTTGATCAGACCCGCGCGCGGCCCCTGAAGCTGGTGGCTCATGCCGCCGGTCCCCCAGATCTGGACGTTGAGATCCTCCGGATAGCTCCGGATCGCCTGGCCAATCGCCTGGCCGAGGGCGAAGCAGCGCGCCCCCGAAGGCACGGGGTGCTGCACGACGTTGACGGCGAAAGGAATGACCTTGCACGGCCACGCGTCGACCTTACCGAAGACGCAGGTCAGCGGCACCGTGAGGCCGTGGTCGACGTCGATCTCGTTGACCATGGTCAGGTCGAAGTCCCGCTGGATCACCTCGGAGGCGATGTGCGAGGCCAACTCCGGATGGCCGATGACCTTCGGCACCGGGCGCGGGCCGTAGCCTTCGTCCGCGGGGTTGAACTCGGGGCCGGTCATGATCGCGAAGGTGGGGATGAACTGAAGGCTGAAGGCGGTGGCGTGATCGTTGTAGACGAGAAAGATCACGTCCGGCGTGTGCGTCTTCATCCATTCCTTGTCGAAGTCGTATCCGGCGAACACCGGCTTCCAGTAATCCTCCTTCGTCCGGCCATGGTCGAATGCGGCCCCGACGGCGGGGATGTGCGATGTATAGAGCGAGGCGGTGATACGGGCCATGTTGATCCATCCTTGATGCCGGACGTCGGAAGACCGTCAGTCCTTCGGGGGACGCTGGGCGTCGCCGTCCTCGCCGATCCTGCGGTTTCCGTCGATCTTGCGGCCGCCGGCGACCATCATCTTGCGGTACGCGTCCTCGCTCATGCCGGTCATGGAGCCGGCCATCTGCTGGAAACTCTTGCCGTCGGTCGCGCCGATCTTAGACAAAAAGTAGATGTTGCCGCCGAGCGCCATCATCCGGTTGAGGTCGCGGTCGAGAACCGCCTGCTTCTGCTCCTCGGTCATCTTCCATTCGTCGAGATAGGCGCGCTCGTTCGCCTTGAAGCGGGCGCGGTTGTCGGCTTTCATCAACGACATGCAAAACTGGTTGAGCCAGTAGCCTTTCCGCGATTGCTCGGCGTCGAACACGATCGTGCCGGGAATGTCTTTGAACTCCTTGTCGAGCGCCATGGTTCAGCCTCCTGTCTCTTCGGACCAGTAGAGACGTATCGGATTGTCGACCAGGAGCTTTTGCTGCAGCTCCGCAGTCGGCGCGATCGAGGGGATGATGTCGACCAGCAGGCCATCGTCGGGCATGTGGTCCTTGAGGTTTGGATGCGGCCAGTCTGTTCCCCAGATCACCCGGTCCGGGAAGGTTTCGACGACCTTCCGGGCGAAGGGCGCAAAATCGCGATAAGGTCGGCGCTCGCCGTTTAGCGCCGGCGGCCCCGAGACCGACAGACGCTCGGCGCCGGACACCTTGGCCCAGACATTGGCGTTCTCGCGCATGAACTTGAGAAAGAGCGCGAACTCGGGGTTGTCGACCGGCTTCGTCACGTCGGGCCGGCCCATGTGGTCGACGACGACGGTCGTCGGCAGGGCGGTGAAGAAGTCCCAGAGCTCAGGCAGGTCGACGGCCTCGAAGTAGATGACGACGTGCCAGCCGAGCCCGGAGATGCGCCCGGCGATCTCCATCAGTTCGTCCTTCGGCGTGAAGTCGACGAGGCGCTTGACGAAATTGAAGCGGACGCCCCGGACTCCGGCGTCATGGAGCGAACGGAGTTCGCCGTCGGTCACGCTGCGCCGGATTGTTGCGACGCCGCGCGCGCGGCCGCCGCTCGCCAGGCACGCGTCGACCATGGCGCGGTTGTCAGCGCCGTGGCAGGTCGCCTGCACGATCACGTTGCGGGCAAAGCCCAAGTGGTCGCGCAGCGCGAAAAGCTGCGCCTTGCTGGCGTCGCAGGGGGTGTATTTGCGCTCGGGCGCGTAGGGAAACTCCGCGCCGGGGCCGAACACATGGCAATGCGAATCGACGCTGCCGCGCGGCAGGACGAAGTCGGGTTTGCTAGGCTTATCATACCAGTCGAGCCAGCCCTTGGTCTTTTCGAAAGGCCCGGAGACGGGCTTGCCTGTCGTGCTCATGGCTCGCCTCAGTCAATGTATTTCAGGCCGGCATTCTCAAGCGGCTCGCGCATTTTGTACATGTCGAGCCCCAGTACGCCGGAGGCGAGCTTGGCACGCTTCTCGCCCTCGTTGGCTTCGCGCGCAGCGGCCGCGGCGACCGTCTTCTCGGCCCAGGCCGCAGGCACTACAACCACGCCGTCGTCGTCGGCGACGACCGCGTCGCCGGGATTGACGAGGGCGCCGGCGCAGACGATCGGAATGTTGACCGAGCCCAGCGTCGCCTTGACCGTGCCCTTGGCGGAAACGCACTTGCTCCACACCGGGAAACCCATCTCGGTCAGCGTCTTCACGTCGCGCACGCCCGCGTCGATGATCAGCGCCCGCGCGCCGCGCGCCTTGAACGAGGTTGCCAGCAGGTCGCCGAAATAGCCATCGGTGCACTCGGCGCTGATCGCCGCGACGACGATATCGCCCGGCTCAATCTGCTCGGCGGCCACATGCATCATCCAGTTGTCCCCGGGATGCAGCAAGACCGTCACCGCCGTGCCGGACACCTGCGCGCCAGGATAGATCGGCCGCATGTAGGTCTGCATCAGACCGACGCGCCCCATGGCCTCATGGACGGTCGCGACGCCGAAGGCGGCGAGCCCGTCGACGACCGCGCGGTCGGCGCGTTGGATCTTACGTCGGACGACGCCGAGTTCGGTCATATGCTTCCTCCTGCCGGCCTTGGCCTTCAGCTAAGCGCGACGTACGCCGGTTCATAAGCCTTACGCCGCGGCAGAGACAATGCTTTGCTGGCGCAAACGATCATACAGGGCTTTGTCGACCGCGACGGCGCCGGGCTCGCCGAGATCGTTCAGGTGCACCCGATTTGTTTCGCGCGCACTGAACGCGGCGATCGCCGAGATGACTGTGACGCCGAACGCACAGGCGCCGATCATCAGCGGCACGTTGGTCGAGCCCGGCGGCGCGATGGCGGCGAACGCTGCCGGCAAGAGCGCCGTCAGCATCGTGCCGACATTTTGCGAAATCGCCATGCCTGAGACGCGCGCACGGGTCGGAAAGAGTTCCGGGTAGAAGCTCGGAAAGATTGCGTTGTAGCCCTGGTAGACCACACCCCACATCAGGATCGAAAAGACGAATGCGAGCGGCACGTTCTTGATGCTGATGGTATAGAGGTAGGCGAACGAAAGCAGACCCGACAACAGAGAGCCGACGATGATCGGCGGACGGCGACCGATCCGGTCGGAAAGGTCGCCGACGAAGGGAATCACCACCACCGCAACGATGTTGCCGATGACTGGGATCCAAAGGTAGACGTTCCGGTCCATTCCGACGCCGTAGCCGGGCTGCACCGCGTAGGCCGCGCCGAAGATTGTCGCGACCACCGGTATGACGTTCATCAGCGACATGCAAACGACCCGAAGCAAGTCGGCCCCGTGGTTGGTCAGCGCGTCCACGACCGGCGTCTTGGGGACCTCGCGGTGGGCGCGCTCTTCGGCGAAGGCCGGAGTCTCGTCGACTTCACGGCGGATGACGTAGCCGGCGATGAGGACGACGACGCTGAGCAGGAACGGCACGCGCCATCCCCAGGACATGAAGGCTTCCTTCGACAGCGCATAGCTCAACGGCAGGAAGACCGCGGCCGCCAGGATCTGCCCGGCCTGCACGCCCTGCAGCGTAAAGCTCGCGAAATACCCTCGCCGCCCGAAAGGCGCATGCTCGAGGATCATCGAGCTTGCGCCCGATATTTCCCCGGCAACCGCAAACCCCTGGATGAGGCGCAGGATCACAAGCAGGATCGGCGCCCAAACCCCCGCCTGCCGATAGGTCGGAAGCAACCCGACCGCCATCGTCGAGACGCCCATCAGGAAGAGACAGACGAGCATCACGTTCTTGCGTCCATGGCGATCCCCCCAGTGGCCGAGCACGATTGCGCCTATCGGCCGGGCGACGTAGCCGACGCCGTAAGTCGCGAGCGACGCGACGATGGCGACGGTCGGATTGCTGGACGGGAAAAACGCTTGCGGAAAGATTAGCGACGCCGCGGTCGCGTAGATGAAGAAGTCATAATATTCCAGCGCCGATCCGATCCAGCCGCTGGCTGCGGCAATCCTGGATTGATGCCGCCCTGGCGGCTCATGGGTCATCGCCTGGCTCATTTCTTTCCTCCCTTAGCGTTTTTTCTAGTACTCGATCTTCGCCACCTCTCTCAGCTCCTCGGGCGTCGGCGCCGGGAAGCCGAAGAACTCAAGATAGGCAGGGATCTGCTCGAACAGCATGTCGACTCCGACCTGTGTCCTGCAGCCCTGCGCCCGCGCCGCGGCGAGAAAGGCTGTTGTCTCGTGCTTCATCACGACTTCGGCGACATAGGTTCCAGCCGTGAGCCGGGAAACGTCGAGCGGCATCGGATCGCCCGGATAGGTTCCAAGCGGCGTCGCGTTCACGACGACGTCGAACCCGCTCGGATCGCTCGATCCGAGCGAAACCGTCAGATCCGGATAGCTTTGCCTGAGCCGGTCGCCCAGGCCCTGCATCGCCGCGGCGTCAACATCATAGAGCGCGATCTCCGCCGTCCCGGCCGCCGCTGCAGATGCGGCGATCGCCGATTCGACACCGCCGGACCCGACCACGAGCAACCTCTTGCCGCCGAGCGACGCGCCATTATGCGCGACGCCGCGAACGAAGCCCTCGCCGTCGAACATGTCGCCGATCAGCCGCCCATCGTTTGCGTGACGCACTGCATTGCAAGAGCCCGCGACCTTCACCGCGGTCGAGACCTCGTCGAGAAAGGCAATGACCGCGACCTTGTGGGGCATCGTGATCAGCGCACCGTGGAAATTGGTGAAGCGGCAGATTTCTGGGAAAGCCCGGCCGAAGTCCCCGCGCATGACTCCGAGGGGCACGACCGCGGCATTGACGCCCCTCCGTTCGAACCATGGATTGTAGATCATCGGCGACTTGAACGTCGTCGTCGGATAGCCGACATGAGCGATGATCTTCGTGTCGCCGTTGATCATTGCCGCGGCTCCCTCATCCTTGAGCGGCCGTCACTCGAATTCCATCGCCGTCCGCCTCTCGGCGTCCGCCACGCTCGCCTGCGCGGCGAGCCGCACCGGCGTATTGGCCGCGCCGAAGAGGTCATAATTGCGGCGCTGGACAATCTCGAAGAAGAAGCGGTCGCGGAACGTCCGCGTATAGAAGTGGAAGAACTCACCGTCCTGCACACGGTCGTACAGAACGCCGAGCGCACGCATGCGCGCGAGAAGGACAGGCGCCAGGTCGAAGCGGGTCGAAAGATCATCATAGTAATTTTCGGGGATCGGCAGCAAGGGGACGCCTCTGGCCTTCGCCGCCCCGACGGCGGCGAAGATGTCGTCGGTCGACAGCGCAATCTGCTGATAGCCTGCACCGCCGAAGGCGTCGAGAAAGCGCGACACGCCCGTCGCCCCGCCCTCGCCGACATTGAGCGCAATACGCAACTCCTTGTTTTGGCTGCGCAGGGAGCGGCTGAAAAAGGCCCCGTGCGGGTCGGCGATCTCGACCTGGGGCGCCGCAGAGAGCCCGAGCACCGAACGGTAAAACAGCGACCAGCTCAGAAATTCGCTGCGGCGGACGACGTTTGAGAGGTGGTCGACCTTCCCGAGGCGCCCTGACGCATCAGGCCCGCGCACGGACTCGAAGTCGTCTCGCCACTTCGGATCGCCCGCAGCGACGAAGTAGATCAGGCTGCCTTCGACTCCGGCGACGGCAGGCAGCATTGCCTCGCCCGGTCCGATCTTGCCGACATAGCTCTGGCATTCGAGGGCGGCCGCGCGGTCGAGCGCCTTGTCAATCGAATCGACGCAGAGCGCCAACGCGCAAATCGAGGGACCGTGCAGCAGCGCGAAGGAGTGGGCGAAGCCCTCCCGCTCCCGATTGACGACGAGGTTGATGTCGCCCTGGACAAAGAGGTCGACGTCCTTCGAGCGATGGCGACCGGCAAGCCGGAAGCCCAGGCCTTCGATCAGAGCGACAAATTCCTTGGCGTCCGCGTCGCTGACCGCGAATTCGATGAACTCCGGCCGCTCGACAACCGGCGGAGGCGGAAGGGGCGGCAAATCGAGCAGCGGCGGGTCGCCGCGCTCCGAGCGCCTTGCCGCGAGAGCTTCGCCGGCAGCGCGGAGCGAGCGCATGCCATCGACCGCGATCGTGGCCGCAGAGGCGCCCCGGAACTGGTCGTTGAAGATCTCGAGCGACAGCGGCCCACCGTAGCCCGCGCGTGTTGCGGCATCCAGGAAGTCGACGATCGGAAAATCGCCCTGACCGGGGTAGCAGCGGTAATGCCGGCTCGGCGACAGCGGGTCCATGACCAAGGCCGGCGCATCGGCCATCTGGACAAGCGCGATCCGATCCGGCGGCAGGGCCGCAATCGGTTCGATCGGATTGCCACGCACACAGATGTGAAAGCTGTCCAGCACGATGCCGAGATTGTGGCGGTCGGCCGCGCAGAGAATCTTCCAGGCGGCCGTCCAGTCTTTGACATGCCGGCCCCAGGCGAGCGCCTCGTAGCCCGATCCGCATGCCATGCTGGCGGGCGAGATCAGCCAGCTCCGCGAGGTCGGCGGCGGCTCGCGCGTCGTCGTCGATTGTTTCAGGGGAGACGTTGGAGCAGACGCAGAGGAGCCGGCTCCCAAGTTCGTCGCCAAAAAGAGTCATCCAATGACATCTCGCGTTCTCTCTGCATGAGCTCGAGCTTGCGCGCGGCGCGCTCGAAGTTGCGTCCCCGGATCGGAGCCGGCATCGCTTCGAAATCGCGCAGCGGCCGGAGCGCGACGATTTCGAGCCCGAGATCAGCCGCCATGCGGCGGACGTCTTTTGGCTTTCCGTTGAAGAAGGTCAGGTCGTTCTCGAACAGCTCGACCGCGCGAAAGCCAGCCTTGGCCGCCGCGGAAAGCTTGCCCTCCAGCGCGCCGCCCATGCAGACGGAGGCGATCGACCATCTGAGCATGGAAATCTCCTACAGGCCTGACTCTATAGTAGGTTCCAAGTCTTGCAAGATCGAATGAGGGCTAAGGAGATCCTTCAGTTGCAGATCGCGCCAATGGACATTTTACCTGCCCCTGGCCTTGAGCGCCTCGTCGAGGCGCGGATAGACCCGGCGGGCGTTGCCCTCGTAGACCTTGCTTCGCTCCTCGGGCGAAAGGTTGGCCGTCGCCTCGATGTAGCGCCTAGTGTCGTCGTAGTTGTGGCCGGTCTCCGGATCGATGCCGCGCACCGCGCCGATCATCTCGCTGGCGAACAGAATGTTGTCGACCGGGATCACCCGGGTCAGCAGGTCGATCCCCGGCTGGTGGTAGACACAGGTGTCGAAGAAAACGTTCTTGAGCAGGTGGTCCTTGAGCAGCGGCTTCTTCAATTCCTGGGCGAGACCGCGGTAGCGGCCCCAGTGGTAGGGCGCTGCGCCGCCGCCGTGCGGAATGACGAAACGCAGCGTCGGGAAATCCTTGAACAGGTCGCCCTGGATGAGCTGCATGACGGCCGTCGTGTCGGCGTTGATATAATGGGCGCCGGTGGTGTGGAAACAGGCGTTGCAACTGGTCGAAACGTGCACCATCGCCGGGATGTCGTATTCGACCAACTTCTCGTAGATCGGATACCAGTGCCGGTCGGTGAGCGGCGGGCTCGTCCAGTGCCCGCCGGACGGATCTGGATTGAGGTTGATCCCGACAAAGCCGTAGCCCTTCACACACTTTTCCAGCTCGGGGATGCAGGTCTTCGGGTCGACGCCCGGACTCTGCGGCAGCATCGCCGCGCCGATGAAATTGTCGGGAAAGAGGTTCGAAACCCGGTGGATCAGTTCGTTGCAGATCGCCGCCCAGGTCGAGCTGACCGCGAAATCGCCGATGTGGTGGGCCATGAAGCTCGCGCGCGGGGAGAAGACGGTCAGGTCCGCCCCGCGCTCGCGCATGAACTTGAGCTGGTTGGTTTCGACCGATTCCCTGAGTTCGTCGTCACTAATCCTCAGCTCGGACGCCTTCGGCATCACGGCCGCATCCTTGATGCCGGCGATCTGCTGATTGCGCCAGGCCTCGAGCGCCTTCGGAGCAGTCGTGTAGTGGCCGTGACAGTCGATAATCATGCGGCGCGTTTCCTCGGTGGCGACGTCTTGGCGGTCTTCACCGGAGGATGCGCAGCCGCAGGCATGGCCGATCGGCGCGCTTTCTCGGCGTGCAGGGATATTAGCCCGACTTTCTCAACCGGAGCAGGCTGGGAACGAATTTTGGGGCTGGGAAGGAGCAAAAGACGAGTCGGATCAATGGCCGGGTTTTGAAATAGCCGTGTAGTGGAGACCTAGTATCTTTTCAGATTGCGCGTTTGGCGTAGACTGGGGTCGCCATGTATTTGCGACCGAATCGCCGTCTCAAGGACGGCAAGGAGCACTGCTACTGGAGCATTGTCGAGAGCAAGCGCTGCGCCGGCGGCAAGGTGGTGCAGCGCCAGGTGCTTTATCTTGGCGAGATCAACGACAGCCAGGAGGAGGCGTGGTGCCGGGTGATCGAAGCTTTCGACGAGGAGGCGCGACAGCCGACCCAATTGGCCCTGTTCCCCGCCGATCGGCCGCTGCCCGAACACGCCGAGGACCACGGCGTGCAGATCCGGCTCGGGGCCATGCAACTACACCGGCCGCGGCAATGGGGCGCGTGCTGGCTCGCCTGCCAGCTCTACGAGCAACTGGAACTCGACCGCTTCTGGGCGGCCCGTCTGCCCGATTCCCGCGAAGGAACCTGCTGGCGGCACATTCTCCAGACGCTGGCGTGTTACCGGCTCATCGATCCGGGCAGCGAATGGCGTTTACACCGGCTGTGGTTCGAGCAAAGCGCCATGGGCGATCTGCTCGGCGAAGATTTCGCGCTGGTCGAGAAGAACGCGCTCTATCGTTGCCTCGACAAGCTCGTCGAGCACAAGCCGGCGCTGTTCACGCACCTGCGCCGGCGGTGGCAGGATCTGTTCGGCGCCCGCTTCGACGTCCTTCTCTATGATCTGACCAGCACGTACTTCGAATCCGACCCGCCGGACGACGACAGCGACAAACGCCGCTACGGCTACAGCCGCGACAAGCGTCCGGACTGCGTGCAGGTGGTCATTGCGCTCGTGGTGACACCCGACGGCTTTCCGCTCGCCTACGAGGTTCTCCCCGGCAATACTTCCGACAAGACGACGCTGCGCGCCTTCCTTTCGAAGATCGAGGCGCAGTACGGCAAGGCGGAGCGCATCTGGGTGATGGACCGCGGCATCCCCACCGAGGACGTGCTCGCCGAAATGCGGCAATCCGATCCGCCGGTCGCCTATCTGGTGGGGACCCCGAAGGGACGCCTCGGCAAGCTGGAGAAGTCTCTCGTCGGCCTGCCGTGGCATGAGGTGCGGCCGGGCGTCGAAGTGAAGCTCTTGGCCGAGGACGACGAGCTTTACGTGTTCGCCCAGAGCCGGGCGCGCATCGACAAGGAGCGCGCCATGCGGAAGCGGCGGTTGAAATGGCTGTGGGCGCGCCTGGCGAAGCTGGCGCTGATGGACCTCACCCGCGAGAGCCTACTGATGAAGCTCGGCGCCGCCAAAGCCAAGGCGCCCGCGGCGTGGCGCCTCCTCGACATCAAGGTCGATCCCCACACCGCCGCCTTCACTTACGCGCTCAACCGCAAGAAGCTGCGCCAGGCGCGCCGGCGCGAAGGCCGCTACCTTTTGCGCACCAACATGTCTGGGCGCGATCCCGCCGACCTGTGGCGGTTCTACATTCAACTCGTCGAAGTCGAGGCGGCCTTCAAGAACCTCAAGGACGATCTGCAACTCCGGCCGATCTACCACCAGCTCGAGAGCCGCGTCGAGGCGCACATCTTCGTGGCCTTCCTCGCCTATTGCCTGCACGTCACGCTGCGCGCCCGGCTCCGGCCGATGGCCGCCGGCCTCACCCCGCGCGCCGTGCTCGACAAGCTCGCCGGCATACAAATGCTCGACGTCCACTTCCCCACCACCGACGGCCGAACGCTGATCATGTGCCGACACACCGAGCCGAATGTCGACCAGAAGCTTCTCCTGCAACGACTCGGCCTCGCCCTGCCGCCGCAGCCGCCGCCGCGAATCGCCGTTCCCGGTCCGGCGGCGCAGCTCCCGTTGCGCCCCATGTAGTGGAGACCTTCGGCAGCCTACCCTTGATTCCACGCGCCTTTCCGCTCGCGCGCTACCTCGGTTGAGAAAGTCGGGTTAGCTCCAACGCATCCCCGTGCAAGCGCGCGTTGCCGGGACGATCTAGGATGCTGCTGGGGCGCGACCTGGCGCTTTTTGACATCGAAGCCGACAAGGAGGCTGACCTATGCACGAAATGGCGCTGACAGAGAGCATCGTCGAGATCGCGGTCGAGGCGGCCGGGCGGGACGGGGCAAGCCGTGTCCGCCGGATCCTCGTCGACATCGGAGCGCTGAGCCATGTCGAGCCGGAGGCGCTGAGCTTCTGCTTCTCGGCGGTGTCGGCCGGCACGATCGCCGAGGGCGCTGCGCTCGAGATCGTCCGCGTGCCTGGCGCCGGCTGGTGCGCAGACTGCGCCAAAACCGTGCCGCTCGCCGAACGCTACGGACCCTGTCCCGAGTGCGGCGGCGTCCATGTGCAAATGACGGCCGGAGACGCGATGCGCGTGACGGAGATTGAGGTCGACTGACGCGAACGGCGTCTCGAAGGTCCGCGCGTCATGTCCGTTCTCCTGGCAGGCGGCGTGATCCTCCCCGGACGTTGTTTCTCTTAGATATAATACATTTCCGCCAGTTCGGGCGGATCCGTCAGCGCCCGCAGTTCGGCCAGCGTGCGGTTATCGAGAACTCCGGCGACAGCGTTGCGCGCCTCGACCATGATCTGCCGGATCGCGCAGGTGTTGAGGTCGGCGCAATCCTCGCAAGCGCGGAAGGCGGTAACGGAGGCGCAGGGAATCGGCGCGAGCGGCCCGTCGAGAGCGCGCACGATCGCGCCGACGCGGATCTCGTGCGGCGGCCGGGCGAGCGCGTAGCCGCCGCCCTTGCCCTTCTTGGAATAGACCAGTCCGGCGTGTCGCAACTCGGTCAGGATGTGGTCGAGGAACTTCTTCGACATTGCGTTGCGCTCGGCGATGTCGGCGACTTGGGCGAGGGCCCCCGGCTCGACCCCCGCCAGATGAACCATGGCCTTGAGGCCGTATTTGCCCTTATTGGTCAGCACGTCCCGTCCTCGAGCCCGGCCCCGATCCGGTTGCGGCAGGCGGGCACGCGGCACAAACGACGGTTTTGGCTAAAAGTCCAGCATATCGATCAAGGATGGTTCGTTTATGACGCCGAATCCATCTCCCGGATCGGCGGGCGGGATGCGGCTCCTCGATCGTGCGGCAGGATGATCACACCGACGACAGCATCCGCAAGGGCTGCTGACCGCGCGACAAAAGGCACGATGGTGGGGGAGGTAGGACTCGAACCTACGAAGGCTTAGCCAGCGGATTTACAGTCCGCCCCCTTTGCCGCTCGGGACACTCCCCCAGGATCCGTTCGGCGCGAACGCCAGCGCGGACGAAAACGCCTCGGTCATGCCGAGGCGCGGGTGACGGCTTATGTTGCCTCGACCCTTGGCCTGTCAACTGGAAAATCGGCGGCCCTCCCGCTGCACCCCGCCCTTGCTGGCGCGCCGCCGGGATCCGGCCTAGAGCTTTGCGCCACTGAGCCGCAGAGGGATTTTCATGACCCGCCATCGCGAGCGGCGGGGCGCCGCGCCGCCCCCCGGATCCGATCCGCGCCGAACTCGCGCGGCAAAGCCGTCGCGCGCCGCAGCCGCGCCGCCGCCCGAACCCCGGGCGCCCGATCGGCCGCGTGAGAAGCGCGATCCGGGCGTCGCGCGCATCTATGGCTTCCACAGCGTCGAGGCGGCGCTAAACGCGCCGCGCCGGGACCTGATCCGGCTCTACGCCACCGCCGCCGCAGCGGAACGCCTGTGGGCAGAGATAGCTGCGCGCCGGGTGGAGACGCGAATCCTGAGCCTCGAGGAGGTCGCCCGGCTCGCCCCCCGCGACGCCGTCCATCAGGGGGTGGTGCTCGAAGCCCGCCCGCTCGCGCCGATCGACGTCGCCGAACTGCCGGCGCGCGGCCTTGTCATCGTGCTCGACCAGATCACCGACCCGCACAATGTTGGGGCGATCCTGCGCACCGCGGCGGCCTTCGCGGTCGACGCGCTGGTCACCACCGAACGCCATTCGCCTGAGTTCTCCGGCGCGCTGGCCAAGTCGGCCTCGGGCGGTCTCGAGTATGTGCCTGTCTGCACGGTGACCAATCTCGCCCGAGCGCTCGCCGAGATGGGCGACTTGGGCTATCTCCGGGTCGGCCTCGATTCGGAAGCGCCCGCGCCGCTCGAGGCCGTCCCGCTCGCCCGTCCGCTTGCGCTCGTGCTCGGCGCGGAGGACAAGGGGTTGCGGCGCCTGACGCGCGAGCGCTGCGACACGCTGGGCCGCCTCGACCTGCCTGGGGCGATCAAAAGCCTCAACGTCTCCAACGCCGCCGCGATCGCGCTGGCTCTGGCCTACGGGAAGGTCGGAGCAAGCTGACCAGCGCCAGCGCGACCGGATCTGCACTTCGGGGATCCCCGCCAGTGCGATAGGCGCCAACTTTGGCCCTGCATTGCCGAATCCCGTGTGATTCCAGCATGGGCTGAGCCTCGAATCACTGATGAACCGAGACTGGGAGCGCAACGCCGTCGGCAAGCTCGGCGGCGCTGATGAGCTGGCCAAGAGCACGCGCGAGACGAACGCTTCCTGCGCGCGCGGACGATCCAATCGGCCGTCGAACTCTTGCGCATCGTCCTTGCCTATCGCTTGAGCCAGACCAGCCTCAGGTCGACGGTCGCCTGGGCGAGCGCCATCGGCCTTGCCGATCTGTCGAACGTGGCGCTGCTGCAGCGCTTGCGCCGCAGCAGCGATTGGCTCGGCCTGCTGGTCGGCCAGGCGCTCGACCGCCACGGGCCCCAGGCCACCCAAGGGCGCTGCATCCGCATCGTCGACGGCACGAGCGTGCCCAAGGCGGGAGCGTCGGCCAAAAAACGCAGCCAGTTCTGGCGCATCCACAGCGCCTTCGATCTGCCCGAGGAACGCTTCGGCGATTTCGTGCTCACCGACCAGCAGAAGGGCGAGAAGCTCGACTTCATCCCGGTCAAGAAGGGCTAAATTCGCCTCGCCGACCGTGCCTTCATGCAGCCCGACCGTATCGCATCCGTGCAGGCACAGGGCGGCGACGTCGTCGTGCGCGCCGGCTGGAAGAGCGTGTGCTGGTGCGATGCCGACGGCGAACCCTTCGACATCATCGAAGCCTTCCACGGGGCGGCGCAGAGCGGGCGGATCGATCGGCCAATCCTGGTCGAGCGCAAGGGCGGCGCGCCCCGCTCGCCCTGCGCCTGATCGCCGTCAAGAAGCCGCCGCGGGCCACGCAGGCGGCGCGGCGAAAGGCGCGCCGCGCCGGGCAACAGGAAGGCTATACGATCTCCCGAGAGGCGCTCGAAGCCGCCGACCGGGTGATCATCGTTACCTCGCTCACGCCGAAGGCCTTCTCGACCGACGAAGTGCTCGCCCTGTATCGCCTGCGCTGGCGCATCGATATCGACCAGGCGTGGCGACTCTCAAGACTCCGTGGCGGGGGCGGCGGCGCTGTCGGCGGGTTTCGGCGGCAGGCGGCGCCAGGGCGGGGGGTGGGCGGGGGGGGGGTGGCCCGGATCGCCTTCAATGCCTCGATCGTCCCGGGTTCGGCGCGCACGAGCACGGCGCGTTTCGAGCCGGAGCCGACGTTGCGGCAGGATAGGCGTCCCTTCTGGACCCAGGTGTAGAGGGTCGGCTGCGGTATGCCGATCTCGTCCGCGAGTTCGCGGATCGTCCATTCGTTCTCCAGACGCTCGATTTGTGGCTGTCGCCGGCGATACTTGATCGTTTCCGCCCCGGATCTGAGCAGGAGATGATGAACCATTTGCGCATTGAAGGTGTCGCGGCGCTTGGCCGGGCGCCATGCTTCGGCATTGAGGATCTCGGCGATCCTCGCGCATCCGAGGCCTTCGCGGCGAAGTTCCGCGGCGCGCCCCGTCAACGCTGCGTAAGTGCTCAGTGACGCGACCCGAGCGACCGGGCGCGTCAGCCCGTGCGTCGTGTGGACGCCGCCATGCCAATGACACTCGACACGAACCTTTTCCGTAGCATCGACGACCTCGACCAGCACCCGTTCGACGAGCAGGTCCTTCGACGCTCGCGCCGGAACGTCCGAGATCGTCGTCGATGACCACGATCTGCTCGCGCAGCCAGCCAAACTGCGCCGCCCGGTCCGCGAGCGCATATCGCAGCTTGGTCGATTCCTGGTGGCGCTCAACCTGCTGCGCCGTGGATTGGCGAACATACACGATCGCCAGACGATCCTGATGGCGCCGGACAATCTTGTCGCAGAACGAGCCGCTGCGACGCTGGGCAAGGCCCGCATCCGTCATGGAACGCCTCCGTGGCGACCGTGAAAATGCGCATCCGATGCAAAGCCATCTGTCCCAGGAGCGTCGCTATCCGTGCCCGTCGCTCCGGGGGCGACAGGGTCCAGATCGACGCCGGCAGATCGCTCATCGCGGGATCCAAGCCAACGCGCCAGGGCGGATGGCGCTTCGAACCCGATTCTAGGGATTCGTCCGGTTTCGTCAATTTATCAGCGGTGTCGTGAATGGGATATCGAACCCAGCTTCCGCGACAGCAAGGACCTGCGGTTCGGCATGGGGCTGAGCGCGCTCAGGATCGACGATCCAAGGCGCCGCGACCGCCTCCTGCTCCTCAACGCGCTCGCCATCCTCCTGCTCACCTTGCTCGGCGCCGCCGGCGAGAGCCTCGGCATGGACAAGGACTTGCGAACCAGCACGACCAAGCGCCGAACCCACTCCCTGTTCCGTCAAGGGTGCATGTGGTTCGGTCTCATCCCCAACATGCCCGAGCCCCGCCTCCGACCCCTCCTCATCAGATTCGGAGAAATGATCAATCAAAATAGTCTCCTAGCTGGTGCCCTAACAGCTGCCAAAAAATGGGGGGATTCATGAGCGGCTGCCTGTGCTTCGCGCTCGACTTCGACGAGCAGAGGCACGCAGCTTATTGCGTTGTCCCAGGTTTATCCACATTTGGTGTCGTCGGCACGGTAGCCGCTTGATTTTGGCCGCCATTTTCCGCGCCGCCGATGCTGTCCTGACGCATTCCGGTCGCGGTCTTTCTGCGTCTCGGCGCTCGGCGGGGCGTCGCGGTTCCCTTGCGCGGATTGGCGCGGCCGATGATGTCCCAATAGCTCGCGGGCGCGTGATGCGCCGTGAGGCCGAGCACGGTTTCGAACGAAGCGTGACGATAGAAGCGGCGGTTGTAGCGGAACACGAACTCGTTGAGATAAGTATCGGCGTGCTTGCGGCGCAGTCCGTGATAGGTGCCCAATCCCCACCGCTTCACCAGGGCGAAGACCCTATGAATCCAGGGCAGCACGATGTGCGCGGCCATCTTGCCGACGATGCGCGGATCGTGGCGGTAGTCGGTCAATCCTGGATACGAGGCGTGGCCGTCCGTCAGCAACGTCGCGCCGGGCTTTACATTGGCTCGCACGAAAGCCTCGATCGAGGCCGCCGTGTTGTCGGCGATCACCGCGAGGCGGACGCGGCCTGAACGGGTATCGAGATATTTTGCGTGTTTGCGGCGCGGTTTGGACAGGTGGGTGTCGCGTTCGATCACCTCGACAGCGCCGATGATGAGGATTTTGCCCGCGTCGCCGGGCTCGAAAAACATATCGCCTTCACGGAAAGGGATTTCGGCCTGATCGACTTCGACGACGCCTTCGAGAAGTTCGCGATCCGGATCGACCATCGAGCGCCGCAGTTTCTGCGCCAGCAGCCAAGCTGTTCTGTAGGTGAGGCCGAGTTGATCCTCCAACTGCCGCGCCGACATGCCGTTGGAATGTGTCGCCATCAAATGGCCGGCCCAGAACCACGCCGTCAGCGGCAGCCGCGTGCGGTGCATCGCTGTGCCCGCCGTGATCGAAGTCTGACGACGGCAGCCATAGCACTCGAAGGTGTATGCCCGGCTCTTCAGCGCGGCGGCGCGATTGCCGCCGCAGGAAGGACACACGAAGCCGCTTGGCCAGCGACGGTTGAACAAGAAAGCCGCACAGCTCGCCTCGTCGGGAAACTCCTTCTGGAATTCGGTGAGTGATCGCCCCCTTGCCACAGGCTGTCCCTTCGGAGCCCCGAAGCGCGGCTCAACCAGGACTGGATACCACATTTAGGCGAACCTGGGACAACGCAAGAAGCTGCAGAGGCACAGCGGCTTCCATTATCAGTACTCCAGCTATCAGATCGAATACAGTCGCAACCTGGTCTTCCAGGTGGGCGGGCATCTCGACCAGGTATTTCAGGCTCTGATCGACCGCAGCCGTGCGCCATTGGACTTACAGACGATCAAGACGATCCTGGGATCCCGGCGCCGCCCGAGATACCACGCCCGAGCCAAACGATCGGCCGAATGGGAAGTGACCGTCGAGAAACCTGCCTATGATCTGACGATCTTCAAGCTGCACTGCGACAAGCTGACCCTCAAGATCTATAGCAAAGGCGAACGTGTCCTTCGCATCGAGGCCATGGCGCATAACACCCAGGAGCCCAACTGCGGCCGCTCCCTCGACAAGTTCCCCGAGGTGGTCTCGCGACTGAAAGGCGTGCTGGAGAGATTTGCTGATGCCTTGAGCTGCATCGATCAGTGCTTCATCGCCGACGACATGATCGAGCAGCTGCCGGCCGCTTCGCGGGTCGGCAAAACCATCGTCGGCGGCATCGATCTCAACAAGACCCGCATGCGCGCGGTCGTCGAGGCGGTGATTGCCATGTCGTCCTCGCCCAACGGCTTCACCGCCTCCGATGTCGCCACCCGCGTGCGTGCCATCGATAAAGAGCACCAAACACAATACAGTCCCCGCCAAGCCGCCTATGACCTGAAAAAGCTCCGCGGCAAGCACATCGTTTCCTGCATCGGACACACGCGCAGCTATGAAGCGCTTCCCAGCGGCCTCCGGGCGATGACCGCGCTCATCGTTCTCCGCAACAAAGCCATTAAACCTCTACTCGCCGCCGCCCAGCCCCTTCGCCCAACCCGTCGCGCCCACAACCCCCAACCGATCGATACCCACTACCGCACCCTTCAGCTTGCCATGCGGGGTGTCTTCCGAGAGCTCCGCATCGCCGCTTGGCGATCGACAAAGTTTTCGTCGGGCTTCGCCCTTAAGCGCCTAAAATCTTTGTGACCGCTGGCCAACGCGCCGACGCGAGAAGCTACCTGACCGGCGGCCTTCTGAGGATCCCGGCGATGTCGTCGTGCGGACGGGGAATGATGTGTGAGGACGCCACTTTGCCAATCGCCTTAGCCGCCGCCGCTCCAGCCTCCACGGCAGCCTTCACAGCGCCGACGTCGCCGCACACGATGATAGTCGTGTAGCCTCCTCCCGGCTGTTGACGCGTTACGATTTCGACGTTAGCCGCCTTCATCATCGCGTCCGCCGCCTCGGTCGCCGCGACGAGCCCGACGGTTTCGACGAGTCCCAGCGCCTCACCCTCCACGGCCATGACCTTACTCCCTACGCGGTTGAGCCAAAATCAAGCGCAATTCGTCGCGGTGCGAAGGCGCGGCGGCGAAACGTCGAAACCCCATGGCTTTCAGCGCGCGCGCCAGCACCGGCGAGAATCCTCCCGAGAAATCGACCCCGAGAGAGGAGGCGACAGGCGCGCCTGCGCGCTCTGCGACCGACCGGAAACGACTGGCGAGGAAGGACGCCGGACGAGCGAACGGATTGGCCTCGATCAGGCCCGCTCCCGCATAGTTGCTGATGCGCGAAAGCCGGATATGGGTAGGGCCTCCCGAATCGACCGCGAGCAGCGGCTCGCAGGCTTCGCGGACGAGCCTGGCGATATCGGTTTGCAGGCGCTGCGCGTTGGCGTTCCTGCCGAGCGACGAGATGAGTTGCACGAACGGCTCGATGGCGCCCTGCGAAATGACGAGGTCGGTAAGCCGAACCACGCCGAGGCCGGGCAACGAGTCGCTTCCCAGTTCCTTCGCCTCAGCCGCGCTTCTCGGCGCGGCCCAGACCTCACACTCCGATTCCCGATCCGCCAGCGTTAACAACCGGTCGAGCGGGGCGCGGCTCGAACCGCCTGCGCGAAGTCTGATCAAGCCGGGATAGACCCGTCCGGACGCGCCGTCGATCGAGATTTCGTCCCCTTCGTGGAAGACCTCTTCGGCGATTGTGAAGGTCCGCGCGGCGGGGTCGATGGCGATCAATTCACAGCCGACGATGCACGGCTTGTCGAGCGCACGCGAGACCACCGCCGCGTGGCTCAGCGCGCCCCCCGTCGCCGTCACGATTCCGTTGGCGCTCAGCATCCCTCGGATGTCCTTGGGACTTGTGATGGGCCGCAGAAGGATCACGTCTTCGCCCTTGGCGGCCGCGTCCGCCGCCCGATCGGAATCGAGAATCGCGGCGCCGTGCGCGTGCCCCGGCGACGAGCCGAGGCCCTGCGCAAGGAGGCGGGTCTCGGCGACTCGCCGCTCGTCGAAAGACGGCCGCGAAAGGTTCCGGATTTGCTCGGCGCTGATGCGCGACAGCGCCTCGCCCGGGGCGATCAGGCCCTCCGCAACGAGGTCGGCCGCGACGCGAACCGCCGCGGCCGCGGTCCGTTTCGCCGGGCGAACCTGCAACATATACAGTCGACCCAATTCGACGGTGAACTCGATATCCACCACGTCGTGGTAGAGGCGCTCGAGGTTGACGCCGATATCCGTGAGCGCCCTACGGAGCTGAGGGTTCATCCCATTGGAATCGGAAAGGTCGATCGGGCTCTGCGTGCCCGCCACGAGATCCTCGCCCTGCCTTCCGACAAGATATTCACCGTAAAGCGCCTTCTCGCCAGTGTTTGGATTGCGAGTGAATGCGACGCCCGAGCCCGAGTTCTCGTCGGCGTTTCCAAAGACCATTGCTTGGACCGTCACGGCCGTTCCCAGATCGTCGGAGATGCCGTGATGCTGCCGGTAGGCCTTGGCGCGCGCGCTGTCCCAGGAGCGAAACACCGCGGAGATGGCGACTTCGAGTTGGTCGATCGGATCCGCACTGATCGCCTCGTCTTCTGCGTCGCCATGCGAGAGCACTGCAGATTGCAGAGCCTCGAACGTCTCCAGCGAGGGCGAGGCCTGCGCCTGTCCTTCAGCGGAGCGCACCGCCTCGATCAGGTCGGAAGGGTCGAGCCCGAGAACCGTATCGAAGAACATGCGCCAAAACCGCAGCCACGTATCCAACGCGAAGCGCGGCCCTCTGGTTGTGGCCATCACGAACGCTGAACGCGCGGTCAGCCCGAGGTTGAGGACCGTGTCCATCATTCCCGGCATGCTGACGGCGGCGCCGGAGCGCACCGAGACCAACAGTGGGCGATCGACATCCCCGAACGACCGGCCCGTCGCAGTTTCGAGCTGTCGGATGCCGTCTCTGACTTCGGACATCATTTCGACGCCGACTGTCCCGCCGTTCGCACGAAATCTGTGGAAGCCATCGGCCCCGATGACGAAGGCAGGCGGCACGGGAACCCCGACCGACGCCATCCGGCTCAAGCCGCTCGCTTTGCCTCCGTAGCGCGACGCGTCGGCGACTTCGGGATCAGCGATATCGCGGACGAAGGACGATGTCCCTTCGGACCGTGTCATCGCGCCCTCCTCAGACATCCCGCGGTCGACCGAGAACGGAAAGAATGTCCTCATGAAACTCGAACCAGACTGTGTGGACCGAGTCTACGCCCGGGCCGCAGACGTAATCCCTGTCGCCCTGGTCGACTCGGCCGATCCCTTCCGCGAACCGTCGAATGTAGTTCTGATATCGAGGGATGACTGGAACCAGTTCGCCGAGCGCTTTGCTCAGACGCTCGACGATTTTCAGGATCCGAAGTCTTCGCCTTCTCGTCCTCCTCGTCCTTCTGCCAATCGCTGACCGCCTTGATGAATTGGTCGTTGAGACTCTCGAAGCGGCCGTACCAGGCTTCTAGAGCGGTTCCCTGTTACGCAACTCCATATCCGCAGTGTAGGAAGAAATTCTCGCATTCCTTGCGCGTCAGCGTTGCGCAGCATGCGACGATGGCGACGTCCAAGTCGGATTTGGTCCGCGCCTGCACCTTGCGCAGATAGGCCTTGAGCTTCGAGAAGAAATTCTCGATCGGGTTAAAATCCGGCGAATAAGGCGGAGTGAAGAGAATCGAAGCGCCGGCTGCGCGGACTGCCGTCGCGACAGCCGGTTGCTTGTGGGCACGGAGATTATCCATCAGCAGAACATCGCCGGGCCGCAGGCACGGCACAACTATCTGCTCAATGTAGGCCAGGAACGATGGACCGTCGATCGGCCGGTCGAAGACGACCGGAGCGACGATTCCGTCCAGGCTCAGGCCAGCCACGAAAGTCGTCGTCTTCCAATGGCCGTGCGGCACGGAGGCGACCAGTCGCTCGCCGCCGGGAGCGCGGCCATAAAGTCGCGTCATGTTGGTCTTCGCCGCCGTCTCGTCGAAGAATATGAAGCGCGTGGAATCCATGAAGCGTTGGGCGATGCGGCGGAAGAACCCGCGTTTCAGGGCGACGTCCGTCCGCGTCTGCTCGTCGGCGATCAGGCTTTTTTTTGAATCTCAGATCGAGGCGCGCCAACGTCCTGTCGACCGTGGATTTGCCGACCTTCGGTCCGCCACGCGCGACGATCTCGTCGGCGATCTGCGCCAGCGTCAAATCCGGCGTTTCATCGACGATGGCGCGGACCATGTCGTAGCATTTGACGAGAGCCGGCTTCCTCGATCCGCCGACCTTTTGCGGGTCGATAGCGTCCGTCTCGACGAACTGTCGGACGATCTTTATCACCGCCGAATGGGAGACCGCGAAACGCTCCCCCGCCGCACGGCATGTCATGCCCTCAATCAGGACGGCATGGACGAATCTTTCGCGAAGATCGTTCGACAGCGGTTTCATTTCGTTCCCCGTGCTTAGAGCGGTTTCCGATCAATCCGTATCGTATCCGCAGGACCTGAAGTAATTCACGCATTCGTCAGATTTGAAGATTTCGGCGCAGGCTTCGAGTGCGTTCAGGAGGCCTGTGACGGTTCGCTCGGCGATTTTGCGCAGGAAGGCCTTGAGCTTGGAGTAGGCTTTTTCGATGGGATTCATGTCGGGGCTGTAGGGCGGCAGATAGAGCAACTCGGCTCCGGCGGCTTTGATGAGTTGCTCGACCCTTGCTCCCTTGTGGCTCGACAGATTGTCCATGACGACGACGTCGCCTTGCGAGAGCGTGGGAGCGAGGCATTTCTCCACCCAGTCCTCGAACGTGGCCGCGTTCATCGGCCGGTCGTAGGCCTTTTGCGCCACGAGACCGGAAAGGCGTAGGCCGGCGACGAGCGTGATGGTCTTGTAATGGCCATGCGGAATGCCGACCCGCAGTCGTCGACCGCGCCGGCATCGTCCGCCCTTGCGCGCCAGATTGGTGGAAGCCCCCGTTTCGTCAATGAACACGAGCTTCCTCGGATCGAGATCGAGTTGCGCCCCAAACCACTCCTGGCGCCGCTTCAAAACATCGGGGCGCTGCTGTTCCTCGGCATGCGCGGTTTTTTTTTGAATGTGATCTCGTGCCGATCGAAGAAGCGCCAGATCACCGACAAAGAAAAGCGCTCGCTGCAGTTGGCGATCAACCGCTCCTGGATTTCCAACAACGTGATGTCCGGCTGACGACGAATGAGGCCAAGCAGATAATCGCCATGCGCCTCAATCCGGTCCGAGCGTCGATCCCCGCCCGTCGGCGCCGGGGAAATCTCGCCGGTGGCCTGGAAGCGCCAAACCCAACGGATGGCGCTGGCGATGCTGACCCCGAAACGCTTGGCCGCCGCGTTGCGCGACAGGCCGCCGGCCACAACAGCCTCCACCACACGTGTGCGAAGATCTTCGGATAGCGCCATCCCCGCCGCCTCCTTCACGCGGCGGAGCCCATGAATCATGAACAGCCCTGATTCGGGAATCCCCCGCGATTCATTTCGCTGGGAAACCGCTCTAGGGGAATCTGAGCTGTAGAATCATGAATTTATGCAAGTGGGAATTGATCTAGTCGCGGGCTCCCGCGGAGCACCCCATACAGCTGCGCATAGAACTCGTGCACCGCCGCCGTACCGTCCGGCGCGACCAAATATAGCGGGATTCCGCGCCCATCCGAAAATCGTTTGACCGAATCAGCGGGATCGATTCCAGTCGCCTGGTGAAGACGAATCGCAATTTCCTCAGCGCAGCGGATCGGGCCGACCTGGTGAAGATCGTCAGGAACGGGCTGGAGGAGCATCGCATCGTCCGCCGGGCGAATGCCATCCTTCTGCTCGACAAGGGCTGGTCCTACGCCGAGGTCGCCGAAGCGCTGTTCCTCGACGACTCGACCATCCGCATCTGGCTCAAGGAATTCCAGGAAGGCGGCGTCGAGGCGATCGTCCTGTTCGACCTGAAGGGCGGAACCGGACGGCTGTCGCCCCTCCAGATCGACGAATTGCGCGCCTGGGCGACGGAGGGGCTGCCGACGTCGACCACCGAAATCGGGCAATTCATCCTGGATCGGTTCGGGTTCGACTATGGCCGCTCCGGACTGATCAAGCTGATGAACCGCATCGGATTCGACTGGAAGAAGCCGGAATCCGTGCCCGGCAAGATCGACGTGGAAACCCAGCAAAAGTTCATCGACGCGCATGAGGACTTGCGCAACTCGCTCGGCCCGGACGAGACGGTCGTCTACGTCGACGCCGTCCATCCGACCCACCAGGCCAAGCCCGCTGGACGCTGGCTGCCGCGCGGACAGCGCTGCGCGCTTCCCGCGGCGTCCGGGCGCGACCGGCTGAACCTGCACGGCGCGATCGACCTGGAGACCGGACAGACCCGCATCATGGATGTCCAGACCGTCGACGCGGCAAGCACGATCGCCTTGTTCGAGGCGCTGGAGCGCTCCAATTCGACGATGAGCCGCATCCATGTTTTCCTCGACAACGCCCGCTACCACCACGCCAAAGTCGTCCAGGGCTGGCTGCAACAGCCAGGGAGGCGCATCGTCCTGCACTTCGTGCCGTCATACTGTCCGCATCTCAACCCGATCGAGCGGCTCTGGAAGGTGATGCACGAAAACGTCACCCACAACAGATGCTACGCCAAATTCCGCGACTTCGCCGAAGCCGTGCTCGGTTTCCTGCGTGAAACCGTGCCTCAGCGGTTCGACGAGTTCTCGTCAACCATCACCGACAATTTCCGCGTCATCGACCCGAAGGATTTTCGGATCCTCGCGTGACACCGCTATACCGGTCGTCGACCGCAATCGCCCAGCCCCTTTCGACTGCAGCCGCAAGCTGTTCCCGCGCGACTTCGGTCGAAACGCCTGCGGCAGCCGCAATGTCCTCGGCCATCGCCATTTTCTTGAGGTGCGAGCCGTTCAGAACCAGGAACGTCGCGTCTTCGCCGGCAGACGACATTCAGCCGAACCTCTTGTTCGAATAAATGGGAGGAGGAGCGGCGCGCCTTTCGAGAGCGCGCCGGCAGGAGCCTACTTCCAGTAGTATTTCGAGCGGTTCAAGCTCACGTTGTCCGGGAACGGCAGATAGCCCTCTCCGGAGAAGATCTTCTGCGGAACGGTCGCCTGCGCGAAGCCGCGCTTGACGATATCATAATAGTAATTTGCCACGCGCTGATCGACCTCCCAGAATTCGTAATCTTTGCATGCCTTTTCGTATGTTCCTGCCAGTCTAAGATGCGGCAAGATCATATCGATGTAATAGACGTAGAGTCCGTTGTAGATCAAGGTACGACGCGGCATTTTCGAGAATTTCGAATACAGTTTCAGCGTCGCCTGCTGGATACCCTCCAGACGCTTATCGAGCTCAGCGATCTTAACCGGGTAGACCTCGCCCATCGGGGTGTCCCACTTCTCCCGGACGAAAACCGCGCCGCCGACGATATACTCGATATAGTTCTTCGGTCGGGTAAAGGTGGTGGAGATGTCGTTCACCCGGATCTCGTCGAGCCCCATCTTTTCCGCATCGATCACGAGGCACAGCGTGTAGCAGTGGGGAACGTTCTCGTGCTCGCAGACGTCGCTCCAGTCATACACGTCCTCATTCGTGAAGAGGTCGCGGATGATCATGATCTTGCCATCCCCGAGGTCATAGGGCCCGGTGTCGCCGAGGCCGAGACGACAGTCATAGTGGTCCAAAAACGACAATAGCTCTGCCGCGGCGTTGAACCGCACGAAGTTGTCGAAAGCGTCGCTGCCCTGCTCGAAGTGTTCGAGTTCGCCTTTCAGCTTTTCGATCACATCCTTTTCGTGGATCTGGCAGCGATAGCGATGCTGCGAGTTCAGGATGTAGCCGTCCTACAGCTTATTGCGTTGTCCCAGGTTTATCCACATTTGGTGTCGTCGGCACGGTAGCCGCTTGATTTTGGCCGCCATTTTCCGCGCCGCCGATGCTGTCCTGACGCATTCCGGTCGCGGTCTTTCTGCGTCTCGGCGCTCGGCGGGGCGTCGCGGTTCCCTTGCGCGGATTGGCGCGGCCGATGATGTCCCAATAGCTCGCGGGCGCGTGATGCGCCGTGAGGCCGAGCACGGTTTCGAACGAAGCGTGACGATAGAAGCGGCGGTTGTAGCGGAACACGAACTCGTTGAGATAAGTATCGGCGTGCTTGCGGCGCAGTCCGTGATAGGTGCCCAATCCCCACCGCTTCACCAGGGCGAAGACCCTATGAATCCAGGGCAGCACGATGTGCGCGGCCATCTTGCCGACGATGCGCGGATCGTGGCGGTAGTCGGTCAATCCTGGATACGAGGCGTGGCCGTCCGTCAGCAACGTCGCGCCGGGCTTTACATTGGCTCGCACGAAAGCCTCGATCGAGGCCGCCGTGTTGTCGGCGATCACCGCGAGGCGGACGCGGCCTGAACGGGTATCGAGATATTTTGCGTGTTTGCGGCGCGGTTTGGACAGGTGGGTGTCGCGTTCGATCACCTCGACAGCGCCGATGATGAGGATTTTGCCCGCGTCGCCGGGCTCGAAAAACATATCGCCTTCACGGAAAGGGATTTCGGCCTGATCGACTTCGACGACGCCTTCGAGAAGTTCGCGATCCGGATCGACCATCGAGCGCCGCAGTTTCTGCGCCAGCAGCCAAGCTGTTCTGTAGGTGAGGCCGAGTTGATCCTCCAACTGCCGCGCCGACATGCCGTTGGAATGTGTCGCCATCAAATGGGCGGCCCAGAACCACGCCGTCAGCGGCAGCCGCGTGCGGTGCATCGCTGTGCCCGCCGTGATCGAAGTCTGACGACGGCAGCCATAGCACTCGAAGGTGTATGCCCGGCTCTTCAGCGCGGCGGCGCGATTGCCGCCGCAGGAAGGACACACGAAGCCGCTTGGCCAGCGACGGTTGAACAAGAAAGCCGCACAGCTCGCCTCGTCGGGAAACTCCTTCTGGAATTCGGTGAGTGATCGCCCCCTTGCCATAGGCTGTCCCTTCGGAGCCCCGAAGCGCGGCTCAACCAGGACTGGATACCACATTTAGGCGAACCTGGGACAACGCAAGAAGCCGCGCCGTCCTGCCGCTTCCCCCAGAGGACCCGCTGCATGAACTTGAGAATGATGTTGCTCTCGCGCACGAAATCTTGCGGCTGGATTGCTTCCAGCGCAAGCAGGCCGCAACGACCCATGCCGAATCCCACAGCGCCGATGCACCAGTCATGCACACAATTGACCTTCGTTCCGATCTCCCTGCGCGCTGTCGCGCCGATCTCCAGAACCCCCTTCGCGCCGATCTCGTTCGTCGTCATCTCCAGGATTTCTGGCCACCGGTAAAATTCATGCATGAAGGCCAGAATCTCGTATTCCTGGCGCGGAATCATGCCCGAGACCCCCTCCGTCGCCCGCATGACGAGAACGTCCCAGATGTTCCAGGCGAGATAATTGTTGAGATCGTTCAACTCATCGACCGTGAACTGGTCGCGCAGGACGTCCTCTCTGCTGACTTTTTCCAGAACCTTGCTCTTCGCGCGGCTGCGCAAGATCTTGTCGCCAAGAATCCCGTCGGGGATCGGATCCATCTCTTTGAAATTGCCCTGATAGACGAGGCCCTGGAAGCGGAGGCCATTGTCGGCGGCTTCGTAGCGTTTCAGATAGGTCGACATTGTTTTTCACTCGCATGATCGGTGGGTGATACGGGTTAGTCGAGAAGCGCGACGCGCCCGGTCTCCCGGTCCTCGCAATGCAGCTGCACCTTCTTCCCGTTTAGAGCGTTGATAATGGCGGCGAAGTGCGCGTCATTGTTGGCCCCCGTCGCGTAACGGGAATCGGACCCGACGAGGTACACTGTCATCACGCAAGGCATCTGGAATTCTCGCGACAGAATGCCCAAATGCAATTCCGGCGCCCCGGACATGGTAATAACGCCGATCGCGCCCATGCTGAGCGCCGGCGCCAGAAACGTGGTGGTGCCGCCCTGGACGAGCAGGATATGCTCTTTCAGCTTACCGCTCTGAATAAGCGCAAGAACGGACTTCGGATCTGGCAGGTA
>CAVYON010000024.1:0-134432 GCA_963770035.1 uncultured Alphaproteobacteria bacterium | reverse complement strand
GCCGCTCGCCAAGGATCTCGACGACTGCGTGTTCAAGGACACGCCGATCAACGAGGCGCTCGTTCGCGACCTCGCCGGCGGCGGCTTCATCGCCCAGCAGCGCAACGCCGTGTTCATCGGCGGAACCGAGCCCGATTCATAATGCTCACCTCGCCATCTCATTGAAAGTTCAGGGGTAGCGCCGGCTGATCTTCAGACGGCGGAGTTCTGGGCGCATGCTTCCTTCGCCGCTCGGCAGCGGAAGCGACCTCGGCGCTCTGGATATCGGCGGTGCGGATGACCCAAGGCGCCCCTTTGCAGATCTGATTTGCGGGAAGAGCGCCTTCGACAATCAGGCGGCGAACGGTCGCGGGACTGACGGCGAGGGTCTCGGCCGCCTCCTCCAGCGTCGCCTCGCCGCGCTCGGCGCGTTCGCCCTCTCGGTAGACGGCGATGCCGTGAATGTTGCGCAGAGTGGCCACCCGCGTTCGCGTCCACGAATGCCCCTTGGCCGTCGTCTTCCCGGTCCGATTGAGAGCGGCCGCGATCCCCATGTCCGGCATCTGTCGGGCCATCGCCCGCACCAGATTGACGACATCGGCGTCGACACGCCAGCGGTGCTCCCCCGTGCGGTTCTTGCGCACGCGGAGTGGCGTATGATCCTCGCCCGCCCAGCGGATGACGAGATCGAGACCATCATCCTCCACGCGTACGACGATCTCCTCGATCAGCGTGCGCACGATCCGCTTGCGTGTGGCGATGGTCGTCCCTTCCGCATGCCAGGCGCGCTCGACGTCCGCGCCGAGCCTCATGAGCGCTTCCCGCTCATCTGGAGTTACGCCGTTCGAAGGCGTGGCGCTGAACGCATCGAGTTCGTCCTGAAGCCGTCGCTCCTCCTTCAGGCGCTCGTTCCAGCGCCGCTCGAGTTCGCCCGCGACCAGCCGGTTGTCGGGATCGACGGCGTCATATTGCCGTCGAGCGTGCGCCGCCTCGAAACGCGCCTGCTTGAGCGCCAGCTCGACCTGTCGGCGCTTCTCGACGTCCTCGCGTCCACGTTCCTGAAGAGCCGCCAGAGCCGCTTCGACGCCCAGAGGCTGAATGCGCTCGATGACTTCGGCGGCGACCGCGGCGTCGACGCGAAGACTGCCGAAGGAGATGCAGCGCTTCGTCCCGTGGTTGAGGAATGCGCCCTGGCAGTGATAGCGCGCGACGTCGCCCTTCGTTCCGCCATAAGCGACATGCAGCTTGCGCCCGCAATGGCCGCAGCGGAACAAGCCGGCGAGCAAGGCTTCCCCTCGCCGCACGGCGCCCCGGCTCGCCCAGCTCTTGCCGTTGGCGTTGTCGCTGATCAGGCGCTGATTCCTCTCGAAGGCATCCCAGCCGATATAACCCTCATGGTGGTCGCGGATCAAAACGTCCCACTCAGGCCGCTCGACCCGAACACCGCGCGTGACGCGTTTTCGGCCATTCTCGATTCTCGTCTTGCTGATCGACCGGCCGTACGCATAGGCGCCGGCGTAAATCGGGTTGGTGAGGATGTGATGGATCGTATTGTAGACCGGCGGCTTCCACTCCAGGCCCCTGCCTTCCGCGCCGTAGCAGACGGCGGGGAGCAAGATCCTCTCCTGCCGAAACCAGAGATGGACCTGCCGCACGCTCTGCAGTTCTTCGAACTTCCGAAAGACGAGCGCAAGCGCTTCGCGCACGCGAAGGTCCGGGTCCTTCTCGATCCGATCGTGGTGGTCGCGCACGTAGCCGATGGCGACCGAGGTGAAGAGCTCGCCGCGGCGCGCCTTCTGCTTGAGCGCTTCATGGGCGCGCTGCCGCAGGATCGTCAGCTCCATCTCGCTCATTGTGCCTTTCATGCCGAGCAGGAGCCTGTCGTTGGGAAGACGGGGATCGTAGACGCCGTCCTCATCCGCGATCAGCGTCCCGACGAGCCCGCAGAACTCGAGCAGCGTGTGCCAGTCACGCCCGTTGCGGGCCAGGCGCGAGGCCTCGATCGACACCACCGCGCCGACCCGGCCTTCGCAGATCGCAGCCAGCAGCTTCTCGAACCCGGGGCGGCTGACGCCCGAGCCGGAGCGGCCGAGATCGTCGTCGATGACGCTGACCTCGGCCCAGCCGAGCTGCCGGGCTCGCTCGACCAGCCCATATTGCCGTCGACGGCTCTCGACGTTGTTGTTCACCTGATCGACCGTCGACTGACGGACATAGACGATCGCCTCCCGGGCGAGATGGTCAGCCTCGATCCGGCTCATGGCGCGCCTCCTTCCGGATCGAAGCCGAGACCTTCTGCGAAAGCGCCTCCGCCAGAAGCGCTCGCAAACTCTCCACCATCGCCCGGCGGCGTTCGTTCGGGATCGGTTGCAGGCGCGGCGGCTCTTCGAACAGGTCCGGTTGTCGGCGTTTCAGGCGCATGATCAGCTCCGTCGGTCAGGGGCGAATCCCCACGGTCGGAGCCTAGAACCGCATCGAGATAAGCGCGCAGATCACGCAAGCGCGCCAGGCAAAGCCGCGGAGCCATACGAATCTCACAGGCTGCAGCCGCAGGCCGCAACATCCACTCTGGCGTCAATGTCAGCGTGCCGTCGGCAAGACGAATCGTGAGATGGACATCGTCCCCGAAAACGACGCGCCGACCGCCCGTGGCCACCGCCCTGCCAGCGAGCGGATGAAAGGCATAGTAGATTGTCTCTTCGCTCGCCAGAATCCCGGCGCCATGTCGCTGTCTCGACCGGCGCCGGCAAGTCGCACGCAGTGATCGCCATTGCGCGAAGCTGCATTCGCGCCGGACGGCGCGGCCGCTTCTTCACCACCGTCGATCTCGTCAACCAGCTCGAGGCCGAGACGCGCGCCGGGCGCCAGGGCCGCATGGCCGCATGGCCGATTATCTTACCCGCATGGACTTCGTCGTCCTCGACGAGCTCGGCTACCTGCCGTTCGCCCAGGCCGGCGGCCAGCTTCTCTTCCACCTCGTCAGCCGACTCTACGAGCGCACCTCGATCCTGGTCACCACCAATCTCGCCTTCGGTGAATGGCCGAGCGTGTTCGGAGACCCAAAGATGACCACGGCGCTCCTCGATCGCCTCACCCATCACTGCGACATCGTCGAGACCGGGAACGAAAGCTGGCGCTTCAAGAACCGCGCCTGAGCGCTGTCTCATGACCGGGATTTCGTGACGTCACGCTTCGGAGTGGACCATGCCGCGCAAGCCGATCGGCGAGCGACCGATGACCGACGCCGAGCGCCAGGCGCGCTGTCGCGCCGCTCGGGAGTCCGGGACGCCGGCAGTCCGGATATGGCGACCCCTCGATCACCGCAGTCGCGCCAAGCGTTGGCGCGACGCTGTCTCCGAGCTGGCCACCTTGCAGGGTCAGTATGCCGCCTGGCTGGAAGCTCTGCCGGAGAACCTTGAGGACAGCGCCACCGCCGAGGCGTTGCAGGCGATCTGCGACCTCGACCTCACTGAACTCCAGGCGATCGTTCCGCCCCGCGGCTTCGGCCGAGATTGACCCGCGCTACGTCCGCTCGGCACGAGAGCCGGCGCTTCAAGAACCGCACGTGACCAACGCCGGCGCCTCACCGAACCGCGCTCGCCCCGGCTGCGCAACCCCGACCAGCTCCACCGGGGCGAGCGCTACCGTCCGAGCCCTTCACAAGGGGGGTCAATTTTGGACGCCGATCGGGGGTCAATTTTGGACGCCGATTGACACCGTGAACAGCACGGCGCGTCGCTCTCGACAGCGCAGCGCCGCGCCATGAGCGCGATCGAGATCTGCAGGACCGCCGCACTGGGCGGCCATGTGGAGCAGTGCGACAGCTGCAGCCATCAGCGCATTTCGTACAACTCGTGCCGATCGCGCAGCTGTCCCAAGTGTCAATCATTAGCCCGCGCCCAGTGGGTGGAGGATCGCCAAGCTGAACTGCTCGAGACGGAATATTTCCACGTGGTCTTCACGGTCCCCGACGAGATCGCCGTCATCGCCTATCAGAACAAAGTTCAAGTCTACGACATCCTTTTCCACGCGGCAGCCGAGACCCTTCGTACGATCGCGCTCGATCCGCAGCACCTGGGCGCCGAGATCGGCTTTTTCGCCATCCTTCATACGTGGGGGCAGAATCTGTCTCACCACCCCCACCTGCACTGCGTCATTCCTGGCGGCGGCCTGTCGCCCGGTGGCGAGCGATGGGTCGCTTGCCGGCCAGGCTTCTTTCTTCCTGTCCGGGTGCTGTCGCGCCTCTTCCGCCGGCTGCTTTTGCAAGACCTGGAGAAGGCGTTCCTGGCTGGCAAATTGGCCTTCTTCAATGCCTTGCAGCCGCTCAACGACCACGCGGCTTTCATGCGCCACTTGCTTCCAACACGAAAGGCGGAATGGGTCGTCTACTCGAAGCGCCCCTTCGGCGGCCCACAACAAGTCCTCGACTATGTCGGGCGCTACACCCACAGGATCGCGATCTCCAACGACCGTCTGATCTCCATCGACGATAACAAGGTTCGATTCCGCTGGAAGGACTACAGAAATGGCGATCATGTCGCCGCCATGACGCTGTCCGCCGACGAGTTCATCCGCCGGTTCCTGCTCCATGTCCAGCCAGAGGGGTTCAAACGGATCCGTTATTACGGGTTCCTTTGCAATCGCTATCGGGAGCAAAAGCTCAAACGCTGCCGAGAGTTGCTTGGCGTCTCCCCGGATCTGTCGTCGGAGGAGCGGCCCGAAGACTACCGCTGTCACTATCAAGCGGTGACCGGCGTCTCGCTCAAGGAATGTCCCGTCTGTGGCCACGGACACATGATTTTCCTCGAGGCGATTCCAAAATTGAACGGCAGGGTGCACGGCGACAATTAAGATGGCCGGTTCATCGACAATTATCTTGGCCGGTTAGGGCGTCCGGCAGCGCCGGTTGAAGGGAGGGGCGAAAGCCCCGACCGGAAAGCGGCGCTGCCGGACGGCGGTTTCAATGTCCCCCTGAGGGACGTCGGCCGTTCGGCGTCGAGGGTGGTATCGCAGCTCAATAACCAACGATCTGAGCTCGATGCCGAACCTTCATGTGACCGACCGCCAGGTGATGCTCTACATGACCTCCCGTTCCCGACATCAAAACCAGGAAGCCGCAGCGGCCAGCGCCGGCTTCAGCGCGCGCACCGCGCGTCGCATCGATAACGACGCGCGTTTGCCATCACAAAAGAAGCAGCCGCGAACCTGGCGAACCCGGGCCGATCCGCTGACGGAGGTCTGGCCGCGGGCGCGGGAGATGCTCGAGATCCCCGGCGTCATGGCGGTGACGATTTTCGAGGACCTTCAGGATGAACTCGGCCCGGACGCTCTGCCCGACAGCGTCCGCCGCACGCTCGAACGTCGCATCGCAAAATGGCGCGCCCTTCACGGCGGCGACAAGGAGGTTTTCTTCCCTCAGCGCCATGATCCCGGCCGTCAGGCGCTTTCGGATTTCACCGTCGCCGACGGCCTCGCCGTCACCATCGCCGGCGAGCCCTTCCCTCACCGCCTCTATCATTTTCGGCTGGCTTGCAGCGGCTGGGAGCATGTGCGGGTGATCCTCGGCGGCGAAAGCTTCTCAGCCGTCGCCGAAGGCCTGCAGGACGCGCTTTGGAAGTTGGGCGGCGTCCCGCGCGAGCACCGAACCGACTTGCTGTCGGCGGCTTTCAAAAACCTCGACCGCGACGCCGAGCTTGATTTCACCAGGCGCTGCGGCGACTTGTGCCGGCACTACGGCATGGAGGCCACCCGCAACAATCCCGGCGTGGCCAATGAGAATGGCAGCATCGAGGCCGCCAACGGCCATATCAAGATCCGCCTCGACCAGAGGCTGCGGCGCCGGGGAAGCCGGGATTTTGACAGTCTCGGAGCCTACCGCGCCTTCGTCGGCGGCGTGTGCGACCGTCACAACGCTCGCCGCGCCAAGGCGGTCGCCGCGGAGCGCGAGACGCTCAAAGCGCTGCCCAAGCGTCGAACCACCGACTTCGCGACGGTGACTGCGAAGGTGACGCGCAACAGCACCATCAATGTCGATAAGGTCCTCTATTCCGTCCCGTCCCGGCTGATTGGCCACAGAATTGAAGTGCGTCTCTTCGACGACCGGCTGGAATGCTTCCTCGGTCCGGACCCGGTCATGCGCATGACGCGGGTGCGGACGGACCGCGCGCGCGGCCACGCGATCGATTATCATCATCTGATCGGCACGCTGCGCCGGAAGCCGCAAGCCCTGCGATACCTCGTCTACCGCGAAGCCCTCTTCCCGCGCGCCGCCTACACCCGCGCCTGGACCGTCCTGGACGACGCCCTGCCGCCCAGAGACGCCTGCCGGACGATGGTCGCATTGCTGGTTTTGGCGTCGACCCATGAAGCCTGCGAGATCGCTCTGGCCTCCCGTCTCGATGCGATCCTGGACTCCGGCCAGCTGCCCGACATCGCCAAACTCGAGAAGGAGTTCGCGAGCAAACCGATCCTGTCGAGCGAGGTCACGATCCCCGCGCCAAACCTCCAGGCCTATGATCGGCTTCTACCCTCCGCTTGCGAGGGAAGGCCATGACGGACACGACCATGGCCGACGCAACCTTCCTCGCCTCCTTGCTGACCGAACTGCGCCTGCCCAGCATCGCGCGCAATTGGCGGCGCATCGCCGAGTCCGCCGATCGCGACGGGTGGCCGGCCCAGAAAACGATCGCCGCGCTGATGGAGATCGAAGTCGCCGAGCGCGCCTCACGCCGCATCCAGCGTCATCGCGATCAATCCGAAGCGCCGCCCGGAAAAACCTTCGCCAGCTTCGATTTCGACGTCGCCCCGGGGGTGCGCAAACAGCAACTTCTGTCCCTCGGCGCCGGCGGAGACTGGATCAGGAACGGCGACAATCTCTTGCTGTTCGGGAAAAGCGGCACGGGCAAGAGTCACGCTATGGCGGCCGTCTGCCATGCCCTCATCGACGCGGGAAAGCGGGTGTTGTTCACCCGGACCATCGACATCGTTCAACGGCTTCAGACCGCGCGGCGTGACCTTTCCCTGATCGCCGCCCTGGAGAAGTTGGACAAATTCGACCTCATCGTGCTCGACGACCTCTCGTATGTCCGTAAGGATCAAGCCGAGACCAGCGTCCTGTTCGAACTCATCGCGCATCGATACGAACGGCACAGCATCGCCATTACCGCAAATCAGGCGTTTTCAGCCTGGAACACCGTCTTTCCGGACGCCGCCATGACTGCGGCGGCGGTGGACCGATTGGTCCATCACGCGACGATCATCGAAATGAATGGCGAAAGCTACCGGGAGCGCTCCGCCGCCCGCAGAGCCGCAAAGGAGGAAACCCCGGACTTGGCTTAGCTTTCCATCAGAACCCGTCGCGGGTGATTGCCGCTCACCGGACCCCCCACGACAATTACTCGGGCCACCGCCGAAAACAGTCAGCGACAAATAAAGTAGTTGTCGCCAAGACACCCTCTTGCCAAACGACAACTATGTAGTATCTTGCGCACCGCTACTCGACGACTGCCCGATTTGGCCAGTCTAATTGTCGCTAAGCGGCGCATTGCCTCGCCGGTTTTGTTCCTGAATGCTTGATCCGTTGCCTCACGTAGATTGCTCCCGTTCGAGCACAACGAATCGGGGCAACGATGGGACGGCTGAGCATGGCGACGCGGAAGGAACTGACGGTGGTGGCGTCGGAGCGCTACCTGATCGCCAACCACGCGGAGAAGACGCGGATATTGGACGAGTTTGCCGACATGACCGGATACCACCGCAAGCACGCAATGCGGCTTCTGCGGGGCGACGTTAGAGCGCAGAGCGGAGGCCGGAGGCGTCGTCAGATCTATGACGAGGCCGAACGGAACGCGCTCGTGTTGCTGTGGGAGGCGTCGGATCGAGTTTGCGGCAAGCGGCTGAAAGCGTTGATGCCCGTGCTGATCGACGCGATGGAGCGGCATGGCCATCTCGAGCTCGCCGCCGAGATCCGCACCAAATTGCTTGCAATGAGCGCGGCGACGATCGATCGGGCGCTGGCGCGGATCCGCGAAGGCCTGGGGCGCCCTCGGCGACGACCTGGGGCGCACGCATTGCGAAGCAGTATTCCGATACGGACGTCGGCAGACTGGGGCGATCCAGCGCCAGGTTTTGTCGAGGCGGACCTCGTCGCCCACAGCGGGCCGTCGACGCGCGGCAGCTTCATCCAGACTTTGGTGCTCACCGACATTGCAACAGGCTGGACAGAATGCGCCCCTCTGATCGTGCGCGAGCAGACGCTGCTGAGCGCGGTGCTGACAGAGCTTCGCAAGCAATTGCCGTTTGCGCTGCTCGGCTTCGACACCGATAACGACACCGTTTTCATGAACGAGACGCTGAAGGCTTACTGCGACGCAGCCAACATCGCCTTCACGCGTTGCCGGCCCTACCGCAAGAACGACCAGGCGTTCGTCGAGCAGAAGAACGGCGCCGTCGTGCGCAGAATGGTCGGCTATCGCCGGTTCGAGGGACTGGAGGCGGCTACGCTGTTGGCCGAACTCTACCGCTCGGCGCGGTTGTTCGTGAACTTCTTCCAGCCGTCGTTCAAGCTGATTGCGAAGCGGCGCGATGGCGCGCGCGTGCGTAAGACCTACAGCCCGCCAATGACACCGCATCAGCGGCTGGCTGCCGACATACGCACGCCAGACGAGGTTCGCGCCCGCCTTCAGGAAATCTACGCGGGTCTCGACCCCGTCGTGTTGTTGCGGGACATCCGAGCGACGCAAGAGCGCCTTGCCGCGCTCGAGGATGTGCAGCCTGTCGGGCATACCACCACGACAGAGCAACCCATCGAACTTTTTCTGGCGAGCCTGCGCACGGCATGGAAGGACGGAGCCATTCGGCCAACAGATCGGCCGATCGCGAAAGCCAAAAGGGGGCGCCGTCGTCCGGACCCGTTGATTTAGGCGACGGGAGATCTACGGAAATGGTTTGAAGCCGAGCCTTGGCGGACCGGCAGCGAACTCCTGGCCCGGCTGCAGGCGGAATATCCCGGCGCCTATCCCGACAAGCTTCTGCGAACGCTTCAACGCCGTCTCAAGACATGGCGAAGCGAACAGGCCAACGCATTGCTGTTCGGGTCCTTGGGAAAGACGCAGAAACTCTCAGAGGTCGCAAGGCCTCACTGATGGGCCAGCACTCGCGGAGGAGCCGTGCCCTGCCTCCTCCGCCGAAACAGGCTCATCCCGATCGTCGCGCGGGAGTGCCCGACCCGTGCTTGGCGTCAAGGCCAAGCCCGCTGCGCGGGGCGCTGCGCGCGCCTTGACCCCTGCGCGCGGTTCGGGCCTTCGGCTGCCATGAGTTTTGCTGACAGGCCCGGCCTGGCGGCCGGCCCCGGTCAGCAAAACTCATGGTCACAAGCCGCCTACTGCAAGGTGGGTGACACTTTCCGCCCCCAAGGGCGGGAGCAAAATAGACGAGGCAACCATCCTCAACGGGGAGCATCGCCACGTGCGGCAATACGAGCGGCCTCCGTAATTGTCGCGCTGCAAAGAGTCCCCGTTCAGGCGGCCGATACCTCCGCCGCGTTCTCAGTGACAGTTCCGGCTGGCGTTCTCGTCTCACGAACGCTCGCTGGGCTTTGGCTGTGCGATTCGTGCCAAGTCACCCAGGATGGGCCCGACGCGCCGATATCGACGTCCTTCAGGAGCATCAGAACATGCTCATAACGGCCAGGTCGCCACCGAAAATACAATTCTGGATTGTGCGAATTTTCGACCTCTAACTCTTCGTGGGGCTGTGCCGTCGACTTACGAGGCTCGATGGGAGCCACGGTTTCGCATAATTGCGCATGACCGCTGATTGTCTTCGCTATACTTGTTCCCTGCGCGACTGCGTCCTTGACAGCGCCCCAATATCGCATTGTGGACAAATCGCCGGCATCGCGAACCTTCTTTCGGGCTGCGGCGTACGCACCAACCCCAAAATCTCGAATTAGTGCGTCCGCCTCCGCATCGATCCATGTCGCCATTTCTTGCTGCGTTCTCGGGTTCCACAGACTCGTGAGTGTTAAAAACATGACCGCCTCCATTATACAGTAAAACAATGTAATTAATTCCTCCATGGTCCAAAATGCGTTCTGTAAACATTGAAGATCATGAAATCGTTTTCTATCGTCCGTCAGAAAACCTATTTTACCGTACACCGTCTTATTGAGAAAATATATAGCGGCATTTTTTATATCACTCATCATTGCGACATTGAGTAATTCTTGCCACTTATAATTTTGGCATCGCAGCCATAAAATAGAGTTCTTCCAGCTAATATCTAGGTTCGGCGTCGTTCCCCCGCGCTTGGCGGTAGCCGAACAGGTCGCCCGGTCGTCGGCCTTGGAAAGCGATGAACATCCGCCTGCCTTCCGTACCCACCGGACGGAATGGGCGCTCAGATTCGTATTTCAGCCGTTCGCCAAGCCCTCTCCGATCTTCTGCTTCTTGCGCACTCCCACAGCGTCGCCTTGGCGCCGTTCTCGCAGAACTCGAACGCGTGGTAATCGGCCGGCTTCGTCCACGAACAGGAGACGCACATGAAGCCGCGCGGCTTGTTCTGCCGGGCGAGCGTCTCGATCGCCGCCGGCGTCGGCCACTCGGCCCCGAATATCCGGGTAATGCCTTTAAGAGAGCCCCAGCCGCCGGCCGGTCCGTCGTAGTGCACAGTCTTTTCGGCGGGCTCGTGTTTCGCCATGGCGGCCTCCGGTTACGGCGGCTGAACGCGAGGGCGGCGCTGTTCGTTCCATCGACGAGCGGCCCGCAGGGCGCAGGGCGGACGCCGCGGGTCCCGCACGCTCTGACGCCGTGTACGATTGTCGCTATCGGGCGGCGAGACGCTGACCCTTCGAGAGTGGGCCGATTGGAACGGAGGGATTTGCCCTAAATTACAGTTTTATAAAGTATAAATCGAATGTTGTGCGCGCCGGCGGGCGACGGTCCGTGTAACGCCGCAAGGCCGCCCGCGAATGTTGCACACTTTGGCGCCTAAGTCCTTGATTATGGCCGTGCGGGCAAATCCGTGCGGGGGCTACTCGGCCGCGCCCTCGAGGACGTCCTCGTCAGGCAGGGCGGGGGGCAGGCTCATCCGGCTCTTCATCGCCTTGACCTCCGTCTGGAGCATCAACGGCGGGATCATGTCCTTGGCGAGCTCGTTGGCGCGCTTCTGTAGCGCGGCGACCTTGTCCGGATTGGCTGCGGCGACATTGTCCGCTTCCGACGGGTCCTTGGCGAGGTCGTAAAGCTCGACCGCCTGCGGCAGCGGCGTGCGCCAGACGAGCTTCCAGTCGCCCTGTCTGAGGCCGGCGCGGAACGGCTGCAGGTTGTAGACGATCTCGCTGCGCGGGCTGGGCTTGCCTTGGCTGATCGTTCCCCAGACATCGAGCCCATCAAGCGGTTTGGCGCCCGCCGTGCTCGCGCCGGCGAGGCCAACCAGCGTCGGGAAGAGGTCGACCTCGTGGATCATCTCGTTCACGACGGTTCCCGGCTTGATCCGGCCGGGCCAGTTGGCGATCGAGACGACGCGCGTGCCGCCCTCATACACCGTGCCCTTGCCCTCGCGATACGGCCCGTTGTCCGGCGGCAGGCTCTTCAGCGTCGACGTGTCGACTTCGCCCGAGAACAGCGGGTTGCGCGTGCCGCCGTTATCGCTCTGGAAGAGGATCAGGGTATTGTCGCGCATGTCGTTCGCGTCGAGCGCCTTCACGACCCGGCCGATCTGCTCGTCCATGGCCGTGACTTGCGCCGCATAGGCGCGCCTCGCGGGGTCCGCGATGCTGGTGTAGCGGTCGAGATCGGCCGCCGGCGCCTGAAAGGGCGCGTGCGGCGCGTTGAAGGCGAGATCGAGGAAGAGGGGGACGTGCGGATTGTGGCTCTCGATCAGCCTGACAGCCGCATCGCCCAATAGGGTCGTCGAGTAGCCTGGCTCCTTAATCGCCCGGCCGTCACGAAACCAGTCGAGCACGCCATGCTGCTCGTGGGTGAAATAGTCGATCTCGCCGAGCAGCGGGCCGTAGTGGTGGTCGAAGCCGCGCTGGAGCGGCCAGTACTTCTTATCCGCGTGGCCAAGATGCCACTTGCCGATCAGGTCCGTCTCGTAGCCCGCCTCTTTCAAGGCCTGGGGCAAGAGCCGCTCGTCGGTCGCCAAGCCGTAGGCATGGGCGGAGGGGATCGCGATCTGGAGCCCGTAGCGGAAGGGATAGCGCCCGGTCATCAGCGCCGCGCGAGTTGGCGAGCACATCGGCTGGGCGTAGAACTGCTCGAGCCGCGCGCCGCCGGCCGCCAGCGCGTCGAGATTTGGCGTCTTGATGTCCGACCCGTGAAACCCGACATCCTTCCAGCCCTGGTCGTCGGAGATGATGAGGACGATGTTCGGCTTCTGAGGCTTCTCGTCCGCGGCCTGCGCCCCGGTCGACGCGAGCGCCGCCGTCGCGAGCGCGGTGATCGATAGCCACAGACTCCGCATAAGCCACGTCCCTCCCACCCATTCGAAATTGGTTTCGCCCCTTCGCAGGCGGACGCGATAACGCCCCGCGTTCGGAGCGCGACATGCCTCGCATCGACGATTGGCGCGCTCCGGCCCTAGCGCGTCCTGATGCTGATTGTCAGGATATGTTCGTCGGAACCACCGAGGTATTGATGCTGCGTCGTCATGGCCACCCGGTTCGCAGCGCCCCCCGCCGGCGCCACGGTGCACGTGATCGGGTTCAACTGATTCAGATGGTTCAAGGAGGCGGAGAGGGTCAGTTGAATTGGAGGGAACGCGTGGGCGGTGGCCTGGCTGAGGAAATTCGCCGTGTACACGAAGCCGATGTTCCTTGTGGCGCCAGCGGCGGGCAACGTCGTCCAGACTCTTGACCAATGGGTCTGCGGCGCTTGGAGGAGCCCAATGCCAGGAATGTTGCCCAGGTTGTAATACCACTGCGAAGGAGGCTGCGGCGCGGCTGGCGCTGGGGTCGCCGCGGGCTGGTTCGCGCTCGGCGGATTGGGAGGCGGGACGGGCGGCACGGCGGGCGGGCCCGGCGTGTAGCCGACCAGCGTCAGTCCGGCCGGCGCGTACACCTGGAGGGGAGGCGAAGCGACGCTGGCCACATTGCTCCAGATCGCAAAAGTCACGAACGGCATGAGCGTCAGATCGGTTGGCCCGCGCAGAACACACGCACCCTTCCACGTTCGCTCGGCGAAAGCAATCAACCGGTCGCCACCGGGTGCGATTCAAACCGATGCAGGGTAGGTTCGGTTTGATTGATTTGGCGGGAGGCGACGGATGGCGGTCGGGGAGTTGAGCGATGAGGCGCTGATGGCGGCGTTGCGGGCGCATCCGGAGCTTTGGCAGCGGGTGGCGTCGATCGTGCTGGCGGTCGAAGGCGACGAGGGGGCATTGAAGGAAGCCGACGCGGCGGAAGAGCGGATGGTCGAGGAGACGCGTCTTCTGGGACGGGAGGCGCTGCGCAGTTGGGCCGAGCGGCGGGTCGAGGCGACGGAGCGGGAGATTCGCCAACGCCCGCAGATGCATCGCCAAGGCGAAAAAAACTCCGCTGGCATACGAAATTCGGTGAGATAGAGGTCCGAGAGCCGCAATCTCGGTTCGGGACGCAGCGGGTGCGTCCATTCGTGCTCGGGGCGAAGGTGAGCCCGCTCGGGTGTTCGCGGCCGCTGCAGCGCGCCATCCCCGGGTCGAAGAGCCCGGGGACCGGACTTCGCCGCCGATCAACCCTTCGCGCAGGCGCGCGCCAAGCTTGAGGAGCACTACGGCTTCGCGATCGGCGAGAGCACGATCCAGCGGATCCCGTTCGCCCACGCCCAGGCAATGCATGAAAGCCGTCGTCGGGATTTGGAGTTTCCGGAAGCGCCGGGCCTTCGCAAGCCGATCGTCGTCGAGACGGACGGCGGCATGGTTCCGATCGTCGAGCCGAACAGCGAGGAGAAGGACAAGCGCAAGGGCGAGACGCTGTCCTGGCGGGAGGCGAAGCTGTCGCTGGCGCACGCGCAAGGGAACTGCACGCCGGTTTATGCGGGCTCGATCGAGGGCGGGGTCGAAGAGGCCGGGCGCCAGCTGCTTTGCCTCACGCGGTTCGCGCCGGCTTCGGGGCGAACTCCCAGGTTCACGCGGTCGGCGACGGCGCGCCCTGGATCGTCGGCCACCCCCGGGTCGAAGAGCCGGGGGGAGCAGCAAGTCGGCGACCAGGGCCGCTATTTGATTGATTTCTATCACGTCTGCGAATACCTGGGCGTCGCCTCGGCGGCGATCGCGCCCGACCCGGCTGCGCGCAGCGCCTGGATGGAGACGCAGAAGGAGGCGCTCAAAGGCGGCCGTCTCGACGCCGTCCTGCGGGCGCTCGCCGGACATTGCGAGCCCCCCGAAGTCGACGACGAGCATGCGCCCGTGCGAACCTGCCATCGTTATCTCGGCGCTCGCGCCGACCAGTTGAACGATCGCCAAGCCCTGGCCGAAGGGCTGCCAATCGGCTCCGGCGAGATCGAAAGCGCTCATCGCTACGTCGCCCAGCAACGCCTGAAGCGGCCCGGCGCCTGGCGGCGCGTCGAGCATGAAGAACATATGCTCGCCTTGCGAATAAACCGAATCAACGGCGACTGGGACGCTTACTGGAAAGCCCTCGCCCGGCAACGTGCCGCTGCAGCCAATGACAATAGCCCGAACAAATCCCTACGCCGCACCGCCTGATTGCACCACTTTGGATCGCACCCCACGCGGCCTGCAGCGACCCATTTCCATACGGAACGCGGCGGGCGTTTCGCGGTGGGGCTTTTTTGCGGCGGTTCTGGAACGTCGGGGCGGAGCGCGCGTTTCTAACGAACGCGTTCATATCCGCGAAACCATGCCGTTTTGCTTAGCCTTAACTGTGCCGGCAAGCTTACGTCGCGTCCGCCGTTCGATTCATTTCTCAGCAAATTTTGCAGGGCAGGCTTCACACATCGGAAAGGGAGCCGGCTCGCTAGGGCCGCCGCGAGCCGGGCGTCAGAGAGAGTGCAGCATGAGTGTAGCCGTCGAGAAGAGCCGCACGATCATCAGCGCGATGATCCTCGGCCGCAAGGTGACCGCCCAGGATGTCGCTTGGCTGCGGCGCGAAGTGTTCGCCGATGGCGAGGTGACGCCGGAAACCGCGGACGAATTGTTCGCCGTCGCGCGCGCCAGGATGAGCAACGCGCCGGAATGGACGGAGCTGTTCGTCGAACTGATCACCGACTATGTCGTGTGGCAGTTGCGCCCGACCGGCGTCGTCACCGACGAGGACGCGCAATGGCTGATCGGGCGCGCCGACGAATGCCGGTCGATCGAGGCGCTGGCGGTCCTGGTCAATGTGCTCGCCGAGGCGCATCGGGCCCCGCAATGGTTCGTTGCGGCGGTGCGGGCGCGGGCGGCCCAGTGGCCCGGCGTCGAGGCGGCGCTACGCGCGCGGGCGGTGTGAGCCCAGAGTCTACGCAGACCGAATCCCTTGAGGGGACGATAAAAAAGAAAGGCCACCAGATTGGTGGCCTTTCCCGTTGTCCGCTTGAGATGGGTTACGCGATCGAGATGCTCGTCCTGCGGGCGCGGTAGCCAGCAAAGCCGAGAGCGGCGAAGCCGAGGCCCATCATCGCCCATGTAGAAGGCTCGGGGACGGCGGTCAGCGGCAGATCGATGTTGAGGACCGCCGGCGAGCCGCAGCACTCGCCGTAGGCGAGCTTGAACGGCAGGTTGCCGGACGGGCCCGCGTAGGTGACCGTGGTCACGTTTGGCGCGGTAGGCCCGGGAACGTCGATCACGAGCAGGCCGCCAATCTCGAGCTGCAGGCCGTCGTCGTGCGCAACGGTGAACGTTTCGCCGTTCGTCACCGACACCGTGCCGGAGAATGCGAAGAACGTGTTGTCCAAGCTGTCGCCAGAGTGCGAAGCGCCGCTCGTGATCGAGCCGCCGCCGGAAGCAATGAAACCGCCGACGGTGTAACCGTCAGCCGAATTCCGGCTGTCCATGTTCAGCGGATTGCTCGGGATAGTAAACGTCACGTCCGGAGCGGTTGCCGGAATGTTGCCGATCGTCGCGTCCCCAACGTTGGCGTTGTTCAGCCAAGCCATGCCGTCAACAATGTTGGCGCTCGCGTACGTCGAAAGGGCCATGCCGGCCAAGAGGGCCGCCGTTCCAGCAAGAAGCTTCATTTTCCCCATTTTCACTCTCCTCCTAGAGCGTTCATTTCGTAGTTTGGCCAAAAGTGACGCTGCTGAGTGACCATCGGGGGCGGCGGAGATCCGTCAAGGCAGAGCTTTTGCACTACGTCAGTTTCATCGGATCTGTTCGGCGCAACCCGTGCTCGAGGCCCCAATTGCGTCGCCCTTCGGCGTGGCGCGCCCATGGGGCAGGAGCGGGTATGAGTTGCAGGCCGCCTCGCCTACGCCAGCGCCACATGTCGCGCCGCCGTCATTCCTTTTGCTATCCCCCTGCGACGGCGCGAGCGTTTACGCGCCTCGTCGGTTCCAATAGAACGGCCCCAAACGGGAAGCTCGGGCTTTCGTCCCACGGGGAGCCGATGTTCAAGAAAATCCTCATCGCCAACCGCGGCGAAATCGCCTGCCGCGTCATCAAAACCGCGCGCCGAATGGGGATAAAGACGGTCGCTGTCTACTCGGAGGCCGACAAGGACGCTCTTCACGTCGAAATGGCGGACGAGGCTGTGGCGATCGGACCGCCGGCGGCCGCCCAATCCTATCTCGTCATCGACAAAATCGTCGACGTCTGCCTGAAGACCGGGGCCGAGGCGGTCCACCCCGGCTACGGCTTTCTCTCGGAGCGCGCGGCCTTCGCCCAGGCGCTCGCCGATAAGGGGATCGTGTTCATCGGCCCCAATCCGCGCGCCATCGAGGCGATGGGCGACAAGATCGAATTCGAAGAAGTTCGCCAGCGCCGCCAAGGTCTCGACTGTGCCGGGCCATCTCGGCGTGATCGAGTCGCCCGAGCGCGCGGCGGAGATCGCCGACGAGATCGGTTATCCGGTGATGATCAAGGCGTCGGCCGGCGGCGGCGGCAAGGGCATGCGCATCGCCCACAGCCGCCAAGAAGTTTCCGAGGGCTTCGCCCGCGCCAAGTCGGAAGCCAAGAGTTCGTTTGGCGACGACCGCGTGTTCGTCGAGAAATTCATCGTCAATCCACGCCACGTCGAGATCCAGGTCCTCGGCGACAAGCACGGGCATGTCCTCTATCTTGGCGAGCGCGAATGCTCGATCCAGCGCCGCAACCAGAAGGTGATCGAGGAGGCGCCCTCGCCGCTGCTCGACGAGGCGACGCGGCGCAAGATGGGCGAGCAGGCAGTCGCGTTGGCGAAGGCGGTCGGCTACGACTCCGCCGGCACGGTCGAGTTTGTCGCCGGCCAGGACCGCAGCTTCTACTTCCTCGAGATGAACACCCGCCTGCAAGTCGAGCATCCGGTGACGGAGCTGATCACCGGCGTCGATCTGGTGGAAGAGATGATCCGCAGCGCGGCCGGCGAGCCGCTGCGCATGACCCAGGACGACGTCAAGCTCAACGGCTGGGCGGTCGAGAGCCGCGTTTATGCGGAAGATCCGGCCCGCGGCTTCCTGCCGTCGACCGGCCGCCTGGTTCGCTATCGCCCCCCGGTGGAGGGGACGTTCGAAGGCGTGACCGTGCGCAACGACACCGGCGTGTTCGAGGGCGGCGAGATCTCGATCTACTACGATCCGATGATCGCCAAGCTCGTCACCCATGCGCCGGACCGGCTTAGCGCAATCAAGGCTCAGGCGACCGCGCTCGACTCCTTCGTCATCGAAGGCATCCGGCATAACATCCCCTTCCTGTCGACGCTGATGCAGCATCCGCGCTGGCGCGAAGGGCGGCTGTCGACGGGGTTCATCGCAGAGGAGTTTCCGGACGGGTTCCGCCCGCTGCTACCCGAGGGCGAGACCGAGCGGCGGCTCGCGGCCGCCGCCGCCCAGATGGATCATGTGCTGAACCTGCGCAAGCGCCGCATATCGGGGCAGTTGCGCGCGCCCGAGCTGCTCAACTTCGACACCAAGCGCACCGTCGCGCTCGGCAAGAGCCGGGTCGAGATCGAGATGGATCAGAGGCCGACCGGCCTCTCGATCGTGTTCGCCGACGGTCACCGGGCCCACGTCGAGTTGGACTGGAGGCCGGTTGACCTGTTGTGGGTCGGGAACGTCGACGGAACGGACGTCGCGGTGAAGACTCGCCCCATCCAGAACGGCTTCCACTTGGAGCACGCTGGCGTCGGCGTCGATGCGCGCGTCTACACCCGTCGCGAAGCGGAGCTCGCCGCGTTGATGCACGAGAACAAGGGGGCGGACGGCTCGAAATCGCTGCTTTGCCCGATGCCCGGCCTCGTCAAGTCGATCGCGGTCAAGGTCGGCCAGGAGGTGAAGGTCGGCGAGCAGCTCTGCATCGTCGAGGCGATGAAGATGGAGAATGTGCTCGTGTCCGAGCGCGACGCCACCGTCAAGGCGATCCTCGCCAAGGAAGGCGATTCCCTGGCGGTTGACGCCATCATCATGGAATTCGCGTGAGGGTCGCGCATCGCCTGATCTCGTCAGGCTCGCCTTTCGAGCGGGCCTACGGTTATTCGCGCGCGGTCGTCTCGGGCGATGTGATCCACGTCTCCGGCACGACGGGTTACGATTATGCGCTGATGACCATGCCGGACGATCCGGCCGAGCAAGCGCGAAACATCTGCGCGACCTTCGCCGAGGTCCTGAAGGAAGCGGGAGGCGAATTGTCGGACATCGTTCGGCTGCGCATTTATGTCACCGACCCGTCGTTCTGCGAGCCGGTCCTGAAGGTCCAGGGCGAGGTTTTCGGCGACATCCGTCCGGCGGCGACGATCGTGGTCGTGGCGGGGCTGTTGAAGCCGGAGATGAAGGTGGAGATCGAGGCGGACGCGCGGGTCCGCCGTCGAGACTGACCGTAATCCGCCCGAAAGCGATCGGCTCCGACTTAGACAGCGGCGGCCGGAGTGCAGCCGCCGCTTCTTGCGGGGTCAGCTAGGCTTCTTGTTCCAGAGCGAGCACCAGCCGGTGGGCGCAATGTCGCCATCGACCATTTTGCAGCCGTTCGGGGCGACGAAGAAGTTGCAGCCGTCGCATTGCTTGCCGTCCTTTGGGGTGGCCTGATACTTGACCGCGGCCTGCGCCATCTTGGCCTGAGCGGCCGTCGTCATCAGCCCGAGCGCCGGCGCCGCGGCGGCAGCCGCGAGCAGCACCGTGCGGCGGCTCACTCCCTTTTGACATTCACTCATAATCGCCTCTTCATTGGGTTCGCGCCGAACGGCGTGCGCTCGCGCGTCATGCCTTGCAAGGCCGTTTCAATCAACAGCCGCGCGCCGCGGCTAAGCGGCGCGCGGCAGAGTATAGAGTCCAAAGCCGGATCTGAATTGTCGACGTTCGTAGGGGCTTGTGACGCGGACATCCGCCTCGGCGCCGGCCGATCGCGCCCGTCGCCGATGGCCGATGTGGCGCCCGTCGCCGCTAAGCGTTACCCTTGTCGTCCCGGCGCGGCGTTCCGGGCTGCGCTTCAGAAGGGGAGCCCTCCACCCTTGACCGTCACCATCTATCACAACCCAAAATGTGGTACGTCGCGGGCCGTTCTGGCGATGCTCCGCGAGCGCGGCGAGACTCCGGTCGTGATCGAGTATCTGAAGACGCCGCCCTCCCGGGAGAAGCTGAAGCAACTGATCGCGGCGATGGCGATTCCGGTCCGATCGCTGCTGCGGCGGAAGGAGGCGCCCTACGCGGCCCTCGGCCTCGGCGACCCCAAGCGGACGGAAGACGAAATCCTCGACGCCATGGTCGCCAAGCCCGATCCTGATCGAGCGCCCGATCGTCGTTGCTCCGAAGGGCGTCCGGCTTTGCAGGCCAAAAGAGAGGCTGAACGAAATCATGCCGCTACCGAGAGCGCAGGCGTAAGGAGACGGACGTGGCGCTTGTTCTCAACCCTGCGTGGGCCCTGGCGGCGCTGTTCCTGGCGTCGGACGCCGACATTGTCGAAGAGGAGACGGGGGCAGCAGGGGATCTTCTTTGGCCATGGCGTCGTCAGGGCGGTCGAGCCGCGGACCGGCGCGCTGACCCTCGACCACGGCGACATCAAGGGCTGCATGCCGGCGATGGAGATGATGTTCCGGGTCGCGAACCTAAACCTCAGCCGGACTCTCCGCCCCGGCGACGCGATCGACTTCACGATCGACGGCGGCAAATTCGTCATCCTCGAAGCGACCGTCGTGCGCCGGCCGAGGTAAAGCGGAACGTCTCAACCGAAATCGTCTATGTTGCTATCGACGAGCCAATCAGCGGCGCGTATGCAAGGAGTTCCAGTCGACCGGAGGAGAACTCAAGCATGGCGCCGCCGAATTCCATTGAGCTGGCAGCTAAAATCGTGGCCTCGTTTACTGCGTATAATCCGCTTCCAAGGAGTGAGCTGCCTGCGCTCATTCAAGCGCTGCATTCGACCGTTGAGGGGCTGGTCAAGGGGCTGGAGGGCGCGCCGCCTCCAGTCGAAACGAAAGCGCCTGCGGTGCCGATTCGCAAATCGATCACCCCAGACTATTTGATCTGTTTGGAGGACGGAAAGCAATTGAAGTCTTTGCGCCGGCACCTGGGTGTGCTTGGCCTGTCGCCGGAGCAGTATCGCGAGAAATGGAAGCTGCCGGCCGATTATCCCATGGTCGCTCCCAACTACGCGGCGCAGCGATCGGCCCTAGCGAAGAAGAGCGGACTTGGACAACTTCGCCGGAACCCCAAAAACCAGAAGGCTACCGGCCGATCGAAGGGCTAAGTCTTAAGCGCTTCCCGCGAAATCGGTTGCCGAGACGCGCACGGCGACCAATCTCATGACCGCCGGTCCTGGTCGCGACGAACTCCCGCCTCGTGGCGTCGGTTCGCGACGCCGCATGGCCCCCGCGTTGGACGTTTGTCCCTAGGAAGTTGGGCTAGACCGCCTTGCCGACCAGCGCGCCGATTCCGGCGGTGACGGCCATCGCCATCGCGCCCCAGAACCCGACTCGCAGCGCCGGACGGACGACCGGCGCCCCGCCGAGCCACGCGCCGAGCGCGCCGAGCGCGACGAGAAAGATCAGGGCCGCGCCGGAGACGGCCGCAATCGTGGTCCCTGCCGGCGAGAGGAAAGCCGCCAGCGTCGGCAGGACGGCGCCGATGGAGAACGCCGCGGCCGAGGCCAAGGCGGCCAGCACCGGGTTCGCGGCGGCTTCGTCGGTCAATCCGAGCTCGTCGCGGGCATGGGCGGCGAGCGGGTCTTTGGCGGTCAACTGTTCGGCGACCCTTCGCGCCAGCGCCGGGTCGAGGCCGCGCTCCTCGTAGATGCTCGTCAGTTCAGCCAGCTCTTCGTGCGGGTCCTCCTTCAGCGCATGCCGCTCGCGCGCGAGGTCGGCGGCCTCGAGGTCGGCCTGCGAGCTGACGGAGACGAACTCGCCCGCCGCCATCGACATCGCGCCCGCCGCCCAACCGGCGACGGCGGCGGTCAGGATTTCGCTCCGGCCCGCAGACGCGGCGGCGACGCCGACGATCAGGCTCGCCGTCGAGATGAGGCCGTCATTGGCGCCGAGCACGGCGGCGCGCAGCCACCCGGCGCGGTGAATGAAGTGGTGTTCCTCGTGCGGCATGAACTCGATCTTTCGTGGACGGGCGGGACCTTGGCCTAAGGCGGCTTTGTGACGTCCTGCCGACGTTGGCCTCAGCGCGAAGGCAGGGGACGCCGCACGGCGGACTCGTGCAAGCCGGCGAGAATGCCGGCAAAATCGCGTCCGCGGGCGTTGGCGACCTTGGCGTGGCAGCTCATGCAGCTTGCGGGCGCATCCTGCAGATAGGTTTCCATCGTCGTATTGACGAGGTTCTCCTGGGTTGCCGCAGCCTCATCGGTGGACTGGTAGTTCTCGCGCGGCGTGTCGGGATCGACCGCGAGGCCAGGGAAGAATTGGCCGTCGTTGTCCGGGCCGGCCGGCACGGGGAGGGTCGGCCACTGGCTGGCGACGAGCATGTAATGCTCCCAAACCGTGCCCTTGACGCCCGGCAGCGCCCAATACGCCCGGTTCATCGCCATCGTCGAGGCATGGATGGGATGCCTCCGGGTCACCTGCATCGGCTCGGGGTCGAGCTTGGGAGGATTGGCGATGCTGATCGGTTCGACGTCGCGCGAGCCGAGCGGCGGCAGCCGCCGATCGGGCTGCGCTGCGTTGAAATAGGAATAGGGCGCGCCGGCGCCCTTCGCGTCGGGCTCGCGCGCCTCGCCCTGGCCAGCAGGCGGGACATTGTCGACATGCTCGAACGTGCTCCACAGCCATTGCGGCCGGTAGCGCGTCTTGACCATGATGTGCATGCCGACCAGGGCGATGTCGCTCTTCGAACAGACGATCTTCGCTGCGGCGAGGCTTTTTCCGACGTCGACGACATTGGCGTCCCGGACAATGTAGTATCGCGCGCGCACCGCGGCCGTGTCGGCGTCGGTCAAAATACGCCACGCGGCCTTGACCGCGATCGAGCCGATCGGCAGGTCGGCCGGATGGGCGGCGTCGGGCAGGTTGCGGCCCTCGCTCCAGCCGCTCGCGGCGATGGCCTCGTACTCGGGCCGGTTGAGCCGGATCTCGTAGCGCGTGTAGGTGCGGTTCTGCGCGACCAGCGGATTGAGGAACCCGCCAACCGCAAATCCGGGCTGATTGAACTCGGCATAGGGAACGAAGGACGCCAGCGTCTTCGTGGTGTTGTCGAATCCGTCGCCGCACGGATTGCGGCCGGCAAAGCTCGCGTAGGCCGATGGGGCGATCGGGCGTCCGTCCGGTCCAACCTGGAAAAGTTCATAGCGCGACTTGAACGTCTCCCAGACGCGAGGGCCCGGGTCGCCAAGCGACCTGCCGCGGTCGGGTTCGCCGCGTCCGTCGGCGCCGGAGCGCGCCGGCCAGTTGAGCGCCAGGAAGGCGCGCCAGGCGAAATTGTCGAAGGTCGGGTAGGGGTCGAGCCGCGTCGAAGGCGCGTCCTCGATGCGGTCGGGCGACAAGGTCGGGGCGAGATCGTCGGCCGTCGCCACGCCGCACGCGCATCCGACGAGGGCGAACGCCCATGCGAGGCGCTGGCCTGGCGGCCTTCGCGACCGCCTTGTTCTGTTGCCTGCCTGCTCGCGCGGCATGGGCTTCGGCGCTTCCTCTCATAAGGCGGCGTCTTCCGCGCCGCTCCGGCCGCTCGCTCGCTTAGCTTACGCCTTGGTAGATCTTGCACCAGCCTTGGCGGCTGACGGGACCAACGACCGTCTGGCATTGGTCAGGCGGAAGGAAGGGCGCGCAGATCTCGCAGCGTTCGACGCCGTGCGGAAAATCCTGGTATTCGACATCCGCCCTTGACCGCTTGCGTTTCGCGAACGCGCGACTGGCGTTTCCGGCGACCGCGACGCCGACCGTCGCGCAAGCGGCGGCGCTCAAAAGGCCGCGCCGCGAGATTTTCGCCAAGTCGAGCCGAGTCTTCACCTTCGAGGGTTTCCTCCGATGGCGTCCGGCGCCGAGGTCGCCTGCGCGCAGGCGACAAGCCGGCCGGCCTTTAACGGCGAATGACGGGCCCCCGGATTTCCCCGCCCGGATACTGCTTCGAGTGCAGATTGAAGTACCATCGGCCGTCCTTGAGATCATGGGCCTGAGCGTCGTCGATCTTGGCCTCGCCGTGGAACGGACTCGCAAGATTGCCGGGAGTCGCGACCTGGATCGGCGCGTTCTCTTCGGGGGTGAGGCCGAGATACGACACCGGGCCGTGGAAGTGGGCCCCGATCGGGGCGGTCGCGAGGCCGGAATAGGTCACCGTCCATTGGAGGGTATTGGTGTCCGTATCGAACGTTCCCTCCATGACGCCATGCGCGGGACTGTTGTTCGGAGGCACCTCGCCACCCCCCGACAAAAACGCCTGAATCGGGATTTTCAACGCGAAGGCCGGCGCGCTGGCGAGAACGAGGCCAGCGCAAGCCAGCGCCAAAAGGCTCAGGCGCCTGACCGGAGTCGTTGTGAATGAAACGCCTTGTTTACTCGTCGCCGCGGACATGATCTCTCCCTGAACGCTTTTGTCTTCGCCCCGAGCGCCCTGGCGTCGCCGCGCGCCGTCATGGTGCTCGTCCGATCCTGAGCGGATCGAGCTCTTTCGCTTTAGAACGCCACCAGCGCATAGGCGAATACGGAATTGTTCCCGGACGCATTGTGCGTGCCCCCGAGGAAGGACCCGTCGAAGTTGTTCGTGCCGCCATAGATGTGCAGGTAGGTGGTGAACTGGAGGCCGAGGCGAGCGTTCCAGGTCTTGTAGTCGCCGGGCCCGGGCGCGCCATGGGCGAACGGAACATAGGAGAGATCGACAATCAGTCCGCTGCCGTTCGGACTGCTGATGTAGCTGTTATTGAAGGAGGCGAGGCTGATCGGCGTGCAATTGACGTTATTGCCTGACCCATAAAGATTGCAGTCTCCAGAGCCCGCAACGTTGAAGTAGCCAAAACCGATGCTATAGGTGTGATCCCAAACAAAGCTGGCGTTGGCTTTAAAGCTGTTGAGCGTGTTGCTGAGGTTGGACGCTCCGCCGAGCCCGTAGGTGGCGTTCAGCGTCTGCCATTCCATGATGTCACTCAACTTGATCGTCACGCTGTATTGATCGCCATCATACTGGTACTGGCTGTCGAAACCGACGTCGAGAAAGTTGTCGGTGCCGAACCCGTATTGGCGGCCGGGCGTGACCTGGCCGTACATGCCGAAGGTGCCGACCATCAGATAGTGGTCGCCCCAATGCGGCTCGAGCGCCAGGCGCCAGTACGGGGCAACGTTGCTCACCGCGTCGGTCGTACTATTGCCGGTATTGAACGCCTGCAACACCGGCACCGGAAGACCCTTGTACGCGGTGAAGTCAGCATAGAGCATGTCGTTCCAGAAGGCGTAGAGGCCGGCGCCGCCGACGATCTGGCCATAGCCATTTTCGACATGCGTGAGCGGCGGTCCGAAGGCCGGCGCGATGGTCGAGGAGAACTGCGGCCACCCCCAGGCAGGCGTGGTGTTCCACGGGTCCTCGATCGTCGGCGTGTTGTTGGCGTCGATGCCCCATATCATGTCCTGGCCGAACAGCTTCAGCGTGTCGGCGTATCGGACATCGGACGCGTCGAGAAAGGCCGTTCCGTTCACCGGATCGCCGGTCACCTGGATGAAGGAGCCAAGGTTGCCGATCAACTTGCCGGCGACGTAGCCGGAGATCTGCTGCGACACGAGATTGTCGTTGGTATGCAAGCCGGGGGCGGGCGGGGTGTCCTGCGCCGCATTCGTGTGGGTGAAGCCGGCGATGTACATGGCGGCCAGCGGCGGCCCTTGCCAGTCGCCGCCCTGCAGCGTGTACCCGCCGATCTTGAAGCGGCGCCCGAACGGCGTCAGTTCGGGGATGATGGTGTGACAGGCCGCGCATGGCTGACCGGTCTGGCGGGCGTAGCTCGGCAAGGCCACGGCGGGGGCGGAACTCAACGCGAGCAGACCGGCCGCGATAAGGAAGCCGAAAAGCGCGGCGACGAAGTCAACATGCAGCGGGGTAGGCGACACCCTCGCCGCCCTCAGATTCGCCGTCGCCATCATGCACTCCATTTAGGATCTGTTTCGCCTGCTCACGAGCGATACGCCGAGAAAACGGCCGACTCGCGCCACCGAGTCGCCCCATTTCTAGCACGGCTCGCAGAGGAGTTTCCGCAGGTCCAGACAAATTTATTTTAGAGTCCGGACCCGGATGGGAAAGCTCAGCCGGCCTTCTTGACCCAGAGCGCGCACCAGCCGTTGGGGGAGATCGTCCCGTCGACGGTCTTGCAGGCGTTGGGCGCGACGAACAGGTTGCAGCCGCTGCATTGCTTGCCGTCCTTCGGCGATTGCTGATAGCGCACCGCGGTCTGCGCCATTTTGGCCGCCTTGGCGCCCGTCGCGCCGAGCGCGATCAGGGGCAGGGCGCCCGCGGCGCCGACGAGAACCGTGCGGCGGCTGACCTGCGTTTGTTTTCCGTATTCGCTCATAGACTCTTTCTCCGTAGGACCGCGCGGAACTCACAGGAGTTCAGTTAGGGCGCCGTTCAACTTCAACGCTGCCATCAATACACCGAGGCGTTCAATCTGCGACAGCCGCGACCAAATGGCGCAACGGCCTGTCAACTCAGCTTGCGGCGCCCACCGTCAGCGAAGGCGAGCGTCGGGTCCGAAAGGGAGGATCGGGGCGGCGAAAAAGCGGCCCCAACTATACGGATTGGTAATGTTTGCGATTGCAGGCGGCGCTGCGTAGCGGAGTTCGCTCTTGATTTTCAGATGAAATGCGCGACGGCGGTCACGCGTGCGACCTGCGGTCGCAGGGACGCATTGGGCCTCAGCCACGATTGCCGGCCCCGTTGCGTCACACGCGATCCAACGCCCACGACAAACGCCACGGCGCTTTGGTCGCGCTCGATCCCCTGATTCGCACGCAACTCCCTTCAACGACGCAGTCAAACGCTGCGTCGCGCGGCTGCGCGGGTCTGTGGAGTGACGTCGCGGCGATCTCGATCAAACGGGCTTCGGCAGCCAGATCCTGCAGCTGCATCCGGAGTGAATTTCACCGTCGACCGCGATGCAGGCGTATGGTTTGACGAAGAGCTTGCACTGTCCACACTCTCGGCCTACCGCGCCGACGGTCTGATAACGGACAGAGTCCTTCGACACTTTGACGGGCGACATCTGCATTGCCGACGCCCCCGTCGCGAGCGCGCTCGCGCCCCCTGCAAGGCCGCAAAGCAAAATCGTTCGGCGCGAAACGCCGCTTGCCGAAGCCGATGAAGTTGTCATGACCCTTTCCCTCCGAGTCAGCTCAGTCGTTCCCAGAGTAATCTTCTGCGCTCAATCGGGAATGGAATTTGATTCAGATCAATGCCCCGAACGATTTCCGGCGGTGACGCGCGGAATATCAGCGTCCGGACCGCCTGCGCCCAAACGATTTGCGGCCGAATCGGAAAGCGTGCGAATTCGCCCACAGGCTCTTGCGAACGCGTTGGAGACGCGAGAGGATTTGCTCAAGGGACGGGATCGGCAGGTCGTTGGCGCAAATATCCGATCTCGCGTCGGGGAGGCCCGACGTTGAACCTCGGCGCCAAAAAAATATGAGGACGATCAGCCATGCTGGGCGATCAACGGGTCATTGAATATCTGAATTCAGCGCTCAAGCACGAGCTGGCCGCGGTCAACCAGTACTGGCTGCATTACCGGATCCTCGACAACTGGGGCTACAAGGACTTCGCCAAGACCTGGCGCGAAGAGTTGATCGAGGAGATGCACCATGCCGACAAGATCGTGGCGCGCATCCTGTTCCTCGACGGCCAGCCGAACATGCAGTCGCTCGACCAGCTGCGCATCGGCAAAAGCGTCAAGGAGGTCATCGATTGCGACCTGGCGGCGGAAATGAGCGCCCGCGCCCTCTATCTCGACGCCGCGAAATATTGCGACGGCGTCAACGACCGGGTGACCCGGAAACTGTTTGAGGATCTGACCGCCGACGAAGAAAAGCACATCGACTTCCTCGAGGCTCAGCTCACCCTGATCGGCCAGCTCGGCGAGCCGCTCTACGCCCAGAAGCACGTCGGGAAGCTGGAAGAGTAAAGAGCATCGATTGGACCGCAGCCATAGCCCTCATCCGACCGCTCCGAGGGGCGGTCTTTCCGTCGCCGGGGAAGGCAGCGGGCGTCTCCCTACAACCCGGCTGCACCCGCTCCCGCGCCCTCGTTCCGCCCGCCTGTTTTTTACGTTTTGACCCTGATGAGCGCTCGTTTGACCCTGTTCCGGTCCTGTTAAGTCCCCTGTTCCGCGCCCGATTGAACCTGCAACCATCGGGTTGTAGATCAACTAATGCCTTGATATTGAAAGGAGTCCTGCGCCGAAAGGGGCGCAAAAACTTCCTGCTAGCAGGCAAACCGGATCGTCGGCGGCGGACCTGGAGAGCCTTCACCCCCGAAGCAGCGCGCCAACGGTTCGCCGGTTCAGGGTGTGCGCGAACTCAAATCATCCCGCTCTGGCGGTCCGGTCGCAGCTAGCCTCCGCCCGGTCGACCCTCGGCCGCTCGCTTTCCCGCCCCGCGTGTGTTACGGCGGCCCGGATTTGGCCGGGGCCGCGCGCGAGCGGCCGTCCGGCGGCGCATCGAGCACAAAATGACGGACATATTTCAGGAAGTCGACGACGAGGTCCGGCGCGACAAGGCGGCGGAGTTCTGGAAGAAATACCAGAACGTCATCGTCGCAGGGGCGGTGGCGATCGTGCTTGCGGCGGCCGGCTTTCGCTACTGGCAATACGAGAAGGAGAAGGCCGCCCAGGCGGCGGGAGATCAATTTCAGGCGGCGATCGCGGCCTTTGACGCGGGCAAGCCGAACGAGGCCTTTGGCGGGCTTGCCAAGATCGCGTCCGAGGCGCCCGGCGGCTATCGCGTTCTGGCCGAGATGACCGAGGCCGGGGCCAAGGCGTCGACCGATCCGACCGGGGCGATCGCGGCCTTTCAGGCGATCGCCGGCAACGCTTCGGTCGATCCGCTGTTCCGCGACGCGGCCAAGTTGCGCGCAGCCTTCGTCGAGCTGAACGTTCCGGGGCAGTCGGCCGCGGGAACGGCGGACCTGACCACGCTCGCCGGGGCTGACGGCCCTTATCACCGCCTCGCCAGGCTGACGCTCGGCGCGCTGGCGATCGGCCGCGGCGACTACGACGACGCCGGCAAACAACTCGACGAGGTGCTCGGAGATCCGGACGTGTCGCCGGCCGAGCGCGCATTCGCCGAGCGCTGGCTCGGCCTCGTCGCCTCGAACCGCCCGGGCAAGTGATCCCCTTTCCATGAGCAAGGTCGCGATCATCGGCCGGCCGAACGTCGGCAAATCGACCTTGTTCAACCGGCTGGTCGGAAAGAAGCTCGCGCTGGTCGACGATGAGCCGGGGGTGACGCGCGACCGGCGCGAGGGGGAAGGGCGCCTTTACGACCTTACCTTCACCGTCGTCGACACCGCTGGGCTCGAGGAGGGCGATCCCGAGACCCTGGCCGGCCGCATGCGGGCGCAAACCGAGACCGCGCTCGGCGACTGCGATGCGATCCTGTTCGTGATCGACGCCCGCACCGGGATCACCGGGATCGACCGGCATTTCGCCGCCGCGGTGCGGCGCGTCGGCAAGCCCATCATCGTGATCGCCAACAAGGCCGAGAGCGGGGCGGGGCGCGACGGCGCCTACGACGCCTTCAGCCTCGGCCTTGGCGACCCGATCGTCTTCTCCGCCGAGCACGGCGTGGGTATGAGCGAACTCTACGACGCGCTCGCCGAAGCGCTGCCGCCCGCGGCCCGCCTCGATCCGGACGAGGAGGACGAGGGCGAACCGCTCGTGCTCGGCGAGGAGGAGGACGGCAGTGAACTCGACGCCGGCAAGCCCCTGCGGATCGCCGTGCTCGGCCGTCCCAACGCCGGCAAATCGACGCTGCTCAACCGCATCCTCGACGAGGACCGGCTGCTGACCGGCCCCGAGCCGGGCATCACCCGCGACTCGATTTCGATCGAGACGGTGTGGCGCGGGCGGAAGCTCAAGCTGTTCGATACGGCGGGCCTCAGGCGCCGCTCCCGCGTGGTCGAGAAGGTCGAGAAGCTCGCAGTCGCCGACGCCCTGCGCGCCGTGCGCTTCGCCGAGGTCGTGGTGCTGCTGCTCGACGCGACGATCCCGTTCGAGAAGCAGGACCTGTCGCTCGCCGATCTCGTCGAGAGCGAGGGCAGGGCGCTGGTCATCGGCCTCAACAAGTGGGACCTGATCGACAACAAGTCGGACAGGGCGCGCGAATTGCGCGAGGAGGCCGACCGGCTGTTGCCGCAGTTGCGCGGAACGCGCGTCGTTCCCGTCTCGGGGCTGACCGGGGCGCATGTCGACAAGTTGCTCGAGGAGGTGGTCGCGACGCACGCCATTTGGAACCTGCGCATCTCGACCGGGCGCCTCAACCGCTGGCTCGCGCCGGTGGTCGATTCGACGCCGCCTCCAGCCGTGTCGGGGCGCCGGATCAAGATCCGCTACATGACCCAGCCGAAGGCGCGTCCGCCGTTTTTCGTGCTGTTCGGCAATTCGGTCGAGCACATCCCGGAGAGCTACAAGCGCTACCTCGTCAACGGCCTCCGTCAGACGTTCGGCCTGGTCGGCGTGCCGATCCGCCTGTCGATGCGTTCGGGCGGCGAGAATCCCTACGCACGCAAGAAGCGACGCTGACAGCAAGCGCGCGCCGGACTAAAAGCGAGGTATCCCCGTCGCCCGCGAGTCCATCATGGCCAGTCTCTCCGAGCCCCTGCCTCCCCGCACCGAACAGCCGAGCTTTCGCGAGACGCGCGATCTCCTCATCTCGCTCGACGATCGCTACATGGCCGCGAGGACCCAAGTCGTCTGGCCGCGGCCGGAGCGGTTCAACTGGGCGCTCGACTGGTTCGACGCCGAGCTCGCTTCGGGCGACATGGTCGCCAAGACCGCGCTGAAGGTGATCGGCGACACGGTCGAAGTCCGCAGCTTCGGCGAGCTCGCCCGGGAATCCTCCCGGCTCGCCAACGGCCTGCGCGCGATCGGGGCGAAGCGCGGCGACCGGCTCCTGATGATGCTCGGGGCGACGCCGGAGCTGTGGGTGACGATGCTGGCGGCGATGAAGCTCGGGCTCGTTTTGATCCCCGCCATGCCGCAACTCGGACCCGCCGACATCGCCGACAAACTCGACCGCGGCCGGGCGAATTACCTAGTGGCGCACGGGGCCGACGCCGACAAGTTCACGGAAGCTGGACCTGAGGTCCAGCGCATTGCGGTTGGCGCGGCGCCGGAGGGCTGGCGGTCGTTCGCCTCGCTCCTCAGCCCCAACGCGCGCTTTCTGCCCGATGGCCCGACGCTGGCCGACGACCCGATGCTGCTTTATTTCACCTCGGGCACGACGGCGCGCGCAAAGCTCGTCGTCCACACCCATGCCAGCTATCCGATCGGCCATCTCTCGACCATGTACGGGCTGGGCTTGAAGCCCGGCGACGTCCATCTCAACATCTCCTCGCCCGGCTGGGCGAAGCACGCCTGGTCGAGCGTGTTCGCGCCCTGGAACGCCGGCGCGACGGTGGTCGCGCTGGCCAGGAAATTCGAGCCGCGCGCCACGCTCGACGCGCTCGTCGCCCACGGCGTCAACACCTTCTGCGCGCCCCCGACCGTCTGGCGCATGCTGATCCAGGAGGACCTGGCCGCGTGGAAGGTCGGCCTCAGGGAGCTCGTGTCGGCCGGCGAACCGCTAAACCCCGAGGTGATCGATCGGGTCCGGCGCGCCTGGGGCCTGACGATCCGCGACTCCTATGGCCAGACCGAGACGACGATGATGATCGCCAATTCGCCGGGGCAGAAGATCATTCCGGGCTCGATGGGCCGCGTCCTGCCGGGCTATCGCGTGATGCTGCTCGACGTCGAGGGGCTCGAGAGCGACCAGGGCGAAATCGCCATCCCCTTGCGGCCGCGCCCGGTCGGCCTGATGCGCGGCTACGCCGACGAAACGGGCGCGATCGCGCCGGTCGAAGGCGAATACTACCGCACCGGCGACGTCGCCTCGCGCGACGCCGAGGACTTCATCACCTACATCGGCCGGGCCGACGACGTGTTCAAGTCGAGCGACTACAGGCTGAGCCCGTTCGAACTCGAGAGCGCATTGATCGAGCACGAAGCGGTGGCGGAGGCGGCGGTCGTGCCGGCGCCCGACCCGGTGCGCTTCACAGCGGCCAAGGCCTATGTCGTGCTCGCGGCCGGCTATCCCCCGACCGCCGAGACGGCGGCCTCGATCTTCGCCCATGTCCGCGAGCGGCTGTCGCCCTATAAGCGCGTTCGGCGGATCGAGTTCGGCGAGCTGCCGAAGACCGCCTCGGGAAAGATCCGGCGGGTCGAACTGCGCGGCCGCGAGACGGAGCTTGCCGAAAGGGGCGAGCGGTCTGAGCGCGAGTTTCGGATCGAGGATTTTGCCCAGGAATGAACCGCCGGCGTCCGAGGCGGCGGTTTAGCGCCGCTTATCGACCGGCTGCATGAAGATCAGGGCCTTACGACCCGTCTTAGCGGCGGCGCCTTTGAACCGACTTGCGAGCGCAAAGCTATATACACATACAACATATGCTTATATAGAGGGTCGGCGCTCTCGATCACGAGTGGATCACGACGGGCGCCTGTTGATCGTCATCCCCAGGATCAAGCGCCGAAGCCATTGCTGTCAAAGATCAACAATGTAAAAGCGCTGATCCGCCGAGCGCGACCAAGGAGGTTTTGCGCCGCTTCAAGTGAAGGACCTGACAATGTTCAAGACCCTTGCCATGATCATCTCCTCTGCCGCGGCGCTTTCCGCCACCGCTGCGCCGTCTCTCGCGATGCCTTTCCCATCATCCGCGGACACGCCATCGTTGATCGACCCCGTCGCCAACGGATGCGGCCCCGGCTGGTATCGGGGACCCGGCGGCGCCTGTCATCGCTTCGGGCGCGGACCCTATCCCGGCGGATATTGGGGGCCCTACCGAAACGCTTGGGGCTGGAACGGCTGCCCGCCCGGTTCTTGGCGCGGACCCTGGGGCCATTGCCGCAACACGCCGTACCACGGGCCGCTTCCCGGCGGCGGCTGGCGGTAGATCATCGGGAACGGGGCGTGCCGTCTTGCGCCGGCCAGACTTTCCGGGCTCGCTGGATTGCCCTCGGTTCGCGGCCGTGCATCAATGCCGCCGATGGATCACGACAGCCGCATGTCGCGGGGAGCGCCGGTCGCCATCGGGAGGGAACGATGCGAAAGTTAGTCGGGGTCGCGCTTGTCGCGGCCAGCTTGATGGGCGCGAACGCCGCGATGGCCTCCGGTCCGCAGGCCGAACGCGGCAAGTATCTCGTCACCATCGCCGGCTGCAACGACTGCCATACGCCCGGCTTCTTTCTCGGCAAGCCGGACTTTTCCCGCACGCTGGCGGGGTCGGATGTCGGCTTCGCGGTTCCCGGCGTGGGCGCTTTCGTCGGCCCGAACCTGACGCCCGACAAGGAGACCGGACTCGGCGCCTGGACCGACGACCAGATCATCGCCGCCTTGACCAAGGGCGTGACTCCGGATGGGCGCAAACTGTCCCCGGTCATGCCGTGGCAGGAACTCGCGGCGCTGACGCCGGACGACGCCAAGGCGATCGCCGCCTATCTGCGCAGCCTGCCGCCGGTGAAGAACGCAGTGCCTGGCCCGTTCGGCGCCAACGAAACGCCCTCGACGCTGGTGTTCGTCATCGTGCCCGGCGCGGTCTACGCGAAGATGCCGAAGCCCTAGCGATAAGGCGGCGGGCGCGGCGCGACCCGGATACACAGTCGGCGGGAGGGCCGTGTTCCCTCCGCCGCCCTTGTAGGGCCGGGTCGATGACCCGGCCGGCGCGGTCATCGACCGCGCCCTACAACGCCTCCGCCGCGGATGGAGTTCTCATGCAACGCAGAACGTTCCTCATCGGCGTGGCGATCGCCGCCGCGCCGTCGCTCCCGCAACGAGCAGCCGCCGCCGACGCCTCGATGGCCCGCAAATTCGCCGATGCGTTGAATGCCCACGACATCGACGCTTTTGCGGCTCTGTTTGCCGACGATTACGTCAACCACCAGCACAGCGCCGCCGCGCCGCCGCCGCCGGCCGGCCTGACGGCGAAGCAGGCGACGGTCGGCTTCTTCGCCGCACGGCTCAAGGGGCTGCCGGATCTGAAGGTCACGATCCAGACCAGCCTTGCCGAGGACGACCGGGTCGCGGCGAGCTTTCTCTATGAAGGGCGCCACGAGGGCGTCTATTATGGCGTCCAGCCGACCGGCAAGCGTCTGATGTTCACATCCTGTGATATCTTTCGGATCGCCGGTGGGCGGATCGCCGAGCATTGGGGGATGGGTGACATCGCCGGGGTGATCGCGCAACTGAGGGGATAGGCCTTCGGGCCGGGAATTCGGTCGGAGGGGCTCGATGGGGTGGGGCGTTGTGATCGTGTGCGGGCTCATCCTCTGGGCCGCGTGCGGCGGCGTCTATGCCATGGGACGCGAGGTCTGGCCGGGGGAGATGCCGGAAGCCGTCCGCCTCGCGGTCGCTCCAGCTATCGCCGCGGCCGCGACCCTGGCCGACAAGCTCGTTGCGCCCGGCTTTAATGTCTTTCTGCGCGCGGTCGCGTTCACCTTGATCGTCGCCGCGCTCGACGTGGCTGTGCTCGCCCCCCTCGTCGACGGCCATCGCGGCATGTTCCGAAGCGCGCTCGGCGCCTGGCTGCCGCTGGCGGCGATCTTTGCGGCGACCCTCTTCACCGGCCTTTTCGTCCATATGTGACCCGCCCGCCGCCGCTCTCGCTTGCCGGGACCGCGCCGGGGGCGGTAAGAGCGGCGGACATCAGAGATTTCGTTCGGTCACGCGCCCCTTCTCCGCGAAGCGGGGAAGGTGGCCCGGAGGGCCGGATGGGGTGCGGAAAGCAGGTGTGGTCCGACGAAGGTTCCCACTCACGGTCGTGCAATCCGACCCGACGTTGCGGCAGTGGACCACACCCCATCCGGCGCCATAGCCCGTCGAAAGACGGCGTCTTTGGCCGCCCTATGGCGCCACCTTCCCCAGCAGAGCTGGGGAAGGGTAGCGCCCGGCTTTCGAAATGTGTGGATGCCATGTCTAGCGGCGCAGCGAGGGCTCATGTTCACCGGAATTGTCAGCGATGTCGGCGAAGTTCTTGATCTTGAACGTCTAGGCGAGCGCGATCGTCTGACCATCGGCAGCGCCTACGATGCGGGGTCGATCGCGGTCGGCGCCTCGATCGCCAATGCCGGCGTCTGCCTGACGGTGGTCGCGGTCGAGGCGTTCGGGCAGGGCTCGCGGCTCGCCTTCGACGTCGGCGCGGAGACCCTGGCGGTGACGACGCTCGGCGCCTGGGGCAAGGGGACGAAGGTCAATCTCGAGCGGTCCTTGAGGGTCGGCGACGAACTCGGCGGCCATATGGTCAGCGGCCATGTCGACGGCCTCGCCACCATCGCGTCGCGGCGCGACTTCGACGGCATGACGCATCTGCGCTTCCGCGCGCCCAAGGCGCTGGCGAAGTTCATCGCGGTCAAGGGCTCGGTGGCGCTCGACGGGACGTCGCTCACCGTCAACGCGGTCGATGGCGACGAATTCGAAGTCCTGCTCATCCCGCACACGCTCGAGGTGACGACCTGGGGCGCGCGCAAAGCGGGCGACAAGGTCAACATCGAGGTCGACCAGATGGCGCGTTATGCGGCGCGGCTGATCGAGGCGGGGCAGGGCGGGCCGCTCTGACATTCGGGGCTCGACGGTGCATTGCGCGGCAGGGCTGAGTTCGACCGGTCGCGCGGAGAACCGACTTCCGCGATTTCCTCTGCTCTGCGCAATCACAGGCCGCGAAATTTGGGCCCCGCGTAGCGTGCCTCGAAGTTTTCGAATGGTCTGCAGAATACTTGCGCGAAACCGGCCCAATAAGCGCAGGTTTCGAGAGATGCGCCAAGAGGGCGACGTCGCCCAAAACGGGAAGGGCGGTCTTGACGGATCAAGGCCTCTCTATGAGCAACAGGAAGCCCGCGGACCAATCGCCCGCGCTTCTTGAATTCGGCGGACATGGCGCGTCCCCGTAAGAACAGAACACGCAGCAATCGCCCGCCTTCGGCTTCAACAGGGCTTTGCATGCGGTACATTCGTAGAAATATAGGCAGGAGTCTGTGGGCATCGTTTCGGATGCTTGATGCCCGCAGACAGGGCAGGTGAGCGTCGAGACCGGTTTCAACGTGAACATAAGCGTCTTCAGCTCTTTGGCGCGGAGGGATATCCCGCGTCCGTTGTGGCGCGAACGAGCAGGGGGATCGTCGCCTTGGCGTCGTCATAAGTGATTGTCGCGGTCTTGTCCTCGAAGGAGATCAGCACTTGGCTGACGCCGGGAACCGAGGCGAGACTCCCCTTCACAATGTGCGGGCAGGCCGAGCAGGTCATGTTTTCAACCGCAATCGTCACCGTCTTTTCGGCGGCGAAGGACGCTGTATTGACCAGAAAAAGCGCGGAAGCGACGCCGAACAGCAGCTTTGTCATGGGATCTCCTCCAGTTGTCACGTGAGGATTAAGGGGGCTAGGAAGTCGAAAGCTACAGCCGCCGCCACAAGGAGCGTCGCGGCGACGAGCGCTATGGTGACGACTCTGTTGGGCAGCGGCCGGGAGCAGGCCGCGTCCTCAGCGCACGCCGCTCGGCGCGCGCGCCAAACCAGCCAGTAGCCATAGCCGAGACAGGCAAGCGTCACAGCGACGAAGATCGGCTGGTACGGCGAGAGCCGAGTCAAATTGCCGATCCTTGCGCCGCTGACGCCAAGGCTGAACAGCAGAAGCGGCACGATGCAGCATGAGGAGGCCGGAATCGCCGCCAGAATGCCGCCTGCCGCCACAAGCTTCTGCGCGCGCCCGGCTGGCGCCTCGATGATTGCCGCCGCCGGGGCGGCGCGTTGTCTCGGTTGACCCATATATGCGCGCCCATTGCCTGCCGTACGGAGATCCTGCATCCTGTAGCGACTACAGGAGCAAGGAGATTTTGCGATGCTGCCGGTCACAAACATGCGAGCACCATCGCTCTCGATTGGCGCGCTGTCGCAGCAGACGGGCGTCCATATCGAAACCATCCGCTACTATGAGCGGGTCAAGATGCTTGCCGCGCCGCCACGCACCGGAGGAGGTCGGCGCGTTTACGGCCAGAGCCATCGGCGAACGCTCGGGTTCATCCGGCGGGCGCGGGAATTGGGTTTCAGCCTCGACGAAATCCGCGCCCTATTGGAGTTGGACGGGTCTGGCCGCGCCTCATGCGCGGAGGTGCGGGAGATTGCCAGCCGGCACCTTGCCAACGTCCGCGCGAAGCTCGCAGACCTCGCTCGGCTGGAGACAGTGCTGTCCGAAACGGTTGAGCAATGCGCGGCCAACGTGACTCCAGCATGCCCTGTGCTCGGCATTCTCGACACTGAACGCTTCGCTCTCAAATTTGAAGGTTCTTGAAAGACACACGCTCGAGGCGACGACCTGGGGCGAGCGCAAAGCGGGCGACAAGGTCAACATCGAGGTCGATCAGATCGCGCGCTATGCGGCGCGGCTGATCGAGGCGGGCGAGCGTTCGACGATCGTCCCGCTATCGCGATCGGCCTAAAGCGCGTTGCGAAGCGCAAGGTCGCCGAGCGTGGCGTTCGCTGGCGCAATGCTGTGCCATCAGCCCTAGTGGCGCGCGTCAATCAAATCGAAGGGAGGCGACAGTCCCTCCCCCACCCCGGGCTTCGCTTGCCGTCCTAAATCGCCAGGAGCGAGACCCTTATTTTCATGTATAGTCAGGGGGAGGAGGCGCGGCCGGACGCGCAGGCGGGCCTCGGAGTGATCTGCTCGTGCAAATTACCATTGCCCTTGACTGCGCCCGCGCCTTGCTAGTGTTGATTGCGTTTCCTGCGTCGGCCCTTGAATCGAGCTACAAAGCGACGTCAGCATCCTCTGCGGATGCGGCGTGGGCCAAAGTCGGCGATTTTTGCGGCGTCGCGAACTACTGTCCGGAATTGAAATGCGAGCTGTCAGCGGACGGGAAGACGCGGATGTTGACGACTGCGCGTGGTGTCTCCATCAACCAATTGGAGAGCCGTGACGATACGGCGCGGACCTATTCGTACACCATGATCAGCGGCCCGCTTCCAGTGGCCAACTACCACTCGACAATCTCCGTCGTTCCAGCCGGCGCAGGGTCCGTGATCGTGTGGTCTGGCAAATACGATGCCAAGGGCGTGACCGACTTTGCCGCCAAGGCGCTGATCGACGGGATTTACAAGGCTTGCGTAGACAATCTGGCGAAATAGCGTTAGTCGGCTAGGTCGGCGAGATCCCCCATCCCCACCGTAGGGCGTCGAAATGCGCCTATCTCTCGACGGGCTATGGGAAAGGAGATGCCTTCGATTTGACTGACGCACGTCACTAGTACGCAAAAGTCCAACCATAATCCTGGGCCAGATGGTGACAGCTGCGCTCGGCCAGCGCCGATATCGTCAAGAGCGGGTTCACCCCAAGCGCGGCGGGTACGACTGATCCGTCCATGACGTAAAGCCCTTCGTGGACGCCGCCGTCAGGATCACCGCTGAAGACCTGTCCCTTGTGATTGACGACACCCCTATCCGCGTTGTCCGCCATCACGCATCCGCCAAGCGGATGCGCCGTAACCAAATTGTGGTTGGTGAGATCATTCCAGATCGGGTTCTGAATGTACTCACCTCCAAGCGTTTGCGTGACCCGCTTCATCAAATCGCTGGCCTTCCCGAATTGTGGCTGGCTTCCAAGGCCAGGCCAATCGATCCTCAGGCGATCGTCGCTGAGAAACATGCGACCCATGCTATCATCGTTTGCGAGAAGTATTAAGCTGAGGGTGTTTTTGTCCGCACCGGTATAAGCGCCAAGCAATTTGCTTTCGATCTCGAGAAAATCCTTTCTTGCGCGCTCTCGCAGGTCCAAGCTGGCCCCGCTCCCTTGGAGCCTTGCCTCGATGGCCAATAGAGGAGCGAGGAGATCCGACAACGCTCCTGGTATAGCCGCCTCTTCAAGAACGACGCCACCATTGGCGGCGTCATTGCGAAAATCGACCATGACCGTTGCGGTGGGGCCTATCGGTGAACTGGGATTCGGCGGGCGGGCGCCCAAACCTATCCCTTTAACGATATAATCAGTGTTATACGCGAAGCCGATCATGTCCCCATTGGTTGAGAAGTGATTGCCGACCTGCTTTGATAACGGTAATCCCTTTGCCTGCGAACGAAGCAAGACTTCAGCACTGCCCAAGGCGCCCGCCGCCAGTATCACGACCTTGCCGGTCACCGTGAACGCTGTCTCGTGGCCCTTCTCATCCACGCCATCGCCGCATACGCGCCACCCTCCATCGGCTTTCTCCAAATACCGGACTCGCGCCAGCACAAATATTTCGGCAGAGTGTTTCTTCGCGTCAGGTAGGTAGTTCATGATCACGGTATTCTTTGCTTTGTAATTACATCCCGTCACGCAGTCGCCGCAGCCGACGCACGGAAGCTGCGTGACGCCGACGTGGTTCGTATTGTTTGGTAGAGGTTCGAAATTAACCAGCACCGGCAAAGGAGTAGCGGTCTTGCCCAGCTTTTTGGCGGCCTCTCCGAGTGCGACAGCCTTGCCGGCGTTTAAGAACGCGCTCGGGGCAAAGGTAGGTTTGAGCATGTCTTCCGCGCGCGCGAAATAGTCGTCGAGGACCGCTTTCACGCGCAATTCAGCCGGCCAAGCATCCGTAATAAAGACGCTCGGATCGGGCCGAAGGCCAATACCGGCATTGATAAGCGAGGTGCCTCCGAGGCCGCAGCCGACAACGACATTGATATCCTTATTATATCGAACATCGAGCAAGGCTGTTTTCGATCCCGCGCTCGCTATCGCGGAATCGAACTGCACTTCGGCAAGCAGTCCCGGCCCCGTATTCGGGTAATCTCCCGGTTGCTTTTCTTCGCCTCTCTCAAGCACACATACAGTTTTTCCGGCGCGCGCCAATCGCGATGAGGCTATACCGCCACCGTACCCCGAACCAATCACGACGACGTCATAGTGATCTCGCATTTTGTCGGTCGATGACGAAAGGGCTTCAGCCATGGAATACTCCTCCCGCAAGTGGGCACAGACTCGATGACAGACGACCGCCTCAGCGGTTCCGCTCTGCTCGCTGCTTCAGCGCCATATTTAACGCCTGGAAAATTGGCGGACCCTGCGTTTTCAGGATCAATTGAACAGGAGGAAACAGAAAACCGCTGATAACCTCCCCGTGATGAAAGACAACGCTGTCCTGGTCCTTGGACTCGATGGCGAAGTAGTGATCGCCTCTAAACACCGTCGGTGCCAAGAAATGAGCAGAAAATCGCAGTTCGCTGTCGGGCTGGAACCTCAGTACGACTGCCGCTGTCCTTATCCGAATGCCTCGTGGCATTTCGAACCGGTAGTGTATTGCCGCCCCTTGGTAGACGTCTCCCTGGACCTCGAGGACGAACGGATTCCACTCGGGATAGCGAGGAAAATCAGTTAGGATTTCCCATACGCGAGATGGCGAAGCCCTGATACCGATTTCAGTCTTGATTTCGTAAGACACCCCATCTCGCCTCTTCCTGAGAAGTCGGAGAGTCACCGAGAATGGCTTCGCATAACCTGAGAGTGCGACTCTCGGTGGATTTTTGCAATTCAATTCTTCCTGGCATCCGGGAACGAGGCCTGGGTCAGACCAAGATTGTTTTGGCTCGGGGCGTATTTTTAGCTCTGCGGCGTTGTCTTCGCCTGCTGATGCGTTTCGCAGGCGCGCGACTTCGTGTCGATCTTGATCAACGTCTCTTTGCGACTGGTCACAAAAATCGGCGCCGGAGGAATACGCTGCGTCGGCCGGTCGGGCGATTTACTGCGGAATGCGGGTGAAACGGTCAACATCGAGATCGACCAGGTGGCGCGTTGAGGGGCCTGGCTGATCGAGGCTAAGGCGGGGCTGCGAACGCGGAACGCGCGGCGCTCGAGCCCAGCCCAATTGCTCGCGTAGTGACCGGGCGCAGCGCTTAGCCAGACGCAAGCCGCTGCGGCTCTCGGGAGGTCGCTCCGCAGTCGAATGGCAGGCCGCGTCGCACCAGTTTGCAGGGCACTGTGATTGGGGGAGGAGGAGAGTCTCCCCATGCATGCCGCTCCAGCAATTGCTGCAGCGCCGCGGCTGCGAGCCCTGCTTCGTCCTGCCGCACCGAGAGCACATGGTTCGGCAGGAAATCCAGCATCGGGTGATCGTCGAAAGTCCCGATGATCGTCTCCGCCGGTATCCGTCCGATACGCTGTTTCAGCCGCTGCATTGCGCCTTCCAGGACCAGAAGAGACGAGCAAATGAAGGAAGCTGGCGCGGCGTCATCGGGACCAAGCGCCCGATCCAGAAGCTCGGCTCCCGAGGGGACGGTATCCTCAGGAGCCCGATAAACGAGGTCTGGCCAGCTGGATACGCCATTTTCCAGGCAGGCCACGGAGAATCCGCGGACCCGGTCTGCGATGCTCGGCGATTCCGGGTTTCCGCACAGGAACGCCGTGCGACGCCCGCCCTTCTCGAGGACTTCGCGTGTCAGCGTCAGACATCCGGTGAAATTATCGCTGGCGATCGTAGCATAGCGCGAGGACGCGTAGGGGCGATCGATGATCACGATCGGGACCCGCGTCCTTCGGCCGACAACCTTGGCGTAGTCCGGCGGTCGGCAGGGCGCCACGATCATCCCATCAACCCCTCGCGCGCAAAGGCTGTGCACGGCGAGGTCCTCCTGGGCCGGGTTCTCATCTGTGGACGCTGTCAAGAGGACCAAACCGCGGCTCCGGCACAAACGTTCCAGTTCTTCGACTAGCCGCGCAAAGAAGGCGTTGCTGATGGCCGGCACGACAAGGCCGATCGTATCGGTCCGTTGCAGCTTGAGGCTGCGCGCGGCGTGGTTGACAACGTAACCGTAGCGGCGAATGTGGTCCTCTACGGCCTGCTGCGTGGACTTGCTGATCCGATACTTCGCCGCCTGACCGCTGGCGATAAGCCTGATGGTCGTGACCGAAAAGCCCGTGTCGCGTGCGATCTCGTTGACCGTTTTTGGCACTCGCTTCTCCGCTGCGGTCGTTCGTTTCCCTGTGGCGCTCTCTTCGGAAGCTGCGGTCTGCGCAGCGTTCCTTCGCGAGGCCGCTTCATCGCGGCGACGCGGACCTCAATCGCAAATCCCACTTGACCTCGTCGTGTTGTATCATATAGTGCTAACACGACGTAGCAAAAAAGCCCTCGCCACGGCGGACGGCGAAAGGGAGGGGACGAAGCCCCGATGGTCGACGGCCTTTCGGATTCTGGAAAGCTCCAGAGCACGGCCCGAGCCCTCAGCCGCAAGGCGAATTCTGACTGGCGGCGCGGATCCGGTCGCCGCCGATTGGCTCGAGAAGGACCTCGCTCTCGAGGCCTGCGGCGTTAGCAAAGCGTTCGGCGGAGTTGCTGCGCTGGTCGATATCAACTTCGATCTGAGAGCCGGCGAGGTGCACGCGCTCGTCGGGGAGAACGGCGCCGGCAAGAGCACGCTGATGAAGATCCTCGCCGGCGTGCATGTCGAATACGACGGCGCCGTTCGACTGGCGGGCGCGCCGGTGAAATTCGCTGGGGTCCAGGACGCCGAGCGCGCAGGCGTCGCGATCATCCACCAGGAGCTCGACCTCGTTCCCGAGCTGACTGCCGCGGACAACATCTTTCTTGGGCGCGAGCCGCTGATTGCGGGCATAATTGTCGATCGGCGCCGAATCGGCAAAGCCGCCGACGCGCTGCTCGCCCGGCTCAATATCGCCATCGATCCGCAAGCCCGCGTGGCGGATCTGCGCGTCGGCGAACAGCAGCTCGTCGAGATCGCCAAGGCGCTGTCGCTCAACGCGCGCATCCTGATGATGGACGAGCCGACGTCCGCGCTTTCGTCGTCCGAGTGCAAAACGCTGTTCAAGGTCGTGCGCCAGCTCGCCGCCGCGGGCGTCGCGATCATCTTCACTTCGCACCGCATCGACGAGGTGGTGGAGCTTGCCGATCGCGTCACCGTGTTCAGAGACGGCCGTCATGTCCTGACCGCGCCCATCGGGGAGCTCTCGTCGAACGCGATCATCTCGGCGATGGTCGGACGGGACATCGCGCTGACGCATCGGGATCGCGCGGCGGCCGAAGGCGCGGCTGTGCTTTCGGTCCGCGACCTCACGCTCGATACGGTCGGCCCCCATGGCTGGCGACGCGTCCTTCACGGGGTGAGCTTCGACTTGCGGCGAGGCGAGATCCTCGGAGTTGGAGGTCTGCTCGGGTCGGGACGCACCGAGATCCTCGAGTTGATCTTTGGGGCGGCGCGCGGCTGGCGGGGCGGCGAGATCGCGATCGACGGCGAGCCCGCTGTTATCAATTCGCCGACGGACGCGTTCAAACTTGGCGTCGCGTTGGTGACCGAGGACCGAAAGGCCCGCGGGCTGCTGCTGGCGTCGACGGTGCGCGACAATATCGCGCTCCCCTCAGTCGGGTTGCTGTCGCGCTTCGGCATTCGCGACTTCCGGCGTGAGGCCGCGGTTGCGGCCGACATGGTGGAAAGGTTGTCGGTGCGCTGCAGCGACGTCGACCAGATTGTTTCGACCCTGTCGGGCGGCAACCAGCAGAAGGTCGTCATCGGCAAATGGCTTCCGACCGAGCCTCGCGTTTTGCTGCTCGACGAGCCAACGCGCGGCATCGACGTGGGCGCCAAGCAGGAGATCTACGAGCTCGTCTTTGGGTTGGCGGCGCGCGGGCTCGGCATCATTGTCGTGAGCTCGGAAATGCCGGAGCTGCTGCTGCTGTCGGATCGGGTGCTCGTCATGTGCGAGGGACGCCAGACCGGCTTGCTCTCGCGCCGCGAAGCGACCCAGGAAGCGGTCATGCGCCTGGCGGCGCCAGGCCTAGACCACCGTGGGGCGGGGCAGGCCGGATGAACCCGCTTCGTATCTTCTCGCGCACGAAGCTCTATTGGGGGCTGGCGATAATCTGCCTGATCGGCGCCGTGGCCTCGCCGCACACGTCCTCGGGCAAGAACATCTTCCTCTCCTACGGCAATCTGACCGATGTGCTGCGGCAGGTCTCGATCACCGGCCTCGTCGCGACCGGCATGACCATTGTCATCCTACTCGGGGGCATCGATCTCTCGGTCGGCTCGGTGATGGGCTGCGCGACGATCGTCTGCGCGATGCTTCTGACCCTGCAGGGCTGGACCCCTGCGGCGGTCATGGGCGTGCCCGCGGCCACGATTGCGGTCGCATTGGCCGCGGGCTTTCTCGCCCGGTTCGTGTTCAACGGACTGGAGCGGGGCCGCGACATCGACGCCGGGCGGCGGCGGGAGATCGCGCTGGGTCCCTGGCGGGGCTATCTGATACCCGCGCTTCTGGGTCTAGCGGCGGGCGCCGGCGTGGCCGCGTTCGCCGCCTCGCAAGTTCCGACCAAATTCGGGGTCCTGGCGGTTCTCCTGGTAACGCCGTGCTTTTCGCTGGCGCTCGGCGCGATCAACGGGGCCCTGATCGTCAAGGGAAGGCTTCAGCCCTTCATCGCGACGCTGGCGATGATGGTCAGCGCTCTCGGCATCGGCCGGCTTACGGCCGGCCAGAACAACGCGGTCATCGCCGTCTACACGGGAACGAACGCCACCGAGAATTTCGAGATCCTCCGCTCGATGGTGTGGGGCCTCCTCCCGATGCCGAGCCTCTTCTTTCTCGCCGCGATCATCGGGTTTGGGGCAATCCTGCGCTTCACGGCTTTCGGCCGCTACGTCTATGCGATCGGCGGCAACGTGGAGGCGGCGAAGCTTTCCGGCATCAAGGTCGCGCAAGTCCAGTTCGCGGCCTACGTCATTTCGGGCCTGCTCGCCGGAATCGCGGGCGTTCTTTTCGTCGCACAGTACAGACAGGGAAAGCCGGACGCAGGCTCGGGCCTCGAGCTCGACGCAATCGCCGCGGTCGTCATCGGCGGGACGAGCCTGATGGGAGGGCGCGGCGGACTCGCCGGGACGTTCGTCGGCGTTCTCATTTTCGGGCTCCTCTCCGACATTCTTCAGCTGCAGAACATCGATTCGAACGTCCAGCTCTTGATGAAAGGGATCATCATCGTCGGCACGGTGCTCGTGCAGGAACAGAATCTGGGTCAGCTGTTGGCTCGGTTGCGGGGCGGTCCCGCCGCGCCCGCGCCAACGCGGACCGGATCGGTCGAGGCTGTTCGGCCGCCGGACGCCGCCAAGGCGGCAACCGTAAGGGAGGATATCCATGAAAAGACGTGATTTCCTGAGGCTTTCCGCAACCGTGGCCGGAGCCGCAATGACGGTCTATTTGCCGGCCGGCTGGACGCCCGCGAAGGCGGCGGCGAAGTGGAAGGTCGGCTTCAGCCAATGCACGACGCTCGAACCGTGGCGGGTGCAGTTTAACAAGGACATCCAAGCGGAGGCCAAGAATCATCCCGAAGTGGAGCTCATCGTCACCGACGGACAGGACAAGACGGATAAGCAGGTCGCAGATTGCGAAAACCTGATCGTCCAGCAGGTTGACGTGCTGCTGGTTTCGCCGAAGGAGTCGGCGGGCCTCACGGGTGTCGTCGAGAAGGCGATCGACGCCAAGATCCCGGTGATCGTGCTCGACCGCAACGTCGACACCAAGCGGATCACCCAATTCATCGGCGGCGATAACGTGCTGATCGGCAAGGCCGCCGGCGAATATGCGGTGAAGCTGCTCGGCGGCGCCGGCAAAGCCCAAGGCAATGTCGTCGAGATCTGGGGCGGCATGGGCACAGCGCCGGCGCACGATCGCCACGACGGCTTCCATGCGTTCACCGACAAGGAGCCCGGGATCAAGTACCTGCTCAACAACCAGTCCGGCGACTGGAAGCAGGATCAGGCTTACAACATCATGACCACTGCGCTGCGCAACAACGAGAAGATCGACCTCGTCTACGGCCACAACGACCCGATGGCTTACGGGGCCTATCTCGCCGCCAAGGACGCGGGGCGGGACAAGGACATCAAGTTCATCCTCGGCATCGACGGGCTTCCCGACGAGGGCGTGACCTGGGTCCACAAGGGCCAGCTGACGGCGACGTTCCTCTACGCCACACCCGGGGCTGAGGGGCTCCGGCAGGCGGTCAAGCTTCTGAACGGCGAGAAGATCCCGCCGGTCATCACCCTGCCGACCATGCTGATCGACAGGGACAATGCCGAAGAAATTCTCAAGAAGAACGGTCTGCTCTGAGTTTCGGGGCGCGTTCCCGGGGTCGGCGCCGCGAGGCGCCGACCTATCCTCATGCTTCCGATTGTCATGCGGTTTCACGGCCTGCTGTGTTGGGCGATCTCCGGCGTCTGCGGGCCTCGCTGGGAGAAGCGCGTCAGGCCGCAACAGATCGCATAGCCGTGCACGCCGTAGAACACCGCCGCGCTCGTTCCGGGCGTCGTCTTAGTTATTGACACATCGTGACGGACGCCGTCAGGGTCGGCCGAAACGGGGCGCGATCCCCTCGCGCATGACAAGGCGCCGTAGCGGCGCGACGGCGCCGAGGGCCGCGAGACCCGCGCCCCGGACGAAGTCGAGCGGGGCGAAGCGGGTAAGAAGCGCTCGGTTGAGCCCGTCGACCACGCCGGTGCGGGCCAAGATGTCCGCCCGGCGGGCGCTCTGATAGGATTTGAGCGCCACGTCCCCGCCGATGTCTCCTCCCTCCGCGCGCGCCGCGACCGCCGCTTCGACGATCGCCTCGACGTCGCGCAGGCCGAGGTTCAGCCCCTGGGCGCCAATCGGCGGAAAAGCGTGTGCGGCGTCGCCCACGAGCGCGAGCCGCGGCGCGGTCAGCTTTGGCACGAGCTGCCGGACCATCGGGAATACGCCGCGCGGGCCTTCAATCCGCATCGCCCCGAGCATCGAGCGGGCCTGCCGCTCGATTTCGCGCGCGAGCGCCGAATCGTCGAGCGCCTCGCGACGGCTCGCCTGCGCGTTCGACATCACCCAGACGAGGCTCGACCGGTTGGGAGCGGAAGCGCGCGGCGGCAGCGGCACGAGGGTGAACGGGCCCTCGCGGGTATGGAACTCGGTCGAAACGTCGCAATGGGGGAGCCGGTGCGACAGGAACACGGTCAGCGCGCTCTGCGGATAGCGGTGGGCGTGGACGGCGAGCCCGGCGGCGCGTCGCGCCGGCGACGCGCGTCCGTCGGCGCCGATGACGAGCGCGGCGGCGACCGTGCGTCCGTCGTCGAGCCGGACGACCGCCCGTTCGCCGGAAAAATCGTAAGTCGCGACGGATTGGGGCCTCCGCTCGAGGCCGCCCGTCGCAGTGGCGCACGCCACGAGCGCGTCGGCCATGAGGTCGTTCTCGACGTTCCAGCCGAACGTCTCGAGGTCGATCTCCGAACACAGGAACTCGACCGGCCGGGACGGGAACAGCCCGCCGGTGTCGTCGATCAGGCGCAGCGCCCGCATCGGGGCCGCCTTGGGTTCGACGGCCGGCCACACCCCAAGCGACTCGAGATAGGCGATCGAGCGATCGAGCATCGCCACCGTGCGGCCGCGCGCGTGCCGCTCGTCGCCGCCGCAGGCGACGACGTCGAAGCCGGCCCTGGCGAACGCGATGGCGGCGGCGAGGCCGGCGAGCCCAGCGCCGGCGACGAAAACGTCGCAGGTGCGCTCGGGGAGATCGGTTTCGGGGCGCATCGCGCGCCATGACTCGGACAAGGACTTGGGCAGGGACTGGGAGTTGGGCAGGGACTGGGGCCCGGGCATGGGCGAAGCCTCATGGGGTGGTCGTCGGGCCGGGGAGACGGCGCCGCTGGACTTTGCTAAGGCGGAGCCGGAGCGGTCAAGCCGGCCTCGCGCGGCGGGAGCTCTTTTGTCGCACGACGGAGCGCTTTTTTGGCAGGGCAGGGGCGAACAAGCGGTGCGTCGAGCGCAAAGCAACCCGTTCGGGTCGCCAGGGCGGCGGGCTTTTCCGTCCATCTGTTCACCGCCTCCGGCGGCGCGGTCGCTGTGCTTGCGCTCTATGCGGCGATCGAGCGGCGTTTCGACGTGTGCTTTGCGTGGCTGGGTCTTGCGCTTTTCATCGACGGGATCGACGGCACGCTGGCGCGCGCCGCCAAGGTGGAGGAGACGGCTGCGACCATCGACGGCGCCGTGCTCGACCTGGTGATCGACTTTCTCACCTACGTGCTGGTGCCGGTCGTGGCGCTGTGGCGGTCGGACCTCATGCCGACGTCGGCGTCGTTCTGGATCGGCCTCGTGGTGACGATCGCTTCGGCGCTCTATTTCGCGGATACGCGGATGAAGACCGACGACCTGTGGTTCCGCGGCTTCCCAGCGACCTGGAACATCCTGGTGCTCTATCTCTTCGTCCTGCGTCCGCCGTGGATCGTGAGCGCGGCGGTCCTGCTCGGCGCCGCCGGGCTGATGTTTGCGCCCATCGCCTTCGTCCATCCCTTGCGCGTCGTCCGGCTGCGCAGGCTGACGATCGCCATCGCCGTCGCCTGGTTCGCCTTCGCCACGCTGGCGATCGTCGACGATCTGGCGCCGCCGTGGTGGGGGACCGCTGGCCTCTTGGCCACGGCCGCCTATTTCCTCAGCCTTCCATTGTTGCGGCACTCGCCCTGGGCGTGAGGGCGGCGAAACCGCCTTGCGGCGACGATCCAATCCTTGCTATAGCCCGCCGGTCGCGACCGACAACACACGTCGGTCGCCGGCCTCGTGGCGGAGTGGCTACGCAGAGGACTGCAAATCCTTGCACCCCGGTTCGATTCCGGGCGAGGCCTCCAATGAATTGGTCAGGATAACGCGGGCTTTCGTCCGCAGCGCGGGGGCGAAATCCGATGGCGACGACCACTCCGGCCGACTCAAACTTTGAGCTGCGGCTGCAAATGGTCAACAGCCAGTTGCGCACGGGCGACGTGGTTGACCAAGAGGTGTTGGCGGCCTTTCTCGAGACGCCGCGCGAACGGTTCGTGGCCGCCGATTGCGCGGCGCTCGCCTATCTCGATCGCCAGACGGCGGCGCTGGGCGCCCGGACCCGGCGGCTCCTGCGTCCCTTGACGCTGGGGCGGATGCTGCAAGCGGCGGCGATCAAGGCTGGGGATCGGGCGCTCGACGTCGCGGCCGGTTCGGGATACGGCTCGGCTCTCCTCAATTTCATGGGGGCCAAGGTCGTGGCGCTCGAGTCCGACCCCGGCGCCGCGGCGGCGGCGCGTCAGCTTCTCGCGGGACGGGACGGGGTGACCGTGATGGAGGGTCCGCTCGCGGCGGGTGCGGCGTCTTTGGCTCCGTTCGACGTCATCGTCGTCGAGGGCGCCTACCGCGTCCGGCCGGACGCGCTGATCGGCCAACTCGCCGACGGCGGACGCCTGGTCGGGGTCGACGCCATCATGGGGTCGCCCCAGATCGCTCTCTACGAGCTCCGCGGAGGGGCGGTGAGTCGCCGCGCGGTGTGCGAGGCGACGGCCGACCCGCTCGACGAATTTCAGCCCGCGCCAGGGTTTGTGTTCTAACTTCGCCCGTCCGGCGAGCGGATTGGTCTGGCGACGGCCGTCCCAAAGTGTCGCATCTTTGCGACGGGTCGGCAAAAAATGGCGCGCCGCCATTCCTATGGCGACGTTGGGGTGGCATTGGGGCCGCGCCCGACTATGATGCCCGCCGACATCGGTAGCGGTGCAGCAGGGCTTAAGCGCTCTCTGTGTCCTTTCCGCCGGGCTGGCGGACGATCGAGTCCCGGCGGGAGAGCCTTTCTCCGGCCGCGGAGGGTGAGGCGGAGGTGGATCGAGGGATGAGCGTTAGCGAGACACGACCGTCCCCCTTGCGCGACCGGGCGCCGAGCGGCGTCCTCCGGCTCGTGCTTCTGGCGACCGTCGCCCTGGCGATCGGCGGCGGGACCGCCGGAGCCGAAACCATGAACGGCGCCCTGGTCAAGGCCTATCTGGTCAATCCCGACATCAACAGCCAGCGCGCCACAGTTCGCCAGACCGATGAAAACGTCCCCACCGCGAACGCAGGCTACCTGCCGAAGGTCTCCGCCGTTGGCAACGCCGGCGTGCAGCACGCCAACGGCAACTTTATCTTTCCTGGGCAGAGCTTCAACTTCGCTGCCGGCGCATTGCCGCGCAGCTATGGCGTCGAGGCCAGTGAAACAATATTCGACGGTTATCAGACGATCAACAGGATTCGGACGGCCGAATCGCAGGTCCTGGCCGCTCGCGAGACTTTACGTAACACCGAGCAGACAACGCTTCTGTCGGGCGTCCAGGCCTACATGGATGTGCTGCAGAACGCGGCCATCGTCGATCTCGACCGCAACAACGTCGATGTGCTGAAGGAACAGCTGCGCGAGACGCGGGACCGGTTCACGGTCGGCGAAGTGACCCGCACCGACGTCGCCCAGGCCGAGGCGAGCCTCGCCAGCGCCAACGCGCAACTGCTGTCCGACCAGGCGGTGCTCGAAGCCTCGGTCGCGACCTACCGTCAGGTGATTGGCAACGAACCCAAGACTCTGGCGCCGGTCAGGCCGCTGGTGAGGCCTTTGCCGAGAACTTTGCCGGAGGCGGTCACGATTTCGCAGGTCGAGCACCCGGCGATTGTCGCTCAGGAGCATGGCGTCGACGCCGCGCTGCTCAGCATCAAGATCGCGGAAGGCGAGCTCTACCCGAAAGCCAGCGTGTCCGCGCAGGTTCAGCAGGCGTTCGACGTTAGCGCCACGCCCGGCCAGCGACTGTTCAATGCGCAGGTCACGGGGCAACTCACGATCCCGATTTACCAGGGCGGCGCTGAATATGCGGGTGTCCGCCAGTCGAAGGAAGGTCTCAGCGTCCAGGAGCTGAAGGCCAGCTCGACCCGGGACCAGATCCGTCAGAACGTCGTTGCCTCCTGGGGCCGCAACCAGGCCGCGATCGGCGTGGTGAAGGCGGCGCGCGCGTCCGTCTCCGCCAACGAAGTGGCGCTCGCCGGCGTCCGCGAAGAAGCCAAGGTCGGCCAGCGCACCACACTCGATGTGCTCAATGCCCAGCAGGCGCTTCTCTCCTCCCGCACACAACTGGTGCGCGCGGAACACGACCAAGTCGTCTTTTCCTACGCGCTGCTCTCGGCGATCGGCCGGCTCAACGTGCCGACCCTCGGCCTCGCGGTCGCCGAATACGACCCGAGCGTCCACTTCAACCAGGTCAAGAACAAGTGGATCGGGCTGCGGACGCCTGACGGGAAATAGGCGTGGACGGCAGGCCCGTTAGACTCGACGGGCTTGCCGGCGCCGGCGGTGGGCGATTAACCTTGTCCGGAGATCGCGAATCAGGCGCGCGCCGCGGTCGGCGGGCGAGGCGGATGGGCGGCGATCGATCGAGGGCGGCACAGTGGCTGAAGCGTTGGGCATGAGCGCGCTGAACGCGAGTCTGGGCGATCGCGAACACGAGGCGGTGCGTCGGGCGCAGCGGGCGCACGAGCCGTCGATGGAGGAGATTCTCGCCTCCATCCGGACGATCATCGCCGAGGAGCGGGAGCCGAGCAAATTTCCCGAGAGCAAAAGCGTGCCGGAGAGACCCGCGGTCGTCTATTCAAAAGCCGAGGCCGCGCCCCCGCGGCGGACCGAGCCGCAAGCCGAGACGGGCGCGCCAAAGGTCGTCTGGCGCCAACCCGAACCGGAGGCGGAGAGAGCGTCCGAGCCGCCGGCCGAAGGTCCTGCCGAGGACGACGCGCCGCTCTTGTCGCCGGAAACCGACCAGGCCGTTGCCTCAGCCTTCGAGGCGCTCTCGGCCAATCTGGCCGCCCGCACAACCGAAGTCGCCGAAGGCGTGGCGCGGGAAATGTTGCGCCCGATGCTCAAGGCGTGGCTCGACGAAAACCTGCCGGCGATCGTCGAGCGGCTGGTGCAGGCCGAGATCGAACGGGTCGTCCGCGCGGCCCGCTAGAGCCTGCCGAGTTCCAATCGAATCGTGCGGGCCAACCCCGTCCGCCGCCGGCGACGATCCGGTTTCGCCTGCCACCAGGCGCTTGGCGCCCCGATCAGCCCGCTCAGGTTCTAAAAGTTATGCAATTTCAAGGCATTGCTGTCCCACAACCCGCCGGTTTCGGGGTCGTGCAGGCGATGGAACACGCGACTTAGCCCGACTTCACCAACTGGGGGTATGCGGCGAGGCGAACACATTGGAATCGCTGAGGGGCGAGTCCAAAGGTCGGCACTACAGGGGGTGAGAGTTCAGGCGGCTTTGGCGTCGGTCGCGGCGGCGATTTTCGGCGGCGGCTGCGCGGGGAGCTCGAGTTTGAGGCGTTGCAGCAGAAGCAGGTGATCGGTCTCCGGCTCGGTATGGCGGGACAGGAGGACGGTTCGGCCGTCGGTCGTGGGTAGTTCGACGTCGATCATCTGGATCGCGGCGAGCTTTTCGAGCACGGCTTTGGGCGTCAGTCCCGGCGCCAGCGCCTTCAACCGTTGTTTGAGCGTGACCATCAGGCAGTAAGCCAGAAACGCCACGAAAATATGGGCTTCGATGCGGGTTTCGAGTTGGTGATGGATGGGGCGGACCGAGAGGTCGTTCTTCAGTTCCTTGAAGGCCTGCTCGATTTCGACCAGTTGCAGATAGAGCCGCCAGAGATGGCCGGGATCGTCGCCGTTGATGTTGGTGCGCAGGAGATAGCCGCCCTCGCGGCGCCGCGCCGCCCGAAGCTTCTTGCGATTGATCGCGAAATGGAAGGTTTGCGGCGTGACCGGCTGGTCCTTCGTCGGCGTGTGGATCGTCATCAGGCCATAGGCCTTGCCGGCTTCTTTCTTGGCCGCGCCGAGTTTGAGCAATAGCTCGTCGCGCGTCAGGTCTTGCGCCTGGAGTTCGCGGAGACGCTTGATCAGCTTGCGTAGGCGGCGACGGCGCATCGCCTGTTCCTTCTCGCGCCGGGCTTCGCTCCGGGCGAACACGTAGGTCTCTACCCCGTCTTCGATCAATTTGACCCGCACGCTCTCGCGCACGTTTTCCCACGGCTTGACCGCGAGCGCCTTTTCCAACTTGGTCAGCCGCCCGCGCGGCGTGCCCACGAGATAATGGATCGGCGTCGACGAGCCCCGCATCTCGGCCAGGACCTCCTCGGTCGGAACGCCGCGATCCATCACCCAGGTGCGTTTGGCGGCGCCGTATTGCGCCTCGATCTTGGCTAAAAACGCCTTCAGCGTCGTCTTGTCCGAGGTGTTGCCGTCCATGACCTCGTAGGCCAACGGAAAGCCGTCCGGTGTGACGATCAGCGCGATCACCACCTGCACGCAATCGGAACGCTTGTCGCGGCTGTAGCCAAACTTCCGCTTGCCCTCTTCTGGCGGATCGCATTCGAAATAGGGGCTCGTCAGATCATACAGCAGCACCTCGAAATCGGCCTGAAACAGGTCCTTCCAGCGCTCGCGCAGAAACGTGAACAGCGCTTTCTTGTGCTCCGCCAGCTTGTCCAGGCAACGATAGAGAGTGTTGGGCAGTGCGAGGGCGGCATCCTCGCCGAGCAGATCGCCCATCGCGCTCTCATCGAACCATTGCCGATGCAGCCGCCACTCGCTGCCCGGCGAGATCAGCTGATAGCTCGCCAGCGTCTTCAGAATGTTCAACCAGCTCGTTCCCTCGCGCGAGGGCGGCAGCGCTGGCCGCCAGAAATCGTCCAGTCGCAATTGCTCCCAAAGCTCCATCGCCAGCCAGCACGCGCCCCATTGGCGCGGCCGGCGCAACCGCATCTCGCTCAACCGGATCGAAACCACGTCGCAGTCGAGGGCCGGCGCGACGCGGTCCTCGGGGAAAAGCGCGATCTCGGTCGAGCGTCCGCCTTCGTCGAACGCCTCGATCGCCCGGCTCCAACCCGCGCGCTGGCTGTCGTTGATCTCTCCGAGATAGAGCACCTGCCGTTGAACGACCCGCCCACCCTCGACGCGCCGATTCTCCACCACCGACCAGGCCCGATGCTCCTTGCCGTCCTTGCGGCGAATCTTGTGGCGCAAAAACATGCCCGAGACTCGCGCCGCCCCGAACGCCGCGCAAGGGCCTTGGTCGGCACTACAGACGATTCTCGGACACTCGGCCCAATACAATCAATGACTTGGCGCGCTCGCATACCCCGAAAATCGCAAAAATCGGCGCGAGTTGGTGAAGTCGGGTTAGCGGGATCGGATCAGGCGAGGAACAGGCGTTATCTAGTCGGATCAGGCGAAGACCAGGCGGCCGAACAGGAAGCGCGAGACCGGGCGCGGCGGGGTTGCAAGGCGAGAGGGAAGCCGCGAGGCGGCAGGGCGAGGGCAAGCCGGCGCGGCCCGACGTCTTCGCGGCGGGGCGGAATTTCGTCCGTTTGTTGACTTGCGCCGCGGCGTGGGGCTTAAACCCGCCGCGGCGCGCCGCGGTCGGCGCGGGCTCGCCGGCATTTCGACGCGCTGCGAATCAACATGAAAACCACGCGCCCGGCGCGGCGCGGACCGGTATCCGATGATGGACAAATCGTTTGACGCTTCCGCGGTAGAGGCCCGCGTTTCCGCCCTGTGGGAAGCCGCGGGAGCGTTCAGGGCCGGTCGCCCCGAGCGCGCCGGCGCCGAGCCGTTCTGCATGGTTATTCCACCGCCGAACGTCACCGGCAACCTGCACATGGGCCACGCGCTCAACAACACCCTGCAGGACATTCTCTGCCGCTACCGGCGGATGAACGGATTCGACGTGCTTTGGCAGCCGGGCACGGATCACGCCGGCATTGCGACCCAGATGGTGGTCGAGCGCAAGCTCGCCGAGGCGCAGGAGCTCGACCGGCGCACGATGGGCCGCGAAGCCTTTCTCGAGCGGGTCTGGCGGTGGAAGGCGGAGTTGGGCGGCGCGATCGTCCAGCAGCTAAAGCGGCTCGGCGCGTCCTGCGACTGGAGCCGCGAACGGTTCACCCTCGACGAGGGCCTGTCGCGCGCGGTCGCCAAGGTGTTCGTCCAACTCTATCGCGAAGGGCTCGTCTATAAGGACAAGCGCCTCGTCAACTGGGACCCGAAGTTCCAGACCGCGATCTCTGACCTCGAAGTCTTGCAGGTCGAGTGCAAGGGCGCGTTCAAGTGGTCGCGCGACTCCGGCGAGCCGTTGAACGGCGCGGCGCTCGCCAAGGTTCTTGTGAGGAATCCGAACGGCCACCTCTATTATTTCGAGTATCCTGTGGTGGATGAACAGGGCGAGGAGACGGACGAGCGCGTCACGGTCGCCACTACCCGCCCCGAGACGATGCTCGGTGACACCGCAGTCGCCGTCCACCCGGAGGACGAGCGCTACCGTCATCTGGTCGGCCGGCGGGTCCGTCTGCCGCTGGTCGGCCGCCTGATCGCGATCGTGGCCGACGAGTATTCGGATCCCGAGAAGGGGACCGGCGCGGTCAAGATCACCCCCGCCCACGACTTCAACGACTTCGAGGTCGGCAAGCGCCACGAGGCCGAGGGTGCCCGGCCGATCAACGTGCTCGACGCCGAGGCGCGGGTCTTTCTCAAGGACAACGTCGCCTTCTTTGAGGGCGTCGAGAGCGACCACGACCACGCCCGCCTGATCGCGGCGGTGGACGGCGAGGACCGCTTCGTCGCCCGCCAGCGCATCGTCGAGATGATGGCGCTCGCCGGCCTTCTGGCGCGGATCGAACCGCACGCGCACATGGTCCCGCACGGCGATCGCTCCAACGCGGTCATTGAGCCGTGGCTCACGGATCAGTGGTACGTCGACGCCAAGACGCTGGCCGCGCCCGCGCTCGAGGCGGTGCGGGAGGGCCGCACCCAGTTCGTGCCGAGGAGTTGGGAGAAGACTTATTACGACTGGCTGGACAATATTCAGCCCTGGTGCGTCTCGCGTCAGCTCTGGTGGGGACACCAGATCCCGGCCTGGTATTCGCCCTGGGGCGGGTGCTACGTCGAGGAGAGCGAGGACGCGGCCTACGCGGCGGCGCTCGCCGACGGGGTCGAGCGCGGGGCGCTGACCGAGGACGAGGCGCAGGCGCTCGCCCGCGATCCGGACCAGCTCGCCGCGACCTTCACCCGCGACGAGGACGTGCTCGACACCTGGTTCTCCTCGGCGCTTTGGCCGTTCTCGACTTTGGGCTGGCCCGACGAGACGGCGGAGTTGAAGCGCTTCTACCCGACCAATGTTCTGGTCACCGGCTTCGACATCATCTTCTTCTGGGTCGCCCGGATGATGATGATGGGGCTGCACTTCCAGAACGAGATTCCGTTCCGCGACGTCTACATCCACGCCCTCGTGCGCGACGAGAAGGGCGCCAAGATGTCGAAGTCGAAGGGCAACGTGATCGACCCGATCAATCTCATCGATCGCTTCGGCGCCGACGCCCTCCGCTTCACCCTTGCCGCCATGGCGGCGCAGGGGCGCGACATCAAGCTCTCTGCAGCGCGTGTCGAGGGCTATCGGAACTTCGCCACCAAGATCTGGAACGCGTCCCGTTTCGCCGAGATGAACGGCTGCGCCCGGGTCGCCGGCTTCGATCCGGCTGCGGTCCGCGAGCCGCTCAACCGCTGGATTCTCGGCGAGGCGGCGAAAGCGGCGGCCGAGACCGCGGGGGCGATCGAGTCCTACCGGTTCAACGACGCGGCGCACGCCGTCTATCGCTTCGTCTGGAGCGTGTTCTGCGACTGGCACCTGGAGCTCGCCAAGCCCGTGCTCCAGGGCGAAGCGGACGCCGCGGTGCGGGCGGAGACGCAGGCGACCATCGCACAAGTGCTCGACACGATCTACGGGCTCCTGCACCCCTTCATGCCGTTCCTCACCGAGGAATTATGGGCGATCAAGGGCCAAGCGGGGCCGCAGCGCCTGGGCCCGCTGGCGCTTGGCCCATGGCCCAAGGAGGGACTGGCGGTCGACGAGGCGGTCGAGGCCGAGATCGGCTGGATCGTCGACCTGATCGGCGAGATCCGTTCGGTGAAATCGGAGATGGGCGTGCCGCCCTCGACGCCGATGTCGCTGATCCTCGTCTCGCCCAGCGCGGGCGCCGCAAGAAGCGCGGCCGCCTGGAGCGAGAGCGTCAAGCGGCTCGCGCGGGTCGAGGCGGTCGAGACCGCCGACGCGGCGCCGCCAGGGTCTCTGCTGCTGGTCGTGCGCGGCGAGGTCGCCGCGTTGCCGCTCGCCGGGGTCGTCGATCTTCAGGCGGAAAGGGCGCGGCTCGACCGGGAGATCGACAAGGTCAAGCTCGAGATCGCCAAGGTCGCAGCGAAACTCGGCAATGAGGATTTCCTTCAGCGGGCGCCCGACGAGGTTGTCGCCGAGCATGAGGAGCGGCGCGAGACATTTGAGGAGCGGCTCGTCAAACTGACCCACGCGCGCGAGCGTTTGGAGGGCGTCTAACCGCCGCGGCGGCGGGCAAAATGTGGCTTCCGCGCAACAGCCTGGATGCATCTCTCGGCCGACCGGATTCCGACCGGCGCGCGCCGCGATTGCGCCATAAAAAACTCTGCAGCGTTTGTCAACTAAATTGCGGTTGTCACGCGTTCCTTGCGACCTCGTCCGAGGTCTCGGCGTGGCTGCTTTTGCGGATCGGAATATGCGCGTGGACGCGTGGGTCGTGGCGGGGAACGGAGCCGACAGGAGGCGGCGCGACAGCGCGCTTCTGGCGGCGTTTCTGTTGGGGGCGTTGGTCGGGCCCGCCTTCGCCTTCGACGGCTCGACCACCGCTCCTCCGGCGAAGATCTCTCCCAAGAACTACGCCAGCGCCGAGCAGGCGCTTCGGGCGGGGCTCGACGACCTCAACGCCGGCAACGCCGCCTCTTGCGTCGACGCGCTCACCTACGCCGCCGACAGCGGCCAGCCGGTCGCCCGCTGGAAACTCGGCGAGATGTACGCCGACGGCGTCGGCGTCAGTCGCGACGACGTGAAGGCCTATCATTACTTCAACCAGCTCGTTCAGGACTACGACGAGGACGCTCTCGACCCGCGCAATCGCGGCGCGGTGTCGAGCGCCTTTGTCGCGGTCGGCGTCTACAGTCTCACGGGCATTCCGAACAGCGACGTCCGCCCCGACCCGGAACGGGCGCGCGAACTGTTCCAGTACGCTGCGGCCACGTTCGGCGATCCGGACGCGCAGTACAACTTAGCTCATATGTATATTGTTGGCGCCGGCGGGCTCGCCCAGGACAAGCTCGTCGCGGCGCGCTGGCTGATGCTGGCCTCGCACAAAGGGCACCGCCCGTCGGAGGCGCTGCTTGGACATCTTTTGTTCGCCGGCGACGGCGTCGAGCCGCAGCGGGCCAGGGGGCTCATGTGGCTAACCATCGCCAACACCGGGGCCGAAAGCCCGCGGGACGACTGGGTCCGCGATCTCTATCGGCGCGATTTCGCCGCGGCGAGCGCAAAGGACCGCGAGCTGGCGGCGGCCATGGTCAATGAAAGCGCCAAGGGGCCGCCAGTGCAGTCCTTCATCTCCAGCACGGTGGTGCGGACGCTGCAGTTTCTGCGGCCGCTGGGGATACCGGTCATGGCCGAAGCGCCAGTCGACGGGCCGCCGCCCCAGCCCCCGGCCGCGCCAGGCAACTGATTGATCCGCGCCGCCCGGCATTGATTCGCCGATGCGCCTGGTGTTCCGCTGCAAGGCTGCTGCGGGCGGAGCAAGGATTCCTCAATGAGATCAGCGCCTATAGTGGAGGGCCTTGTTTACGCCACGCGGCAGGTATTTGATTCCGCGCGAGCTGTGACGGCGCCGAGGAATGGTCATGACCTCATGGTTTGTTTCGACGACACGTAAGGTCGGCGCCGAGGTCGACTGGCGCCTGACCGAGTGCGCCGGCGAAGAGGAAGCGAAGGCCTACGCCTCCGGCGCACTGTCGCGCGGTTGCCGGGTCGAGGCCGGCACCGTTCCCGGCGCGAGGCCGGGGCGCCGGATTGGATGGCGCGCCGCGCACGAGTGGGCGCAATCCTCGAACGACGGTTCGATCAGGAGCCTTTATCGCCGCCTGAGCGAGTTTGCGGCCTGAAGCTCCGCGCGTATAAGGCGCGACTGCGCGGGCGCGGGGCCCGCAAGAGGCGTCGCGCGCGGTGATCTTGCGGGCATTCTTTCATAAGCAAGCGGCGTGCTCCTGGTCGGGGCCGGCGCTGATTGCCCTTGCGCTGCTCGTCGTGCTGTTCGCGCTCGCCGGACAGACGGCCAATGCGCCTTTCGTGTACGCCCCTCCGCAATGAAGCGTAGCGCCTCGCTGGATTTCCTACGCGGCTCCGCGGCGTTTGCGGTCGCGGTTCCGCACTACCTGACGGCCAATGCGCCGTTCAGCCCGGTGACGGAGGCGGTCGCCGTCGCCTCCGTCGAAGTGTTCTTCGTCCTCAGCGGCTTCGTGCTCGCGCCGCAGATCGTCGACTGGGTGGTCGGCCGGCCGTGGCGCAACCTCGGCGTGTTCCTCGCCCGCCGATGGATGCGCACGATTCCACCCTATGTCGCCGCGCTTGTCGTCGTGGCGCTGATGACCGGCAACCTCTTCACCGCGGATGCGCTGCGCTATCTTGTCTATGTCGAGAACCTGTTCCGCTCGGCCAACGCTGTCGATTTCTATCCGGTCGCCTGGAGCCTCGCGGTCGAGGAGTGGTTCTACCTCCTGTTCGCGCCGCTCCTGTTCCTTGCGGGCCGCGCGCTCGGCCGTAGTGACCGGCGGGTCGATGTCGCCTTCGCGATCCTGTTCGTTGTCGTCGTCGTAGCGCTGAGGGCATTCGCCGCGCCGGCCGATTGGGACCTGAACGTCCGCAGGGTGACGCTCTTTCGCATCGACTCGATCGTCTGGGGTTTCCTGCTCTATCTGGCGCTCGAGCGTCGGCCGTTGCTGGCGCTGAAGACCGCGCCGGATACGCGGAGGCTTGTGGCGCTCGTCGCGGTTTTCGCCGCCGCCGCCGCCCTCGAATTCCGGGTCGCGACGCTCGCGCTCGAAGGCGTGCGCCTCGCCCAGCAGGCCTTCCCCTACGCCTCCGCCCTGTTCGGCGTCGCCGCGGTCGCCGCCTTCCGAGAGGCTGACGGCCTGTTCAGGGGTCCCCGGATCGCGGCGCTGAGCTTCTATCTCGGCCGTATCTCCTACTCGGCCTATCTCTTCCACATCGTCATCGTGATGGCGCTGAAGCCGCTGATCGGCGCGTGGCCGCTCGCCTTGCAGCTCGCGCTCTATATCGCGGCGATCTGTGTCTTCTCGACCGTCTTTTGGCGTGGCTTCGAGCGGCCGATCCTGGCCGCGCGGCCGGACTATCGCCGCAAGCCCCGCGGGGTCGCGGCCGCCGAGGCCGGCCCGCCGGCGCCGCCGCGCGGGCGGCTTCAGACAGCAGCTCTCGCCCTGGTCTTTGTCGGCGCCGCCGCGCTCGCGCGCGACGCCTTCATGGCGAATGCGCCCTGGACGTTCTATCCGGCGCTGGTCGCGACCGCCGGATTTGCGGTCGCGCTCGCCGAGCGCGCCGGCCGGTTCGCCGCTTCGCTCGGCGTGGTTGCGCGCGCGTTCGTCCTCTTCACGCTCGCGTTGCCTGTGGCGGACGCCGTCTATCGGTCCTCGACCGGCGTGCCGATCGCCGGATCGCTCGCCAACCCGACCTATTCCTATCGCGCCGCGCGCGAGAACCCGGCCGCCTTCGCGATGTGGTGGTTCTACTACCTCAACGAATGGATCCGGGACGACGGCATTCGGGGCGAGATCGAGAAACCCGACCCGCAGAAGAAGCTCCCGTTCGTCATGATTCCCGGCGCAACCGGCCGGATGTTCGATGCGACCATCCACATCAATTCCGCGGGCTTCCGCGGGCCGGAAATCGCCGCGCCCAAGGGCGACCGCTTCCGCATCGTCGCGCTCGGCGAGTTCGCAGACGTTCGGGCCGACCTCGCATGAGGGCGAGAAGCCCTGGCCGGAGCTTCTGCAGCACTTGTTCGCAACCCGGGCGTCCTGCAGCCGGCCGATCGAGGTGATCAACGGCGGAACGGAGGCCTATACGCTCGAGGACAATCTCGAGTTGATGCGCCGCGACATCCGCGCGCTGAAGCCCGATCTCATCCTCTCGACCCACGGCATGAATGGCCTGCTCGCGCTCGGCCTGCGGCAGGAGGCGGAGCCGAGCGAGCCTGGCGTGCGGCCGCGCGCCTCGGCCCTCCTCGGCCGGGCGGTGCTGACGATCGAGCGCTCGCTTCACGCCTGGCGGACCCGTGACGTCGCTCGGCAAGCCGCTCCGCCTCCGCTGACCGACGCCCAGCTTCTCGCGAGCCGCTATGCCGTGGATTATCGCAAGCTCATCGCGCTCGCACGACAGAACGGCGCGGCCGTCGCGCTGGCGACCTCGAGCCTCGCGGTCAACAGGGACTCGCCGCGCGAGGTGAAGGACTTCTACGGCGCGGTGTTCAAGCCGATCGACGACATCATCGCCGCCAATGCCGCGCACAACCGGATGGTCCGGCTCATCGGACGCGAGGACGACGCGCCGGTCGTCGAGGCGATCGCCGGCGTCGACGGCGATTGGGACGACGACGCCTACCTCGACATCGTGCATTTCACCGAGCGCGGCCATCGCCAGGTGGCGCTGGCGATGTTCAGGGCGCTGCTTCCGGTGCTGGAAAGCGAGGGAGAGCCTTGCGTCGCCCGGTGAGGAGGACGCCGCTGGTTGAGAGTTTTTCCGGTCGTTCTCAAAACGACGGCGCGAGGATGCGCACCCGGCGCGTTCCGCCATCGGGCATGCGTTCCTCGACGACCCGACCGGCCTTCAGGCCGAAGTGGGCGCCCACATTCGCCTCGTCCTCCTGGATGCCCGACGTCTCGCGGCTGACCGCGGCCGTCGCCGCCTTGAGCCGCGTGTCGACGCCCTCGACGTCGAGCCCGGGGTCGAGCGAGGCCGCGGCGCCCGGCGCCGCATCGCCGGGCGGCAGGACGGCGTTCCGGGCGGTCGCCTGGGCGGCGGGGCCAAGCTTCGGGCGCGACATTTCAGCGGACGCCTCCACGGTCACGAGGATGTCGTGGGTGTGGTGGCCAAAGCGCCTCTCCGCCGCGGCGAGCGCTTCCGCCCAGCTCTGGCCCGGTCGCCGGCAGGAGCATGCCGGATCATAGGTCTGCTGGAACTTGAACGCGTTCGGCAGCGCCGCGTAGCGCTCGCCGGTCAATGACGCCGCCTCGTCGATCGTGCCGCCGAAAGGCATCGTATAGAGTTCGACCGCGGCGTTGGGACAGAGGGCCTGGCACACCTCCCCCAGAGTCGCACCGCTCGCGCCCGAATAGGGCAACGGAAAGAAACTGCCGTCGCAGGTCCGCACGCACACAGACATGGAGCCCCCTAAGAGCTGCCGCTTTTCCGATGCGCTGTGGCGATGAGAGGGCCTGTCCTCGCTGCGCCAGACCCCTTCGCTCGGAGCGGGCGGCCTGGCGAAGGGATTGGGAAAGCTGAACGGCCCAATATGGATCATGCTCTGCGCGTTGGCCGGCGCGATGATTGCAACCGCCCCGAGCAGCGCGAGCGTCGCGACCGCGAACGGCCCGCGAATCGGGATCGGACCGCTGAGGCGCGACACCCGCGGGCTAAGGAGGCGACGGGGACGCGCGACGCGGAACATGGTTCGTCTCGTTGGGCGGCCGGACCCCTGTAGCTTAGCTGCATTTGAGGCTCGTGTCGTTCGGCGAATTGCGCGGCATTGCCATCGGCTCGCGATGGGCGCACGGATGGCGGCGGTCATCCCATCTTCGCGGTTGCCGCTTGAGCTCCCCGCCTGCCTCTTCGCCGAACGACGCCTCGCCTAGCCCCTCGCGCTGGGGCGTGTTCGGCCACGCCGCCTTCACCGTCATTCTGGTCGCGAGTTCGGTCTCGAGCGTCGGCATCGCGATGTTCGACACGGCGATGAGCTGGCTGATGACAAGCCTTAATCCCGATCCGTTGATGGTTTCCGCAGTCCAGGTCGCGACGATGGCGCCGATGTTCATCTTGACCATTCCAGCCGGAGCGCTCGCCGACGTCGTCGATCCGCGGCGTCTCCTGATCGCGGCGCAGGTCGGCGTCGTCGCCGTGGGCGTCGTCTTCGCCGGGATCGTCGCCCTCGGCTGGGCGTCGTCGCCGACGCTGCTTGCCACTTCGTTCCTGCTCGGGGCGGCCGGGGCGCTCGCGGCGCCGGCGTGGCAAATCATCACGCCGATGCTCGTGCCGAAGTCCGAACTCGACAACGCCATTGCCGTCAGCAACGCCGCCTACAACGTCAGCCGCGCCGTGGGTCCGGCGCTGGGCGGCGTGGCGATCAGCGCCGTCAGCCTCAAGCTGCCGTTATGGGCTTATGTCGCGACTAACGTGTTCGTCCTGGGGGCGCTGTGGTGGTGGCGGGCGCCGCGGAGGGCGCCGGAGACGCTGCCGGCCGAGCGGCTGCGGGCGGTCGTGGCGGCCGGGCTCCGCTACGCGCGCAACAATCGCGACCTCGACGCGACGCTGATCCGCGCGATCGCCTTCTTTCCCTTCGCCAGCGCCTATTGGGCGCTAATGCCGCTGATCGCCCGCGACCGGCTGCATGACGGCGCCGAGCTTTACGGCCTCCTGATGGGCGTTGTCGGCGCGGGTTCCATCGTCGGCTCGCTGGGAATGGACGCACTCAAGGCCCGGCTTGGGCCGGACCTGTCCGCGGCGGCCGCCGCCGTCGGAACGGCGCTGGCGCTGGCGCTGTTTGCGGCTGCGCGGCGGCCGGAAATCGCGATGATCGCCAGCTTCATCGCCGGCGCGTCCTGGATTGTCGCGATGACGACGATGTTCGTCTCGGCCCAGGTCGCCTTGCCGGACTGGGTGCGGGGGAGGGGGCTGGCGATCTTCCTGACCGCCTATTTCGGCGCGATGACGGTCGGCAGCGCGCTCTGGGGCGCAGTCGCTAGCCACGCCGGGATTGCCTTTGCGCTCAACGCCGCGGCCGTGGGGACGGCGCTCGGGCTGGCGCTGACCTACGGCTGGAAGCTCGAGACCGGGGCCGCCCTCGACCTCGCGCCCTCGATGCACTGGCGAGCGCCCGCCTTCGTCGAGAGGCTGAACGACGACGTCGGCCCTATTCTGGTCCTGATCGAGTACCGCACCGACCCGCGCGACGCTCCGGAATTTCTGGCGCTCATGCATGAGATCGGCCGCGAGCGCATGCGCGATGGGGCCTACGCCTGGAACCTATTCCACGACCCCAATGAAGCTGGGCGGACGATCGAGACTTGGTTGGTCCACTCCCTTCTCGAGCTCAGGTACCGGGCCGAGCGGGAAACCAGGGCGGACGAACTCATGGAGGTGCGCGCCCGCACCTTCCTGAAGGAGCCGGCGTCTGCGAGCTACTACGTCGCGGCCGGTCGGCCGCGTCACTCGTGGGGCGGGGGGCTGCCGGCTTCAGAGGGGTTGGCAAGGGCGACGACGAGACCGACATGGCGCTAGGGGGTACGCTCTCCGTCTGCCGCCTCAAGGGGGAAGCGGACGGCAGACAGCGCGATCCCGTCGTCGATCCTTGGATAACATTGTTGCAGCCTCGTCACAATCGAAACGTGCACGTCTGGGAAAGGCATTTGGTCGCGGACAGTGGAAAAAGCGATCGAGGCTAAATGTTCTTGTTTTGTTCTAGAGTTTCCTCTAGGGTGAGGCGCATGTCCGACGCCGCCCCGCTGAAGCCCGCAACCTCCGAAGACCTGATCGCCGCGCTTGCCTTCGCGCTGCGATTCCAGGGGCGCAAGCGCGTCCACGGCGCTGACGAGATCATGGCCGAGATCGTCGCCAAGCGGCTCGCCGAGCACCTTCAGCGCGCAGGGTTCGTCGTGATGAAAAGGCCGGCCGAGATCGGCGGCGCGACGCTCGGGAGAGGCTTCGAGGGCTGATGGAGCGGGGCGACCCCCGCAGGGATCGCGCAGCCCCAGCCGCCCTGGCGAAAGAGGGCATGGTGTTGACATGGCGGGGGAACTCGGGCCCTCTGACCGATCAAACGATAAGGGCCGGGAGGACGTCTCATGCCGCGCAAGGACATCATCGACACGATTCGGAAATACACCGACCCGTTCCGCGTCACAAAGGGCAAGGATTTCCGCCTGAAGGACTTTAATCCCGGCGACACGCTCGGTCTCAACATGGACAAGCAGGAGGCGGCGGAGCTCCTCGAGCGCGGCGCGGACTGGCTCGCGATGGAGCAGGACATCCTCTACGCCCAGGATTCCTGGTCCGTGCTGCTGGTGTTCCAGGCCATGGACGCGGCGGGCAAGGACGGCACGATCAAGCACGTCATGGCGCGCGTTAATCCGCAAGGGTGCGAGGTCCACTCGTTCAAGCAGCCCTCCGTCGAGGAATTGTCGCACGATTTTCTATGGCGCTACTCGGCGAAAGTTCCGCAGCGCGGGCGAATCGGTATCTTCAACCGTTCCTATTACGAGGAAGTTCTGGTCGTGCGCGTGCATCAGGCGCTGCTCGAGGCGCAGAAGATGCCGCCGGATCTCGTCGGCAAGCGGATCTGGGACGAGCGGCTCGCGGATATTGCGCGGTTCGAGGACTATCTCACACGTCAGGGCGTGGTGATCCTCAAGTTCTACCTCAACTTGTCGCAAAAGGAGCAGAAGAAGCGTTTCATGGAGCGCCTCGACAAGCCCGACAAGAACTGGAAGTTCTCGGCTTCCGACGTGCGCGAGCGCCGGTACTGGGACGACTACATGCACGCCTACGAGGAGGCGATCCAGGCTACCGCGACCAAGTCCGCGCCGTGGTTCGTCGTGCCGGCTGATAACAAATGGTTCACCCGGCTCGTCGTCGCGGCCGCGATCGTCGATGCGGTTGAGAGGCTCGACCTCAAATATCCGAAGGTCACGGCGCAGCAGAAGAAGGATCTCGCCTCGGCGCGTGAGGAACTCACGGCGCAGAAGTAGCGGGAGGAGCGCGCGTGGCGACGGTGATTACGGTTTTTGGCGGAATCGGCCTTTTCCTGCTCGGCATGACGGTGATGACCGACGGGCTCAAGGCGCTGGCGGGCTCGTCCTTGCGCACGGCGCTCGCCAAGGCCGCGGCCACGCCGTTGTCCGGCGCCGTCTGGGGGGCGATCGTCACGCTGCTGGTGCAATCGTCGAGCGCCGTGACGATGACGACGATCGGCCTCGTCAGCGCCGGGCTCCTGACCTTCCCACAGGGGCTTGGACTGGTGTTCGGGGCGAATGTCGGCACGACCGGCACCGGCTGGCTCGTCGCTCTGATAGGCGTGCGCGTTTCCTTGTCTACCTATGCGCTGCCGCTGATCTTCCTCGGCGCGTTGACGAAACTTCTGACGGGCGGGCGGATCGCGGCGGCGGGCGCCTCGATCGCCGGTTTTGCACTGGTGCTCTATGGGCTGACGACCCTGCAGCAGGGCATGGGCGGCCTCGCGGAAAGCCTGCATCCGTCGGATTTGCCCGACGTGCTCGGGGCGCCGGGCGTCGGATGGCTCGCGGGATGGATCGGCCTCCTGAAGCTCGTCGCCGTCGGCCTCGTGATGACGGCGGTCATGCAGTCTTCGACGGCGTCCATCGCGGTGACGATTTCCGCGTTCTACGCCGGCGCCGTCGGGCTCGAGCAGGGCGCGGCGCTGATCATTGGCCAGAACATCGGCACGGCGACCAGCTCGGCGCTGGCAGCGATCGGCGCGAGCGCGACCGCCAAGCGCCTCGCTCTCGCCTACATCCTGTTCAAGATCATTGCAGCGCTGATTGCGATCGTCGCCTTTCCCTTCACGGCGGCGCTGATGCGGCGCTTTGCCGGGACGCTCGACGGGACGACGCTGCTTGCGGCCTATCACACGGCCTACAATGTCGTCGGGGTCGCGGTGCTGCTTCCGGCGACGCCGTGGTTCACCCGCCTGGTCGAGCGGTTGCTGCCGCCGAAGGAATCGACGATCGACCGCCTCCTCGATCGCGCTGCGCTCCTCCATCCCGTGGTCGCCGTCGAAGCCGCCCGGCGCGCGGTCGCCGAAGCGCTTCGGACGATCGCAGCGACGGTCGCCGGCGCCCTCGAGGGCGGGTTGGATCGCGCCGGGCGGGACGTAGCGACCGCTTCGGCCGCGCTCGCCAAGGTGCAGGACTTCCTATCCGCACTCGAAGCGCCGCCGGAGACCGAGGCGGAGCGTCGCCGCCTCACCAGCATCCTGCATGCGCTCGATCACGCCTCGCGCCTCGCCGAACACCTGGACGAGGACGGGGTTCCCACGCCGCCGGCCGGCGGCGTCGAGGACCTCCGCGCGGCCGAGCTCTGCACGCAGGTTCAGCGGTCGGTGCAGAGGGTCGGCGATTCGATCGCTGGGGAATCCGCACTCAGCAAGCGCGCGGAGCCGATTGGCTGGAGCGTGTCGGCGGAGGTGGCGGCGGCTCTCGCCGACGCCGGAAGCGCCGCGCGGGCGCTGGAGGCCATGCAGCGCGGGCATCGCGCGACGATCCTGGCCTCCGTCGCGCCTGGAGAGCTGACCGCTTCGGACGCCTTCGCGAGAATCGAGGCTGTGCGTGGCCTCGACCGCCTCGCCCACCACGCGTGGCGGTCGGCGGCGCATCTCGTGGGGCAGGGCGGAGGCCTCGAGGCTGCGACCCGTCCCGTCAATGCGCCATGAACGGGACTTGCGCCCCGATGAAACCATGCCGCGACTGGGAGACCGGATCATGAGCGCAGCGGAGACAGCCGAATCGGGACCGACGCCCTGGCACGCGATGCCCGCGGAGGCTGTGGAGAAGCAGCTCCGCGTCGATCCGGAGCGCGGGCTCGACGCCGCGGAGGCCGCCGGGCGCCTGACGACCTACGGGCCGAACCGCCTGCCCGAGGGCAAGAAGAAGGGACCCCTGGCGCGGTTCCTCGCCCAGTTCAACAACGTCCTCATCTATGTCCTGCTGACCGCCGGCTTCGTCAAGCTGATGCTGAGCCTGTGGCTGGACGCGTCAATCATTTTCGCGGTCGTCATTCTCAATTCGCTGCTCGGCTTTTTGCAGGAGGGCCGAGCCGAGAAAGCGCTCGATTCGATCCGCAACATGCTATCGGCCGAGGCGCGCGCCGTGCGCGGCGGCGAAGCGCGGCTGATTCCCGCCGAAGACCTCACGCCCGGCGACATCGTGCTGCTCGAGTCCGGCGACAAGATCCCGGCCGACCTCAGGCTGATCGACGCCAAGAACCTGCGCACCGAAGAGGCGGCGCTCACGGGCGAGTCCGTGCCGGCCGAAAAGACGATTGATCCGGTCGTCGCCAACGCGACTGTCGGCGACCGCGAGAACATGGCCTTCTCCGGCACGATGGTCGTCTCGGGACGGGCGACTGGCGTCGTGGTCGCAACCGGCAGCCAGACCGAGCTCGGCCGGATCAACCAGATGCTGGCCGAGGTCAGCGTTCTCGAGACGCCGCTCCTGCGGCAGATCAAGAAGTTCGGCTATGTGATCACCGCCGTCATTGCCGTGATCAGCGTGCTGCTGTTCTCCTGGGGCCACTGGCTCGGGCACATGACCTTCGTGCAGCTCTTCCAGGCGGTGGTCGGCATCGCCGTGTCGCTGATCCCGGAGGGCCTGCCGGCGCTGATAACGATCACGCTGGCGATCGGCGTGCAGCGCATGGCGAGCCGAAACGCGATCATCCGCCGGCTGCCGGCGGTCGAGACGCTTGGCTCCGTCTCGCGCATCTGCTCGGACAAGACCGGCACGCTAACGCTGATGGAAATGATGGTCGCGTCGGCGGTGACGGCGGAGAGCGCCTACGAGGTTAGCGGCGACGGCTACGCGCCCGAGGGCAAGGTCACGGACCGCGGCAAGCCGCTCGACGGAACGCCGGAAACGCTCAAGCTGATGGGGCGCGTGTCGATGCTGTGCAACGACGCCGAGCTTTTCCAGGACGAGGGCAAATGGAAGGTCGAGGGCGATCCGACCGAGGGCGCGCTCTATCCGTTCGCGACAAAGCTCGGCATGGACCGCAACGCCGAAACGGCGGCTCAGCCACGCATCGACGCCATCCCGTTCGAGTCCGAGCACAAGTTCATGGCGACGCTGAACCGGTCCTCGGACGGGCAAGAGATGCTGCTCGTCAAGGGCGCGCCCGAGGTGATCCTCGAGCATTGCGACCGGCAGCAGACGGCGGCGGGCCCAACGCCGCTCGACCGCGACCGCTTCGCCTCCGAAGGCGACCGGCTCGCCGCGCAGGGCGAACGCGTGCTGGGTCTCGCCTGGCTGCCCGACCCGGGCCTGCAGATCGGCGCGCTCCGGCCCGAAAGCCTGCCGAAGACGCTCGTGCTGCTCGGCCTCGTCGGCCTCATGGACCCGCCGCGCAAGGAGGCGATCGAGGCCGTGAAGGAATGCCACGCCGGCGGCATCCGGGTGACCATGATCACCGGCGATCACAAGATCACCGCGGCGGCGATCGCCAAGATGCTCGGCATCGGCGACGGCAAGACGGCGGTGGCGGGTACCGAGATCGAGGCGATGAACGACGCGGCGCTGCAGGACTGCGTGCGCGAGGTCGACGTCTTCGCCCGCGCCAGTCCCGAGCACAAACTCCGGCTCGTCAAGGCGATCCAGGCCAACCGGCAGATCGTCGCCATGACCGGCGACGGCGTCAATGACGCACCGGCGCTGAAGAAGGCCGATATCGGCGTCGCCATGGGAATCAAGGGCACCGAGGTGACCAAGGAGGCGGCCGGCATGATTCTCGCCGACGACAATTTCGCCTCGATCTCGGCGGCGGTGAAGGAAGGCCGAACCGTCTACAACAACATCGAAAAGGCGATGCTGTTCTTGCTGCCGACCAACGTCGCGCAGGGCGCGGTGATCGCGGTTGCGATCCTATTCGCCTTCACGCTGCCGATCACCGCGCCGCAGGTCCTGTGGGTCAACATGGTGACGTCGGTGGCGCTCGGCCTCGTCATCTCGTTCGAGCCGCACGAGGCGGACGTGATGCAGCGGCCGCCGCGCGCCGTCGATCGGCCGATCGTCACCGGCTTCGGCATTTGGCGCATCCTCTTTGTCGGCGCGGCGCTGCTCGTGTACACGCTCGCGGCGTTCTTCGTCATGAAGGACTATGGCGCGGCCGATGGCATGGCGCGCACCGCCGCGGTCAACGCGATCACCCTCGGCCAGATCTTCTACCTCCTCAACACCCGCTACCTGCTCGATTCGTCGCTGTCGATCCGCGCCCATACCGGCAATCCCTATCTCTGGTACGGGATCGGCGCGGTCGTCGTGCTCCAGCTTCTGTTCACCTATGCTCCGCCCTTCCACGCCGTGTTCGGCAACGAGTCGCTGCCGCTCTGGGGTTGGCCATGGCTGATCCTGGGTGGCGTCGCGTTCTTCCTCGCGGTGGAACTCGAGAAGTTCGTCATCCGCTCGAACCCCGGGCTCAGGCGGGCGGCGACGCAGGTGGACGAAGCCGCGCCGGCGACGGCCTGAGCGAAGAGCGGCGGCGGCGGACAGTTCCCGGCTGTCCGTCGCCGATGTGCTTCCTAAACCTGGATGCGGCGTAGGCCGCGGGGCGCCTCAAAGCCCTGCGAGCCGAACCGCCTGGCCGGGGCAAGAGGAAAGGGCTCTTGGCGCGGTTCCTCGTCCGCGACGAGAATTTGCGGGTCACCACCTCTCGGCGTAGGGCCGCGCCTCGACCTCAAAGCTCCAGGCGGAGCGATCCTGGGCGACCAGTGTCGCCGCGATTGTGGCGACGCCGGCCGGATCAATGAAGGCGTCCTCCGGCCGGTCCGGAAATCGTGTCGTCGTTGCCGGCGAGCGCACGATCCCGTCCACGACGATCAGGCCGACGTGGATCCCGGCCGGTCCCAGATGCCGTGCCATCAACTCGGCAAGGCCCTTTTGCGCCATCTTGGCCGGCCCGAACGCCGCCGCTCCAGCCCCGCCCCGGCGCGAGGCGGTCGCGCCGACAACGATGACGGCGCCGCGTCCTTTCGCGCGCATCGCCGGGATGACCTGCTTTGCGCACAGGAAGAGGCCGAGCGCGTTGACCCGCCAGGACCGCTCGAAATCCTCCGCCGACACGTCGTCGATTGATCCCCACACGCCGGAGCCGGCGTTGTAGACGAGAACATCGACATCGCCGAGTTCGGCGCGCGCATGCTCGAAGGCGGCCGCAACCGATGCGGCGTCGGCGACGTCGCAGACATAGGCCTTGGCGTGCGGCAGCGCGGCGGCGAGCCTTGATGTCAGATCCGATCGGCGCGCCATCAGCGCGACTGCATAGCCGTCGGCCGAGAACCGTCGCGCAAGGGCTTCGCCGTTGCCGGGTCCGATTCCGACGACAGCGCAAATCGGGGGTTTCTCGCTGGCCATGGCTCAGTCCTTTCAAAAGAGGTTTCAGCGCCGGTCGATCCTGCGCCGCGATCCTCCGGCACGCAACGCCGCCGAACCGCCGTCCTTGACGGCTGGGCCGTCGCTGCGGCTAACTGGCGGACTTCGCGCCGGTTCCGGAAACGGCCGGACGCGCAAGATCATCGGGCAAATGGGCAGGAAACGCGAGGAGTTGATGAACGCATACCCCTGGTTGAAATCTTATCCCGCCGGCGTGCGCTGGGATGCGCCGATCGAACCGGCGCCGCTGCAGAGCATTCTGGAGCGCTCGGCGCGCCGATTCGCCGACCGCCCGGCGCTGCAGTTCATGGACAGGCGGATCACATACGCCGAGTTGAACGCGCTGACCGACCGGGCGGCCGCCGGCTTCCAGAAGCTCGGCGTCGGACCCGGCGTCCATGTCGGCCTCTACATGCCCAACACCCCCCATCATGTGATCGCCCTGTTCGGCGTGTTGAAGGCGGGCGGCGTAGTGGTCAACTATTCTCCGCTCGATGCGCTCGCGACGCTCGAGTTCAAGATCGCCGACAGCGAGACCGACATCCTCGTCACCGTCGACCTCGCCGCGGTCTATCCGCAAGCGGAGAAGCTGCTGGCCTCGACACGGCTGAAGCGCCTCGTCGTCGGCGCGTTTCCCGAATACGCCGCCGCTCCGGGCCCGGTGAAAGCCTTCATGGCCGCGCAGGGCATGCTGTCGGAGGTCCCGTCGGACGAGCGCCATGTCGCGTTCCGCGACCTCCTCGACAACGACGGGCGCTACGAGGTCCATGCGATCGGCGATCCGGCCGAAGCGCTGGCGGTGATCCAGTACACCGGGGGCACGACCGGCCTGCCGAAGGGCGCGATGCTGACCCACGGCAATCTCACCGCCGCCTGCGCGCAATATACGGAAACCGCAACGCGCTCCGATCCGCCGGCGATGACCGAAGGCGGCGAGCGCACGCTCTGCGTGCTGCCGCTCTTCCACATCTACGCGCTGTCGGCGGTGCTCATTCTCGGCCTCGGCCTCGGCGCCGAACTCATCCTTCATCCGCGCTTCGATCCTGCGGCGGTGGCCAAGGACATCGCGCTGAAGAAGGTCACAGTATTTCCGGGCGTGCCGACCATGCACGTTGCGCTGCTCAGCCTGCCGGACATCGAGAAGTACGATCTCACGTCGCTGAAGTTCTGCGCCTCCGGCGGCGCGCCGCTGCCCGTCGCGGTCCAGCAGACGTTCCAGGCGGTCACCGGCGCCCTTCTGACGGAGGGCTGGGGCATGTCGGAGACCTCGCCCGCGGGGACCTTCACGCCGCGCGACGGCACGGGCAAGCCCGGCTCATGCGGGCTGCCGATGCCGCGGATGGAGATGAAGTTCATCGACGCCGCCGACCCGTCTCGCGACGTCCCCTTCGGCGAGCGCGGCGAGATCTGCGTCAAGGGACCGAACGTGATGAAGGCCTACTGGAAGAAGCCGGAGGAGACCGCCGCCGCCATGACCGCCGACGGGTACTTCCGTACCGGCGACGTCGGATACATGGACGAGGACGGCTTCGTCTTCATCGTCGACCGGACCAAGGACATGCTGCTCGTCGGCGGCTTCAACGTCTATCCGCGCACCATCGAGGAGGCGATCTACAAGCATCCATCGGTCGAGGAGGTCAGCGTGATCGGCGTGCCGGACGCATACCGCGGCGAGATCCCCAAGGCCTTCGTCAAGCTGAAGGCCGGCTCAGGCCCGCTGAGCTTCGACGAGCTGAAGGCCTTCCTCAAGGACCGGCTCGGCAAGCACGAGATGATCGGCGCGCTGGAGATCCGCGACGCGCTGCCCAAGACCGCGGTCGGCAAGATCTCGAAGAAGGACCTGCGCCAATCCGAGCGCGTGCACGCGGGCTGAGCGGGTCGCCCCGTCCTTGCCGATCTTCGCGGTCGCCGTTACATCGGCGGCCCGGCACGCAAGGATGAAACGGTATGAGCGAACGAACGGATCTCGGCGAACGGAGCGACGTGGCCGCCCTGCTGTCGGCGACCCCGGTCGCCGGCCTAGCGCTCATCGACGTCGGCTGCGGCGCGGGCAAGAACGCCCGCGACCTCGCCGAGGCCGGGGCGACCGTGCTCGCGGTCGAGCCCGACCCGGTCCAGGCGGCGAAGAACCGCGCGGCGGCGCCGACGCCCGGGGTGACCTTCGTCGAGGCGCGGGCAGAACGCCTACCGGCCCGGTCGGCAGTCATGGACGGGGTCGTCTTCTTCCGCTCCCTGCATCACGTGCCGGTCGAGGCGATGGCGGCGGCGCTCGCTGAGGCGGCCCGGGTGCTGAAGCCCGAAGCCGGCTTTCTCTGCGTGATCGAGCCCGGCATGACTGGCACCTATTTCCCGGTCATGCGGCCTTACAATGACGAGACGCGGGTGCGCGAGGCGGCGCAGAAGGCTCTGGCGCAGAGCGCGGCGGCGCTGTTTGGCGAGCGGCGGTCGTTCCGCTACTTCCAGCATCCGCGCTTCGCCAATTTCGACGCGCTCGTCGCCCGCGCGCTCGGCCAGACCTTCAACGCCATCGCGCGCGAGCGGGTCGAGACCGACGAGGTCCGCGCCCTGTTCGAGGCCGGGTGGACCGACAAGGGCGATTATGTGTTCGAGCAGCCGATGCTGCTCGACCTCTTCCGCAGGCCCCGGCCGGACTGATCGGGCGCGCGGCAACAAGCTGGCGCGCTAACCGGCGCAGAGAACGGCTGGGCGAACGACCTGCACCCTATCCCATGGGATCTGATCTGCCTGCACCGAAGGGGCTTGCCGCGCTCCGCGCGAATTTTCCGGTCGAGCTGAAGGCGGGTCGGCGAATTCGACGGCGACTTCACGGAGACCACGGACCGTTCCGAAGCAAGGGGCGGAGCGAGAGCCCTTCAGTCGTGCCCGTCGGGCGCGATTGGCGAAGGCGCCGCAAGTTTTACACGTCAGTCGCGCCGTGGTACGGCGGCTATGGCCGGCGCCATAGGTGCGATCGTGTCGACCGCTCTGCCGCGACCTCGCCAGGCGCTGCGCGTTTCCGTCCTGGGACGCCGCTCCCTTCAATGGTGGGAAAGCAGATCCGGCAGCCGCCAAGCGGCAAGTCCTCGATAGCGAGATGAAGATTGTAACGGCCAAGCGCCTCGATGACGATCGACATGCCGAGCCCCGAGCCTTCTCCTTCGACCTCCGCCCGCTCGCCCCGCCGAATGATTCGATCCCGATCCGGATTCGGGATTCCCGGCCCGTTATCATCGAAGCAAATTCGCGTTCCCTTCTCGTTCGCATCCAACGAAACACGAACCTCAGATCGTGCATGCTTACGGGCGTTGTCGAGGATATTGCCGACAATTTCGCCGAAGTCGTCCGGGTCCATGCGCAATCGCGCATTCGCGGGAAGCTTGTTCGTCCAGGCCAGGGCTTCCCCGCCTGGCATACGCTGAACGGTGCGAATAAGTCGGTCGACAGTCTCGCGCGCATCGACGAACGCGCCGCCGCCCGCAGCGGCCCCCGACATGCGCGCGCGACGCAACTCCCGGTCGATGTGCCGGTTCATCACAGCGACTTGCTCCCGGAGCGAAGCGGCGGTCTTCACGTCGCCACGCTGCTCCGCGTTGCGCGCCTCGATCTGGAGAAGAGTCAGCGGCGTCTTGAGCCCGTGCGCGAGATCGCCGGCCCGCTCACGAGCGCGCCGCACGAGGTCTTCCTGTCGCTGGAGCAGCTTGTTGAGGTCCTCGACCAGCGGAACGATCTCTTGCGGAAAGTGTCCGGTCATTCTTAAGTCGAGGCCACTGTGAATTCGATTGAGTTGCTCTCGAATCGCGCTCAATGGGCGCAGGGCGAAGCTCGCTTGGATCCATATCCCAAGCGACAGCGCAAGGCCGATAACGCCGAGGGCGATGACGGCTTGTCGCTCAAATGAAGCCCTCAACCGTTGGACGTGGGAGGTGTCGAGGGCGACCTCGACGCGCAGAGTGTGGGCGCCTCTGGCGCCATCGAGCGTGACGTCACGCTCCGCCAGATAGACAATGGAACCGTTTGGACCGTGTTGCTCAGAGGCGATGCCGGTCGGGCTCAAATGAGCCCGGTTGGAAGGGGTAAAGTCGAAATCCCAGAGCGAGGCCGAGCGAAGAATTGTCTTCCCCTTGTCTTCGATCCGCCAATAGGCGCCGCCTGCCGGACGCTGATAGCGCGGATCGGGGGGTTCGGCTGACCAGAGTCGGACGTCCCGCCTCGTCGATCTCGAGCAGGCTTGCAATTTCAAGCATCCGGCTTTTCAGGTCGTCCTCGAGCAGGCGCTCGATGTGGTCCTCGAAAATCCGTCCGAGGAGCAGCCAGACAACTGCGAGCACGGCTAAGGACGTGACCGCCGCAGCGGACGTCAGTCGGGCGCGAAACGAGTTCGGCCTCAAGCCTTCGGGTAGAAACGACAGCATTCGCGTCAGGATGAAATGATGTAGCCGTAACCGCGCTTGGTCGCGACGGATTCCGGCCCGATTTTCTTGCGAATCCTGCGAATCAAGACTTCGAGTGCATTGGAGTCTGGTTCCGACTCGCCGCCGTAAACATGTTCGGCGAGTTCGCCTTGCGAGACGGGGCGCCCTTTGTTCTGCAAGAGGTATCGCAGCGCGCGATACTCGAGGGACGTCAGCATGACGGGCTTGCCGGACAGGTTCACGGTAGCTCGGCGCGTGTCGACTCTCAACTCTCCGGACTCGAGAACAGGCGAGGCGTGCCCGGTGGAACGGCGGATGATCGCGTCGAGGCGCGCGAGAAGCTCCTCGTCGTGAAACGGCTTGGGCAAATAGTCGTCGGCGCCGGCGTCGATGCCTTCAACCCGCTCCATCCATGATCCCCGCGCGGTCAGAATCGAGAATTGGCGTTGCGATTCCTGCGGCGCGCAATTTCTTTACGACCGAAATTCCGTCGAGCCGCGGCAAGCCGAGGTCGAGAACGACCGCCTGGTAGTCCTCTGTCTCCGCGCGGAACCATCCATTTTCGCCGTCGTGCGCGACATCTACCACATAGCGGGCGTTGGTCAGGGTGACCGCTATTTCCGCAGCGATGCTCTTTTCATCTTCGATGACCAAAATCCGCATCACTTCACTTCGTGTTGAGAATGACATTTCGCCAGGCGTCGACAACGACGTCATGATAGCGCCCATCGTCCGAAAGAATGACGAGCCTGTAGGTCCAGGCGCCCGCGGCATTCTTTTCCAGTCTCGCGGAAAGCAACTCCCCCGGCACGCTATTCTTGACGCTGCGCACAATGGCGTCCAGCGGCTGAATTTCGCCTCGCGAGAGGGCCTCGCGAGCCAGATTCTGCTGGCGCTGCAACTCACTTCGTTTTGCGTCGGCCGGACGTCCGCCCCCGAAGACATACTCCCGAAACCTGTCGAGCGCGCTCTCGTCTCCCGACAGCGCTCTCGCCGGGAACGACGCAGCCGCGGAGGAGGAGCCAATCGTCGGCGGGGGATGACCAGACCTCGCGGCGTTGCCTGAAGCAGCTGGATCTGATCCGGCCCCCGGGACTGACGAGGGAGCGGCGGCGGGGGCAGACGCCTCGGATGGCGCAGTCTCCGCGCTCGACCGGACCGAAACCCCCGACAGGCCCGACCCCGTGGAAGCTCCAGGAGCGCCGTCGCCGGAGCGTCCTGCGCCTTCGTCGTCGCTGGCCGAGGCGGCGCCTCCCCGAGTTGCCTCTGCCGCGAACGCTTGGTGATGAAGCCCGAGGTCACGGAAAGCCATCAGCCCGAAAAGCGCGATGCAGGGAAGTTGGAGAAACTGGCGCATTTCTGACAGTCGGAATGGTTGAGGCGCGACGATCGACCCCCAACAAGGATGTCATCTTAAACGCTGTAAGCTGACAACGACCTGACATTGCTGGTCAGGCTCGTGTATGGGCGGCTCGGGTAATTCTGTCCCCAGATCGGCGAGGTCGTCGGTCACCACCGTTCCGGAGGCTACCATGAACACCCGCATTATTCTCGCATCCGCGTCATTCCTGGTTCTCGGCGCACTGACCGCCGCCCCCTCGTTCGCATCGGTCGAACGCGCCGTCGCGCCTCAGCTTGTGGCGGACGACTCCGCCGACACGAAGCTCGACGACGGCTCGCAGGACAAGGGTTCGGGGGACGTGAGCCTTGCGAATCCTTCGGCTGCTTCGGCTCAGCTCGTGGCGGACGACTCCGCCGACACGAAGCTCGACGACGGCTCGGTGGACAAGGGTTCGGGCGACGTGAGCCTTGCGAATCCCTCGGCTCAGCTCGTGGCGGACGACTCCGCCGACACGAAGCTCGACGACGGCTCCCAGGATAAAGGCTCGCGGGACCTCTGAGCGCAGCGACCCGTCGTCGAATCCTTCGCCGGGTCCGTTTCTCGGCCACAGAATTAGCTGAGACTAACCCGATGGGAACACAGCAATCGGCGCGCGGCCTGCCCAAGACGGCGCGCTCCGCCTAACCCACTACGCCGTCGACGCAGTCCCGCCGCTGATGGATGCCAACAGCGGCGGGCTTGCTTTGGGTTGTCAAGAGTTTGTCAGCAGACTGACAGACTGACGAAGCCAACGCGTGGACATTTATTGCCGCTAAAGCTACTGCGGCGGCGATTCGGCCAGCGCTTCCGCCTCGAACTTGCAGTCGCGCTGCGGCGGCAGATTCTTGGCGCGCGCGGCGGCCAGCTCAATCTTGGCCGCCGCCAGATCGGCCAGGAACTCGGGTTCGTCGTGCAGGCGGGCGACGGTGGCCGCGCCGATGAATTGGCCTTCGATCACGTCGCTTCGCCAATGAACGTTGCAGACTATCCGGCTTTCGCCGAAGGCGCGCCCGCGGGCGAGGATCGCCGTGCTTTCCGCGGGCGACGCCTCGGCGAGCAGGAGCGCCCAGGCCCACCCAACCGACGTGTGGCCGGAAGGGTAGGAACCCTGCTCCCTGAGATCCTTCTCCTTGTCGGGCGTGCAAATCGGCTGTCCGTCGAGCATGAACGGACGCGCGTGCTGGTACTTGTCCTTGGCCGCAAAGGTCGCGAAACCGGCGTCGGTCAAGACGCGCCGCAGCATTTGATAGAGCCGCGGTGTGTCCTGCTGGGTGATGGGCGCCCCGAGGGCGCACGAAAATGCGCCAGCAGCCTCGGGAAATACGAGGTTTGCGTCCATCGTAGCGAGCCGCCAGCGGGGAGTGTCGCGAAGCGCCAGATTGGCGCGGGCGACATCCTGATCGAGGGCCGCCGCCGCAGAACCGATGGCCGGCGGCGGCGGCAAGAGTGCGGCGCTGTCGGGCAGGGCCTCTTGCGGCAGATAGCCCTTGAGAATCCCGAGCCGGATTTCCGGGACGGGCGGCGCCTCATCGGCCGAGCTGAGGCCGGAGCAGGTGAATCCGCACGAAATCGTCAACACAGACAAAGACAGGAGACGACCGAGGCCTGGCATCCGGTTCCCCCAAAGACCAGAGAAGAGCAGCGTCGCATTTATGCGCGCAACGTCGGCGGAAATCGAGTGTCCGCCTGCTGAGGTAGCGCTCCCAGTCTTCGCCCATGGAATGCGGCAGCCGGGCGCCGGCCCCTTCGTTTACCCCTGATCCGGCGCCTGCTCGCGCCGCGCGCGCTCGCGCGGCCGGCTCTTGCCCCGCAGCCGGACCCAGCCGGAACAGCGCCACGAGTTCCCCCAGCTTCCGGCTTTCCTCGGAAAGTGAGCGGGTGGCGGCGGCCGATTGCTCGACCATGGCGGCGTTCTGCTGCGTCGTCTTGTCCATGTCGTCGATCGTCGCATTGATCTCGGCCACGCCCGCAGCCTGACGCTTGGCGCCCTTGGCGATGTCACTGACGATGCGGTTGATGTCCGCAACCTTGGCGATTGTGCGCACGAGCGCTGCTCCGGTCTCGTGGACGAGCTCCACGCCCCGGCCGACCTCGACCCCGCGAGCGGGATGGGGGTCTTGATCTCCTTGACCGCCTCGGCGGCCCGCTGCGCCAGCGTTCTGACTTCCGTGGCGATGACGGCGAAGCCTTTGCCCGCTTCGTTGGCGCGCGCGGACTCGGCGCCCGCGTTGAGCGCAACCAGGTTGGTCTGGAAGGCGATCTCGTCGATGACGCCGATGATCTGGCAGATCACGTTCCGGGCGCCCCGCGGCGGCGGTTGTCCCCGCAATCCGCCAAGGCGTCCTTGAGCCGGCCGCGCCGTGAGATTCTAGACCCCGGCGCGCTTTTTGACGTCGGCCCTGATCCGTTTGACGCCGCCGCGGTTGCTGGGGTTTGCGGCGGCGACTTCGATCACGGCGTTCTGCTTTCCTCGCGCTAGGCAGCCAGCTGCCGCTTTGCGCTGCGTCGCGCGGCGAGCAAGCCCAGCCCCGCGAAGCCGAACACCGTCAGCGCCCAAGTCGAAGGTTCTGGGATCGTCGTCATATAGATGCCGCCCCAGCTTTCCGTCGTGGCCGCGTTTAGCATGCCCACGGTTATGGTCAGCGCGTTACCGCGGAAGCCTTCCCGCTCGAGGCCGATCGAAGTCACGTAGGAGCCGTCCGGCGCCAAAGGATCGACCGACTGGCCGAGTGATTTGGTCGTCAGGAGAGTCTCGATCGAGGGCATGCTCTCGCCGCCGAGATAGAGCCCGTCGACGGTGTCCTTTTCCCCAAGGAACACGACATTCCCGCCCGAATCCGAGAGATATGCCGAGCTGCGCCAGCGCGCCAACTCGCCGTCCGTCGCGCCTTCCGTGCCGGGCACTTGTCCAGAGAACGTCCAGTTGAGGAAGTCGGTGTATCCGTTCTCCCCCGTCTGCGCGATCATCGTGAGCGCGTCCGTGGTCGTGTTCAGCGTGAAAATCCCCTGATGCAGCGGTTCAGTGAGATCGACCCCATCCGGATACAGCTGTTTGCAGTAGGCCGAGGCCATGCCGTCCGCCGAGCAGCCCACGTGGATCGTCATCGTTTCCGGGCCCCAATAACCCCAGAATCCCACATTGCGGCCGTCGAAGGACAGCCCCTCGCCGAAACCGCCGAAGGTCTGGCCGCCGCTGTTGGGAACGGACTCGCCGATCTTGGCGAGGGTCCTCAGCGATGGGTTCGCCGTCAGCGGCGCAAGATAGATGCCGCCTGCAGTCGGCGCGTTCTCGTTGTCGAGTCCGGTGAACACCACCTTGTTCATCGCCGCGCTCGGCGGCGCGGTCGAACCGAAGACGGAGCCGGAGAAGCCTGGGATGGACTGGCCGGACTGGGCGATCGCCACGGTCGGGGCGGTCAGGCCGAGGGCCGTGTTGCGGTAGAACACGCCGGTCTGCGCTGCGCCGTTGACGGTGTAATTGCCCTTGAACACGACGGTGGAGCCGCCGGTGACGGCTGGAGCGCCGGGAAACTGGTCGAAGCCGGTTCCAGGAGGCGTGCTGGGTACGGCGAACTGAGTGAGTCCTGCGTCGCCGAGCTCGACTCGCGCCGGTGATCAGCGTCCCGGCCGGATTTCATAAAGACACCCGAAGTGCCCGACTTCGTGCCGTCCGGCAGTGTGTAGACGGGCTGCGATTGACCGCGGAAAGCAACAGTCGACGACGTCGCGTCGACGCGCGGAATTGAAGGGAATTCGACAAAGGTGGCGCCGGTCGAGTTGGGATCGGGAACAGTGACGCCCTTGTTGTCGGCGAGCCAATTGATCGTCGAGCCCGCGAGGCTCATGTCGCGCGTGTAGACGCCCTGCGTGGTCCCGCCTCCGCCCCCGCCCCCGCCCCCGCCCCCGCCGCTAAGAGGCTTGGAGCGCGCGCGAAACACCACGAGCCCAAATTCGTTGACCGAGGGCTGATTGTAGCTGAAGAAATACGGCGATGACGTCGGTGTCGTAGAGGTCGGCGCGATCATCCCGTTGTTGACCACGGTCTCCCAAGTCGTGGGCGATCCGGCCTGCGCCCCGTCAGCGAGTAGGACCGCTACAATCGCCAACGGCGCAACCGTAAAGCCGCTCAAGAATCTCACCTGCCCCCGCTCAAGCCCGGAATTCCTAATATTGGCTGCGGTGTTGCGCATAAGATCACTCCCTCTCTTCGGCAATCGCTACGCATCTCGATTAGGATAACGGGCGCCCTGGTTATGGGAATTGATCCGTGTCAATTCATAAACGATTATTTAATATGTTGATGCGATCGCGCGTAGCCGTCCCGGGCGGCTCAGCGGCCGGACGCCGCGGCTTCCGGTGATGGCGGCGCGGGCTCCGGGACTTGGCGGACGAGGAATGGCGCGAGATTGTTACTAATATAAATAGTAAAATACACGCGAAGCTCGATCCGGCTGCCTCTTCCGCAGAATCGAAACTGGTGCCGCAGGTCTTTGATAATATTGGAAACCGACTCGAAAATGGCGCCCTTCAGGCAGGCCGGACGCCGGGCCCTCCCGACGTCGCCTCACCCGACCTCGAACCACGCTCCGACCCCGGCGGCGCGGTGCTCGGGAATGGCGGACTCGATCGGCCATTTCCCCGGGTTGTCGGCGATGAAGGCGATGTGCAGCGTGCGGCCGGGCTGGATCAGGATCGTGTCGCGCCAGTAGGGCTCCCAGCCGTCGTCCATCGAATGCAGGAGCCGGGCGACGTGGCCGCCGAGCCGCATCGTCTGCACGACCGCCGTACGGTTGGCGAAGGCGAACACGGTCGGCGCGCCCCGAGCGACCCGGGCGAGCGGCTTTGCCGTCCAGTCGACGAAGGTCACGCCGTTGACCGCGAATGGCGCGCCGCCGCCGCCGGTGACGGCGACATCAAAGCTGCGCGCGGCCTCGAGCGCGATCTCCGTCGGCAGGGCGGGATTAGGCGGCAGGCGGGCGGGCTTGTCGCGCGCTGGAACCGGTTCGCCTTCGGCGGTCAGCGCGACGAACGGGATGTCCGGCGCCCCGACCTCCCAGCGCAGGACGAGCTTCACCTCGGCCCCCGCCTCTTGCGGCATGTCGAACACGAGCTCGAAGCGCGCGCCCGGGCCCATCGGGAACTGGTTGCGCAAGGGCGCGAAGGGCTCGCACGGCTGGCCGTCGACCGCCACGATGAGGGTCATCGCCCCGTCGATCCCAACGTTGGTCAGGCGGGCGGTGGCGGCGTTGCCGAGCCTGAGGCGCACCCGCGCGCCGGGTCGCGCCTTGAGGGCAAGCGGCGCGGCGGCGCCGTTGGCGAATACCAGGCCGCCACGCCGGCCTGCGCCCCGCGCAATCGCCGGGTCGGCAAAGTCGTCCTTGATCCCGCCCTTGTCGTCAACGCTCCAGTCCGACAACAGGACGACGACATCCTGGTCGACAGCGAAGGGTTCGGCCTCGTCGACCACGATCGGACCGAAAAGGCCGCGGCCCTGCTGGCCGGCGTCGCTCGCGCCGGCGTGAGGGAAGTAAAGGTTGAAGCCGGAATTGGGTGGGACGAAGCGGATATCGGCGCTTGCGCCCGGCGCGAGCCCCGGCCCCGTGAGGCCGCCGTAGCCCGCGACCGCATTGGCCGCGCGCAGGCCTGCAAAGCAGAGCGTCGTCGGTTCGGCGAGCCCGTTGGCGATCCTCAGCGCCAGCTCCTCGCCCTTCTTAAGGCGTAGGAGCGGCCCTGGGATCGTTCCGCTATAGGCAAGGGCTGCAGCCGCCTCGGCCGGCGGTGGCCCTAAAGCGAGCAGGCAGGGCGCCGCCTCGAACGGCCGGAAGCGGTCCGCAAGCGGGGCAGGGGTGTCGGCCTGGGCCGGCGCGAGGTTCCAGGCGGCCGCCGCGAGCCCGCCGCGGACAAAGGCGCGACGTGTGGCGCCGGACCGCGTTTTGGGGCCATCCGCGCGGCGGGAACGCTCTTGAGAACGCGGCGTGAAGATGGTCACGAGGGGCTGGCTCCCGGGAGTCGGGCGCCTCCATCCGGCGCCGCCCATCTTAGCCGAGCCGGCGGATCAGGCAACCGCATCGTCTACGCGGGCTCGGATCTCCGAGTGCGATCGACCATTTTTCGCTGGCGCGCGGCGGACAAGCTGATATAGAGCGCGCCCGAAGCTCAGGGCGCCCGCATCGCGGAGACGCCGAACGCGGGCGTGGCGGAATTGGTAGACGCGCCGGATTTAGGTTCCGGTGACGCAAGTTGTGGGGGTTCGAGTCCCTCCGCCCGCACCAGTTCCCCGCTCCGGAGGTCGATCCGGCGGAGCGACTCTCACGACATGCGGTCGGCACGGGGCCACGATGACGCTTTGGCGACAGTAGGAAATCGGCTAAGGGAAACCTCGGCCCCGTAAGAACAAGGCGGATTGGACAATGCAGGTGACGGAGACGCTGAGCCAGGGGCTCAAGCGCGAGTACGACATTTTCCTTCCGGCGAGCGATCTCGCCGAGAAGCTGAACGGTCAGCTGGCCGAGCTCAAGTCGAAGGCCCAGATCAAGGGCTTCCGTCCGGGCAAGGTGCCGGTCGAGCATCTGCGCAAGATCTACGGCAAGTCGGTGATGGCCGACGTTGTCCAGGAGGCGATCACCAAAGCCAACAAGCAGATCGTCGACGACAACCACCTTCGGCTGGCCCGCGAGCCCAAGATCGAGTTGCCGTCCGACCAGTCGGCGATCGACGCAGCGCTCGAGGCGCGCGGGGATCTGACGTTCAAGGTGGCGCTCGAAGTGCTGCCGACCTTCGAGATCGGCGACTTCTCCGAGCTCGAGCTCGAGCGCCTGACGACGGACGTCGAAGACGCCGATGTCGCCAACGCGATCGAAAGGCTGGCCGACGCGCGGCGAACCTTCGCCGACAAGCCCGAAGGGTCGAAGGCCGAAGCCCATGACCGCGCCACCGTCGACTTCGACGGCAAAATCGACGGCGTTGCATTCGAGGGCGGGGAAGGCCGCGACATTGAGGTCCTGATCGGCTCGAACACCTTCATTCCCGGCTTCGAGGACCAGCTTGTCGGCGCCGCTATCGGCGAGAAGCGCGTCATTCACGCGACGTTCCCCGAGACCTACAGCGTGCCGACGCTCGCGGGCAAGACCGCCGAGTTCGACGTGACGGTCAAGGCGATCGCGGCGCCCGAACCCTTGGCGATCGACGACGAATTCGCCAAGGGCCTCGGCCTCGACAGCATCGACAAGCTCAGGGAGACGTTCCGCGATCGGGTCACGGCCGAGTACGCCCGCGCCTCGCGCGACAAGGTCAAGCGCCAGCTGCTCGACAAGCTCGACGCGCTCTATTCCTTTGAACTTCCCGAAGGCCTGGTGAACCAGGAATTCGAGGGAATCTGGACCCAGGTGATGCAGGAGCAAACGGCCGCTAACCGCAGCTTCGCCGACGAGAACACGACCGAGGAAGCTGCGCGGGCGGACTACCGCAAGATCGCCGAGCGCCGGGTGCGCCTCGGGCTTGCTGCTCGCCGAGGTGGGAACCAAGGCCGAGGTGAAGATCGCCGACGAGGAGATGACCCAGGCGCTGATCGCAAAGGCGCGCCAATATCCGGGGCAGGAAAAGCAGGTCTGGGATTTCTATCGCAGCAATCAGCAGGCGCTCGCCGAACTGCGCGCCCCGCTCTACGAGGAGAAAGTCGTGGATTATATCCTTGGCCTCGCCAAAGTCACGGACCGCAGTGTCCCCAAGGAAGAGCTGATGAAGCCGCTCGATGACGATTTGCCGCCATCGGCCAAACCGGACGAGGAAACGGCGGCCCCCGAGGACCCGTCGGCCGAGAAGCCGGCGGATTAACCAGTGACCAAATTGCGCAAGGCTCGCATGCCAAGTGGACGTCGGCGCCTCTTTTCGGAAAGGCGCAGGATGCCTATCTTGAGCCGGGCGCCAGCCGAACAACCTCTGGGGTGATCATAGCCAATGCGCGATCCGATCGACTATTACACCAACAATCTCGTGCCGATCGTGATCGAGCAGTCGGCGCGCGGCGAGCGTTCATTCGACATTTTTTCGCGCCTTCTGCGCGAGCGGATCGTTTTCCTGGTCGGGCCCGTCGAGGACGTCTCGGCTTCGCTGGTGGTCGCGCAGCTTCTGTTCCTCGAAGCGGAAAATCCGAAAAAGGACATCGCTCTCTACATCAACTCTCCGGGCGGCGTCGTCACGGCGGGGCTGTCGATCTACGACACCATGCAGTTCATCCGTCCCAAGGTCACGACGTTGTGCATTGGCCAGGCCGCCTCGATGGGTTCGCTCCTGCTGGCCGCCGGCGAGAAGGGTCACCGATTCGCGCTGCCGAATTCGCGGATCATGGTCCACCAGCCTTCGGGTGGGTTCCAGGGCCAGGCTTCCGACATCCAGCGCCACGCCGAGGACATTCTCAAAGTGAAGCGCCGGCTCAACGAGATCTATGTCCAGCATACTGGACAGCCCTACGAGGCCATCGAGCGGACTCTGGACCGCGATCATTTCATGTCGGCCGAGGAAGCCAAGGCGTTCGGCATCATCGATGAGGTGACCGCCAATCGGACCGTCGAAGTCGAAGAAGTGAAGCCGCTCTAAGACGGTTCGGGGGTGTTGAGTGGCTCGATTCTTGCTGGGCCTTAAGGTAGCCATCTTTTCAGGAACGACTTGATTTCGTCCGGACTTTGATGGTTGCTTGTCCTATCCGGGACGGATGGTTCGGACGAAGAGAAGGTTGGGGACGCGGCATACGGCAGGAGGGGTCGGAGGCTACGTTTCGTTAGTTCAGAATGCTTAGGCTGCGCCCGATTCGGGGAAGCGGCCGAGTTGGAGAAAGACAAATGGCCAAAGCCGACGGCGACGCCAAGAACACGCTCTACTGCTCCTTCTGCGGCAAGAGCCAACACGAGGTTCGCAAGCTGATCGCCGGGCCGACCGTGTTCATCTGCGACGAATGTGTTGAACTGTGCATGGACATTATCCGGGAGGAGAGCAAGACCTCGCTGGTCAAGAGCAAGGATGGCATTCCGACTCCGCGGGAGATCTGCAAGGTCCTGGATGACTATGTGATTGGCCAGTCGCAGGCTAAGCGCGTCTTGTCGGTTGCCGTGCACAACCACTACAAGCGGTTGAACCACGCCACCAAGCACGGCGATGTGGAGTTGGCGAAGTCGAACATCCTGCTGATCGGCCCGACCGGCTCGGGCAAGACTCTTCTCGCCCAAACGCTCGCCCGCATCCTCGATGTCCCCTTCACCATGGCCGACGCCACGACGTTGACCGAAGCGGGCTACGTCGGCGAGGATGTCGAGAACATCATTCTCAAGCTCCTGCAGGCGTCCGACTACAATGTCGAGCGTGCCCAGCGCGGGATCGTCTACATCGACGAGATCGACAAGATCAGCCGCAAGTCCGACAATCCTTCGATCACCCGGGACGTTTCGGGCGAAGGCGTGCAGCAGGCGCTGCTGAAGATCATGGAGGGCACCATCGCCAGCGTGCCGCCGCAGGGCGGCCGCAAGCACCCGCAGCAGGAATTTCTTCAGGTCGACACAACCAACATCTTGTTCGTTTGCGGCGGAGCCTTCTCCGGCCTCGAACGGATCATTTCCGCGCGCGGCAAGGGGACATCGATCGGCTTTGGCGCCAAGGTGCAGGCGCCGGACGATCGCCGCACCGGCGAAGTGTTCCGCGACGTGGAACCCGAGGACCTGCTGAAATTCGGCTTGATCCCCGAATTCGTGGGGCGCTTGCCGGTCATCGCGACGCTCGAGGATCTCGACGAAGAGGCGCTGAAAAAGATCCTCACCGAGCCCAAGAACGCGCTGGTCAAGCAGTATCAGAGGCTGTTCGAGATGGAGACCACCGACCTTACCTTCCAGGACGAGGCGCTGAACGTGATCGCCAAGAAAGCAATCGAGCGTCGCACCGGAGCGCGCGGTCTTCGCTCGATCATGGAAGCCATTTTGCTTGACACGATGTTCGATCTTCCGGGCCTCGACGGTGTGGAGCAGGTCGTTATCGGTCCCGAGGTGGTCGATGGCAAGGCACGGCCGCTTTACATCTATGCTGAGCGCGCGGAACGGGCGGGCTGACGCCGGACGCTGCGGTCGCAACTTGAAACTGCGGCTGATGGGGCCCATCTTTCGCGAAGACGTTTGATTCCTGCGACGCGGCACAGACATTGCGTGAGGGAATCATGCCGCCGCGTCCAACTGGAAAGTGGCGGGGCGCACAAGCGACCGGCGCCGGCTGCCGAACAGAATGAGGGCCGGTCGAAGTTGGCGGGCGTCGTCAATGCAAACATGGGAGCCGGGCGACGATCCGGCTTCCGAGAGGGATAGCCATGACCAGCCAGAGAAAAACCATCGTTCCCGGCACGCTCGACGTCTATCCCGTCCTGCCACTCCGCGACATCGTCGTTTTTCCGCACATGATCGTGCCGCTGTTTGTCGGCCGGGAAAAGTCAATTCGTGCACTCGAAGAAGTGATGAAGTCGGACAAGCCGATCCTGCTCGCCACTCAGAAAAACGCAGCCGACGACGACCCGGCGCCTGATGCCATTTTCACCACAGGAACCTTGGCCAGCGTCCTGCAACTCCTCAAGCTGCCTGACGGCACCGTCAAGGTGCTGGTCGAAGGCGCGTCGCGGGCGGTGGTGAGCAACTATGTTCCAGGCGAGAGCTTTTTTACCGCGCAGGCCGAGGCGGTTGCCGATGAACCGATCGACAAGGTCGAGGCCGAGGCGCTGTCGCGCTCGGTGGTCGCCGAGTTCGAGAGCTATGTGAAGCTCAACAAGAAGATCTCGCCGGAGGTGGTGAGCGCAGTCAACCAGATCGACGATTACAGCAAGCTCGCCGACACTATAGCCTCGCATCTCGCGGTCAAGTTGTCCGACAAGCAGGCGGTGCTGGAAACGCGCTCGATCGCCAAGCGGTTCGAGAAGTGCCTCGCCCTGATGGAGGGGGAAATCTCCGTTCTGCAGGTCGAGAAGCGCATTCGCACCCGGGTCAAGCGGCAGATGGAGAAGACGCAGCGCGAGTACTACCTCAATGAGCAGATGAAGGCGATCCAGAAGGAGCTCGGCGACGAGGAGGGCCGCGATGAAATGTCCGAACTCGAGGAGCGCGTCAAGTCGACCAAGCTGACCAAGGAAGCGCGCGAGAAGGCGCTCGGCGAGGTCAAGAAGCTCCGCCAGATGGCGCCGATGTCGGCCGAGGCCACGGTCGTGCGCAACTATCTCGACTGGCTTCTGTCGATCCCGTGGCAGCGACGTTCGAAGATCAAGAAGGACCTGCCCGCCGCGCAGGCGATCCTGGACGCCGATCATTTCGGCCTCGACAAGGTAAAGGAGCGCATTGTCGAATATCTCGCCGTCCAGCAGCGCGCCAACAAACTCACGGGTCCGATCCTTTGCCTGGTCGGGCCGCCCGGCGTCGGCAAGACCTCGCTCGGCAAATCGATCGCCAGGGCGACGGGTCGCGAGTTTGTGCGCATGTCGCTCGGCGGGGTGCGCGACGAGGCGGAGATCCGCGGGCACCGGCGGACCTACATCGGCTCGATGCCTGGCAAGGTGATCCAGTCGATGCGCAAGGCGAAGACGTCGAACCCGCTCTTCCTGCTCGACGAGATCGACAAGATGGGTATGGATTTCCGCGGCGATCCATCGTCGGCTTTGCTCGAGGTGCTCGATCCCGAGCAGAACGCGACTTTCAACGACCACTACCTCGAGGTCGACTACGATCTGTCGGGCGTGATGTTCGTGACCACGGCCAATACGCTCAACATCCCGCCGCCGCTGATGGACCGCATGGAGATCATCCGCATCGCAGGCTATACCGAGGACGAGAAGCTCCAGATCGCCAAGCGCCACCTTTTGCCCAACTCTATGGCCAAGCATGGCCTCGACGCGAAGGAATTCGAGGTCGAGGACAGCGGGATGATGGAGTTGATCCGGCGCTACACCCGAGAGGCGGGCGTACGAAACCTCGAGCGTGAGATCTCCAATCTCGCTCGCAAGGCGGTCAAGGAGATCTTGACGACGAAAAAGAAGCGGATCGTCGTTTCCGGCGCGAATGTCGCCGAGTTCCTCGGCCCGCCAAAGTACCGCTTCGGCGAGATTGAGGCTGACGACCAGGTCGGGCTGGTGACGGGCCTCGCTTGGACGGAGGTCGGCGGCGAATTACTGACCATCGAGGGCGTCATGATGCCGGGCAAGGGCCGAATGACCGTGACGGGCAACCTCAAGGATGTGATGAAGGAGTCGATCTCCGCAGCCGCGTCCTATGTGCGGTCCCGCGCGGTCGACTTCGGCATCGAGCCGCCGCTGTTCGACAGGCGCGACATCCATGTCCATGTGCCGGAAGGCGCGACGCCGAAAGACGGTCCGTCGGCGGGCGTCGCCATGGCGACGGTGATCGTGTCAATGCTGACGAGCATTCCGGTGCGGCGCGACATCGCGATGACCGGCGAGATCACGCTGCGCGGCCGGGTCCTGCCGATTGGCGGCCTGAAGGAAAAGCTGCTCGCGGCGCTACGCGGCGGCATCAAGAAGGTCCTGATCCCGGAGGAGAACGTTAAGGATCTGGCCGAGATCCCGAACTCGGTTAAATCCGGACTGGAGATCGTTCCAGTCTCCCGGATGGAAGAGGTGCTGAAGCACGCGCTGGTGCGTCAGCCGACCCCCATCGTCTGGGAGGAGGACGTCAACGCCGTTACGCCTGCGGCCCCCGCCGACGATCCGAGCCAGGGCCTCATCGCCCACTGACTTGACGCCGCGGCGGCCGAACGCGCCTCCCGACCGTGACACAAGCGCCGCGAATCCCCAGGATTCGGGGCGCTTTTGTCGTCTACAGCCCGGTTTGCGGGGAAAATCGCATCTTTTTTTGCCGGTAATTCCTGCAAAGCCTTGCGCCTGCTGGGTGAAACGTGAGCAATGGATCGAACTCAGCCGTCGATTCGGGCCGGCGGCGCCGATCTGGCGCCGCATCGATTCCGGGCGTGCGTGCGTGAGCGTGCGGCGGCGCAAGACGCCGCGCGAGATGACGGCGCCGGAAGAGACGCCGCGTTGGAATGGAGAGGCCAGGATGAACAAACTCGAACTCGTCGATCACATCGCCACGGAGGCGGAGCTGACTAAGGTTGCCGCCGCCAAGGCGCTCGATGCCGTGCTGGAGGGAATCGAGAAGACGCTCAAGAAGGGCGACGAAGTGCGCCTTGTCGGCTTCGGCACATTCTCGGTGCGGGAGCGCGCTGCGGGCAAGGGCCGCAATCCCGCCACCGGCAAGGAGATTAAGATCGCGGCGTCGAAAAACGCTCGCTTCAAGCCCGGTGCGGCTCTGAAGGCGTCGCTCAACAAGAAGTCGGGCAAGAAGTAAGACAGACCCATGGCCTCGGCCGGTGGGCGCGGCGGATGCGGCGCGCCCGGGGAGTTTATCTCGCCACGTCGCCCGCGCGAATGGCTGCGCCAGGCTCGGCGACGCCTTCGACGCGCGAAGGTGGTTCTCTTGGCCCATCGGCTATGCCTTGGCGTGGCGCTTCCAAATCTGTAATCTGGCGCGCCACGGCAATGAGGGCGGTTAGCTCAGTTGGCAGAGCATCTCGTTTACACCGAGAGGGTCGGCGGTTCGAGCCCGTCACCGCCCACCAGGCTATGCGCCAAGGCGCTTGCGAGGCTCGCGTTCGGGCTCGCTCTGGTGCTGTGGGGATTTGCGCCGCCGGTGGCGGCGAGCGCTGACTCCGGCTCGATGACCTTCCGGGTGGAACCCCTCGATGTTGGTCGTTGCGGCGCACGCTGTCCGCACGTCATCGTCGCCGACGGTGTGATTGAAGCCTCGACCCCGCAGGCCTTCGTCGATTTCCTCAAGTCCGGCGCTGAGGATGGCAAGCTCAAGCGAATCGTGTTCTTCAACTCGCGCGGCGGCAACGTCGTCGCGTCGATGACATTCGGTCACATTCTGCGCGACTTGCGGATCGCGGGCGTTGTTGGGCGGTTCCACGCTCAAGGGGCTCCGGGCCCATATGTGGGCGAATGCCTGTCTGCCTGCGTCTACGCGATGATGGGCGCCGTGCGCCGCGTTGCGCCGCCGGGCAGCGAAGTCGCGCTGCACCGGATGTCAATTGTCGAGACCGAGGGCGCAGGATGGTTTGGCCAGCGCACGACGCGGAGTTTCGCCGACCCGCCTATGGTGGCGGTGCTCGCCCGCTACGCCCGCCGCATGGGCGTCAATCCGGCGCTGGTACGCGCTGCCGAGTTGTTGCCGCCCGACACGATGCATATGCTCAGCCCCGATGAAATGCGGCGCTGGTCGTTCGCGGTCAGCCAATTCTGATCCCTTTTTTTGGCGCGCTGGACGCGATGCGGTCCGGCCAGCGCAAAAGCGCGCGCGGTATTGACTTGAAGACGCGGCTGGCCTATCCCCCGCCGACCCTCGCGGGGGAGTAGCTCAGTTGGTTAGAGCGCCGGCCTGTCACGCCGGAGGTCGCGGGTTCAAGTCCCGTCTCTCTCGCCATTTTCTCCTTCTAGCGCTTGTTGCTAACGTCGGTTGATCGTGCGCCCGCGGGCCTTCTATTTCGCCCAATCGGGCGGCCGCGGCATCAGACTTGATGCTCACGGGGACGCCTTTCACCTTGCATGCGTCGCTGCGCTGCGATAGGCGTCGATCCAGCAAAAGGGGGCTGCGTTTCACGCGACGCATGTCCCTCCACGCTTGTCCGAATCCGCGAGCCAGGCCGATGCCGAGCCTTATTTCCGACTACCTTCCGTTGGTCGTTTTCGTCATCCTTGCCTCCCTGATTGCCGGGGCCCTGATGGTCATGCCCTTCCTTCTCGCCTTCAAAGCTCCGGATCCGGAAAAGCTGTCTCCTTACGAATGCGGTTTCGATCCGTTCGACGATGCGCGTATGCGGTTCGACGCCAGGTTCTACTTGGTGTCGCTGCTGTTCATCATTTTCGATCTCGAAGTCGCCTTCCTGTTTCCGTGGGCGATCGTCTTTCATGACATTGGAGCGCTCGGTTTTTGGTCGATGATCCTCTTTCTGGCGGTGCTGACGGTCGGCTTCGTTTACGAATGGAACAAGGGAGCGCTGGAATGGGATTGAGTTCCGGTCCAACAGTCGCGCGCGCTTCGATGGGCGTGCTCGACCCCGCTACCGGCAGGCCGGTCGGCTCGAACGACTCCTTCTTCGGTGCGCTGAACGATGAACTCGCCGACAAGGGCTTTCTGGTCACCACAACCGATGACCTCATCCAGTGGGCGCGCACGGGCTCGCTGATGTGGATGACTTTCGGCCTTGCCTGCTGCGCGGTCGAGATGATGCAATTGTCCATGCCACGCTACGATGTTGAGCGCTTTGGCTTCGCGCCGCGCGGAAGTCCTCGCCAGTCCGACGTGATGATCGTCGCCGGAACGCTGACCAACAAGATGGCCCCCGCGCTGCGCAAGGTCTACGATCAGATGCCCGAGCCGCGCTACGTCATTTCGATGGGCTCCTGCGCCAACGGCGGCGGTTACTATCACTATTCCTACTCGGTTGTCCGCGGCTGCGACCGCATCGTGCCGGTTGACATTTACGTTCCCGGCTGCCCACCGACGGCGGAGGCGCTGCTATACGGCGTGCTAATGCTGCAGAAGAAGATTCGCCGCACCGGCACGATCGAACGCTAGGACGCCGGTCGAAGGACGAAAGACGGTTTGATGGACGAACTCTTGAAAACGATCGGCGAAAAGGTCGCCGCCGCGCTGCCGCGCGCGGTCGTCGACCAGACATTTGCCTTCGGGGAACTGACCCTGACGGTCGATCCTGCGCGCAACATCGAGGTGCTGAGGTTTCTGCGCGACGATCCCGCCTCGATGTTTGTTTCGATCATCGACATCCTCGGCGCCGACTATCCGGTGCGCGAGAGGCGGTTCGATGTCGTCTACCACCTGATGTCGCCGAAGCACGATCGCCGCATCCGCGTCAAGGCGATGACCGACGAGGAGACGCCCCTCGCCAGCGCGACCGCCGTCTATCCTGGCGCCGAGTGGTACGAGCGCGAAATTTACGACCTCTTCGGCGTGCTGTTCGTCGGTCACCCGGATCTGCGCCGCATCCTTACCGATTACGGTTTTGACGGCCATCCTCTGCGCAAGGATTTCCCGATGACCGGATTCGTCGAGGTACGCTATGATGATCAAGAGAAGCGCGTCCGCTACGAGCCGGTGCGCCTTCCCCAGGAATTCCGCCAGTTCGACTTCCTGAGCCCCTGGGAGGGGCCTCCGCTGCCGGGGGATGAGAAAGCGAGCGGTCGCCAATGACCGAGCAACCGAACCTCCGCAATTTCACCATCAACTTCGGGCCGCAGCATCCGGCGGCGCACGGCGTGCTGCGCCTGGTGCTGGAGCTTGACGGCGAGGTGGTCGAACGGGTCGATCCGCATATCGGGCTCCTGCATCGCGGCACCGAAAAGCTGATGGAGGCGCGCACCTACCTCCAGAACGTGCCCTACCTTGACCGGCTCGATTATGTCGCGCCAATGAACCAGGAGCACGCCTATGCGCTAGCGGTCGAGCGCCTGCTCGGCCTCACGGTTCCCCGGCGCGGACAACTCATCCGCGTGCTCTATTGCGAGATCGGGCGGCTCTTATCGCATCTGCTGTGCGTGACCACCGGGGCGATGGACGTTGGGGCTCTGACTCCGCCGCTTTGGGGCTTCGAGGAACGCGAGAAGCTCATGGTGTTCTACGAACGCGCCAGCGGCTCGCGCATGCACGCCGCCTATTTTCGCCCGGGCGGCGTACACCAGGACCTCACGTCGAAGCTGATCGACGATATCTACGAGTTCTGTGATCCGTTTCTCAATGTCTGCGACGACCTCGAGACCCTGCTCACCGGCAACCGTATCTTCAAGCAGCGCAACGTCAACATCGGCGTGGTGAAGCTCGAGGACGCCTGGGCCTGGGGCTTTTCCGGTGTGATGGTGCGCGGCTCAGGCGCGCCCTGGGATCTTCGCAAGGCGCAACCCTACGAGTGTTATGAGGAGATGGAGTTCGACATCCCCGTCGGCAAGAACGGCGACTGCTATGATCGCTACCTCATCCGCATGGCGGAGATGCGCCAGTCGGCGCACATCATGAAGCAGTGCTGCGAGAAATTGAAGTCGCACGGCGGCGACGGTCCAATTTCCAGCGACGACGGCAAGGTCGTGCCGCCCAAGCGCGGCGACATGAAGACGTCGATGGAGGCGCTCATCCATCACTTTAAGCTCTACACCGAGGGCTACAAGGTACCGACTGGAGAGGTTTACGCGGCGGTCGAGGCGCCGAAGGGCGAGTTCGGCGTTTATCTGGTGTCGGACGGCACCAACAAGCCCTATCGTTGCAGGCTGCGGGCGCCGGGCTTTGCGCACCTGCAGGCGATGGATTTCATCTGCCGCAAGCACATGCTCGCCGATGTCAGCGCCATTCTCGGCTCGCTCGACATCGTGTTCGGGGAGGTCGACCGGTGACCGGGCTCGAGTCGCTCAAGAACCGCGCGGGCCTGATCCTCTCGGGCGCCGCGTCGTTCGTCGTCCTGGTAGGCGGCATGCGGCTCGCATCAGGGGAGCCGCTCGTCCAGCCGCAAATCGATCTCGGAATTGTCATCGGGATCGCCATGGTTTCGCTCTACCTTGTTCTCAACGATACGCGCGGAGGCGGGCGATGACGCGCCGCCCCGCCGGTTTCGACGCTTGGATTGTTTAGCCCATGTCCGTCCGCCGCCTTGCCGAGAAGCAGCCCGCGAGCTTCGAGTTCACGCCCGACAACAAGGCGTGGGCAGAGAAAGAAATCGCCAAATATCCGCCTGGCCGGCAGGCATCGGCGGTGATCGCGCTTCTGTGGCGGGCGCAGAAGCAGAACGATTATTGGCTCTCGAAGGCGGCAATCGAGAAAGTCGCCGAGATGCTCGAGATGCCGAAGATCCGCGTGCTCGAGGTCGCGACCTTCTACACGATGTTCAATCTGGAACCGGTCGGGCGCTATTACGTCCAGCTCTGCGGCACGACGCCGTGCGTGCTGCGCGGCGCCGAGGACATCAAGACCGTGCTGCGCAGGCGCGTCGGCGCACCTGACCACGTCACTGCGGATGGTCTGTTCTCGTGGAGCGAGGTCGAATGCCTCGGCGCCTGTTGCAACGCCCCAGTGGTCCAGATCAACGATGACTATTACGAGGATCTGACGCCGGAGAATTTCGCCAAGCTGCTCAACGACCTGGCGGCCGGGCATCCGGTCAAGAAGGGTTCGCAGATCGGCCGTCTGTCCTCCGAGCCGGTCGGCGGTCTCACCGCGCTGACGTCGCTCTATGGCGCCGACGGCAAGAGCGGCGGGCAGGGGGCGCCGGCTCCGGCGAACGACTCGGCAGCTGCAGATCAAGGGCGAATCGTTCATATTGATGACCCGGCTGCGCCAAGCGCCGCCGCGCAGGGAACCCTGACGCCTCATCCGGCGACCGAGGCTGCACAGCCAACCGCCGACGCTCCGCAGGGTGGGGATACGACCGTGACCGGCGGCCGCCACGCTCAACTCGTCCACATTGACGAGAAAGCTGCGCAAGCCCGTGCGGACGCCGAGGAGGCTCACGTCAAATCGGAACTCGCAAAGCTGCCGTCCGACGCAACGTCCGAAGAGAAGGCGAACGCGGTCGGCACTCGCCCCGTGGCCCTGCCGGCCCCGCGCGGAGGGATGGCCGACAATCTGCAGCGCATCAAGGGCGTCGGCCCGACCAATGAGAAGCGTCTGCACGAACTCGGCGTTTTTCACTTCGATCAGATTGCTGCCTGGACGCTCTCCGAGATTCGTTGGGTTGGGACCTATCTCGCTTTCCCCGGGCGGATCCATCGGGAGCGCTGGGTGGCGCAGGCGTCCAACCTCTCGCATGGCGGAATAAGCCTGAAAGATCGCGAAGTCCCCATCCCCATCGACGAGAAGTCGGGAGCCTGAGCGATGCTGGAAGACAAGGACCGGATCTTCACAAATCTCTACGGCTTCGGCGACCGTAGTCTGAAAGGCGCGCGGGCCCGCGGCAACTGGGACGGCACCAAGGCTGTGATTGCCAAGGGGCGCGACTGGATCATCGCTGAAATGAAGGCCTCAGGCCTGCGCGGGCGTGGGGGGGCCGGGTTTCCGACTGGGCTCAAGTGGTCGTTCATGCCCAAGACCATCGATCCGAAGCGGCCGCATTATCTCGTTATCAACGCCGACGAATCCGAGCCGGGCACCTGCAAGGACCGCGAGATCCTACGGAATGATCCGCATGTGCTGATCGAGGGCGCGCTGGTCGCCTCGTTCGCTATGGGCGCTCAGGCAGCCTACATCTATTTCCGCGGCGAGTACATTGAGGAGCGGGAGCGCTTTGAGGCGGCGGTCGAAGAGGCCTACGAGGCAAAGCTGATCGGCAGGGACAATATCCACGGCTGGCCGTTCGACCTCTATGTGCACCACGGCGCCGGCGCCTATATCTGCGGCGAAGAGACCGCCATGCTCGAATTGCTCGAGGGCAAAAAGGGCATGCCTCGGATGAAGCCGCCGTTTCCCGCCGGCATGGGACTCTATGGTTGCCCGACGACGGTCAACAACGTCGAATCCATCGCCGTCGCCCCGACCATCTTGAGGCGCGGCGCCTCCTGGTTCACCGGCTTCGGCGCTCCCAACAACAGCGGCACCAAGCTTTTCTGCGTGTCCGGTCACGTCAACAAACCCTGCAATGTCGAAGAGGCGATGTCGATCTCGTTCCGCGAACTGATCGAGACGCACTGCGGCGGCATGCGCGGCGGCTGGGATAATCTGCTTGCCGTCATTCCGGGGGGCTCGTCAGTCCGCTGCGTGCCGGCCGCGCAGATCATCGATTGCCCGCTGGATTTCGACTCGCTCGGCAAGCTCCGCTCCGGGCTCGGGACGGCGGCGGTCATCGTCATGGACAAGTCGACCGACATCGTGCGCGCAATCGCGCGCCTCTCCTACTTTTACAAGCACGAGAGTTGCGGCCAGTGTACGCCCTGCCGGGAGGGCACGGGCTGGATGTGGCGGGTCGTCAACCGCATGGCTGAAGGCCGCGCGCAAAAGCGCGAGATCGACATGCTGCTCGACGTGACGAAGCAGGTCGAGGGCCACACGATTTGCGCGCTCGGCGATGCGGCGGCTTGGCCTATCCAGGGGCTCATCGCCCACTTCCGATCCGAGATCGAGCGTCGCATCGATGATTACTCCGCCCATCCGCACAGCGAGCCTGTGCGCGCGGCGGCGGAGTAGGGAGTAGGGGATGAGGGTCTCAGTTCGCAAAGGCGCGATTTTGGCGGCGATCGGAGCGATGCTAATCGCCGTCTCGCCGGCGCGGCTCGCAGCGCACGGCGGTTCGTCAGTCGGTGAGCCCGGCAATCCCGGCCGGGCGTCGCGACCCGTCGAGGTTGTCATGTCCGAAGGCGCAGATGGTATGCATTTTGCGCCTGATCGGGTCGAGGCGCGCCGCGGCGAGCAGGTTCGCTTCGAGATTCGCAACGCCGGCCAACTCGAGCACGAGTTCTTTCTCGGAACCCCGGAGGCCAACAAGAACCACGCCGCGATGATGGCGGCGATGCCCGGCATGAAGCACCGCGATCCGAACGCGGTCGCGGTTGCGCCTGGCGCGTCTGCGACGCTCGTCTGGCGATTCACCCATAAAGGGGTCTTCGAGTTCGCCTGTCTTATCCCCGGCCACTACGACTTGGGCATGCATGGAACGGTGACAGTCCGATGAAGGTCACTTGCGTGGGATGGTCTCGATGAAAATCGAGAGCGAGAAGCATCGACTGGACGTTCGTCATGCGGATCTTTCGGGGTCGCAGTTCGACGACGTCAATCTGTCGGGCTCGGACTTTCATAACATCAACATGTCCGGCTGCTCTTTTGACGATCTGAACATGTCCGGATCGCGGGTCAGTAATGTGAATCTGGCCGGGTTGAAGGTTGAAGGGGCCAACTTGGCGGGCGCCGCAATCGTCGACGCACGGCTCGAAGGCGCAACGATCGACGGGGTTGCCGTCACCGATATGCTCGCCTATTGGCGGTCCGGTCACGGGGCGAAAGGCGCATGAGCAAGATCATCATCGACGGCAAGGAAGTCGACGTTCCGGCCGAATACACGCTGCTCCAGGCTTGTGAAACCGCCGGCGCCGAAGTTCCGCGCTTTTGCTTCCACGAGCGGCTGTCGATCGCCGGCAACTGCCGCATGTGCCTCGTCGAAGTGAAGGGCGGTCCGCCCAAGCCGACAGCGTCTTGCGCGATGGCGGTCCGCGACTTGCGTCCCGGCCCGAACGGCGAGCCGCCGGTCGTGCTCACCAATTCGCCGATGGCGCGAAAGGCCCGCAAGGGGGTGATGGAGTTCCTGCTCATCAACCACCCGCTCGATTGCCCGATCTGCGACCAGGGGGGCGAGTGCGACCTGCAGGACCAGGCTATGGCCTATGGCGCAGATTCGTCGCGCTTTGCCGAAAACAAGCGGGCGGTCGAGGACAAGTACATCGGCACACTGGTCAAAACGGTCATGAACCGCTGCATCCAGTGCACGCGCTGTGTGCGCTTCGTCACCGAGGTCGCCGGCGTACCGGAACTTGGCGCGACCGGCCGCGGCGAAGACATGGAGATCACCTCGTATCTCGAAAGCGCGTTGACCTCCGAGCTTCAGGGCAATGTTGTCGACCTCTGTCCCGTTGGCGCGCTGACGGCGAAGCCGACTGCGTTTCACGCTCGTCCGTGGGAGTACGCCAAGACGGAATCGGTCGACGTCATGGACGCGCTGGGATCGGCAATCCGGATCGACTCGCGCGGCCGCGAGGTGGTGCGCATCCTTCCGCGCGTCAACGACGCGATCAACGAGGAATGGATCTCCGACAAGACCCGCCACATCGTCGACGGGCTCAAGAATCAGCGCCTCGACAGGCCATACGTGCGGATCGAGGGCAAGCTCCGGCCCGCCAGCTGGCAGGAGGCTTTCGCCGCGATTGCCGCCAAGGCGAAGGTTGCCGCGCCGGCCCGAATCGGCGCCGTCGCCGGCGATCTCGCTTCGGTCGAGGAAATGTTCGCCCTCAAGGGCTTGATCGCCAAGCTCGGCTCGCCGAACCTCGACTGCCGCCAGGACGGCTCGAAGCTGCATCCGAGGCTCGGCCGCGCGTCGTACCTGTTCAACTCGACCGTCGCGGGCATCGACACGGCCGACGCCATCCTGGTCATCGGTTCGAATCCGCGCCTCGAATTGCCGGTGCTCAACGCACGAATCCGTAAGCGCTTCCTCAAGGGCGGCGTGCTGATGGGCGTCATCGGCGAGCAGGCGGACCTGACCTACAAGTACAACTACCTCGGGGCCGGCCCCGAGACGCTTGAGCGTGTGGCCGAGAAGCCGGCTCAGGGCATGACGAAGCCGATGTTCATCGTCGGCGCTGGCGCTTTCGCGCGGGCCGACGGTCAGGCTGTGCTGGCGAGCCTGGCCAAGGCCGCGGCAGCGGCCGGCGTCGTCAAGGACGGCTGGAACGGCTTCAACGTGCTGCACGCCGCGGCTTCGCGCGTCGGCGGCCTCGATCTCGGCCTCGTGCCGGACGAAGGCGGCCTGGATGCGCCGTCGATGGCGAGGGCGGGCGCGCTCGATCTTCTGTTCAATCTCGGCGCCGACGAGATCGCGATCGAGCCGGGCGCCTTCGTCGTCTACATCGGTACGCACGGCGACCGGGGCGCCCACCGCGCCGACGTCATTCTCCCCGGAGCAGCCTACACCGAGAAGACCGGCATCTACGTCAATACCGAGGGCCGGCCGCAGTTCGCCGATCGCGCCGTGTTCCCGCCCGGCGACGCGCGTGAGGACTGGTCGATCCTGCGCGCGCTTTCCGACGCGCTCGGAGCGAAGCTGCCGTACGACTCGCTGACGCAGTTGCGTGCGGCGCTGGCGACCGCCTATCCGCATCTCGTACGGTTCAATCAGGTCGCCCCGGCCGATTCGGCCTCGCTCACGGCGGTCGCGGCGCTCGGCGGCGGAATCGACCGGGCGCCGTTCCGGTCGCTCGTCGAGGATTTCTATCTCACCAACCCGATTGCGCGCGCCTCGCGCGTCATGGCCGAATGCTCGGCCCTGGCGCAGGGCCGGGCGCGTCAAGCCGCGGAATAGGCGTCGATGAGCAGCGCATCGCCAACCCGACCCGACCGCTCGTCGCACCTGATCGCGACTCTCGTCGGGGCCACACTGGCGGCGGTCGTCGTCGTCGTGGGGCTCCTGTGGTTTTTGATCAGCGGCGGCTATTTTGCCGCCTTCGGCCACTGGCTGCACGAGAGCAGCATCGGGACGGCGCTGCGCTACATTATCGAGAGCCTCGTGCTGCTGGTCTGCCTGCTCTTGTCGACGGCGGTGCTGATCTATCTCGAGCGCAAGATCTGGGGCGCGGTCCACATTCGGCGCGGCCCTAACGTAGTCGGCCCGTGGGGCGTGCTGCAGCCGTTCGCCGATTTCGGCAAGTTCATCATCAAGGAGCCGATCATCCCGGCGAGCGCCAACAAGGGCGTGTTCGTCATGGCGCCGCTGGTGTCGGTGATCCTGGCGATCGCGGCCTGGGCGGTCATGCCGGTCGCCGACGGCTGGGTGATCGCCGACATCAATGTCGGCATCCTCTATCTGTTTGCGATATCGTCGCTCGGCGTCTACGGCATCATCATGGCTGGCTGGGCGTCGAACTCGAAATATCCGCTCTTGTCGGCGCTTCGCTCGGCGGCGCAGATGGTCTCTTACGAGGTGTCGATCGGCTTCGTCATTGTGACGGTGCTGATGTGCGCCGGATCGCTGAACCTCTCCGACATCGTGCGCGCGCAGGACACGCGCTTCGGCTTCCTCGGCTGGTATTGGCTGCCGCTCCTGCCGATGTTTATCATTTTCTTCGTCTCGGCGCTGGCGGAGACGAATCGTCCACCCTTCGACCTCGCGGAGGCCGAGTCAGAGCTTGTCGCCGGTTATTCGGTCGAATATTCGGCCTCGCTATTCCTGCTGCAGTTCCTCACCGAGCTGGTCGCGGTGCTGACCATGTCGTCGATGACGACGGTTCTGTTCCTCGGCGGCTGGCTGTCGCCTCTGCCGTTCCCGCCCTTCACGTGGATTCCGGGGATATTCTGGTTCCTGTTCAAGGCGTGGAGCGTGGTGTTCTGCTTCTCGATGGTGAAAGCCTTCGTGCCGCGCTATCGCTATGACCAGTTGATGCGGCTCGGGTGGAAAGTTTTCCTGCCGATCTCTCTGTTCATGGTGGTTCTGGTCGCCGCCGTGCTCGAGTTCACCGGCCTCGGCGCCAACGTGTCGGGCGGCTAACGGAGGAGAAGACGATGGCACTCAGGCTCGCGCAATCCGCCCGCTCGTTGTTCCTCGCCGAATTCTTCGCAGCCTTTGCGCTGTCGGTCCGCTACATGTTCAAGCCGAAGGTGACGCTCAACTATCCGCACGAGAAGTCGCCGCTCTCGCCGCGTTTTCGCGGGGAGCATGCCCTGAGGCGCTATCCCAACGGAGAGGAGCGCTGCATCGCCTGCAAGCTTTGCGAAGCGATCTGCCCGGCGCAGGCGATCACCATCGAGGCGGGGCCGCGCCGCAACGACGGCACGCGGCGGACGACCCGCTACGATATCGACATGACGAAATGCATCTACTGCGGCTTCTGTCAGGAGGCGTGCCCGGTGGACGCGATCGTCGAGGGACCGAATTTCGAATTCGCCACCGAATCTCGCGAGGAACTGTTCTACGACAAGGACCGGCTGCTTGCGAACGGCGCCCGCTGGGAGCGCGAACTCGCGCGCAACATCGCAATAGACGCGCCGTATCGGTGACCTCTCGCTAGCGACGGAGCGGTCGCGAGGGAGGGGTGGGGTGAAGTGCAATCGTGGGTGAGGGCGACGACCCTCATCTCGCGCTTTAGCCACGCTGTTTCCTGTTTTCAGGAGGCGGGCTCGGGGCGGGGTTTTGAAGAGGCTGACGACATGGCCGAAGCGGTATTCTTCTGGATTTTTGCGACGATCCTGGTCGGATCGGCGTTCGCGGTCATTTTTGCCCGGAACCCGGTTCACTCCGTGCTGTTCCTGATCCTCTCCTTCGTCTGCGCGGCGGGGCTCTTCCTCATCCTGGGGGCGGAGTTCCTCGCGATGATCCTGATTGTCGTCTATGTCGGTGCGGTGGCGGTGCTCTTCCTTTTCGTCGTCATGTTGCTCGACGTTGACTTCGCCCGCATGAAGCAGGGGTTCGTTCAGTACCTGCCGCAGGGACTGTTCATCGCCGTACTCGTGTTCCTGGAGCTCTGGTATGTGATGTGGAACTGGGGCGCTTCGCCGAACGCCGCGGCGCCCGCGACGCCCTCGGGCACGCTCTCCAACACCGCAGCGCTCGGCGAAGTGCTCTACACCCGCTATTTCTACTACTTCCAAGCGGCGGGGATGATCCTCCTCACCGCGATGATCGGCGCGATCGTCCTCACGCTGCAGCACAAGGCGGGCGTCAAGCGCCAGGACGTCGGCGCCCAGGTGGCGCGTACGCCCGAGACCGCGGTCGAACTGCGCAAGGTCCCATCGCGCGTCGGCATCTGAAGGATCGCTCCTATGGACCTCTCCGCTTATCTGATCCTCGCGGCGATCGTGTTCACGATCGGCGTCGCCGGCATCATCCTCAACCACAAGAACATCATCGTCATCCTGATGTCGGTCGAACTGATCCTGCTTGCGGCCAATATCAACCTCGTCGCCTTCTCGACCTTCAAGGGCGACCTCACCGGCCAGGCCTTCGCGCTGTTCGTCCTGACCGTGGCTGCAGCGGAATCGGCGATTGGTCTTGCGATCATGGTCGCCTATTACCGCAACCGCGGCTCGATCGCGGTCGAAGACATCAATTCGCTGAAGGGCTGAGGGGCTATGTACGATCTGATCGTCTTTCTTCCGCTCTTCGGCTTCCTGATCGCGGGCATTTTCGGCCCCTGGATCGGAGCCCGCGGGGCCGAATACGTGACCTCCGGATTCCTCGGCGTCTGCTTTCTGCTTTCATGGATTGCGTTCTTCCAGGTCGCCGCCGGCGCGGACGCGCATGTTCCGGTCGCGAACTGGTTCACTTCGGGCAAGCTCGATGTCGCCTGGGCCTTGCGGATCGACACGCTGACGGCAGTGATGCTTGTGGTGGTGACCACGGTGTCGTTCGTCGTCCACGTCTATTCGATCGGCTACATGAGCGAAGATCCGTCCCGGCCACGTTTCTTCGCCTATCTGTCGCTGTTCACCTTCGCCATGCTGATGCTGGTGACCGCCGACAATCTCGTGCAGATGTTCTTTGGCTGGGAGGGTGTGGGCCTCATGTCCTACCTCCTGATCGGCTTCTGGTACGAGAAGCCCTCGGCTAACGCCGCTGCGATCAAGGCCTTCGTCGTCAATCGCGTCGGCGACTTCGGCTTCGCTCTCGGCATCTTTCTGACTTTCGTCCTGACCGGCTCAGTGATGTTCGACCAGGTGTTCGCGGCGGCGCCTGGCGTGGCTGGCAAAACGTTCCACTTCATCGGCTTCGACTGGGACGCCTGGACGCTCGCCTGCCTGCTCCTGTTCATGGGCGCGATGGGCAAGTCGGCGCAGTTCCTGCTGCACACCTGGCTGCCCGACGCGATGGAGGGCCCGACCCCGGTCTCCGCCCTCATCCACGCCGCGACCATGGTGACGGCGGGCGTGTTCATGGTGGCGCGTCTGTCGCCGCTGTTCGAACTGTCGTCGACAGCCCTTAGCGTTGTGCTGATCATCGGCGCGACCACCGCGTTCTTCGCCGCCACGATCGGTCTCGTACAAAACGACATCAAACGGGTCATCGCGTATTCGACCTGCTCGCAACTCGGCTACATGTTCGTCGGCCTCGGGGTTGGCGGGTATAGCCTCGGCATTTTCCACCTTTTCACCCACGCCTTTTTCAAGGCGCTGCTCTTTTTGACGGCTGGCTCAGTGATTACGGCGATGCATCACGAACAGGACATGCGTCGCATGGGGGGCTTGAGGAAGGAGATCCCGTTCACCTTCTGGATGATGATCATCGGCACGGTCGCGATCACCGGTGTAGGCATCCCGTTCACCAACATCGGCTTCGCCGGCTACGTGTCGAAGGACCCGATCATTGAGGCTGCCTTCGTTTCGCAGCGTTACGGTTCGGTGTACGCCTTCTGGTGCGTTGCGATCGCGGCGGGCTTCACCTCGTTTTATTCCTGGCGCCTGGTGTTCATGACGTTCTTCGGGGAGCGCGGCCAGTTCTCGTCCTGGCTGCCAGCCGAGGCGCATGACGATCAGGGGCATGCTCACGACGACCATGACCATGGTCACAGCGACGGCGAAGCCCACGAATCGCCGCTGGTTATGCTGATCCCCCTCGCGATCCTCGGACTCGGCGCCGTGTTCGCCGGCGTCGCGTTCCGCCATTGGTTCATCGGCGAAGGCTACTCGGAGTTCTGGCGCAATTCCTTGTTCCTGGGTCAGGAGAACCACATTCTCGAAGACATGGAGCACGTTCCGGCTCTGGTGTCGCTGTCGCCGACTGTGTTTATGATCTTCGGACTGTTGATCGCGATCTACTTTTACGTCGTCGATAGGAAGGCGCCCGAACGGCTGGCTTCGACGTTCCCGGCGCTCTACCGCTTCCTACTCAACAAGTGGTATTTTGACGAACTTTACGACTTCCTGTTCGTCCGGCCGGCCTTCGCCATCGGCCGCGCGCTCTGGAAGGGGGGCGACGGCGCGGTCATCGACGGGCTGGGGCCCGATGGCGTGTCGGCGCGCGTCCTCGACGTGACCCGGGGCGCCGTGCGTCTGCAGTCTGGCTACATCTATCAATACGCCTTCGCGATGTTGCTCGGGGCAGCCGCATTCGCGACCTGGTACCTGTTCTGGGGGGCTCGCTGATGTCCGGTTCCTGGATCCTTTCGAGCCTCTTGATCCTGCCCCTGATCGGGGCGGCCTTCATCCTCCTGTTGCCAGGAGACACCGAGGCGAGTCGGCGCAACGCGCGCTGGATCGCCTTCTTCGCCACCCTCATCACCTTCGTTCTGAGCCTCGTCGCCTGGGGTCGTTTTGACCTTTCGCAGCCGGGCTTCCAGCTCATCGAGCAGCACGACTGGTTCTCGCACGTCATCCTCTACAAGCTCGGCGTCGACGGCGTTTCCATGCCCTTCGTCCTGCTCACGACCTTCCTAATGCCGATCACCATCGGGGCTTCGTGGACCGTCGAGATGCGGGTGAAGGAATACATGATCGCCTTCCTCGCGCTCGAGACGTTGATGATCGGCGCGTTCATCGCGCTCGACCTCTTGCTGTTCTACCTGTTCTTCGAAGGCACCCTGATCCCGATGTTCCTGATCATCGGGATCTGGGGCCACGGCAATCGAAGTCTACGCGGCGTTCAAGTTCTTTCTCTACACCTTCACCGGTTCGGTGCTGATGCTGCTCGCCATCATGGCAATGTACTGGACAGCCGGCACGACCGACATCACGGTGCTGCTCAAGACGGCGTTCAACCCGAAGATGCAGACTTGGCTGTGGCTGGGCTTCTTCGCGTCATTCGCAGTCAAGTTGCCAATGTGGCCGGTTCATACCTGGCTCCCTGACGCCCACGTCGAGGCGCCGACGGCGGGCTCGGTGATCCTGGCGGCGATCCTGCTCAAGCTGGGCGGCTACGGCTTCATTCGCTTCTCGCTACCGATGTTCCCGGACGCCTCAGTTTATTTCACGCCGCTCGTCTATACGCTGTCGGTGATCGCGATCGTGTACACCTCGCTGGTGGCGCTCGCGCAGGAGAATATGAAGAAGCTGATCGCCTACTCGTCGGTCGCACACATGGGTTTCGTGACAATGGGCATTTTTTCCGCCAATGCCCAGGGGGTTCAGGGCGCGGTCTTCCAGATGATAAGTCACGGTCTGATCTCCGGCGCGCTGTTTCTTTGCGTGGGCGTCGTCTACGACCGGATGCATACGCTGTCGATCGACGCGTACGGTGGGCTCGTCCAACGGATGCCTCTGTACGCGGTCGCGTTCATGCTGTTCACGCTCGCGAATGTCGGGCTGCCGGGCACCACCGGCTTTATTGGCGAATTCCTGACCTTGATCGGGACGTTCCAGGCGAACACTTGGGTCGCGTTTTTCGCCACGACTGGTCTCATCCTGTCGGCGCCGTACGCCCTCTATCTCTACCGGCGCATCGTATTCGGCGTCATCGAGAAGGCGAACTTAAGAACGATTCTCGACCTCAGCCCGCGCGAGGTCGCGATATTCATCCCGCTCGGCCTGCTGGTCATCTACTTCGGCGTGCATCCGCAGCCGGTCATCGATGCCAGCTCGGCCTCCATCGACGTGATCCTCAGGAGCGTCGAGACGGCCGTCACTGCGACCAAGACCGCCGGGCTGTGACGGCGCGCCGGCTGAACCCGATCAAGAGAACGAGCAATCCATGCACGAAACGGCCCTCTCTCTTCCGGTAGTCCTGCCCGAAGCGGTCCTCGCGCTGGGAACGCTCTTGCTCGTGCTCTTTGGCGCGCTGCGTGGCGAGCGGGCCTACAGTCTGGTCACCGAGGCGTCCGTCGCGCTGCTCGGGATCGTCTTCCTGATCGCGGTGTGGAAAACGCGCCCGATGGGGATCACGTTTTACGGCGCCTTCGCCGACGATCCCTTCACCCGCTTCATGAGCGGGCTCGCCCTCATCGGCTCGCTGGTGACGCTGCTCCTGTCGCTCGAGTTTATGCGCAAGGAGCGGATCGCGGGCTTCGAGTTTCCGGTGTTGATCCTGCTCTCGACGCTCGGCATGCTGATGTTGATCGCAGCCAACGACTTCATCGCGCTCTATCTCGGCCTCGAGCTGATGAGCCTCGCGCTCTACGTGATTGCGGCCTATCGCCGCCACGATCTGCGTGCGACCGAGGCGGGCCTGAAATATTTCGTTCTCGGCGCGCTATCGTCTGGCATGCTGCTCTACGGGATTTCATTGATCTACGGTTACGCGGGCTCGGTGACATTCCGCGCCGTCGCGGCGGCGGTGCACGATCATCACAACATGGGCGTGCTGTTCGGTCTTGTCTTTGTGCTGGCGGGCCTTGCCTTCAAGATCTCCGCCGTGCCGTTCCATATGTGGACGCCCGACGTGTACGAGGGCGCACCGACCCCGGTGACCACGTTCTTCGCCTCGGCGCCCAAGATCGCCGCGATGGCGGTGCTGGTGCGCGTCGCCTTTTCCGCCTTCCCGGGAATTTCCGGCGACTGGCGGCAGATCCTCGTCTTCGTGTCGATTGCCTCGATGGGGCTCGGCGCCTTCGCGGCCATCGGCCAGCGCAACATCAAGCGACTAATGGCGTATTCGTCGATCGGCCATATGGGCTTTGCCCTCGTTGGACTTGCCGCCGGCACCGTCGAGGGCGCGCAGAGCGTGATTGTCTACATGTCGATCTATGTCGTGATGACGCTCGGGACCTTCGCCGCGATCCTGTCGATGCGGCGAGACGGCGTTGCGGTGGAGACAATCGGCGATCTCGCCGGCCTTGCCCGCACGGATTCGGTGATGGCGTTTTTCCTCGCCACGATGATGTTCTCGCTTGCGGGCGTCCCGCCGCTCGCCGGCTTCTTCGCTAAGTTCTATGTGTTCGCCGCGGCGATCAAGGCCGATCTCTACGGTCTCGCCGTTATCGGCGTGCTGTTCAGCGCGGTGGGCGCCTACTATTACCTGCGGATCGTCAAGCTGATGTATTTCGACGAGCCGGCCGTGGCGTTTGACCAGCCGGGCGTCGTCGCCCGCAGCGTCTTGGCCTTGGCGGCGGTCCTGATCATCACTTTCGTGCTGGCTCCCTCGCTTTTGACCAACGCCGCCATGGCGGCGGCGCAAACGCTGTTTTGAGCATTGCCGCCACGCGGGGGGCCGCGCCGCTCGGATGGCGGATCGACCGCCTCGACACGATCAACTCGACCAACGCCGAGGCGCGCCGTCGCGCTGTCTCCGGCGACCCAGGCCGGCTGTGGATCGTCGCAGGCGAGCAGAGCGCCGGCCGCGGGCGGCGAGGCCGCGGTTGGGTGTCGCCGCGGGGCAATCTCCATGCGAGCGCGCTGCTGATCGAACCTTGCTCGCAGGCCCGCTCGCCGCAATTGGGCTTCGTCGCCGGCGTGGCCCTTGTCCGTTCGGCCCGGGACCTCGGCGCGGGGCGGGCGCGTCTCAAATGGCCGAACGATCTCGTCATTGGCGGCGCCAAATGCGCCGGCCTGCTGCTCGAAGGCTCGGCGCTTCCCGATCGTGGGCTCGCCTGCGTCGTCGGGATCGGGGTCAATTGCGTCCACGCGCCGGAAGAGGTCGGCTATCCGACCGCCACGCTCGGGCGCGACGACGGCGGTGCAATCGAGCCCTCCGCGCTTCTTGAGCGGCTTTTCGCGCGGTTTGACGAGGCGCTCGATCTTTGGGCTCAGGGCGAGGGATTTCCCGCCGTCCGTGCGGCCTGGCTCGATCATGCGGCGGGGCTCGGATCCTTGATCAGGATCGACGGCGCCCGCGGCCGACGCGAGGGCGCCTTCGAAGGACTTGACGCGGACGGCCGATTGCTGTTTCGCGGGGAGGGCGGAACCGAGGCGATCGAGGCCGCCGACCTCTGGATATCGCCGGAACCGGATGACGCGGCGCCCGCGGCGCCGCCCGGTTCGCCCGTGCGGGAAGGCCCAGCGTAAATGACTGACGACAGCGAGTTCGTGTTCGCGGCCCTCGGAGGGCTCGGCGAAATCGGGATGAATTGTGCGCTCTACGGCTATGGTCCGCCGAAGGGGCGCAAGTGGCTGATGATCGATCTCGGCCTCGCGTTCGCCGGCGACGACCTGCCTGGCGTCGATCTCGTCATGCCGGACCTCGGCTTCATAGAGAAGGTGAAAAAGGATCTCGTCGGCATCATCATCACGCATGCGCACGAAGACCACATCGGCGCGCTGGCGGAGCTGTGGCCGAGCCTTGGCGCTCAGGTCTACGCCTCGCCATTCGCAACCGGGCTCGCAGAGGCGCGCCGGCTCGGCGAGCCGGGAGCGCCCAAGGTCCCGATCCAGATCGTCCGGCCCGGCGCGCGGCTCATGATCGGCCCGTTCGACGTCGAGTTCGTGCCCGTCGCCCATTCAATCCCCGAGAGTACGGCGCTGGCGATTCGCACGCCGGCCGGTCTCGTCGTCCATACTGGCGACTGGAAGATCGATCCGACGCCCATCATCGGCGCGCGGACCGACGAGGCTCGTCTGAGGGCGCTCGGCGACGAAGGAGTGCTGGCGCTGGTCTGCGACTCGACCAATGTGTTGCGCGAGGGCGAGAGCCCTTCAGAGCGCGATGTCGCCGCAACGCTGAAGGATCTGATCGTCAAGGCGAAGGGCAGGGTGGTCGTCACTACCTTCGCCTCGAACGTTGCGCGCCTGCGCGCCGCCGCCGAGGCCGGCCTCGCCGCCGGTCGGCAAGTCTGCATTCTCGGCCGCGCGATGGAGCGCGTTGTCGCTGTCGCGCGGGAACTTGGCATGTTCGACGGCGTCCCGCCCTTCCTCGGCATGGACGCCTTCGATCGCCTGCCGCGCGACAAGGTCCTCGCGCTCGCCACCGGCAGCCAGGGCGAACCGCGCGCCGCGCTCGCCCGCATGGCCGAGAACGATCATCCGACGGCGGAGCTGAGCCCGGGCGACACCGTCGTATTCTCGTCGCGCACCATTCCGGGCAACGAGAAGGCGGTCGGCAGGATCATCAACGCCCTTGTCGCTGCGGGCGTCGAAATCGTCACCGATCGAAATGCGCTGGTGCATGTGTCCGGCCATCCGCGCCGCGCCGAGGTGCAAAAGATGTACGGCTGGCTGAGGCCGCAGATGGCGGTCCCGGCGCACGGCGAGGCGCTTCATCTCACTGAGCACGCCGCTTTCGCCCGGGCGCAGGGCGTGCCGCAGGTGCGGCGCGCCTTCAATGGCGATCTCGTCCGTTTCGCCCCAGGCGAGCTGGCGGTGATCGGCCGGATCGATCACGGCCGCCGGCTTAAGGACGGCGACATTCTTCTGCCGAGCCAGCAAGAGTGCGTCGGCCAGCGGCGGCGGCTCTCGTTCTCGGGCGTCGTCTCGATCGCCGTTGCGTTGACGCCGAAGGGTGAGATGGCGGGCGACCCCGACGTGATGATCGCCGGTCTGCCGGAACGCACGCGCGAGGGCGCGGGGTTCGACGAGATCATCGACGTGGCGATTTTCGAAGTCTTCGAGAGCCTGCCACGGGGCAAGCGGCGCGACGCGGACTTCGTGTCGACCGCCATCGAGCGTGGCGTGCGCGCCTCGGTCGGGGCCGTCTGGGGCAAGAAGCCGCAGGTGCATGCGCTCGTGGTGGAGGTATAGGAAGGCGTTCGGCGAAGGGCGCGCGGCGCGACGGCTGGAACCGCGGCCCCGAATTCGCTACTGGCCGGTCGCCAGGCCCAGTCTCGTTCCGGCGGACAGGAGCAGACCCATGATTGGAAAGCTGAACCACGTCGCCATCGCGGTCCCTGACCTCGAGAAGGCGGCAAACACCTATCGTCAGACGCTCGGAGCCAAGGTGTCGGAGCCGCATCCAGTTCCCGCCCACGGCGTGACGGTCGTGTTCATCGAACTGCCGAACACCAAGATCGAACTCCTGCATCCGCTCGGAGACAAATCGCCGATCGCGAAGTTTCTGGAGAAGAATCCGGACGGCGGCATGCACCACTTGTGCTTCGAAGTGGAAGACATCATCGCTGCGCGCGACTCGCTGAAGGCCGCGGGCGCCCGCGTTCTCGGCGACGGCGAGCCCAAGATCGGCGCGCATGGCAAGCCCGTGCTGTTCCTGCACCCCAAGGACTTTGTCGGCACGCTGACAGAGATCGAGCAGGTCTGATTCTTGTCGAGCACGACGGTCGGAGCCGGCGGCCTCAGCCGCCTCGGCGCCGACTCCTTGCTGCTGGCGACCTCCGTCATTTGGGGCATCACGTTCGTCGTTCAAAAGGACATCGGCGCGCTGCCGCCGCTAGCCTTCGTTGCAGCCCGCTTCCTCGTGTCCGCGCTCGCGCTCGCGCCGCTGGGCCTACTTGAGAGTTGGCGCAGCGGCTTGCCGCGCTCGCCGCGCGCATGGCGTCTTGCAGTCGTCATCGGCCTTATGCTGTTTCTCGGCGCGAGCCTGCAGCAGGCAGGGCTCGCGACCACCAGCGCCACCAACGCCGGATTTCTCACCGCCTGCTATGTCGTGCTGACGCCGTTTGTCGTATGGGCCCTGTCGCGACGGCGTCCGCGCGCCATCGTTCTTGCGGCCGGCGCTGTCTCGCTGATCGGGGCCTGGCTGCTCGCCACCGGCGGCGGACCGACCCGTCCGCCGACGGTCGGAGACGGGCTAGTGCTGCTCGCCGATCTTGCTTGGGCGACCGGCATCGCGCTCACGCCGATCTTCCTCGTCAAGGCCGAGCGGCCGTTGAGCCTTGCATTTTCGCAATTCGCGCTTTGCGCGGTTCTCGCCGCCGCCGCTTCCGCGGCTCTCGAAGGGGCAGCGCCGGCCGCCGCCTTTCTTGCCGCTGCGCCCGCGATCCTGTTTGCCGGGCTCGTCTCCGGCGCCGTCGGCTATACCTTGCAAATCGTTGCGCAGCGCTACACGCCGCCGGCCGAGGCGGCGCTGATCCTGTCGATGGAAAGCGTCTTTGCGGCAGTCGCCGGCGCGCTATGGCTCGGCGAGAGTTTGACCGTCGCCGGCGGGATAGGCTGCGCGCTCATTCTCTTCGGGGCGATTGCCGCGGAGGCGGCGCCGGCCTTCGCCGACCGAAACGTTGCGGGCGCATAAGCGCGACGTTCCGACGCGACCAATCGCGCGATTATGACGCAGCGCGCTCCCTTGCTTCCGCTATCGCGCGGCAGCAGATTGCGCCGGAATTCGCCGAGTGTAAGGGGAGGGGCCGATGGATTTTCTGATAGCGCTGGCCGCGCTCTGCTTCCTAATGTTTGTCGCCTATCGCGGCTTTAGCGTGATCTTATTTGCGCCCATTGCTGCGATGGGCGCCGTTTTTCTCACCGATCCGCACGCGGTGCCCGCCGCCTTCACCGGTCTCTTCATGGTGAAGATGGTCGGCTTCGCGCAACTCTACTTCCCGGTCTTCCTCCTTGGCGCCGTGTTCGGAAAGGTGATCGAGCTCTCCGGTTTCGCCAAGTCGATCGTGGCGACGATCATCCGCGCGGTCGGCAAGGATCAGGCGATTCTGGCGATCGTGCTGGTCTGCGCGGTGCTGACTTACGGCGGCGTGTCGCTGTTCGTGGTGGTGTTCGCCGCCTATCCGTTCGCCGCCGAGCTTTTCCGCGCTGGCGACATCCCCAAGCGCCTGATTCCCGGCACCATCGCGCTCGGCGCCTTTTCGTTTACGATGGATTCGCTGCCGTTCACCCCGCAGATCCAGAACATCATCCCGACCGCCTATTTCAAGACGACGACCGCCGCCGCGCCGGTGCTCGGCATCGTGGGCGCGATCTTCATCTTCGTCTGCGGCATGGCCTATCTGGAATGGCAGAAGCGGAGCGCCCGCGCCCGGGGAGAAGGCTACGGCGAAGGCCATATCAATGAGCCGCCGCCGATCGACACGACCCATCTGGCGTCGCCCTGGATCGCCTTTCTGCCGCTCATCGTGACGTTCGGCCTCAACATCGTGCTCGGCGGCTTCCCCGGCGTGTTCACCGGCCTGATCGATTGGGCCTACGGTTCGACCTACGACCTGAAGCTCGCCATGGACCACGCAATTCCGACGCCGATCCCGCCGATTTGGGCGATCTGGGCGGTCGAGGGCGCGCTGCTCGCCGGCATCCTCGTGGTGTTCCTGTTCGGCTTCCGCACCGTTTCCAAGAATTTCGCCGAGGGTAGCAAGCTTGCGGTGGGCGGCGCGTTGCTGGCGGCGATGAACACGGCCTCCGAATACGGCTTTGGCGGGGTCATCGCCTCGTTGCCAGGCTTCCTCGCTATTCGCGACGCGCTCGGCGGCATCCCCAATCCGCTGGTGCGCGAGGCCGTCACCGTCACCTCGCTCGCCGGCATCACCGGCTCGGCGTCGGGCGGCATGTCGATCGCGCTCGCGGCGATGTCGAAGGAGTTCATCGACATGGCGAACGCGGCGCACATCCCGTTGGAGGTGTTTCACCGGATCGCGTCGATGGCGAGCGGCGGCATGGACACGTTGCCCCACAACGGCGCGGTGATCACGCTGCTCGCGGTTACCGGCCTGACGCATCGGCAGTCCTACAAGGACATTTTCGCCGTCACGATCCTGAAGACCGCCGCCGTGTTCGTCGCCATCGGCGTCTACGAGTTCACCGGGCTCTACTGAGCCGCCGTTCGGGACCGTTCCTTCTCCCGGGCCTCGCGCGTCGAAACACAGCGACCGGAATGAGAACGGCGCTGGTTCGACTCGTCGATTCGGGCCAAATCATCGCGCTCCCGGTCGCCGTCGATGATCGCTGCAGGGGCGATTGGCGGCGCGTTGCCTACCGGCGGGTCGGGGAACCTGATCGGCGCGGCGGCGCGTTCGCCCTCAAGCTTTACCTCGGAGACCCCGATTCAAGAGCTGAACCGACGCGTCGTTCGCGAGGACCGGACGGCGCGTGCGGACGTGCAGGTCCCTTCGCGGTAAGAGGGCGGCGCGACGCCGATGGCCGGGCGACGTGCAGATCCTTTCAAGCCGGCGCCCCGCAGACCGACTAGCTCAAAAGCGAGACCTCGCCGGTCTGGAGATCGTAAATCGCGGGAACGATCTTGAGCTTGCCGTCCTTGACGAGACCCGAGATCAGCGCGCTCTGCGCCGGGATCCGCTCGGCGGTCAGTTCGGCGCTCTTCTTGGCGGCGTTGTCGACATAGTCTCCCTCCATTCCGCGCACGGCGAGCGCGGCCGGCAGGATCGGTTGGATCATGGTCCCGATCACGCCGGGGTAGGTCGCGTTCTTGAGCACGACATCGCAGGCGGCCTTGACCGCGCCGCAGCTCGTATGCGCAAGCACGACGATCAGCGGAGAGCCGAGCACGGCCGCGCCATATTCGAGCGTGCCGAGCGTCTGAACATCGACCAGGTTGCCGGCGTTTCGAGCAACGAACAACTCGCCGAGGCCCCGCCCGCCGAAGATCAGCTCAGGCGGAACGCGGCTGTCGGCGCAGGCCACGATGGTCGCCCAGGGGGCCTGATGGCCGGCGACCTGCTCGCGTTGCTCAGCCAGGTTGCGCGAGCAAACCTCGGGATTTTTGATGAAAGCGCCATTGTCGGCCTTGAGCTGGGCCAGCGCCTGGTCGGGAGTCAGCGCCGTCGGCGCGCCATCGGCCGCGGTGGCCGGCCGCATCGCGCCGCCCAGGCCCGCGGCCGCGAGCGCTCTCGCGCCAAACTTCAAAAATCCGCGCCGGCCGATCTCCTGCGTCTCGCACTCTTGGCACATCTCTTCGCCTCCATCCCAAATTCGCCGGAAGTCGCCTCCGGATGACGCCAGTATGGGCCGGTGCGGGCGACGTTCTCAAGAAGGTCGTGGATTTCCACAACGCGCCGACTGCAATCAGGGGGCAAAGCGAGACCTGTCGCAGCCGCTGAGCTCACAAGCGCTTGCGCCCGCTTGCCGATGCAGGTATATACCCGTAAATGGATACCCCCTGCTATTGCGCCGCCCTCCGCGCCGCGACCCGCAAGATGACCGCGCTTTACGACGAGGCGCTCGCCCCGGCTGGGATCGGCCTGGCCCAGTTCAGCCTGATGCGGCGGGTCGAGCGGGCTGGGGCGGTCTCGCTGACTGAGCTCGCGCGCCTTGCCAAGCTTGACCGCTCGACGGTCGGGCGCAACGTCAAAGTGCTCGAGCGGATGGGGGTGGTGAGCGAGACGACCGCCGCAGACCAACGCGAAACCGCGGTTGCGCTGACCGAGGCCGGCCGCGAGACGCTGCGGCGCGCCCGGCCTTTGTGGCAGGACGCCCAGCGGCGCATCGAGGCTGCGATCGGCGCCGAGCGCGCCGAGACGCTTCGCGTCCTCGCCCAAAGCCTTTGATATCGCCCTGCTGACGGACAGCCGCCGAACGGAGAACGCCATGACGGAATCCATCATCGTTTCGCGCGGCGGCGACGTCCCCGGTGCGTCCGCCCGGCCGGCCGCCCTCTCGCTCTCCAACCGTCTCTCCGCGGCGCTCGGGCGGCGTGGAATATTTTATGGTTGGGTCGTCGCGGGCTCGACCTTCCTTGTCATGCTGGCCAACGCCGGCGCGATGGGCGCGCCGGGCGTCCTGATCGGTCCGCTCGAAAAGGAGTTCGGCTGGAGCGCCGCCGACATTTCCTCGGCCTTCGCCATCCGCCTTGCGCTGTTCGGCTTGATTGCGCCGTTCGCCGCGGCCCTGATCAACCGCTTCGGCGTCCGGTTGGTCGTGATCGCCGCGGTCGGCATGGTGTCGGCCGGCGTGCTCGCTTCGCTCGCCATGACTGAGCTTTGGCAGCTCGTTGCGCTGTGGGGGGTCCTGATCGGCCTCGGCACCGGCATGGTCGCGCTCGTGCTCGGGGCGACGGTTGCGGCGCGCTGGTTCCAGCATCGGCGCGGCCTCGTCGTCGGTATGCTGACGGCAAGCACCGCCACTGGCCAGCTCGTTTTCCTGCCGCTGCTTGCCAAGCTGACGGAGGTTTATGGCTGGAGGGTCGCGCTCGGGTTCGTCGTCGTCATGCTTTGGCTCGCCGGTCTTGTCGCGCTGCTCCTCATGCGCGATCGCCCCCATGATGTCGGGCTCGCGCCGTTCGGCGCGCGCGCGCTCGAGCCGCCCCCGGTCGAGAGCAACGCATTGGGCGCAATGCTCGCCTCGCCTTTGCGAGCGCTCTACGAGGCGCGGGCGAGCCGCACCTTCTGGGTGCTGTTCGCCACTTTCTTCGTCTGCGGCCTCTCGACCAACGGCCTCATCCAGACGCACTGGATTTCGCTTTGCGGCGATTACGGCGTCGCGCCCGTCGCGGCGGCGGGTGCGCTGGCGGCGATCGGCGCTTTCGACTTTGTCGGCACGATCCTGTCGGGCTGGCTCTCCGACCGCTTCGACAACCGCTGGCTGCTGTTCGTCTATTACGGGCTGCGCGGCCTGTCGCTGATCGTCCTGCCGTTCACCGACTTTTCGGTGATCGGGCTCTCGGCCTTCGCCGTGTTCTACGGCCTCGACTGGGTGGCGACCGTGCCGCCGACGGTGCGGCTGACGGTTGAGCGCTTCGGCGCGCAGAAGGCGAACCTGACCTTCGGCTGGATCTTCGCCGCCCACCAGATCGGCGCGGCCACGGCCGCCTTCGGCGCCGGCCTCTTCCGCACCGAGCTCATGACCTATCTGCCGGCGCTCTATGTCGCGGGCGTCGCCTGCGTGATCGCCGCCGCGCTGGCGCTGACCATCGGCCGCCCGCGGGTAGCCACAGCAGGTCCCGCCACCGCTGGGGCGGTGTAACAATGGACATTGCCAGTAGCCCTTGCTCACTCGGGAACGACCCGTGTCCCAATTTATCCCGCCATTCCGACCGGAGCTAATCGTCCCAGGACAAGAGTTGGAAACAAAGACAAATTCTGTGAACTGTCAGAATCCTCGTCGCGCGTGCATTCCGAATTCATACTAAATGCGATTAAATAGTGGAGATGTATAAGCTGATATCGTCCAGAGACCTGTGCATGAAATCCGTAAGATCACTATTGCGTGGCTCGCTTATTGCCTTTCCTAGGGGTACGAACGGATCGTTTCGCAGCGCAAAGCCAAGCTAATTCTTAGCCATGCTTTCCAGTATCGCGCCTCGCTTTGCCAGCCGTATGCGCCGATTAACGCCAAAAAATGGTCTACTTGCTCGCCCAAAGCTCTATCACGGCTGCGAGTTGCGTCGATACAAGTCCGCTCCAGGTGTCCGGCAACGCCGTCAGACGGCAACACTAGAATCTGTATTCGAGGTTTACGCCCTGTAGAGCGACGAACACTTCTTAGGACAGAGTTCGAACCAAAAAGTAGGCGAACCTGTTCACATATGGCGTTGAACCGCCCTTTCGGGTCATCGTCATTGTCAGCAACAAACAGTATACCATACTCCTTACCGGAGTGCGATTTCTAAGTAAAAACAAACGAAAGAGAGCCAACCGAGCTCGCTCGATCTTCGAGCGGGAGCACGGTTTTGCTCGGCCCGCGACTGATGTGGATAGATCGATTGTCTTCGCCAGAGCCTCTTAGTACTATAGATATGATTCTTGTATAGTCACGGTCGTAAAATAGGTCTCCAAAGATCGCTTCCTCAATAGCATGGGTTGAACCGCTGAAAAGCCCCTCAAGACCACGTTGCTGTCGGTAACATAGGGGGAGATCGGTTGTTGCTCCAAGCGCCAAAAATATTGCTTCGAGCAGAGCGGTCTTACCACTACCATTGTCACCAACAGCAACATTAATTCTGCCGCATTGAGTAACCATTAAATTCTCAAAGCACCGAAAATTCTGTATCTCCACTGAGTGGATCATCGAGTCGCCTTTGAGAGAACGGCTGCAGCTAGCCTCAAGTGTCATATATCAAGTCTCCGGTGCCGAATAGAGGGCCCGAAAGCCGGATTTCCCTATCTACCAGGAGCGATAGCACGAAATGCTGATAATGGGAAGTGAATGTTCCCGCGAGTGCGGATATGCTTAAACGTAAAATACCATCCGAGCGCGGGGCTCTATCCCGCGCCGGTGGAGCCGCGCTCGCGCACTCGGTCCCGGCCTTTGAGAGAATCGAAAATGGCACGGCAGCTACTTGAAAAGGCTCGATTCGGAATCGAAAATGGCAGGCGGGCTGACTGAAAGCTGACTCTGTCGTGCCGCCCCGCTATAAGCCACGCACCACAAGCGCCTGATGTCCGGCCCTTCGTTGTGCTGGTGAGGGGGGCGCATTCCGGTTTCGAAAGGTCGCCCATGTCCGGCTCGATGTTGAGCAGCGCCGCGCTTGATGAGCGCCGGCGCAAGATTCTGTTTCGCGCATGGCGTCGCGGCCTGCGCGAGATGGACCTCGTCATGGGTCAGTTCGCCGATCTGAACCTGCCCACGATGTCCGACGCCGAGCTCGACGAGTTCGAGCGGCTGATGGAGGCGCCCGATCCCGAGGTGCTGTCGTGGATCACCGGCGAGGCGCCGACCCCGCAGGCCTACGACACGCCTCTATTCGCGCGCGTCTCTGCGGCGCCGCGCGAGGCGGTCAGACCGGCGAACGAAGCCAAGTGAGCTCAGCGACGCGAACTGAGCGCAGCAAACCCAGCGATTTGACCGGCCTCTTGTCTGCCGTCCGCCGGCTCGGCGAGGGGGGCGCCGTCACGCTCTGCCGCGCGCCCGAGGGCTACGACGCCTTCGTGGTGGCGGAGCTTGCGCACGCACTGGCCGAAGCCGGCGAAAGCCGCGCGGCGGCGCTCGTCTTCGTCGCGCGGGACGGCCTCAGGGCGCAGGCCTTCATCGATGCGCTCGCCTTCGCCGCCCCGGAGATCGAGGCGCTCTATCTGCCCTCGTGGGACTGCCAGCCCTACGATCGCGTGTCGCCTAACGCCGCCGTCGCCGCCGAGCGGATGACCGTGCTGGCGCGGCTCGCGCGCACGCGCGGCGCGATCGAGCGACCGCGCGTGCTGGTCGTTCCGGTCAATGCGCTGACGCAGCGCCTGCCGCCGCTGGCCTACGTTTCCTCCGCCGCCTTTTCCGCCGCGCCGGGCAACAGTGTACGGATGGAGGACCTGGCGCTCTGGCTCGAGACCAACGGCTACGCCCGCGCCAGCACGGTGCGCGACGTCGGCGACTACGCCTCGCGCGGCGGCATCCTCGATCTCTATCCGCCCGGCGCGCCGGCTCCCGTCCGGCTCGACTTCTTCGGCGACACGCTGGAAACGATCCGCGCCTTCGATCCCGAGACTCAGCGCAGCGTCGGCCAGCTCCGCTCGCTCGACCTCGTGCCGATGAGCGAAGCGCGGCTGTCGACCGACTCGATTCGCCGCTTCCGCCAGCTTTACGCCCAGGAGTTTGGCGCGCCTACGCCTGACGATTCGCTCTACGCCGCGGTCAGCGAAGGCCGCCGCGCGATCGGCCTCGAGCACTGGCTGCCGCTCCTCTACAACCACCTCGACACCCTGTTCGACTATGTCGGCGACGCGCCGTTCGTGCTCGACGCCCGCGCCGAGGAGGCCGCGGCCCAGCGCGTCGCCCAGATCGCCGACGCCTATGGCGCGCGCCGCGCCGCCTACAGCCAGGACCCCGCGCGCTCCGACTACAAGCCGCTGCCGGCGGCGCGTCTCTACCTGGCCGGCGACGAGTGGAAGCAGCGGCTCGAAGCCGGCCCGCTCGCGCGGGTGACGCCCTTCGAGCACCCGCCCGGCTCAGACGCAGTCGTCGATTGCGGCGGCCGGATCGGCCGCACCTTCGCGCCGGAGCGGCAGGCGGAGGCCGCAAACGTGTTCGACGCCGCGGTCAACCACATCAGGGACCTCGGCAAGCGCGGCCTCAAGGTGATCGTGGCCGGCTGGAGCGACGGCTCGCGCGAACGCCTGAGCCACGTGCTCGCCGAGCACGGGCTGAAGTCGCTCGAGCTCGTCTCTTCCTATCATCAGGCGAAGACCGCGCGGCCGGGCGCGCTGCCGCTGGCGGTGATCGCGCTCGAGCAGGGGTTCGAGGCGCCGGAGTTCGCGGTCATCGGCGAGCAGGACATTCTCGGCGACCGGCTGGTGCGGCGCGTCAAGCGCAAGCGCCGCGCCCAGGACGTCCTCGCCGAAGCCGCGGCGCTGACCGCAGGCGACCTCGTCGTCCATATCGACCACGGCGTCGGCCGCTTTGTCGGCCTCAAGACCATCGAGGCGGCCGGCGCGCCACACGACTGCCTCGAGATCCATTACGCCGGCGGCGACCGGCTGTTCCTGCCGGTCGAGAACCTGGAGCTTCTGTCGCGCTACGGCTCGGAGACGGGCGAGCTCGACAAGCTCGGGGGCGCCGGTTGGCAGTCTCGCAAGGCCCGTCTCAAGAAGCGCGTGCGCGAGATGGCGGGCGAACTCATCCGCGTCGCCGCCCAGCGCATGACCAAGGCTGCGCCCCGCCTCGCCGTGCCCGACGGCCTCTACGACGAATTCTGCGCCCGCTTTCCCTATGACGAGACGCAGGACCAGGAGAGCGCGATCGAGGCGACGCTCGACGACCTCGGCGCCGGCCGGCCGATGGACCGGCTGGTCTGCGGCGACGTCGGCTTCGGCAAGACGGAGGTGGCGTTGCGCGCCGCCTTCGCCGCGGCGATCAATTCGAAGCAGACCGCGATCGTGGTGCCGACGACGCTGCTTGCCCGCCAGCATGCGCGCGTCTTCCGCGAGCGGTTCGCCGGGCTGCCGGTCAGGATCGGCCAGCTCTCGCGCATGGTGGGCGCGGCCGAGCAGCGCGAGGTGAAGAAGGGGCTCGCCGATGGCGGCGTCGACATCGTCGTCGGCACCCACGCCGTGCTCGGCAAGACCGTGCAGTTCAAGGACCTCGGCCTCGTCGTGGTGGACGAGGAGCAGCATTTCGGCGTCGCCCACAAGGAGCGCCTGAAGGAGCTGCGCACCGAAGTGCACATTTTGACGCTGTCGGCGACGCCGATTCCGCGCACCCTCCAGCTCGCCATGACCGGCGTGCGCGACCTCTCGATCATCGCCACGCCCCCGGTCGACCGGCTGGCGGTCAGGACCTTCGTTTCGCCGTTCGACGCGCTGATCGTTCGCGAGGCGCTGCTGCGCGAACGCTATCGCGGCGGCCAGAGTTTCTATGTGTGCCCGCGCATCGAAGACCTTGACGAGGCGGCGGCCTTTCTGCGCCAGAACGTGCCGGAGGCGAAGTTCGTGGTCGCGCACGGCCAGATGGCGGCGACCGAGCTCGAGGACAAGATCGGCGCCTTCTACGACGGTAAGTACGACATCCTGCTTTCGACCGCGATCGTCGAGTTGGGGCTCGACATCCCTCGCGCAAACACCATGATCGTGCATCGGGCCGACATGTTCGGCCTCGCCCAGCTCTATCAATTGCGGGGCAGGGTGGGGCGGGCAAAGGTGCGCGCCTATGCGATTTTCACCACGCCGGCCAAGGCGACGATCACGCCGCAGGCCGAGAAGCGGCTCACGGTGCTGCAGTCGCTCGACATCCTGGGCGCGGGCTTCCAGCTCGCCTCGCACGACCTCGATCTGCGCGGCGCCGGCAATCTGTTGGGCGAGGAGCAGTCCGGCCACATCAAGGAGGTCGGCTACGAGCTCTATCAGCAGATGGTGCGGGAGGCGGTCGAGCGTATCAAGTCGGGCGAGGATGCGACGCCTGAGGACATGTGGTCGCCGACCATCCAGCTCGGCGCCCCTGTGACGATCCCAGAGAGCTATATCCCCGACCTGCCGACCAGGCTCGCGCTCTACCGTCGCCTCAGCGCGCTCGAAGACGAGGCCGAGATCGACGCCATGGCGGCCGAGATCGTCGACCGCTTCGGCCCGCCGCCGCCCGAGGTCGGGCTCTTGATGAAGCTCGTCCTGATCAAGGCGCTTTGCCGCAAGGCGAACGTCGAAAAGCTCGACGCCGGCCCGAAGGGCGCGACCCTCGCCTTCCGCGGCAACGCCTTCGCCAACCCGACCGGCCTGGTGAAGTGGGTGACCGCGCAGGGGTCCCTGGCGCGGGTGCGGCCGGACATGCGGATCGTGGTGGTCGACGATTTCGAACAGCTCGCCGACCGGCTCGACGGGACGCTGAGGATGATGCGAGAGATTGCCAAGATTGCGGGGAAGAAGGGGTAGGCGCCTTGCCCGGTTCACGGGAGAGCGTCGCGCAAAGCGCCGGGCGAGAGTCCCCGCGCCCTCCGCTTAGGATGTTCAAGCCCTCATTCAGCCGCGCTGATCGTGACGGAGGGGCGCCGAACATGGGCGGCTGAACGCTGCCGTGCCGCCGATCGGCGACCGAAGTCCGCAGTCGAACTTCAGCGATGAGCGGGCCACTGAACTGTAGCGCGCTTGCCGGCTTCCATAATCGCTCCGCCGCGAAAAATCGAACTTTTATCTGGCTCATTCCACACATACCAGAACACGCCACACACGCGATCCTGCCGGTAGAGACCGAGAAGATAACTGCGCATTTCGGATACGGCTTCTGTGCGTGCCTGATCTACGTCCGAGGAGACCGCGTCGCTGGGGAAGCCCCACTCCGTCAGCCAGTACGGTTTGGCGTTTCCCGGCGGGAAAACCTTTTCATCCAGAAGCGCCTGACGCTGGGCGGCGCCGGCTTTGTCGCCTGGCTTTACGTAGGGAGGGTAAACATGAACCCCATAGCCATCCACCAGATGATCCAGGCCGTGCGCGCGCAGGAAGGCATAGACGGCGGGGATGGAAACGCCATCAAGCCGCAGCTTTTGCTGCCACGCCCCGCCGCTAACCTCCGCCATGCCGGCGGCAATGATGGGCGCATGCCGATTGAGTTTGGAGTGGTCGCGGACATCTTTCAGCACGGCCAGAATCTCCAAATAGCGAAGCAGGCCCTGAGCCACGTGCTCGGCCTCCGGATCATGAGAAAGTTCGTCCAGGGAGAACGACTTCCCTTGTCCGGGCAGAGGAAAATCACCATTAAAATCGACCCAATTGAGCTCGTTGCCAAGCTCTACCCCCGCAAGCGTGACGCCATAGGCGTCCAACTTGTTGAAAACGGTTCCTGATTACGCGGTTGGGTCAGCCATCTTTAGGAGGCGGTAGGGCATTGGCGGGGCGCGCAGCGCGACGAAGGCGAGGCGCGGGATCATGGCTTTGAGGTCATACCTGCGATTGAAGCGGTATTCGAATTCGGCGAGATAGCGGGACACGTGTTTTTCCTGGACGGCGCGATATGTTCCAACCAACGCGGCCTTGATGTTGCCGAGCACGGTGTTGACCCACTTGAAGGCTGGCGTCTTTGCGGCTTTCGGACCACTGCCAGTTTTGATGGCCACGTGAGCGCAGCCGGCCTCCGTGACGGCTTGGAAACAGGCCAATCCATCGGAGGCGACCTCGGCCCCGGCGAGGATCGCCGTGCTGGAAAGGTTTCGGATCGCCACTTTGCTGAACGCCTTGACGCGCCGCAGGATGATCTGATCGGGCTTGCCGTCGGTGGTGGCGACGGCGGCGACGAACGGAGTCTTGCCCTCGGCCCCACGCCCGCGCCGGCCGGAATGAGCCCCGCCAATATAAGCGTCGTCCATCTGGACCTTTCCCGTCAATCGCTTGCTCGCGTTGCGCTCCAACATGACCTGCCCGAGCTTGTGTTTCATCATCCACGCCGCCGTCTGGGTGACGCCGAGCCGGCGAGCCAATTCGAGGCTGGAAACGCCCGCCTTGGATTGCGTGATCTGATAGATCGTCTTGAACCAGAGGCGCAGCGGCAGCTTGCTCGAGGCGAAAATCGTTCCCGCCCTGACGGACGTCTGTTTGCGGCACGTGTTACACTGGAACAGTCGCCGCGTTCCGCGCCTGACGACGCAATGCTTCCGGCCGCGGCAATCCGGACACTCGAAGCCGTCCGGCCAACGCCATGCGACGAGCGCCGCATGGCATTGCTCTTCGGTTCCGTAGGCTTCGTCGAAAGCGGCCTCGCTGAGGCCTTTCTGGAATTGGACCCGATTGCGCGCCATCGCCGAACTCCTTGCAGACCAACTTGTTCTTGTTTCGTTCTAGACGCACTCTCAAGCTGACGCAACCGCGTAATCAGGAAACGGTTTGATAATAAGTCCTGGAACCAGCGGGATCAGCAAAGGACAAAGGCATCGCGCTCCTGATATGCCGTTGCGGATCAGCGGGACGGAGGGGAGCATTCGGCAAAAAGACCGGGCCAGGGACCAATACGAGCCCAATTCCTTCAGATTGAAGGTTCTTTGCCAGAGCCATGTTCTTATCGTCCGGTCGTAAAGATGTACGGACGAAGCGGACCCCAGAGCGTTTCAATTGTCCAACGATGACTTGCTGCTCTTCGGCAGTAAAATTCTGGAAGCTGTTAACGTTCACGCCAACCGGACAACGCGCCGCAGACGCGGAACCTGACGCCGCCAAGACCACCGTCAACGCCAACACCGAAAGACCGGAATATTTCCGCAATAAGAAGCGGCTCATGAATGGCCCCAATGTTCGGATGCGCAAAGGCTGATGTGTTCGACGTGTTTGACCCATCACTAATCCGGCATCGGTGACAGTGACGCAACGGAAGACCGCGAGAGAATTCTCGCTCTCGTTCGGCCGGACATGCGGATCGTGGTGGCCGACCGCCTCGAGAAGCTCGCCGACCGGCTCGACGGTACGTTGAGGATCATGCGCGAGATTGCCAAGATCGCGGGGAAGAAGGGGGCGGGCGTCGAGATCGCGACCGAAATCGAAAGATGTTGGGCGGTACAAAAGGCGCTTCACCACGGGATAGCGCGGGATGAAGATGACGCGGTATTTCGAGGAGCAGGTGTTGCGCAAGCGACCGTACCTCGACCTCGATCAGTGTGCGGACGTGATCGCGACACCCTTGCGTCGGATCGTCCAGGACGACGGGCGCATTCGCTGTTGGGGGAGGGTGGTCGACGCCAGGTCGTGGCGCCTAGTACGCGCTTATTGGCGCGCATCGGGCCGACTGCCTGGCCATAAGCGGAAATCGTGGAGGATCTGAGCGTGCATGTCATCCACGCCCCGGCAGGCGGCGACACCTATTGCCGCGTCGTCGGCAAAATTTCTTTGGGGTGGGTACGCAACCGGGGTACGCAAAAAGGGTACGCGCTCGTTCTAACCAAAGGCGTAACATATTGAACGTACTTGCATTTGTTGGCTACGAGCGTCTTTGGTGGAGCTGAGGGGATTCTAACGTCCGGTAAATATCGTCCTATGCCCCCGTAATACGCGCCGCGTGCGTCCTGCGTCGGTGCCAACGTCATTATTGTTCCTTCCACCGCCCCCGATGCTGTGCGAGCCGCTGGCGGTGGTCGTCGGTGAGCGCGATCGGGGCCTGCCGGCGCAGTTCGGCGCGCGCCGCGTCGCTGAGCTTCGGCGAGAAGAGAGGCTCGCCTTCGTCGTCGAAGGTCACGAGGGCACGGTCGAAGGCGGCGTCCCAGAGGGCGGAGAGGAGGAGCCGTTGTGGACGTTGAGGCGTTCGGCGTCGCTGTCGCAATCGGCCCAGGGAATGATGTGCGAGGCGCGCAGGAGGGCGGGGTCGGTGATGCCGGTGAGCGGGCACCGTCCCTGCCAATAGTCCATCAGGCGTTCGCGAAAAATGTCCTGGCCGATCCTCTGGACGATCAGGCGTTCGGCCTCGGTCGTCTTGGGCAGGTTCGCGGTCTTGGCTTCGAATTCCTTGAGCGGGCCGTCGGGCAGGCTCACGCCGAGCACGTAGACGCGGCCGAGCGCGGCGTAGAGCGCGCCGAGACCGCCGAAGGCGTAGCGAGCGAGGGCGGGGCCGGGCACGTCGGTCTTGGGCAGGCCCAGCTCGGCGATGACTCCGGCGTGATCCAGCGCGAGGAACCACGGACCCTTCTTGCCGGCGGCGGCGAGGTAGACCTTGCCCTGCGCCGTGGTCGACGCGAATGCGGCCCAGCCGCCCTGTTCACCGAGCGCGCGACGAAAGCCTCTCTGCCAGGTGGCCTTCTCGCATTCCTGCCGGACGACGAAGGATTGGGGCGCCTCGATCATCGGCAGAACTCGACGGCTCGGAACAGAAACTCAGAGAGTGGCGGGCTCCAAACCGAGGCGTGAAAGCAACTGGACCGCCTCCGACAGCCTTCCGTTTTTCGTCTTTGGTCCCTTGCGACGGACGATTTCCGCTTTCCAGTCGGCCACTCGCTCCTCCTCGAGGAGCCAATGTGCGGTCGCTGCCAGCTCAAGCACGGTTACGTTTTCCGAGGCGAGCTCTCGAGCCCGTTCGCAAAGCCCAGGCGCAGTCAAATAAACAGACCCTTGGGCGCGCGCGTCGGGCGTCGCTTCGAATACGCTGTATCGCGCCCCGTCCGAATGGCGACGATCGAAAGTCTCTTTGATTTTTCCAAAGACCTCGGCGTCCAGAACCGCGTTGTCGAGTTCGCGTGAGTAGGGGCCGAAGTGATAATAGGCGAAGGAAAATCCGCTCTTCGCCCCCAGCTTGTCGAGCAGATAGGCGACCTTCTGAAGCCGCACCCTGCTTACTAGCCGGCCGCCGGCTGCGACGACGATGTCGGCAACGCGGTCTTCTGGTTCGTTTGGCATATCTTCCTCCCTATCTGCGAGCGGCGTCGCGGTCCGCGGAATCGCGAAAATACACCCGGGTGAATTTCTTCTTTTCCAACAACGCCTCAATCAGCCTCGACAGTTTGCTAATCTCAGTCGGAACGCCTGCGTCTAAAACGTGCAATTTCTTGTGCATACGCTCCTCATCGCCGCCAATTTCTCCGTAAATGCTTATCGACGCCTTCTCGTCAACGAGCACCTCCTCGGCGGTAATCTTCTCGCTAAACCGCGCTTTGATTCTCCGCAATTTCAGAGTTTGCGCACCTTGGTCCTCGCCGAACTCGGCCAAGTCAAGGGTCTTGTACAGCTGTCGGTCGCGCAGCCGGATTGCCGTGTCCGAGATGATCTGGTCCGGAGCGCGCGAGAGCGCGTCCAGCGATCCGGTGACAAGAGCGTCGTCCAACGCAAGATAATTGTCGACGGTCTCGCCTTCCCGACCGAAGAACCGCAGGAGCGGGTGTTCGGCAGACAGGCCCGTCAGACGCCATTCGGTTCGCTTGGCTGCGTGCACGGCCACGGCCTCCAGTAGTTTGCCGATCATGGCCTCCACGCATCGCGTCGCCTTGTGGAAATAGACCTGTTGGAAAAGTGTATAACGAGCGAGCAGGAACTGTTCCGCCGCGGGCAGCGCCTTCTTTTCCAGACAAAAGGTCGGCGCCTTTGCCTCGCCGTCGCCATCGCCTGGGACGTCGAGGTCGATTTCGGCGACGCGGACGTTCTCGATCAGCCAGTCGAAATCGATGCCGCCGGCTCCGATCCCGGTCATCAGCTTGTCGCGCCGCAGGTAGTCGAGCCGATCGGCGTCGAACGAACTCGATACGGCGGCGTGGTAGATGTCCTCGGGGTCCTCCTTGGCTAGTCTAACAGGTCCGCGACTTTTTCCGTGAAGTCGGGCTCGAAACCTTCGAGAAGCGGACGGATCTTCCCTGCCGGATTTCGGATGATTTCGGCCGTCCATCGCTCATGGCGCTTCTTGGCTCCCCGCAACTCCTGAACCCCCTCGAAGGCGTGGCTGTACGGGCCGTGGCCGAGGTCGTGAAGAAGCGCAGCGATAAGGGCGACTTTGGCCTTCGCCTCCTCGAAGTCTTGGTCGTTTCGCGACATTTCCCGCCGGATCACTTTCACCAGCATTCGGGCGGTATGGAATACACCGATCGAGTGGGCGAAGCGCGTGTGGACGGCGCTCGGAAAGGTGAACTCGGAAACGCCGAGCTGGCGGATGCGGCGCAGGCGCCGGAATTCCGGCGTGTCGATCAACGCCCAGGCCAACGGATCGACGCCGAGCGGATCGCGGTCGTCGAAGACGATCAGCCCATGGACAGGATCGCGCAGCCGTTTGCTCATCGAATCGTCCCAGAGAGGGCGAGCTTAGATGGAACGGATTGCAGTCGGTGAATAAACTGCGGGATCGCAATCATCGCCCCTTCGCCTTGTCGTTCCAAAGCTTCTGGGCCGAAACCCCCATGGCGGTCTCCACGGCGTTGGCGGCGCGGGTAATGGCGAATACGTTGATGCCGGAGAAGGCGCCCTGGTAGTTGGAAAGATAACTTTCGCTACGCGGCTTCAGCCCGTTCCGCATGGCTACGAGATAGGCCGCCAACTCGGCTTCGACTTCCTCTAGATCCTTGGGGACGCCCTAACGGTCGGATACGCGTCGCGCGCGATCTTCGCCGAGGTGGCCCAGATACAGGTGGCCAAGCTCGTGGGCGACGGTGACGAAGCGGGTCGGCGCCGGATGGTTCTTGTTGTAGCCGAGTTCGTATCGGTGCTTGCGCTTTGGATCGCCGCTGCGCGCGGCGATGCGAATATACCCCGCCCGTGTATCGCCGACATCGAGAGGCGCGAGGTCGATGTTCTCTTTGGCCACCGTCTTCATGTGCTCGGCGAATCCCTGGTCCGTCAGAGCGCCGAGCGTAGGGAACTTGAAAGCGTCGACAGCGAGGGCGCTACCCTCGGTGTCGAGGATGTCGAACACGAAGTCGACCGGACCCATGGCGCGCAGAACGAGCAACGGTCGGGCGCCGCGCACGGGAACGCGACCAAATCGGCCATGCCAGTCGCGCGCCGTCGCCGCGTGGGTGAGGCCGGGTCGCTGGATGTGTAGGATCATCGCATTGAAGGGCGCGAAGGCGCGGAGCCGGATCGTGAAGGCGAACAGTTCCAGCAATGCCTTGCCGCTGTCATAGAGCCGGGTGGCGGCGATCAACTGATCGATTAGCGCCCGGTCGTCGCGTGAAGGCTCCTCGAAGAGATCGAGTTGCGGCGGCGTCTTGACGGACCGCCTTCCGCCGGCGAGTGGCTCTGGCCTGGGGGGTGGCCTCTCGTCGGCAGGCGGCCTTTCGATGAACAGCCCGCCCAACCTGTCGGGCGCGAACAGGGCCCTGTGATCCGGCTCGGGCCGCCCGAGCGTACAGGGGTCAACCACGCGTTTCGCCCCCTCGAACTGCCATCACATCCCCAGACTCAACCATCCAGACGCTCGAGCAAACCTCCCCGCATATCCTCCAGCGAGGGAAGCACATCGTTCTCCCGGATCAAAGAGCGAATCTCGTCCTCGAAACGTTCGAGAAGCTCGGCGAGCAGGGTGTCTTCGGCGGCCTCTTTGGCCGCGACCATGTAGGCGTCGATCATTTCGGCCGCGAGCGCGGAAAGGTCGGCGTCCGGATCGATCATCGTGTCCACGTGGCCGGCGACCAGGTCCATCGCCTCTTCGCGGTCGGACAGGGCGGACCAGACCAGGCCGCTGCCTTCGAGGTGGTAGCCGAGCGCGTCGCTGCGACCTGGGCCGATGAGGTCGAGGTTGCGCCGAGAAGCGATTGCGTTTACGGAATCGATGACCGTGCTGACGACGCCGTCGAGCCAGACGGCGCCCAACGACTTCGCGTTCGTCGCTCCCCGCATCTTCGTCGAAGGAGGAGCGGATCCTTTTTCCGGCGATCCGCGACGGATTCGCCGGCTCGCTCTTCGGCCCGATCGCCGTCATGCGCCATGAACACGACCAGCATGGCGAAGACGTGCGCGCCGTCGAAGTCTTGGCGCACGGATTCGAGGCGCCGGAGGATGCCTGCAATTCCTGGCGCGCCCTCTATTCGGGCCTCGACAAGTTCGCAGCCGACCTCGCCGAGCACATCGATCTCGAAAACAACGTCCTGTTTCCGCGCTTCGAACGAGCAAGAGGTCGAGCGTAAGTCGGGGAACGCAAGCATGAACGACATGTCGTTCGAAGTTTCGCACCAGTCTCGCCGTGCGGTTCTTGCCGCGCGCTTGGCCGTGGAGACCGGCATCGACGACCTCATGATCGAGGGCTTGGTGCGGCGCTTCTATGAGAAGGTCAGGGCGGACGCGCTGCTCGGATCGATCTTCGAGACGCGCATCCGCGACTGGGAGTTGCATTTGAAGCGGATGTGCGATTTCTGGTCTTCTGTGGCCTTGATGACGGGGCGTTATCACGGGACGCCGATGGCCAAACATCTGCCGCTGCCAGTCGACGCCGAACAGTTCGATCGTTGGCTCGCCCTCTTCGAGGAGACGGCCGGGGAGGTGCGCCCTCCGAAGGCCGCCGATCATTTCATCGAGCGCGCCAAGCGCATCGCCGAAAGCCTGGAGATCGGAATCGCCGGGTTCAACGGCGCCTTTCTCACGAAGGACCAGCGTTATCGGTTCCCGCCCGTGGCATGAATGGAAATGGACGATCTCGCGACATGGACCGAACGGGTCGAAGTCATTGACGGCTGGCGCTGCATTGGCTGCGGGCGGGTCGAGGCTTCGCGACCGTGCGTCGGCATCTGTCAGGACCGGCGCGCCCGCTTGGTGGAGCTGGACAGCTTCGTCGCCGCGCTCGAACGCTCCGAAAGCTCGGAAGCGCGCGCCGCCGCCTTGGAGAGCTTTGCCCGTCTTGTCGCCAGGACTTCGCGCCAAACCCGGCGGGGCGGAAGCGACGCTCGCCGCGTTGCAGGCCCGCGCGCGGGCAATGCTAGCGGGCGCAACCGAGCCGCACGGCGGATTGTTCTCATGAGCGCCGCCCAGCATGCTCCCGTCCAGCGGTCGGCCGATGCCGCCCACGGCGCCGATCGGCCGAACGGCCGCCGCGTTCGTGGACGCCGGGTTCCTCGTCGTCTTTGCCGTGCGGGTGGCGCGCGAGGTCGTCGCCGGGAAGAACTGGCGGAACCTGAAGGTCGCGGCCGTCGTGCTGGCGCTTGCCGTGGCCAATGTCGCCTTCCGTGTCGAGGACGCCCGCGCGGGCCTGGCCGAATTCTCGATCCGCGCCGCGCTTAGCCTTATCGTCATGCTCATCCTGCTGGTCGGTGGCCGCGTGATCCCGAGCTTCACCGGCAACTGGATCGCGCGGATGGGTGCGGGCGCGCGGCCCGTCCCATTCGGGCGGCCGGACGGGGTCGTGCTCACGCTGTCGGGTATCGCGCTCCTCGCCTGGGTCGCCGAGCCCGAGGGGGTCGTCACCGGCGTCCTGGCGCTCGCGGCCGGCGCCGCCAACCTCTGGCGCCTGTCGCGCTGGCGGGGGTTCGCCGCCCGCAGGGATGCGCTGTTGCGCTGGTGCTGCACGCGGGTTTCCTGCTTGCCGCCCTCGGTCGTCGTGCGGCGTGGACTCTACTCCGTCGAGAGACGCCCTGACGTCCCCGAAGAAATGCGTCAGAGTTGAAGGATGCATGGCGGCCTTCGGAGCTTCCTTCCTGCGTGGCTTTTTCGCCGGAAACAGCCAAGGTCCGTCGCCCGAAAGCTCGACGGCGCGCGCGACGATGTCCCATGCTGGCGGCGGCAGCGGAACGACATGCGCGCCGACCGTGATCCTACGACGTTTTCGCAACGACGCCGTTTTTCTGTGGACGGGCGGCATCGACCACAGGCCGCCGAGACCCTCGACCGCTTCGAAATCAGTTTTTCGTGCCCTGGCGACGTACCTCCTGCGCTGAACAGAGTAAATGGTCAGGAGCGCGGCAAGTCGGTCGCGCTCTGTCGTACCGATATGGTCTTCACGCAGCCAACGGACGATTGCGCCGATCTCGGCGCCGGTCGGCACGTGCAGAGCTTCTGAGCCGTCGTCCTCGTCCTCGGTTTCCTTCAGGGAGCGCTCCGGCGCCTTCAGGCCGATCATGACGTCGCGTTGGACACGATACTTGATGCGCTGAGCGTCGTCGCCTAGCCAGGCGAACATCTTCCGCACGGCAATCGCGCACAACTCAGCCTGCCGTTCCTTTCCGCGCCGGGAGATCGCCGAGATGGCCTCGGCGACCTCTTCGCGGGTCACCTTGGCGACGGGTCGGTCATGCAGCGGACGGAACTGAGCGACCTTGAGCGCTATGTCACACGTATATGCTGTGGTTTCTCGACGCGTCCGTTCGACCTCCTCCCGCCACGCCGCCTGGGCGTCGCGTCATAGGACGCCCTGAGGCTCAGGCTTCGGTGGGGCAGGGGGCGGAGGTGGGATCGGCCCGAACGGGACGCGGGCGCGATCAGAGCGCTTCCGCAGAAGCCAGTTCTCACGCGTATTTTCGTCCAGCAGGCTCTTGTAGCGAGTCCGCAGGTCGACATTGAGTTCATGGCCCAGGGCGCGCGCCTCGTCGAGCGTCCAATCCTGCCCGAGGTCGATCCTGTGTTCCTTCCCGTCGACCGCGCGCCTGAACGTCCAGGTCCACCGTCCAGACGTCCTGACACGCAGGACGAGCCCCCGGGTCTGGGCGTCACGAAGCTCGCATTCTGCGCTGCGCGCGATGGCGTCGTTCACGCGTTTCTGGGTCAGACGGTCAGGCATTTTGTGGGGCGACTTGGGCGCCTTTGAAAATCGCTCAAAACCAACCGGATCAGGGAATGTCTGGCAAGCCATTGATTTAAAAGAAAGTGAACAGGCCATTCACTTTCTCCAGCGTCGCCCCAAAGCGGCTTTCCCCTAACTTTTAGGCGGAGCTTCTTTCCTTCACGAAGCATAAGCCATTGATCTCGCTCGGGGCGAGCGGCTGTGGGGTCGCTGCTACTGGGTACAGGCGATGGGGAATCCCAGGAGGTCGAAGGCCTTTTGCTGGATCGGGGTCGGGCGGGTGAGGATGGTGAAGGGGCGGTCCGGCGCGCCCGCGGTCACGACGGTGTTGCGCGCGAGGGTCGCGAGATCGGCGAGCAGGGTCTGGAAGGAGTGGACGGGGGCGCCGTCGGCGGCGCGGCCGGTGGCGCTTTTGGCCAGCGCGGCGGGGAACGCTGCGCCTTGGCGACGGGGCTGTCGCGCAGGGCCTCGGCGGCTTCCTTGTCGTCGTCGTCATAGAGCATCGGGGCGAGGCGCGCCCGCATGTGCCACTCGACATAGTAGGCCAGCATGCACAGGAACACGTGGGCGCGGACCCGCTCCGTGAGCCAGTGGTAGATCGGCCGCACGTGCAGATCGACCGTCTTCAGGCATCGAAAGGCCCGTTCCACCATGGACAAGGATTTGTATGTCTTGACCGCGGTTTCGTCGGCGAGGGTCTGTTCGGGCAGGCTGGTGCGCACGGCGTAGAGGCCGTCGAGCGCGGCCTCCTGGGCGATCTCATCGCGCTTTCGGGCGAAGGCGAACCGGTCGTCGGCGATCGTCAGCTCGAAGTGCTTGGCCATCTTGTGCTTGTCGAGCACGGCGCCGACGGCCATGCCGATCTCGGCCGCGCCGCGTAAGGGGCGGGTCTTGCGCGTGACGCTGGCTGTGATTTTGGCCAGATCGCGCTCGGTGGCGGCGAGGAGGTCCTCGCGCTTTCTGGCGCGCTCGCGCGCGAGATCGGGGTTGCGGCAGACGATCAGCCGCTCGCCGGGAAAGTCGGGCGAAGTGATCGCCGCCATGTCGCGCTGGTCGAACAGCGACATCTGCAGATGGCCGCCGCCGACCAGCTCCTTGAGCGCGGGGGCGCGCAAGGCGGTGATCCAGTCGAGCCCGGCCGGACGCAGATCCTCGTCGATGCGCGCCTGAGTGATCATGCCGCGATCGCCGACGAGAACGACGTGGTCGATGGCGAAGCGGCGCTTGAGCTTGGCGACCTGATCGGCCAGGGTCATGGGATCGGCGGTGTTTCCTTCGAACACTTCGATGGCGACGGGGCAGCCGTCGGGCGCGCACAGAAGGCCGTAGACGATCTGCAGCTTGCCCTTCTTGCCGTCGCGGTTGTAGCCGCGTTTGGCCAGAGGGCAGCAGCGGCCTTCGACGTAGCTCGACGAGACGTCGTAGAGCACCAGCGTCCCGCCTTTCAGATGGCGCTTTGCGAGCGCGGTCTCGATCGCGCCCTGACGCTCGAGCAGCCAGTCGAGCGCGGCGTAGAGTTCGTCCTCGTCGACGTCGCCGAGGCCCAGTTCGACGCCGAGGCTGGATGCGGCGGTGACGGGATCGAGCGCCCTGGCGGTGGCGAGTTTCGACGCCGGGGCGATGATGCGGCTGACGATCATGGCCAGGACGAGGTCGACGCGGCCGACAATTCTCGGGCTCGGACCCGCGCGCTTCTTCGGTCCGAGCGATCGTGTCGAGGCCGATGGCGCGCGTCGCGCCCAGACACGGCGGCGACAGCCCCGTGCGGCAACGAGCGCTCGACGGCGAAGGGCTGCTCGCCCGGCGGCAGCGCCACCCCGCCCTTGAGGACGCCGCGCAGCCCTTCGACGTGCTCGGCCGGCCAATGGGAGAGGTTGAGCAGCGTTCGCTTCCGTATCCTCCCGCCGTCCCGATAGCTCTCGCGCAGCAGGATCGCCGGTGGGGAGCCGCCGTTGGGGACGGTTTCGATATACATGGACGCAGGATAGCTGAGAAACTCGCAAAATCAACAACAATATCCGATTTACATGGCTACATTTTCACCCCTCGCCAGCCCCAAAGATGCGCAAAATCAGAGACTTGACCCTCGCGAAAGAAAGAAGCTCCGTTTAATCAGAGGGTCGTGGGTTCGATTCCCACCGCGCTCACCAAAATGCGCTTACATACCAACAAAGCGGGTCTGCAATCTCTGGGGCGACGCCCTAATTTGCCCTCTCCGGTCAAGCTGAGTTTTCGGCGTGCGGCGCGCAATTTCGCCCCCTGAACGGGAATCGGCGTCCAAAATTGACCCCTCTCGTTCCCCCTCTGTTCGACTATCCGCGGTTCTGAAGCGAGTGAAGGGGGAAGTTTGTTGTGGAGACGCTTGGCCGAGTACGGCGCGCGATTGTGGGAAGGAAAGTCGAAAGAGATGCCCGCGCGCCAAGGATATCGCGGATACGGTACGCAAGACTTTGCGGTCCGATAAAGATCCAGCCACGCCCCAAGCTCGGGCGCTCGAAGGCCGATGTCGATTGGATGCTGACGAAGAATGCGGGCGCGCCTGCCCGCGAACGTTTGACGCTGATCCGACTATTCGAGGACCTCCGGGCGCTTGGCGACGAGGGCGGCTACGACGCCGTGCGGCGCTACGCCAGGACCTGGAGCCGCGAGCACGCAAGACGGCGACCGCCTATGTGCCTTTGTCGTTCGCGCCGGGCGAGGCCTACCAGTTCGACTGGAGCCATGAGATCGTCGTGATGAACGGCGTGATGACGATGGCAAAAGTCGCGCATGTCCACCATCGTCCGAGTGGACTGTTTCGTCTGGCTCGCCCTCGCAGACGCCGGAGCCTCCGCGGCGTGGTGAGCCGAGGTCGCCCGAAACG
>CAVYON010000023.1:0-14085 GCA_963770035.1 uncultured Alphaproteobacteria bacterium | reverse complement strand
GGACGCCTCGATATGCCGTCGGAGCATGAACCGCCAATGTCGCCCGATCGGGTCCGTTGGGAGCACATCCAGCGCATTTACGAAGCCTGCGAAAGCAACGTGTCCGAGACGGCGCGGCAACTCAACATGCACAGACGGACCCTCCAGCGCATTCTCGGCAAGCGCGCGCCGAAATAAGCCGGGTTGAAGGACGCACGCCTCCTGAAAGCTGTGCCGTTTTCGGCGCGCGCCAGCATCCTCCAGGCGCGCCCCGGGTTCGACCAATTGCAGACATGACATGCGTCCGGCGCAGGTCTAGCCGTCTCCGCGTGCCTGAAGGACAGGGAGGTTCCCAATGCACGCATATGCTTTCGCTTCAGCCGACGCTCCAGTCCAACCCACGCGCCGATCACTCGCGAGCACGATCGCAATCCTGGAGCACGAACGCGACCAGTTGATCCCCCTTGTGGTAGAAGGGCCGCACCATCTGCGATCGCTACGTTTGCGCCAACTGAAGTCGATTGAGCAACGGCTTGTCGCCGCACAGTCCGAGCATACGGCGAGATGACAGTCCCAGTTCGTTGTCGAGCGTCGTCATGCGCGAATAGGCCTCAGATATTCCTGAGGTGGTCAATCTGGAACAGCCAGCATCCCAATTGACTGTTGTTGAGTGCAACTCATGCCCGCATGCCGAGGCGTGACCGCGCATTGCAGATGGCGACGAAAATGTACGTGCTTGCCCAGTAGTCCGCTGACGAGGTTGGATTCCGGCTGCCGGACTGAACCGGTGGCAGAGTCCGCGAGGCGTCCGGGCTTGCCGATTGCGCCCCCGAACGGTCGGTTGAGCGCCGTGGCGCTCGCGCCGAAGTACGCGCACCTGCGGGCGGTCCTTGAAAGTTCGGCGAAGAAGGTCGAGTGCCGCGACAAGACCGGGCGCTCCGAGGTCGCGGACCTCCAGCGCCAGGCGATCGCGTCCGTTCAGGAATGCGCCGACATCGCACTCCGTCTCGCCGAATGCCTGGGCGACGGGGCTTGCCCGCGCGACATCACCTGCCTGCACCTCGGGGACTGGAACCGCTGCGACGCCTGCTTCGACGGGCAAGTCAGCCGGTTCTTCGACCAGGCCGGCAAATTCATCACCGCGGTCGCCGCCAGCGCCAAACCCGGTGCGCACACGTTTCGGAAAGACGCTGTCTCCGGTTCCAACTCCTGCGGCGCCTTTCCCGAGCGCACGGCGTCCTTCACCCACGCCCAGCAGCGGGTGTTCGAACTTCTCATGGAGGGGTTGCCGAACAAGCTGATCGCCCATGAGGTCGGCGTGTCCGAGGCGACCGTCAAGGCGCATGTCAGCGCCGTGCTGCACAAGCTCCAGGTGAGGAGCCGGGCGCAGGCGATCGCGCTCTCCTCAGCTTTCGAGCGCAACAGAAGCGCGCAGGCCACTGCTTTTTGACCTCGGCGCCCTGGCGTGCCTTCCTTCAGCGGCGGAGCGTTTCTCGCATAGGCGAAAGCGGGCGTTGGCCATCCTCGAAGAGATGGCGTGCAACCGCCCGTGGATTCTGTTTTCCGTGATCGCCACAGCCGCTGGGTTCGCGGTCGTGCTCGGTCCCAATGTCGGGAGTGACGGCGCGCTGCCGGTCGTCGTCACGCTCGTCGGGTGGGCCCGCGGCGGAAGGGAGTTGCCCTGCCGACTGCGGATCCCGGCGGCACTGGAAACCGCAGCAATTTGGTTTCTCGGCGTGAACGCCTTCGATAGGCAGGTGTGCGGAATCAAGCCTGTGTTATGCTGACGAAGCCTGAGGTCGAAGCATGTGGGAAACGCGGAAGATCGCGGCGATCCTGGTGGCGGACCTGGTCGGATAGCGCGGGCGTGCGGTGGGCATTCTCACCGATCAGCGGTGGCGCTGGTAGCGGCGACTGACAGGATGAGCGGGATCAACCTGCGCAAAAACGGTCGTCGAGCAACGGATCGTGTGCAGGCCGGGCAGGCCAGACCGCCCTTTTGCTTGATCCTTCCCCTTCCAAATTCAGGTCATGGCGTCGCTCGTTTGACGCGACTGATCGAAGGCAGTCCGCGCGGGCCTTCAGATTGAGACCAGGGATTTCTTCTGCCAGGCAGGAGATGCAATAGCTCGCCCGCACCGGGGACAGGAGATCCATCCCGTTTTCAGTCCGGCGGGAAAGGATGGCCTCTTCAACCCCGTACCAGAGGAGCTTGGCGCTCAGTTCGCCAGACCGCCGTTCCATGTCGCACGCGACCCTGTAGGCGTCCTTGCCATGCTCGCCGACCAGCGCGTCCGCCTCGCTTTCGATCCATTTCGCTCTTTGGCTGACCGATTCAAACAACAAACCCACAGGGCCATCCGATCGAATCGACGCAATACTTGCAACCATGGTAACCGAACCAGTATGCTCTGGTAATGTGGCGAATCGCCGCTTCATTTATCGCCGTGTACGTTTGACTGCCGCGGGACTCGAACGATGACGAAACAAGTGGGATCTTGCGGCAACAGCGGATCGCGGTCGTCCCCTGAAGTGGCAGCAAACTCACTCATCGAGCATGCCGGGACCTGTCGGAAGGGTCTGCGCAAGGCGGGGCTGCCAGAGCAATGACAGCAGCCCAAACCGGCGCAAGTCAGTCGCCAATTACGGTGCTCGTCGGAAGCGCATTCTGCTGGCTTATTTCGTCATGCTCGACGCACTAAATCTCTTCAAAGCCGCGCGTCCGATACCAGTACTCATCGGCCTTTCCTTCCGGACGGCCCTCCCGCTCCCACAGCGCATAAGCGCGTTCGCGGAACCGCTCATGCTGCGCTTGGTGCCAGAAATCGTCGGCGCGACCCGTTGGTCGCCCCTCCTGCTCCCAGAGGAAATAGGCTCGATCGCGAACGAACTGGTCGAGACCCTCCTTGGTTTCCGCAAGCACACCAAGCGGGTCTCCGTATAGGGTCAGTGGACCGCCCCGGCTGATGTGCATCTTGACGGTCAGGCTGTCGAGTTCCTCGTTCGGCACCAGCTTTGCGTGGCCTGCCGCCTCCAGCGCCTTCTGCTTGTATGCCTCATCGTCAGCCGGAGGGTTCACCGTGACGGGGAACGTGTGCAACTTCTTCGCGCCCTTCTTCTCAACGTCGACCAAGCGCTCAGGCATGGAATCCTCCTTGCGTCGGTGGCTACGGACTATTCAGGTGAAAGCATCCAAAAGCTGCCACGTCAGGACGCCTTTTTTGCGGGGACCCTTTTTCCCTTGGCGCGGGCCTCTGATAGCCCGATCGCAATCGCCTGCTTCTTGCCCTTCACGGTCTTGCCGCTTGGGCCGCTCTTGAGCGTGCCTTTCTTGCGCTTATGCATCGCTCGTTCGACATCGGTGTGGGTGGACGTCGATTCCTTAGCCATGGTTCATTCCTTACCTTCCTTGGAGTGCCTCGGACATGGGGTGCCTCGGTGACCCGGGACGCGAACGCTCTTCCGGGCTGTTGAGTTCCGAACTGACAGAAAAACCCCGATGGTCGTTTCCTCATCCGACCCACAGGATTGGCATGCGGGAGGAGGTGCAACGGCGCGCGTTTCCGACCGTTCTTCGCCACCAAGCCGATGGGCTCCGGCAACGGTCTCGGCCTCTGTTGACATAAATGATCATTGGACTAACCCGCTACGCGGGATCGGTGCGGCCCCAGCGTTTCGGGTCTTGCGGTTGACGTCGTGGTTGATCTGACCGTCCGGGCGACTTCGTCCGACCATTTGCTCTGAGTCAGTGTGGCGTTGCGCGTCAGCGCCGTAACCCCTCTGGCAATGGAGCTCCCCATGACCCCTCTGCGTCAACGAATGACGGAAGACATGCAGATCAGGAATTTGTCTGCGAACACCCAAGCCTCGTATGTTCTGCAGGTTTCACAGTTCGCGCGCCACTTCTCCCGATCCCCGACTGAACTCTCAGCGGAGGATGTTCGCAAGTACCAAGTGTATCTGATGAACGAGAAGAAGCTGTCTCCAAGCTCAATCACGATTGCAATTTCGGCGATCCGCTTCCTCTACAAGGTCACTCTCAAAAAGGACTGGAACCTCGATGAGGCTATCCCAACCTGCAAAAAGCCGCTGAGGTTGCCCACGATTCTCAGCCCGGATGAAGTCCGACAGTTCCTGGGCTGCGTAACGAGCATCAAGCACCGCGCGATCCTGACCACCTGTTACGGCGCCGGCCTCAGGATCACCGAAGCTGTCCAACTCAAGCCCGATGCGATCGACAACAAACGGATGGTCCTGAAGGTCGAGCAGGGTAAGGGACAGAAAGACCGCTACGTGATGCTATCGCCTCAGTTGCTCGACACCTTGCGCAACTATTGGCGGCTCGCCCGTCCGACGGGCTGGCTATTTCCTGGCGATCGGACCGGGCGACCCATCACGAGATTTGCGGTTGAGTGCGCCTGCCAATCGGCGCGACGGATCTCCGGCATCGGCAAGCCGATCACGCCTCATTCTCTGCGCCACGCCTTCGCCGTCCACCTGCTGGAATCCGGCGCCGATATCCGCACCATCCAACTTTTGCTGGGACACCGAAGCTTGGCCACCACGGCCCGCTATCTTCGGATCGCCACCAGCAAGGTCTGCTCCACCGCCAGTCCGCTGGACCTGTTGCCGCGACCTACCGTCGTCGCGCCGAAGCCCCCGGCGCCATCGCAATTCTGAGCGCTGCGTCAATGACGCCGCGCCCGCCGGAAGTGGCGGACGTGTTCCGCCGCTACGGCGGCAGCTACCGTGAACAGCACGGCGCGTCGCTCTCGACAGCGCAGCGCCGCGCCATGAGCGCGATCGAGATCTGCAGGACCGCCGCACTGGGCGGCCATGTGGAGCAGTGCGACAGCTGCAGCCATCAGCGCATTTCGTACAACTCGTGCCGATCGCGCAGCTGTCCCAAGTGTCAATCATTAGCCCGCGCCCAGTGGGTGCAGGATCGCCAAGCTGAACTGCTCGAGACGGAATATTTCCACGTGGTCTTCACGGTCCCCGACGAGATCGCCGTCATCGCCTATCAGAACAAAGTTCAAGTCTACGACATCCTTTTCCGCGCGGCAGCCGAGACCCTTCGTACGATCGCGCTCGATCCGCAGCACCTGGGCGCCGAGATCGGCTTTTTCGCCGTCCTTCATACGTGGGGGCAGAATTTGTCTCACCACCCCCACCTGCACTGCGTCATTCCTGGCGGCGGCCTGTCGCCCGGTGGCGAGCGATGGGTCGCTTGCCGGCCAGGCTTCTTTCTTCCTGTCCGGGTGCTGTCGCGCCTCTTCCGCCGGCTGCTTTTGCAAGACCTGGAGAAGGCGTTCCTGGCCGGCAAATTGGCCTTCTTCAATGCCTTGCAGCCGCTCAACGACCACGCGGCTTTCATGCGCCACTTGCTTCCAACACGAAGGGCGGAATGGGTCGTCTACTCGAAGCGCCCCTTCGGCGGCCCACAACAAGTCCTCGACTATGTCGGGCGCTACACCCACAGGATCGCAATCTCCAACGACCGTCTGATCTCCATCGACGATAACAAGGTTCGATTCCGCTGGAAGGACTACAGAAATGGCGATCATGTCGCCGCCATGACGCTGTCCGCCGACGAGTTCATCCGCCGGTTCCTGCTCCATGTCCAGCCAGAGGGGTTCAAACGGATCCGTTATTACGGGTTCCTTTGCAATCGCTATCGGGAGCAAAAGCTCAAACGCTGCCGAGAGTTGCTTGGCGTCTCCCCGGATCTGTCGTCGGAGGAGCGGCCCGAAGACTACCGCTGTCACTATCAAGCGGTGACCGGCGTCTCGCTCAAGGAATGTCCCGTCTGTGGCCACGGACACATGATTTTCCTCGAGGCGATTCCAAAATTGAGTGGCCGGGGCTGTTTCCAGGACACGTCATGACAACCCCGATCCGCGCTCCGACAACGAAACCGCAATGGCCAACAGGACTGCGCTTGAGGATCGCTGTACTCAACCGACCGCCATGCGACCCCGCCAATGAGCCTGACCTCGACTTCGGCGGGTCTCAACCGTCGCAAGGGGTCGTTGAGGCATCGAGGCAGCGCCATCCAGTCCCCTCTGCTGGCTGCCTGACTGCCGCAACTGACCCGACCGAACCTGCCCGCGTCATTCACCGCCCATAGGTCGCACGCCACTGCAACGGCAGCGGGGGCGGCTTAGTCCAATCCGCTTTTAGCTCACCGTCGCGGCCCGAAGGCCAGGCGATCTCACCAGCGCGATTGTGCGCCGCGACGCCGAGCTAAAAACGCTCTGCATTGGGTGAACTGTTCAACCATCGTAATTCTGGCGGTCAAGTGTGAGGCCTAAAAGGTAATCTTGTCCTATGAGGTCCACCGTTTGGTAGCCGACGCTAAGTCCGCAAGATATGTCTCGCTAGACTACCTAAGAGCGACATTGACTCTTATGGTCGTAGCACACCACAGCAGTCTCGCTTACACAAATTTCGCTCGCATCGATTCTATAAACTACTTGGCTTCGACCGCGCCTGTTGTCGACGAAGCTCGTTGGCTCTTCCTCGACTATGCCGAGAACTTCAACGACGTATTTTTCATGTCGCTGATGTTTTTCATATCTGGCCTGTTTGTCTTGCCCTCCCTAAGGCGATCCGGCGCTGCGGCTTTCCTAAGTTGCCGATTTCTCCGGCTGGGATTGCCCTTCGCCGTCGGTGTGACGGTGCTCATGCCGGCGGCCTATTATGCCGCGTGGCGCGCAGCCGGTCATCACGAAGGCTACCTCGACTACTGGCTTCAGAATATCACAATGCACGGCTGGCCCCCAGGCCCGCTTTGGTTTGTCTGGATGCTGTTGCTCTTTGACGGCGTCGCGGCGGCCATATTCGCTGTATTTCCCCGGCGCACATTCAATTGTTTGTCGGGCTGCCGGTGGTTCATCGAGCGCCCGTTACCCGCCTTCGGCCTCATGGTTGTTGTTTGCGCGCTGATGTATCTGCCTATGCTCTCCACCTTCGGCTTTAGAGCGGTTTCCCAGCGAAATGAATTGCGGGGGATTCCCGAATTAGGGCTGTTCATGATTCATGGGCTCCGCCGCGTGAAGGAGGCGGCGGGGATGGCGCTATCCGAAGATCTTCGCACACGTGTGGTGGAGGCTGTTGTGGCCGGCGGCCTGTCGCGCAACGCGGCGGCCAAGCGTTTCGGGGTCAGCATCGCCAGCGCCATCCGTTGGGTTTGGCGCTTCCAGGCCACCGGCGAGATTTCCCCGGCGCCGACGGGCGGGGATCGACGCTCGGACCGGATTGAGGCGCATGGCGATTATCTGCTTGGCCTCATTCGTCGTCAGCCGGACATCACGTTGTTGGAAATCCAGGAGCGGTTGATCGCCAACTGCAGCGAGCGCTTTTCTTTGTCGGTGATCTGGCGCTTCTTCGATCGGCACGAGATCACATTCAAAAAAAAACCGCGCATGCCGAGGAACAGCAGCGCCCCGATGTTTTGAAGCGGCGCCAGGAGTGGTTTGGGGCGCAACTCGATCTCGATCCGAGGAAGCTCGTGTTCATTGACGAAACGGGGGCTTCCACCAATCTGGCGCGCAAGGGCGGACGATGCCGGCGCGGTCGACGACTGCGGGTCGGCATTCCGCATGGCCATTACAAGACCATCACGCTCGTCGCCGGCCTACGCCTTTCCGGTCTCGTGGCGCAAAAGGCCTACGACCGGCCGATGAACGCGGCCACGTTCGAGGACTGGGTGGAGAAATGCCTCGCTCCCACGCTCTCGCAAGGCGACGTCGTCGTCATGGACAATCTGTCGAGCCACAAGGGAGCAAGGGTCGAGCAACTCATCAAAGCCGCCGGAGCCGAGTTGCTTTATCTGCCGCCTTACAGCCCCGACATGAATCCCATCGAAAAAGCCTACTCAAAGCTCAAGGCCTTCCTGCGCAAAATCGCCGAGCGAACCGTCACAGGCCTCCTGAACGCACTCGAAGCCTGCGCCGAAATCTTCAAATCTGACGAATGCGTGAATTACTTCAGGTCCTGCGGATACGATACGGATTGATCGGAAACCGCTCTAGTCCAAGTCCGGTATGGCGCCCACGGGTCGAAATCGGTGAGACCGACGACCCTGATTGTCGGGCGCTTCGACCATTTGACCTCGCGCGCCGGCGACCCTGACATACACACGCACTGTGTTATAATGAACGTCGCGGGCGCGCCAGTCGAGGCGCAGACCGGACGGTACCGCTTTCTCCACCTCACCACGGACACCCCCCGCCTGTACCAATGGCAACTCACCCTGGGCGCGGCCTACAGAAGCGAGCTTTCCCGTCACCTCGCCGCTCATGGCCTTGAGACCCGGCCGGCCGGCAAAGGCCAGTAGGAATTGACGGGCATCGACCAGGCGCTGATCGATGCATTCTCAAAACGTTCTCGCGAGATTGAAGCGGCGGCTCGCCCGGAGGCGACCGCGGCGCAAAAGGAAATCGCCGCGCTCCGGACCCGCGGTGGCAAGGAGGAACTGCCGACGGGGGAGGCTCTCGAAGCCCGCTGGCGCGAAGAACTGGCGGTCCTGACGGCAGACCCATGGCGCGACGCCCTCGATCCGGATCGGCGGCTCGAGACGTCACCCGCTCATGAGCCTGAACGCGAGCGCGAGGCGTTCCTGGACCCGCCGGAGCTGTTGGGGGAAAGCCCTGCGCATGTTGCGGCCAGCAGCCTTTTCCAGCATGAGACCGTCATCGACCGGCGCCGCCTTCTGGAGCGCGCGTTCGTCGAGGCTTCCCTGAAGGGCCAGGGCCCGGACGCGGTCTATGGCGAGATCGCGAACCTCGAGGAGACCCAGGCGCTCGTGCCCCTCGCCGCAGAGGTTTGGACAACCCCAGCTATCGCGGCATGCGAGGCCTCGCTCCTCAGGGCCGCTGAGCGACCGCATGAGCGGGAGTGGATCTCGCCGACTGCCGTTGAGGAGGCGATCGCCGCCGCCGCGTACCTGACACCCGAGCAAGCCGAAGCCGTGCGTGAGGTCGGACGCAACGACGGGGTTGCGATCATTGAAGCCGGCGCGGGAACCGGCAAGACGACGACCGCGAAAGTGATTGTCGACGTCGCGCGGCGCTCGGGGCTCAGCGCGCGCGCGCCGAGCTGGGTCGCCGCCGACGAACTCACGAATTCGACGGGGGTAAAATCCGTTGCGATCGCCAAATGGCGGTTCGATCGCGCTCACGCAAAGGGCTTCGCACTCGACGAGAACACGCTGATTTTGGTCGATGAATCCGGCATGACGGGTACGCGGGAACTGTCGGCGATCCTCGTCGCGGCCAAAGACGCCGGCTGCAAGGTGGCGCTCCTCGGGGACCGCAAGCAGCTTGCCGCAGTGCCTGGGGGTTCTCCGCTCAAAGCTGTCTCGGATATTATACGCCGAAACGCTGTGTTGGATGGCGTCAGACGACAGAAGGTCGAATGGCAGCGGGCGGCGTCCGTCGTGATGGCGCGAGGCGACGCCGAAGCAGGACTACGCGCCTATGCCGATCGCGATCGCGCGCTCTTCGTCGAGGGCGCCGAGGCCGCCCGCTCCCGAACTATTGCGCTCTGGACCGAATTGCGTTCTCGCCACGGCGAGGATGTGTTGATCGCCACCCGCCGCAACCGTGACGCCGCCGCGCTCAATGCCCAAGCCCGCGAAGTCTTGCGAAGGGAGGAACGTCTCCGGGGAGAGGACATCGAGGCGCCTTCGATCAATCGTGAGGACAAGCGCGTTCCGCTTGCGCTCGCCGTCGGCGACCGGGTCCGATTTGGCGAGACGCTCTCGGCGCATGCGATCCGCAATGGTACGCGCGCCACCGTCGCGGCGATCGATCGCGCGCCCGACGGCGAGATCCATGCCGCGTTCGACCTCGAAGACGGTCGAAGGGTTGCGGGACCGTGGACCTCGTTCGCGGCAAATCGGTTCGGCCGCGCCACGACGACGCCGAACATCGTGCACGGGTACGCCGGCACGGTCTACGCGGCGCAGGGGCGAACCGTCGCGGCCTCGGTGTTGCATATCGCCAGCGCCACTGACGCGCGAGAAGTTTACGTCGGGCTCACCCGCCACACCGACGAGGCATGGATCGTCGTCGAGTCCGAGCGGCTGGACGCCTTGTGCCGGCGTCGGCAGGCCGACCCGCGCATGAGACCGACCTCGACCGATGTTTCCGAGCGGCTGTTCCAAGAGGCGCGGCAATATAGCGAGAAGCGCAATGTCGTCGACTACGTTGTCGATCGGCTGGGATTTGCGCGCACTGGCCAAATCCAGACGACCGACGACGACCCCCGTCACGGCTTCATAGCCAAGACCGTCGAAGCCGCTCGCCCCCTTCAACGCGCGCTTGCGTGGTTGCGTGACGCCCCGCTACCGGCGCCGGCGTGGCTTTTCCTCGAACGTACGCGCGAGCGTCTTCGCGACTTGCCGCCCGCCTTGCGGGCGATCGTCCAGAGGGCTGAGCGAACCGTCTCGCGCGATCGCGCCCGTGATCGTCCCGGACCTGATCTTGGCCGATGAGCCTTAGCGGAATGCGCTGTCATGGCGCTGACCGGAACCGGATCAAACTCTCACGGACACGGATTGGTCAGGCTCCTCGATTGTCGACATGGGCATACCTTTGCGGACGCCGGCAAACCGGCCCGCAGTCCGTCGTGAGATGGGGGGGCCTGCGCGGTGCTGTCCGCACAATGCACACGCCACGCGGCATCACCTTCAGGGTCGCTTGCGGGTCCACATTAGAGCGGTTTCCCAGCGAAATGAATCGCGGGGGATTCCCGAATCAGGGCTGTTCATGATTCATGGGCTCCGCCGCGTGAAGGAGGCGGCGGGGATGGCGCTATCCGAAGATCTTCGCACACGTGTGGTGGAGGCTGTTGTGGCCGGCGGCCTGTCGCGCAACGCGGCGGCCAAGCGTTTCGGGGTCAGCATCGCCAGCGCCATCCGTTGGGTTTGGCGCTTCCAGGCCACCGGCGAGATTTCCCCGGCGCCGACGGGCGGGGATCGACGCTCGGACCGGATTGAGGCGCATGGCGATTATCTGCTTGGCCTCATTCGTCGTCAGCCGGACATCACGTTGTTGGAAATCCAGGAGCGGTTGATCGCCAACTGCAGCGAGCGCTTTTCTTTGTCGGTGATCTGGCGCTTCTTCGATCGGCACGAGATCACATTCAAAAAAAAACCGCGCATGCCGAGGAACAGCAGCGCCCCGATGTTTTGAAGCGGCGCCAGGAGTGGTTTGGGGCGCAACTCGATCTCGATCCGAGGAAGCTCGTGTTCATTGACGAAACGGGGGCTTCCACCAATCTGGCGCGCAAGGGCGGACGATGCCGGCGCGGTCGACGACTGCGGGTCGGCATTCCGCATGGCCATTACAAGACCATCACGCTCGTCGCCGGCCTACGCCTTTCCGGTCTCGTGGCGCAAAAGGCCTACGACCGGCCGATGAACGCGGCCACGTTCGAGGACTGGGTGGAGAAATGCCTCGCTCCCACGCTCTCGCAAGGCGACGTCGTCGTCATGGACAATCTGTCGAGCCACAAGGGAGCAAGGGTCGAGCAACTCATCAAAGCCGCCGGAGCCGAGTTGCTTTATCTGCCGCCTTACAGCCCCGACATGAATCCCATCGAAAAAGCCTACTCAAAGCTCAAGGCCTTCCTGCGCAAAATCGCCGAGCGAACCGTCACAGGCCTCCTGAACGCACTCGAAGCCTGCGCCGAAATCTTCAAATCTGACGAATGCGTGAATTACTTCAGGTCCTCCGGATACGATACGGATTGATCGGAAACCGCTCTAAGCTGAACGTCGGAGTGTACGCGCTCTTCCGAACAAATCTGGGCATCGTCAGCTCGACGATCTGCATGAACTCGGGCTTCGCGCGCGCCCCGTGGGAAGCCGACTTTTGCGATCTTCGCGCGTCCATGCCGATTCCGGAGCCGCGCGACCTGTCAGCGTTCACACTCGACAACTCCCTGTCGATCCGCTGTCTGAAGCCGAACATGGATTGGCAAATCAACTACGACGACGGCGCAGGAACGGCGATCGACATCCTCTACAGATCGATTATGCCGCCGTTCGACATCCACGACCCCGACGTGGACCCTATGAAGGCCAAAGCCCTGAAGGCCGCCGAAGCGGGGGAAAATTCGCCTGGGGAACGGCGTACAACCGGCATTTTGATCAGACCGGCCATTTCCAGGGCCAAGTCGCCATTCGCGGAAAGACCTATCCGATCGACTGCGTTTCGACGATGGATCACAGTTGGGGGCCGAGACCGGAGCGCGGCGCCCCGAATATGAGCTGGCTGCACGCGCACTTCGCACGCGATCTGGCGGCGCACGCCATTTTCAGTTTCGATCCGCTCGCAAACGGGCGCTCGCTCACTCTGGCGCATGGCTACGTGGTCGAAAGCGGAAAGGTGTTCGGCCTCAAAGATGCGCACGGCGAGACGAAGCGCCGGGAACGGTATGCCGAGTTGGTCGATCTCGTCCTGCTCGACAGCGCCGACCGGGAATGGCGGCTGTCAGCCGAGGGGCTGACGACATTTCCCTGGCAGTGCTGGCCAAACATGGTGTCGTTCAACGCGCTGGGACGCTGGCGCTGCGGCGATCTCGTTGGATATGCGAGATCCAGGACTTCTTCGAACTGCCGCAACTCACCACGCTGAACGCCGATCCGGCGACGCGCGCGCCGGTGGCGGGCTGAAAAGCGATGCCGCCGCTCGCCGTTCTCTTCGATTTCGACGGCACCCTCGTGCAGACGCGCGAGGCCTCCTGGAAGATATTTGAGCGAGTGAACGCAGCGTTCAAGCTTGGCGTGACCTCCCAGCAGGACTACTTCCGCCTGCTCGAGGATAACCTGTTCAAAGGCATTCGTCGCCTTTGCCGCGACGACGCCCATGCGCAAGAGGTCGCCCTCAACTTCCTCGGGGAAATCGAAGCGCACTACGAGCCGGATTTTGTTCCGGGTATGGCGGACGTCGTCCGGACGCTTGCCGCAAATTGCTCGCTCGCCGTTGTTTCGTCCAACACGACCAAAACGATCCGCCGTCTGCTGGTGCGAGCGAGGATCGCACATTGTTTCTCCCACGTTTTCGGCGGAGATGTCGAACCGGACAAGCGCGCGGTTGTCCGGCGCTTCCTCACAGACGATTCCTATTCCTGATTACGCGGTTGGGTCAGCCATCTTTAGGAGGCGGTAGGGCATTGGCGGGGCGCGCAGCGCGACGAAGGCGAGGCGCGGGATCATGGCTTTGAGGTCATACCTGCGATTGAAGCGGTATTCGAATTCGGCGAGATAGCGGGACACGTGTTTTTCCTGGACGGCGCGATATGTTCCAACCAACGCGGCCTTGATGTTGCCGAGCACGGTGTTGACCCACTTGAAGGCTGGCGTCTTTGCGGCTTTCGGACCACTGCCAGTTTTGATGGCCACGTGAGCGCAGCCGGCCTCCGTGACGGCTTGGAAACAGGCCAATCCATCGGAGGCGACCTCGGCCCCGGCGAGGATCGCCGTGCTGGAAAGGTTTCGGATCGCCACTTTGCTGAACGCCTTGACGCGCCGCAGGATGATCTGATCGGGCTTGCCGTCGTCGGTGGTGGCGACGGCGGCGACGAACGGAAGTCTTGCCCTCGGCCCCACGCCCGCGCCGGCCGGAATGAGCCCCGCCAATATAAGCGTCGTCCATCTGGACCTTTCCCGTCAATCGCTTGCTCGCGTTGCGCTCCAACATGACCTGCCCGAGCTTGTGTTTCATCATCCACGCCGCCGTCTGGGTGACGCCGAGCCGGCGAGCCAATTCGAGGCTGGAAACGCCCGCCTTGGATTGCGTGATCTGATAGATCGTCTTGAACCAGAGGCGCAGCGGCAGCTTGCTCGAGGCGAAAATCGTTCCCGCCCTGACGGACGTCTGTTTGCGGCACGTGTTACACTGGAACAGTCGCCGCGTTCCGCGCCTGACGACGCAATGCTTCCGGCCGCGGCAATCCGGACACTCGAAGCCGTCCGGCCAACGCCATGCGACGAGCGCCGCATGGCATTGCTCTTCGGTTCCGTAGGCTTCGTCGAAAGCGGCCTCGCTGAGGCCTTTCTGGAATTGGACCCGATTGCGCGCCATCGCCGAACTC
>CAVYON010000022.1:0-29830 GCA_963770035.1 uncultured Alphaproteobacteria bacterium | reverse complement strand
GCAGAGGATGCGCGTCGCCGCCCCTCGGTGAGGTCGCCTACCGTCGTCTCGCTCATTTTTTGGAGGGCGAGCGTGACGGAACGAGGCGGATCGCGGGTACATGAGCGATGGGCGCGGCTGCGCTTCTCGATTATCGGCGCGCTTCTGGCGGCGCCGCCGGCGAAGGGCGCGCTGCGCGCGGCCTTGGAACAACTGGCCGCGCGCGAATGGCGCCACCCAAGCACCGGCGCGCCGGTCCGCTTTGGTGTCTCTACTCTTGAACGATGGTTCTACCGAGCCCGCGGCGAGCAACATGATCCGGTCGGTGTGCTGCGCCGCAAGCGGCGGGGCGATGCCGGCGCGCAGGCATCGATGACGTCGGCGTTGCGCGAGGCGCTGCTGGCGCAGTACGCCGCCCACAAAAGCTGGGGCGCCCAGCTGCACCGCGACAATTTGGCAGCCATGGCCGAGGCGCGACCGGAATTACGGCCGGCGCCGTCTTACGCAACGGTTCGACGATTCCTCGCCGCGCGCGGCCTGACCAAGCGGCGACCGATGACGACGCGTCAGACCGAAGGCGCGCTGGCGGCGGCGGCACGGCTCGAGGCACGCGAGGTGCGTAGCTATGAATCCGAGTATTCCGGCGGGCTCTGGCATTGGGATTGTCATAACGGCTCCAGAAAGGTTCTGACGCCGCGCGGCGAATGGCGAACACCGGTGCTGTTCGGCGTGCTCGATGACCATTCGCGGCTGGCCTGCCATCTCCAATGGTACTGGGCCGAGAATGCCGAAAACATCGCACATGGTCTGTCGCAGGCGATGCAAAAGCGGGGTCTCCCGCGTGCCGCCATGAGCGACAACGGCGCAGCCATGACGGCGACCGAGATCACCGAAGGTCTCGCCAGGCTCGGCATCCTTCATCAGACCACGCTGCCATATTCCCCCTATGCCAACGGCAAGCAGGAAGTCCTCTGGGCATCGGTCGAAGGCCGATTGATGGCCATGCTCGAGGGCGTCGATGATCTTACCCTGGGCCGGCTCAACGAGGCGACGCAGGCCTGGGTGGAGCAGGACTACAACCGCAAGCGGCACAGCGAGATCGACGACACGCCGCTCGCCCGCTTCCTCGCCGGCCCCAGTGTGACGCGACCCTGCCCGGACGCCGCCGCGTTGCGGCTGGCCTTCACCCGCAGCGAACGGCGGACCTTGCGCAAGAGTGACGGCACCGCGGTCATCGAAGGCCGTCGCTTCGAAGTGCCCAACCAGTATCGGCATATCTCCCTGCTGGAGGTCCGCTTCGCCGCCTGGGATCTCACCCAGGTCCACCTCGTTGATCCGCAGACCGGCACGGTTCTTTGTCGCCTATTCCCGCAGGACAAGGCGGCCAACGCTTCCGGCCTGCGCCGCGGCCTACAGCCAATCGCGACCGAGCCGGGCAAGCCATCGCCACCACCGGCCACGCCACCATCGCCCACGCCGGCGCGCGGCATCGGACCGCTCCTGGAGCGAATGATCGACCGGCAGGCCGCCACCGGGTTGCCGCCCGCTTATCTGCCCAAGGACGAAGGAGACGATTTGTGAACAACAAGATGCTCGCGCTCTACGGCCTCAAATGGAACCCGTTCACGCACAACGTGCCGACCGAGGCGCTGCACGTCACCCCGCGTCTGGAGTTGTTCTGCTGGCGCGTCCAGCAACTCGCCGGCGACGGCGGCTTCGCCCTCGTCACCGGCGCGCCGGGTTGCGGCAAATCCGCCACCTTGCGCATCCTGGCGGCGTCCCTGGCCACACAGCGCGACGTCAGCGTCGGCGTGATCAGCCGACCACAGGCCAACATCGCCGACTTCTACCGCGAGATGGGCGAACTCTTCGGGGTCGAATTGCGCCCGCATAATCGCTTCGCCGGCGCGAAGATCCTACGCCAGCGCTGGCAGGCGCATATCCAGAGCACCCTGCGCAGGCCCGTGCTGGTGATCCACGAGGCGCAGGAGATGCAGACTGCGGTGCTGGCCGAACTGCGTCTGTTGGCCTCCACCGATCTGGACTCGAACATCCTGCTGACCGTGGTGCTCGCCGGCGATGGACGGCTCGCCGAGCGCCTGCGCTCCGATGAATTCCTCCCGCTCGCCAGCCGCGTGCGGGTGCGCCTGCCGATCGAACGCGCATCGCCCCAGGACCTGCAAGCCTGCCTCAGCCACGCCCTGCGGCAGGCCGGCGCCCCACCCTGATGACTGCGGAAGTCATCGCGGCCATCTGCGATCATGCGCAGGGTAATCCGCGCGCCCTGATGATCATGGCGGCCGAGTTGCTCGAGGCCGCGGCTCAGCGCGAGGCCCGTCAGATCGACGAGACGCTGTTCTTCGAGGTCAGCGCCGTGCCCGCTGCCGGCGAGGCCAAGGCGGCGATCCGCCGCCGCCGATGACGCACCTTCCGGTCCAGCCGGCCTGGCGTCTCGCCGAGGCTTCCGAGCAGCGGCGCTGGTTGGTCGATCAGCTGTGGTCCGAGGATGCCGTCGGGATCATCGGCGGCGAGCCCAAATGCTGCAAATCCTTCCTCGCCCTCGATCTGGCGGTCGCCGTCGCCACCGGGACCCCCTGCCTGCGCCGCTTCGCGGTCGCGCGGCCCGGTCGGGTCCTGCTCTATCCCGCCGAAGACGCGCTGCACGTCGTCCGCCAACGCCTCGACGGCATCTGTGCCGCCGCCGGAACCGCTCTCGCCGAACTCGACGTCCAGGTGATCACCGCGCCCAGCCTGCGCCTCGATCGCGAGGCCGACCGCGCGCGTCTCGAGGAAACCGTCGCCACCCTCAAGCCGAGGCTCCTGATCCTCGATCCGTTCGTGCGCCTGCATCGCATTGATGAGAATGTCAGCGGCGAAGTCGCCCCGCTGCTCGCCTTCCTGCGCGAACTGCAACGACGTCACGCAACAGCCATCGCCGTCGTCCACCACGCCAGGAAGGGCGCTGGAACCGTCCGCGCCGGTCAGGCTCTGCGCGGATCGTCCGAATTCCACGCCTGGGGCGATTCCAATCTCTATCTCCGCCGCGACAGCGACGATCGCATCGCGCTCTCCGTCGAGCATCGCGCCGCCGCAGCCATCGCCGGCATCACCCTCGAACTCACCCAGCGCGATGACGCCCTCGCCCTGCGGCCTGTCCAGGCGGATCCACAACCCAAACACTCCGCCCGGCAAGAGTTCGTCGATCAGCGCATCACTGCGGTTCTCGCCGACGCCAGCCAGCCACGGCCATTCTCCGACCTGCGCGCTTCCTGCCGCGTTCGCGCCACCACTCTCTACGAACGCCTGGGCGCCATGATCGCCAACGGAACCATCGTCAAATCCGCCGACGGATACCATCTCGCCGCACGCTGAACGGTGAGCGCCAAGCGCCGAACCCACGCGGCGGCCGCGCCAAGGCAGATCTCAATATCGCGACCACCGAAACGCGATCACACCCCCGCCATCTCGACCACTTCCCACTTCCGGTTCCCAAACACCCTACGGCAAACGGGAAGCGGAACTGGGAAGCCCATCAAATGCCGCGATCACAAGCCCATCGGAAAGCGTGATCCTGCTCACGATACGGCCTCGGTCAGACGGAACGATGTCGGAATTTCGATCCGCCTGGATACCAGCCAATCCACCGCGCGCCAGAAGATCTGCGCTCGTCCGGAATGAGACCTGGCCATGGTCTCCAACTCTGTTCGGAGCGCCCGTGTGGCGTCTCCTTCAAATGGGCGAAACCCCGCCAGCTCCAGAATTTGCAGACGGTGTCGCTGTCGGCTGCGTGCGGAATACGTTGTGTGATCGAACCCGGCCGCGTCTATCTCCAACCGCGCGGCGACATAAGCAATGTCGCGATCATGAAAGTCGGAGGCCAGGAAAAAACGTCTCGCTGACCTGAAATACCCGGCGCTGACCAGAAAGCCGATCTTGGCGGGCACGGACTGGATGTCATTGGCTGCGGACCAAACAGCGACAGGCAGTTCGAAGATGCGTCGGCGCTCTGCACTGGACAGCTGTGGCGGATGGTCGAACAGCATCTGGTCGGCGCCGTTGAGAATCTTCATGCGTGGCACGGGCGTCTGGTTCCTTGAAGGAGTGGGCCCTCCCGGTCTACCAGACGTTCCTAAAACGATCGATTTAAGAATGGTCTTGCACAAGTCAGGCTATCGGAGAAAAACCCCAAAGAACGTGTTCATCAACTGTGTCCGGAAATTAGCGTTCTGATATTATTCCGCGAGACGGTTTAAGGAATAGACCATGCTCGTTGGCTACGCGAGAGTTCTCAACTCTCGACCAGAACCCTCAGCTGCAGATCGACGCCCTGAAACAAGCCGGGTGCGAACGGCTCTATGTTGAGAAAGCCTCCGGTGCGCATCGTGACCGCCCGGAACTCAAAGCCGCGCTCGAATACATGCGGCCAGGCGATACCATGGTGGTCTGGCGTCTCTCGCGGTTGGCGCGATCCCTTAAACAAATCATTGAGACCGCCCACGACCTCGAGCAAAAGAAACAGCTGCTCAAGGTGCTGACACGCAATATCGACACCGGCACGCCCGAGGGCCGGCTGTTTTTCCATATCACGGCCGCCTTCGATGAATTTCAGCGTGAATTGATCGTCGAAAACACCAGGGCCGGTCTCGTGGCGGCCCGAAAGCGGGGGCGTAAGGGTGGGCGCCCACCGGTATTGGACAAGGAGAAAATCCGCGTCGCCGAGGCGATGCTCAAGGACACAGTGAACTACCCGTTTGTCGGGGATGTCATAGATCACCTCAAAGTCGGGAGGACCGCCTTCTACCGATATTTTCCGCCGGATCGTATCCGGGAACTTCGAAATCAGGCCTGAACGGCGGCCTCGAGCCGTGTCGCTTTACGTACCTTTGAGTAAAAGAACCCGAAGTTCGGCAAGGCGTTCGCCGATCAGATCCGTCGGCGCGCGCCCCGGTCGCGGCGACAAATGGCATCTGGATGAAGTCGTGGTTTCGATCGCCGGCGAGACACACTGGCTTCGGCGCGCCGTCGATCAGAATGGCTTCGTTCTCGACGTCCTGGCGCAGCGTCGAAGAGACACGCGCGCTGCACAGCGGTTCATGAAGAAGCTCTTGAAATCCGCCGTCACGCCGCCGCGCGTGATGATCACGGACAAGCTCCGTTCGTATGGCGCTGCGAGGCGGAAGATGGGCCTTCAACTCGAACATCGCCAGCACAAAGGGCTGAACAATCGGGCGGAGAATTCCCACCAGCCGACAAGGCGACGCGAACGGATCATGAAGCGGTTCAAATCAGCTGGACAGGCGCAGCGATTTCTATCGGTTCACGATCAGGTGTCGAATCTCTTCCACATTCCCTATCCCGAAACCGTCACTGCCGATTGCCGCCGCGCTTCGCGGCAGCGCGCCTTCCGGGTTTGGCGCGAGATCTCCAAGACAGGCGCTGCGGCCTGACCTCACCTCTGAGAAAAATCGCCTTACTTCAGTCCAGCGTACGCTTAAGTTGACGATACCCGGCGAGCTCCTGGAACTGGACAACGACCGCATCGGTCTGCTTGCGGGCGAACTCGCTCTGCAGGGCCACGAAATCGCTGACCGACTTCGCGGTTAGCGACGCCTTGACGAAATCGAGGTTGGCGTCCGTATTGGCGCGAACGGCGGCAAAGGCCTTGGCGTTGAAGGCGAGGACGCCGTCCTCGACGGCAGTGAAGCTCAACTCGAACGCGTTGGAGGCGCCCTTGGCGGAAACCTTCGCCTTCACGAACGCGGCGCGCGACTCGACGACGCCTCTTTCGGTCACGTTGCGGAGCGTCTCCTGCGTTTCCAGGGCCGGCTCGACGATCGCCTCGACTACTTCTGACGCGTCCGGGAATTCGTTGGGGAGGTCGGGCTCGACCTTCGCGTCCGCGTCAGCGTGTGCGGCGGCGGTTTTCTTGGGTGCGGATGCCATGTTTGCTCTCACGGATTTTGGGTTGGCGGGTTTCCGAGCAGAGCCGCTCCGGGCGGCTCAGCGCGAGCTCTGGGTCACGCTCTTCTGGATGACGGCGCCGAACTCCTGGGCCTGCGACTGCAGCGCGGCAAATTGGCTCTTCAGGTACTCGCTCTGGAGCGCGAACACCTCCTGGGGATCCTTGGCCCGGACAAGCTTGCTCGCCAAGTCGAAGGCCGCATTCACGTTATGCTCGGCATTGTTCAGGACGTGCGCCGCGACGGACTTGACACCAGTCGCTCCGGGCGTGTCGCCTACGACGCCCGCGGTCCGCTGGGCGACGGCAAGAAAACCTTCGAAGGCCTTGCGCGCCTGCTCGACGCTGCGCTCGGCGAAATCACGCAAATCATTTGGGACCTCAAAGAGAGAAGCGGTCATTTCGTGCTTTCCATGATGGTGGGCGGGTTGATCTCGCCAAGGGCCAACTGGAACAGATCGGTGTCCTGCATCCCCTCAGGCTAAACGCGATCCCCCTCGAGCGATCGCCAACCCGCCCCCAATTCCGACTTACCCACTCCTTTCAGCGAGGAGCCACCGGAAATACAGCCAAACCGCCTGCTCGATGACCTCGGCCGGAAACCGATGGCCGCGATAAATGGATTTCGACGTCGTGTTCATCGTCCTCAGATAGCGACCAATCGGCGAAAAGTCGCCAACTTGACGATGCCCCTTACGCATACCACATACGGTTCAACTGTAGAATATCAGCCTGACTGGCCGAATAAATCGCGACCTCCGTTCTTCACGCGCAATGGAGTTATTCCGAATGCTTGTGTTATCGCTATTATTTCACTGGAAAGGCTTAAGGATAAGAACGTTAAAGTCGGTTTTTGGCGTGAAGTTGGTTTTGCTGATTTCGACAAGCGTAGGCGAGCTCCTGATGGCGTCACCGCTGCAGAAACTGATCAGATTGTCCGGAGACCCTTTGTCTATCACAAGGTGAAACTTATCAATCGGTCCAGCCCAATTCGCACCGGTATGAAGAATATACGATATTCTTTCCTCTGTGAACGGCTCTCCATATTCCATGTGGACTGGCTTCTTTGCCATTTGTATGGCGCTCAACAGATTATCGCTAACGCAATATTTTTCTATCTTATCCTTTATCGATGATTTTGACATTTCGTTTGGATCGCCGAGCGAGGTGACATTACTGCTGCCGACGCTTGGACGATACCGATGGTCAACTGTCGTTTCTCTTCCGGCTGCAAATACCTGATCGAAGTAGTAGGTTGTCGCCAATGACCATCTCGAAGACAGATGACTAGGCCTCCCGTTACCCCGGTCCCAATCTTCGACCTCGACAAACTTGTTCCTAATGAATTCTCTCTGTTTGGTTGGGTTCAGGCGGTCAAGCGCGTCCTGTGTTTTTTGTCGGTGTGGAGCGAGAGGGATTCCAGCAGCTTTGAGGATAGCCGTTATCTCCTTGTCGCCTTCAAAAGCACGCAGTTCAGCGCGAACTGGAATTGACCGTCCATTCACGGACGTGGAGAAATCGAGGAAATTATCGGACTCTTCATTTGGAATTTCCAACGTTTCACCGGGATCATTCGTCGAGATTCGGGGCATTGGAAATGCGATAACCGTCGCGATATCTCTAGGCGAATTGTTCCGAAATACGTAATGAATCTTGATCTCTTTAGTCGAGATAAAGAGATCCTCGGATAGCATTTGAATGTCTGAGGATTTCAGGAGCACCAATCCACCCGTTTCGAGCTCCGCCGTGGAATCGTTTGCGAGAGCGGGCGCTATTAAGAAAAGGCAGGAGAACAAATAGTAACAACGCGAAAGCATGGGGTTCTCCGATTTGATAGCAACGTCAGGTCGAGGGCGAACTGGCGCAATTTCATTTCCCTCTCTGCCAACGGACGTAAATCTGCTTCGCCGCCGCAGCCGTCGAGCTCGTAGGCTGCTTGATCGAGCGCCCTTGCAATAAGCTGCGCCGATCATCGTTACACCGAACAGAGTCAACCGCGAGAAGGCCACAGGGTGAAACGGCTTTCAGGCGCATGCATTCGCCGGCTGTCCACCTCCCGGCCTCATTCGCTGTGCGCTGCGTCGATCGCGTCCAGCAGGGCAGCGTTCGCGCCGTCGGCGCGAAGGACCGCGATGGGGATCACCACTGGCACAGCGCAGGCCTGCAGGGCGTGTATCAGATCAAATTGAACTGCGAGGCCACCTGACTTGGCGTCCAGCCAAACCATCATGGCCGGGTTGGCCTCACCCTGCACCGCCTCTTTGCAACCAGCGAGGTCTTCCGCCGCGATGTCGCTCCCCGGCATGCGGCTCGCGCGATCATACCCGGAAAGATACAGCGAATAGAGCCGAGGGGAGGTCAGCGTTACCATTCTCGTGCCGTCCATCCCCGCAGCCAGGGCGACCTTGCCGGTCATCGAGGGCGGCAAGAGGCGCGTCCAGTCCACGGGAGTCCCCGTTTGCAGATCGTAGACAATCGACATCGTCCCGGCTGGCGGGTAGGGGCCGCCGCAGAATGACATATCCCTGATGACGTAACTGAGGTAACGGGGCCCCCGCATCGTCGGCTCGACTTTTCGTTCCCAGCCGCCAGGGGCGCCGTCCTGTCCCTTGCAGGCCCGGATCGCTTTGGTGAGATTTGCGTCAAGGCGCTTGAGTGCGGCGTTGATCCGCCGCTCCGCCTCGTCGGAGGGACTGGCGATCAGCGGCATCGCGGCCGCGTCCTCTGCGACAGGCGGCGGGTTCATCAATTGCACGGTCCGGTTGGACGCCCTGGCGGGCAGCGCGAAGGAGATCGCGGCCGTCGCAAACACCACGATCCTGCGAACCGATGTCATCTTGCCCAACTCGCTATCCGGCGAGAGCGGTCGGAATGGTCCGTCCATTCAGGAAACCGCTTTCGCCTCGACGCTTTGGACACGACATTCGAAATGGTCATGCACGTCCTTCCTTCCTGCCGGGCGCCATCCACTGCCAAACCAGACGGCGCGGGGCTCTGTATGGCTCTGCTCTTTGCAAACCTCGACATTTCGTCACGTCGAAGGCTTCCGCCGCGGGCGTCAGCCCCAGTAGCCTGGCAGGTCTTGCGCCTCGGGCAGGCGCGCGAGCTTCGCCGCCACTTCGGCGGCGAGATCGAACTCCAGTTCGATCAGCCTCCTGCTCATGAAGGTGCGGAAGTAATCGCCCCACATGAACTCCTGATAGGGCGTATCGAGGTCTTCGAACGCCACGCCACGCAGGCGCCGCCCAAGCGTCCGCCAGACATTGTCAGTGAGGTCTGCGATCGAAGCGGGAATGGCGGCATAGGGCCTGCGATTGCCTTCGGCGTCGATGGGCCAGCAATAGTGATGCGACTCCATCAAGCGCCAGAATTCCTTGGTCTCCTTGTCGGACCAGTCGGCCAGTCGATCGCCAAGAACCGCCTCGGGAATCTTCAGTGACCAAAGCGCACGGGCCAGATGGTGGTGGTCGACGATGTAGATCTGCTTTCCAGGACCAAGTACGTAGGGAATAGGCTTTTTCCTGAGAAGAGTCTCAAGATCGCCAGGCTTCATCGCAGCGATCTTCGCCGCCCGGCTCGCGACTTCGGCGATCCCGAGCGTCATCTGGGTCGGCTTCAACTCGGCGATCGATATTTTTTGTCCGGTCATGCGCCACTACCTTGCAACTCTGCCCTGTTCCCGGTCGCCATCGCCCCGGAGAGCGCAAATACGATGCTCCGTGACCAGGTGTCGCGTCCATCGTCTGGTCTGGGCCGGCGTGGTCGATCCGGCGACCACTGCGACAGGCCTAGCGGGGTCATTGCGTGCTCGATGATCTCCGGGCCTATGCTGGTTTCCCCGCGAAATGGATTGTCGAGAACGATCACGAGCCCAACCGCCAGTCCGATCGCAGACATGTGCATCATATTGATCTGGATGCCGAAGCGCTTTGCGGTTTCACGCCCGCTGAGAAAGGAGGCGGCGACGACAAAGAGAAGGAGAATGATCCAGAAATCGTCCGGGATGTTAATGGTGGCGGCCGAAAGTCGTGCCGACCTGGAATTCTCGATCTGAGAGGTATACTTTGACAGGTCAGCGCGATAATCAGATCGCGAGGGAGCGGTTTCCGCCAGCTTTTCCTGGAGCGCGCGAACGGCGATCCAGAGATCATCGAGATTTTTTTGCACAAGCGGTGACAGAGAAACGGGTAGCGTCGCCAAGCGCCGCCACTCGTCTTGGCCGACATCCTGCGCGTAGGATGCGAGCGCCTGCTTTGCCGCGCCGGCCGAGGGGCCCAGCGCGTCCAGTTCCTGGCCCAGACGGTAGACGGTGGTCGCCTCCGCCCTTACCGCCTTATCGGTATCCGACAGGGTCGACAGTCCATTTGTGATCAGCAAAGCGAGAACAAATGCGGAAAAGCCGAGCATGCTCGTGTGCGCGGCTTCGCCAAGTTTGTCGTCGTAGGCGCCGTGCGCCGCCCAGCGGCGAAACCAGAATCGATTGGCGAAGAACGCGATCAAGCCGCCGAAGAGACCGAACACAATCGCCGAAATCGCGAGGATCTCCCGATCGGAGAGCACATTAGCAATAATATCCACAAAACTTGTTTCGATGCTTAACATGCGAAGTCTTTTCTCCGTTGTGACTCGAAGAGGGAGACGCGAGCGCCCCGCCTACGTTCCCTCCGTGGGTCGGCCAGGCGTTAAAGCCGCCGCTCTGGTTCCTGGCCGTCGAGCGTGACAACGAAAATCTGTCCGGCGATTGCGGCGCCGAGGGCTGGGGTGATCGTCAGCGGGAGACAGGAATTCAGGGCGCGACGAACGTCTTCGACGAAACGGCGCCGCGCGTCGGCGTCGCCAACGAAATGCGAATAGCTGATCCGCGGCTTGCCCAGCAACGAACCATCGCGCTTCATTGCGAACGCGATTGTGATGGCCGAGCGCGTCTCAATCGGCGTTCCCTCGAGGCACGCGCTGAATTGACGGCGGATATCCATGAGCGTGTTCGCAGGCGCCCTGTTCTGCGCGACAGCCGTTGTCGCCGCCAACAGCGCCGCGATTACAACGCCAAGGCGCGCGCTTTGATTCCACATGATCGTTGAGCTTCCCATAGGTTACTTTGTCGGGTTAGACGCTTTCCCCGACGAAGACGTCGTAGTGTCCGGGTGGGTCGACGGCTTCCACGACCCGGAGAGACCCATGTCGGCGATGAGGAGATATGCGCCTGCGTCGGGTCGTGACGACCCGGCGGGCCACTTCGGCGGTTTTCGACGCCGCGCCGACGAAGCCAATCCGCATCTCCGCCACCCCGCCTATTCCACGCTGCTCAAGGGGGCCGACGAGCCGACCCACGCGCATATGCGGCAATTCCGCGACAATTTCATTGAATTCTTGCGCGAGACTATCCTTGTCGCGGATCGCCTCCTTCATCAGGTCGTGTTCGTTGGTGAGCAAATAGTCGTCCTTCGAGCGCTCCAGATAGCCGAAACTCTAGGAGTTGTACGCCGAAGATAGAGTTAGATTTGGGAGACCGTCGATTGGCCTTCGTCGACCCGAAGCGGTTCCACGGCGTCGAAAGTCTGCTGTCATTCAACGGATTTGGCGATGCAGTGCGCAGAATGTCTAGGTCAGCGTGAGGCGACCAGCGCAAGGTCATTTGAAAATTCGTCCGTTGTGGCGCGCCCTTCTCCGTGGGCCTTTAAGGCGATGGGGCATCGGTGGTCAGCAGGCATGCGTCATTCAACGAGTTAGACGTCCGTTTGGCCGACCACAGCGCCTGATATGGCATGCTGGCCGCGTCAGTTGGAAGGAAAAAGAGCCGGTGACCATCACTCACGCAATATCGCCGAGGCTCTTACAATCGGTCTACGCTGCCGTTTTCGTGATCGCGAGCCCGGTGGCGGTCTTGCCTCAGACCTTGATCCCGCAGGGTCCGAGCTATTCGTTCGGCTCGACGGATACTGTCCAGAGCGGCGACCAACAGGGCAGCAAGGGAACCGTATCCGGGGGGGTGCAGGCGATCGTTCTCGATCCTTACCTTGGTGCAAACACGATGTTCATCGGTTCGCCGAATGGGGGGATCTGGGAAACGACCAATGGCGGCGCTTCCTGGACGACGACGACAAGCAACGCTGCGTCGCTTTCGATTGCGAGCCTTGGACTGGACTCGACCGACAAGACCGGAAACACCTTGATCGCCGGCCTCGGCACGACGTCCAACGGCGCGTGGGGCTCGTTGCAAGGCAACCAGAACCAGGGAAGCCAGTTCCGGGGCAATCCGACGACAGGTCTGCTCTACTCCACAGACGGGGGCGTCAAATGGACAGGTCTTCAGGGGACGACGGCGTTTGCCGGGCAGAGCGTCATTGGGACGGCCGCGCGCGGAGATGTCATTCTGGCCGCGACGTTCGAAGAAGAAAATCCACAGCAGATGCAATCCGGCACTTCAGGTCCCGCGTATGGACTGTACCGGAGTGTTAATAAAGGGCTAACGTTCAACCTCGTCACCAACGGGCTGCCGTCCGGACCTGTCACCGCGCTGGTCGCCGATCCGAACAACTCGAATACATTCTATGCGTCTGTCACAAGCACCACTCCGGCGAATACCGGCGTCTACATCAGCACAAACGGCGGCGCGAACTGGAATGCTGTTTTCAAACCGCCGTCGCCTGGGTCTCAGCTTATCCCCAAGGTTACGACCGGCCCTAACGGTTCGGTAGCAATAGCTCTCGCTAGTTACAATCCTTCGCTATCACCACCAGGTTGGCAATTGCAATTGCTTTATCTATCACAAGATCAGGGAAAAACTTGGACGCAACTAACTGCGCCCGCCGTCAATTCAGGCGGTCAGGGCATTGTCAACCTGGCCGTGGCGATTGATCCGAGCAACACGGGCGTTGTCTATGTGGCTGGAGATGGGACGGGCGTAAATCCATACACGGTCTCGGCGTTCCGCGTTGACGCATCGGGCGTCACGCCCCTAACCGACGCATACGAGCCTGGCAGTACGACCACCCTGGCGAGCGTATACGCGGGGGGTACCACCGCCCATGCCGACTCGCGCACTCTGGTCGTCAACGCCGGCGGCACTCTGCTGATGGGGGGCGACGGCGGCGTTTATCTCCGCACCAATCCCTTGACGAACGGCGGCGTATGGCAGGGCTTAAACAGCGAAACACTGGATATTCGAGAGACTTACACGGCGGTCTATGGAGCAAACGCGCACCGGATCGCTGTAGCGGCGCAGGACACCGGCGTTGCAATCCAGTCCAAGCCCAATAGCTCTGCATATTACGCCATCCAGGGCGGCGACGGTTGGAACGCCGTTGTCAGCGACAAGACGCCAGGGATGAGCATGTACTATACGTCTTCTCAAAACCTAGGAAGTCTAAGTAGGCTGGTTATTGGAAACAATGGACAGCAAATAAGTCAAGGAGATCCAAACAATCCATATTATACTAATGGCGTCTCCATACAATGCTCATTGGCGGGATCAACTGATTGGTGTCAATCAATCGTCGTGGGCGCAGCCGCAAATTTTCAAAGCCCATTCGTACTGAACAAAGTCGATCCAACTCGTATTGCATTGGCGGGAACCACACTGTACACGACACAAGATAATGCTCTTCCTGCTTCAGACAGTGTTAATTTGATAATAAGCCCCGTCGGGGCCGCCGGTGAAAAATTCTATTTTACAACTCTTATTTACGGAACGACGGTAGATCCGGACCTAATTCTTACAGGAACAAACGGGAATAAAAATCAAAACCTATTCTTCAGCAATGATGCTCCGTCAAATCTTACTATGGTCAGCAGTTACGGAGGAAAAGAGCCAACCTCTTTGGTCTTCGATCAACGTTTTGGCAATCGATTTTATGTGGCCGATGGTAGCAACGTTTATGCGTCAACGCCGACGACGGTCGATGAAAAGATCAGTTCCACCATAACGATCAATCCGCTTACTCTGCCGGCGGGCCTGGGCCAGCCCACGGCGATAGAGTACATCAATAATAACAGGGTCAACGCTTTGTTGGTCGGGGGGCTTGGCAACAGCACAACGAGCCCGATCGCGGTCGCAGACAGCCTGGAGAACGGAAATCTGAAGACGCCGGTCGGAGCCGTCACACCCTTGCGCTCGTTCGGGTTGGGCCTGCCGAACGTGCTGATCTCGCAGATGTCGTACAATCCGACGGCGGACGTTCTGGCGGTAGCCACGGCCGGCCGCGGCGCGTGGACACTTTACGACGTCACGAGCTATTTTCCGCAGGCGCTGGTGTTGCAGTACGGGCTGGCCGACAACGACTCGAGCCCCGACGCCAAATATTTGGTCAACGGAAACGACATTGACACGGGCGAGGGTTTCTCTCGTTCATTGGACAAGGAGGGCTCCGGCGTCCTGACGATCGCCGGAGCGGCGACCTACACGGGGCCGACCACGGTCAACGGCGGCGTCCTGAACGTGACCGGTTCGATCGTCTCGCCCGTCGCGGTCAATTCGGGCGCCGAGTTGACCGGCAGCGGGTCGGTCGGCGCAACCTCAATCAACGCCGGAGGCGCGCTCGTCCCCGGCGCAGGGTCGGTGGGAACGCTGACGATCAATGGAGGCTACAACCAGAATTCCGGCGCGACCCTAGGGATTACCGCAAGTCCTCAAGGTGCGACCAAACTGCAAGTGAACGGACCGGCCTCTTTGAACGGCGCGCTGCAAGTTCAACTGGCCCCGTCGTATGTTCCGGCAATCGGCGCGTCGTTTCCATTTCTGACGGTCTCGGGCGGCGGCGCTTCCGTCACGGGATCGTTCGCGAGCCTCAGCCAACCGGCCAACGGACTTCCGACCAATGCGCGCCTGGATCTGGTTTACGCGCCCACAAGTGTCACCCTCGACGTGACGGCCCAGTCGTATTTCGCCCTTGCCGCGATGGTTCCGCTCAACGCGAATGCGCAGGCTCTCGCGGCCGCGCTCGATCGCGCTCGTCCGCTGGCGGGGCAGGCGCTGACCGGGGCGCAAGCGACCATCTTCTACACGCTCTACGGGCAACCGGACATCAGCGGCGACGCGGCCGCGCTTTCGTCGATGTCCGGACAGGGCCACGCAGCGGCGCCGGGCGCGCTGATGGACGCCTACGCCGGCTTCTCCAGCGTGATCGCCAACCGGCAGGCCATGTTGGCCTTCGGCCTCGGGAACGTGCATGCGGCCCTGACGCCGAACGTCGCGCTCTCCTATGCAAACGGCGTCGGTCCGAATGTCCAGGCGCTGGCGGGCGCCGACGGTCCGTTCACGGCCCTTGCGCCAGCAGGGACCGGGCCAAGATCCCCCTTGACGACATGGGGCCAAGTCTACGGCGGCGCCGCCCGGGTCGGCGAGTTCAACAGCCTGCCCGGCGCGAACGCCTCGACCGGCGGCCTAGCGGTCGGCGGCGACGGCGCGTTCGCTCCCAATTTCGTGGCGGGCGGTGCATTCGGCTTCGCGCACACCTCCGCCGACAGCGTCGCCAACACGACCGCGACGGGAAACACCTACGCGGGCGCGCTCTACGCGACTTGGACGCCGGGCCCGCTCGTGTTCGACGGACGATTGGCGACCGGCCCCTCCACCGCGGGGACTTCGCGAAGCATAGCCTTCCCAGGCGAAGCCATGACGGCCTCGGGCTCGACCAACGGTTGGGGCGGCCTGGCCGCTGCCGACGCCGGCTATCGATTCGACCTGATGGGCGCGAGCTTCAAGCCGTTCGTGGGGCTCACCGGTCTGACCTTCAGCCGCAGCGCGTTCACCGAAACGACCGACTTTGGCCTGAGCTTCCCGTCGCAGTCGTTCAACAGGGTGACCAGCGAAGTCGGGGTGTGGGCGACGAAGCTCATCCATGACGATGCCGCTACGTTTCTGCTTCAGGCGAAGGCGTCGTGGACCAACGACTTCGGCAATGACGGCCTGACGACCCAAGCGGCACTGCTCGGCGTCCCCTTCACGATCGCCGCCGCCAATCCGGGGCGCAGCGCGGCGGTCGTTACGGTCAATCTTGTGGCATGGCGGACGGAGAAGCTGGCCCTGTTCGTCCAGTATCAGGGCGAGTTCCGCAGTAACGCAACCTCGAACCAGGGCTCGATCGGCGTGCGCATGACTTGGTGATCGAGGATGACTTTGGTGCACGGATAGGGCTGTGGCGGTCTTTTAAGGAGTTTCGGGACAGATGATCGACGCTGCCATCTCGAGGATCGGTCGTGCCGTTCAAATTCCATTCCAGGGGCCGACGCCACATTCCACGTCAGCGGCATCGAGTGACGAACTGGCGTGACTATGACACAGCGCTTCGCAATCGTGGAAGCCTCACGATTTGGTTCACCGACGAAGCGTTGGCTGGTTGGATGTCCGCCGAGGCGAGCACAACAAGCAGGAATACAAGAAGACAGCGCTTCACGAACGCCGCAAGACCCAAATCCGGCGGCGTCAAACTGTTATCGCCTTCAGGTTGGTGGGTCATACAATCCTCACCGTGCGGCATCGTCAGACGCCGCCTAGACATCCTTGTATATATCAGGGCTGGCCCCATTCACGACATTGTGACAGAAGGAAAATTTAAAAAGTCGCATTCTCGATTCCAGTAGATCTGTCAAACGACCGCCGCGACGAAAGTTCTACACTCTTTCGTCACCTTACATTCTGACATAACTTCGCTCGGGCGACTTGACGCGGTTAATTGCCACATGGTCACTCGATGAGGGCTCAACTCGCCCCGAGCCACCTCCGCCGCATGAGCTTGAGCACATCCAGGCAGGCGAAGACGAGTATGCCAGCGCCGACTGTTATTGCGAGATCGTCCAGGTGCAGGGGTCCGAACCGGAAGAGTTCGGCTGCGAACGGCCACTTCAACGCAAGCGCAAGGATCCCCGCTACGGTCAGCAGAATCCAAATCAGAGTCGGGTTCGGGCGGCGAAGCGCTGTCCAGACCGAGGCGCTGAACGATCGATTGACCAGGATCAGCCCGACAATCGACAAAACGAGCGCAAAGAACGTCAGCGCGCGCACTTCGTCAATCGGCATTCCGCGCCAGAGGCCGACGAACAGCACACCGGCCACGATCGCAAACGCAAAGAGACCCTGGAACAGGCTCCATGCGACGAAAGACCCCGGCGCCATGGGTTCCTCAGGCGGCCTCGGCGGCCGCTTCATGACGTCATCCTCCTCGACCTCCGACTCGAACACGAGCGAGCAGACCGGATCGATGACCATTTCAATGAAAGCAATGTGAATCGGCCCGAACAACACCGGCAGGCCGAACACGAGCGGCGTCAGCGCCAAACCGGCGATCGGCACGTGCACGGCGAAGATGAACCCGACGGACTTGCGCAGGTTGTCGTAGATCCGTCGTCCGAGCCGGACGGCCTTCACGATGGAGCCAAAGTCGTCATCGAGCAGGACGATCGAGGACGCTTCGCGCGCCACATCTGTCCCCCTACCGCCCATGGCGACGCCAATATGCGCGGCCTTCAGGGACGGGGCGTCATTGACGCCGTCCCCAGTCATGGCCACGACATCTCCATTGGCCTTCAGGGCCCGGACGATTCGCAGCTTCTGTTCGGGCATGACGCGGGCGAAGACGTTTGCCGTGCCGATCTCCCGCCTCAGCGCGGCGTCATCCAGGCGTTCGAGCGCTTCGCCCGTCATGACGCGCCCGGCGTCGAGCCCCGCCTGGCGGGCGATGGCCGCAGCGGTCTCCGGGTAGTCGCCGGTGATCATGACAACCCGAATGCCGGCCGACCGGCATTCCTTCACAGCCGCGGAAGCGCTCGCCCGCAGGGGGTCGGATAGGCCGACCAGCCCCACGAAATCGAACGCAAATTGGCGCGGCGAATCCGGCAACACTTCGCCGTCGTGGACGGCCCGGGCGACGCCGAGCACCCGCAGTCCTTCGGCGGCCATTTGTTCGACCCGTCGTTGCAATTCGTCGCGTCGAGCGCCGTCAATTCGGCAAAGGCTTGCGATGGCTTCCGGGGCGCCTTTTGTCGCGACGACGAACCTCGAGTTGGCCGACGCCGGCCTCCAGACCTGCGTGACAGCCAGCAGGTCGGGCCGCAACCCGTAGGCTCGCACGAAATCGAGGGCGCGGCCGTCCGCCTGCTCGGACGCGGGCGCGCTTTTCGTCCGCAAGGCGTGAAAGGCCTTCTCCATCGGGTCGAACGGTTCGCGCGCGCTTGCGAGCACGCCGACCTCGATCAGATCCAGAAATGCTTCCGGGACCGGCGGGTCGGCCGGCCCATTCACCTGGAACGCCTTGCCATCCGCGCTTCGCAGTTGGGTGATCGTCATCCTGTTTTCGGTGAGGGTGCCTGTCTTGTCCGTGCAGAGAACCGTCGCGGAGCCGAGGGTTTCGATCGCCGCGGCGCGGCGCGTCAGAACCCGCGCGCGAGATATTCGCCAGGCGCCCATCGCCATGAAAACCGCCAACACCACTGGAAACTCCGCTGGCGTCATCGACATCCCGAGCGCGATGCCGCCCAGAAGCGCATCGAGCCAATGGCCTCGCAACGTTCCGTAGAGCACGACCGCGAAAACGGTGACGACGCCGCCGACAACGGCGAACATCCGCACGAGTCGGTTCATTTGCGTTTGCAGGCGCGGAGGCTCGGTTTCCAGCGAGCTGAGCGATTGGCCGATCTTGCCGATTTCGCTTGTGGGGCCTGTGGCGACCACTTCCGCGATTCCGGCGCCGCGAACGACCAGCGATCCGGAAAAGACGTAAGGCGAGTCGTCCCCACCGGGCCTGACCCGCACATCCGAACCGACCGCGGGTCTGACGATCTTTCGCACGGGCGCCAACTCGCCGGTCAGCAGCGATTCGTCGACTTGCAGGTCTTCGCATTCAACGAGCGCGGCATCGGCCGGAACCCGATCGCCCTCGGCAAGCACGACCGTGTCGCCGCGCGCCACTTCCCTGCCCGGGATGCGTTTCCGCTCCCCGTCACGAGTGACCAGCGCACGGGGGCTCGTGAGGTCGCGCAGCGCCTCGAGAACGCGCTCGGTCCGCGTTTCCTGATACACGGTGATGACGATCGAGAGGCTGGCGAAGACGAGCAGGATCAGAGCGTCCCGCCAGTCGCCAAGCGCCAGGTAGACGACGCCGCCGGCGATCAGCAGGGCGATCATCGGCTCGCGCAGCACCTCGAGAACAATTCTCCATGGTGTGCGGCGATCGGGGCGTGGCAGTTCGTTGTAGCCCTCGGCCTTCAGCCTCTCATGGGCCTCGTCTTCGCTGAGGCCTGTCTTCCATCGTGGCGAAGCTGAAACTTCTAGCATTCGAACACTCGCAATAAGGGCATGTCACACCAAAATTTCGGCGGGATTGCTTGTCTCGGTCCCTGCGGCAGGCATGCGCAGCTCGCCGAACCGAAATGAAGACGTGGCCGCCGCTGCGGCCGCGTCTCTGGCGTTCGGATCTTCCGCGCTGAAACACTAGTCCATCAGGCCGCCCAGCCAGCCGCCGCGGTTGCGCCGACCGTGATGGTCGTCATCGTGGTCGTCATGGCCGTCATGACGCCGTTTGTCGTGCTGATCATGGCCTTGCCCATAAGCAGGTTGGCTTTGCGCGTTTGGCCCCCACGGAGCCTGCGCGGGGTTGCCCTGAGCCAGAAACGACGCCGCCTGCGGCTGCGGGGTTGGCTGAGCGGCCGCGACCGCCTTCTCGACGATCTTGTCGAGTTCGCCCCGATCGAGCCAGACGCCGCGGCACTTCGGGCAATAGTCGATCTCGACCCCCTGGCGATCGCCCATGACGAGGTCGATTCGGCAGATCGGGCAGACCATTCCCTGCGCTTCAATTCTTTCCATAATGTCCTCCTCACTCGACGCATCGGGCGATGCGTCATCGATGGCGGGAACGATAGCGAAGCGAAGCTGACATTCCGCTGTCAGCGGACAGACGCGCGAATGCGTAGGCCGTGCTGGCTGCCAGATTGTCGAGGAGCCGCGCCTGCTGGGCGGTGACAGTGCGCGGGCAATAGTCGATCTCGACTCCCCGACGTTCGCCCATGGCGAAGTCGATCCGGGAGGTCGGGAAAGGCATCCTCTGAGCTTCTGTTCCTCCCATGATCCTCGCCTTGCTCGGCCCATCCTGCGATGCGTGGTCGATGGCGGGAACGGTAGCGAAGCGAAACTGACACCCCGCTGTCAACGGATAGACGCGCGAACTCGGACGCCATGATTGCAGCCAGAGCGTCGCAGCCATCGCGCATTGGCTCGTCGGCCATGCTCGTGGTGCAGGACCAAATGGGATGCGCTGTTCACCGACCTTGAGGCCCGGCGAGAGCGGCGACGGGTCATGGAGCCTATCTTTCAGCGCCGGCGTCGCGCTGGATTGCCCCGGTGCTGAATCCTGTGCACCGAGCCGCAATCCTGGCGGCTGCGACGGCGCCGCGCGATCGGCGGCTCGCCGGGCTGCGAGACCACGCGGTGCGGACGATCTCGTCGGCTGGGCAAGGGAGACGCCATACCCGCCCGAGGTTTCGGGCGGGGTTGCTGCCGGATCCGCCATTCAGGCGGCCTTGCGGCCGGTGATCATCGCCCTGACCAGATTCTCGCGATGCTGGACTCCGGTCCAGACGGCTCCGAGGACATGGAGGCCGACCATCGCAAGAAGGAGGTATGCCGTCGCTTCGTGAACCTCCTTGAACTCCTCGCCGCCCCAAAATGCGTCGGTGGTCAACAGGTAGCCCCCGCCGCAGACGACGGCGAGCATCGCGATCAGCGCAATCATCATGGCGCCCCCGAGGGGGTTGTGGCCGAGGTGTCGCGGCGCACGGCCCTGAAGAGCCTGCGACAGGTAACGCAGGATCGCAGCAGGCGACTTCACGAAGTCCGAAAAGCGCGCGTGCTCGGGGCCGACGAAGCCCCAGACGACGCGCGCCGCGACGAGGCCGACGATCGCGTAGCCGATCGCGATGTGCGCCTTCTCGGCCTCGTCGCCGGTCAGGAAGGCGGCGATGACCAGTGCGACCAGGCTCCGGTGGAAGAATCGCACAAACGGATCCCACACCTTGACCGACGCCGGCGCATCGCCAGCTTTCGAAACAACGAGGTCGCTCATCAGTCGTCCCCGTCGCGCTGTCCGCCGTCGCGCCGATCGTCAGCGTCGCCGGCCGCGATCTTGGTGGCCCCGTTCGCGCTTTCGCCCGACATCGCCTTGCCGTCGCCTGCGACGATCTTGCCGCTGGTGGGGTCGACGAACAGCTCGGCCCGCTTGCCGTCCTTGTTCAGGACATAGAATTCGCCGCAGGCCTTGCTGATTTCTCCGCTGCGGATCTGATGGCCTGCTCGACGACCTTGGCTTTCAGCGCGTCGAGGTTCAGATATTCACTCTCCGGTCTGTCGGTGCAGGGGCGGCCGAGGCTGTCGGCGTGGGCGGCTCCGGCGGTCGCGGCGAGGCCGGCGAGAGCAGCGAGGACGAAGGCAGTGCGCATTGGGGTTCCTTTCGGTCTGAGCCTCGGCAAGAGCGCCGGTCGACGCGGAAGGTTTTGCCCGCTCGGGGCTGACAGTTCGCTGGTGGTCGGTGTCAGCGGATTGTCAGGATCGTGGGTCTAACGCTGGCGCGACGGAGTTCAATGTCATGCGCGCCCTGCTTACCGGGCTTCTTTGCCTGGTCCTGCTGATCAGCGGCCCGATCGCCGTTCGCGCCGACGACGACGGCGACGATCAGGACGAGGCGCGGGAAGCCGTCGAAAGCGGCGAGGCGATCCCCCTTGCCGAAATACTCTCCCGGCCGGATGTGAAGTCCCTCGGCGATATCGTCGCCGTTCGGCTGAACCATGATGGCGGCCGCTGGACATACCAGCTCCGACTGGTCGACGCTTCCGGCACGGTGCGGGAGGTGCGGGTCGACGCCGGCCGCGCCGGCGCTGGCCGAACCCGCGAGAAAGACTGATGCGTGTCCTGCTGGTCGAAGACGATGACAAGATCTCCGACGACGTCGCCAGGGCGCTCGAAAGCGCGGGATATCTGCCGCAACGTGCGAAGGATGGCGAAACGGCCTGGTTCCTCGGCGATACCGAGGAGTTCGTGGCCGTGATTCTCGACCTCGGCCTTCCCCGGATGGACGGTCTCAGCGTCCTCAAACGTTGGCGACAGAACGGGCGCCACCTGCCGGTGCTCATTCTGACCGCGCGCGGGAGCTGGAGCGAGAAAGTCGAGGGCATCGACGCGGGGGCCGACGACTATCTCGCCAAGCCGTTCCGCATGGAGGAACTGCTTGCGCGCCTCCGCGCAATCATCCGCCGCTCCGGTGGCGATCCATCGCCCGTCTCAACCATCGGCGCCCTGACCCTAGACGAAAGGGCAAAGAGAGTGACGCGGGACGGCGTGCCGGTCGAGCTGTCGCCAATGGAATATCGTCTCTTTGCCTATCTGATGCTCCGCCGCGGGCAGGTCGTCACGCAGCAGGAACTGGTCGAGAATGTCTATGGAGACGGTGAGCAGACGACCAACTCGATTGAGGTGCTGGTCGGGCGGCTGCGCCGGAAGATTGGCGCGCAATGGATCGAGACGCGCCGCGGCTTCGGCTACATGATCCCCGCAAGCCCGCCGTGAGGGCGCATTCGGTCAGGCTTCGCCTGGCGCTGTACGGCGCTGGCGCCATCGGCCTCGCGCTTGTGCTGGCCTATTTCGGTCTTGTGCTCCTGTTCGAGCGGCACGCCTATCGGACGCTGTCCGATGATCTCGACGTCGTCGTGCGTCAGATCATCGGCCGCCTCGAAGTCGACGCCGCTGGCGCCCCTTCGCTGCCGCAACCGCCGCGCGATCCACGCTTTGAGGCGCCGCTTTCGGGCCTCTACTGGCAGGTGACCGGAGGACCCAGGCCGCTGCGTTCACGCTCGCTATGGGACGCCGTGCTCGATCTTCCCAACGACAATCCGAGCGAAGGTCAGACGCATTATCATCAGATGCGGGGACCAAACGACAGACTTCTGCTCGTCGCCGAGCGGCGGATCTCGCCCGAAACGGCGCAGGGCAAAATGTTTCGCGTCGCCGTCGCCTCCGACCTTTCCCGCCTACGTCTGGCGCGTGACGAATTCGCGGGAGATCTGCTGCCGAGCCTCGCCGCGCTGGCGCTGGCCCTATCAGCCGCAATGTGGGTGCAGCTGACGCTCGGTCTGCGTCCGCTCTCGCGACTGCGCGCGGAGGTGATTGCGATCGCCTCCGGACGGGCCCGCCGCCTGTCCGAAGAAGCCCCGGTCGAAGTCAGGCCCCTCGTCGCCGAAGTGAACGCTCTCCTCGATGCGCAGGACGCAACGGTGGAACGCGCCCGCGGTCGGGCCGCTGACCTCGCGCACGGCCTAAAGACCCCGCTTGCGGCGATCGCAAACGACGCGGCGCGCCTTCGGGAAGACGGTCAGACGGAGATCGCGCATTCTCTCGACGCCGCCGCCGAAGCGATGCGCCGCCACGTCGAGCGCGAACTCGCCCGCGCCCGCCTGCGTGGTCGCGGCCGCGGCGAGCCCCCGGAAACGTCCGTGCGCGCCGTGGTCGAAAGACTCGTCTCCATCCTCGCACGCACCGGCAAAGGAGAGGCGGTCGCGTTTCACACAGAGCTCCCCGCTGACATGAAATGGCCGATGGATCGGCAGGATCTTACCGAGGCGCTCGGCAACCTGCTCGACAACGCGACGCGCTACGCACGGTCGACCGTGCGGGTCTCGGCGTCGGAGCCGGGCGCGATCGACGTCGAAGACGACGGTCCCGGCATTGGCGCCGATACGGAAGCTCAGGTCCGACAACGCGGTGGTCGCCTTGACGAGAGCGGCGGCGCTGGCCTCGGCATTGCGATCGTTCAGGAGATACTCGACGCCTATGGCGGACAATTGGTGCTTGGCCGCTCGCAACTCGGCGGCTTGAGAGCGCGCTTCGAACTGTGGCACCTGGATAAGACGAAGGCGGCCAGCGTCGGATAATCGAGACAGACTGCTGGTCCCGGCGCTTCCTTCCGGTTGCGAAATCGCCCCGCTTTATGGCCCATTGGTCTTGCGTGGCGGAGTTGGCAGGGGCATTGCCCAAGGCCTCGAACGTCCAGCGGCGTCAGCCTCGGCGGTGCGCAACGAGCCACGGCGCGAGGGCCTCACAAGGAGACACGATAAGTCCGATGCGGCCTGTCAGAAGACCTCGATTGCGATGACGAAGCCAGCGACCACAACCGCCGCGAAGCCGCCGAGTACGGCGCCGAAATTACGCTCCATCGCGACGCGCAGCGGCTCACCGAACCAATTGAGCGCGCCCGCCAGCAGAAAAAACCGCGCCCCGCGCGTCGCTACCGACAACGCGACGAACAGCGGGAAATTGTAGCCGAGCAGGCCGCTGGTGATGGTGACGAGCTTGTATGGGATCGGCGTCACGCCCTTGACCAGGATAACCAGCCAGCCCCACTCCGCGTAGGTGGCTCGAAGCGCGTCCATCCTGGAGCCGTAGCCGTAGAGATGGATTAGCCACTGGCCGACGGTGTCGTAGAGACCCGCGCCGATGGCGTAGCCGAGCATGCCGCCGAGGACGGACGCGATCGTCGCCACCAGCGCAAATCGCCAGGCGCGGGTCGGATGGGCGAGCGCCATCGGGGCGAGCAGCACGTCGGGCGGGATCGGAAAGAACGAACTCTCCGCAAAAGCGATCGCCGCCAGCGACGCCTCGGCGTGCCGGCTGTGCGCGAGCACTTTGATGCGGGCGTACAGCGTGTCAAACATTGCGACCCCTCATGCGGCGGCGCCTCTTAGCGTTTCGCGGTTGTGCGTCCATGCCCGCGACCTGCATGCCGACTTGTCAAAGCCGAAACCTTCTCGACAATGCGGCGCGCTATGCAGACTCGACGGCGCGCGCCTCGAGCGATCGCAAGGGCGAGGACTGGACGATCGCGATCGAGGGCGGCTTTCCCTGGAGCGGTCTCCGCTCGACTGGCTTGAAGGTCGGCGATCTCACCCGGAGCGGCGTGGGACATCATTCGTTCGTGAATGCGATCGCGATCACCTCGCGCTCGTCCACGCCGTTCCGCTCGGCGAGATCGCGGGCGGACTGCTGCATGGTGGCGGCGAGGCCGTGCGCCTTCAGGCGGTTTTCGAGGTCCTGCGGGGCGAGATGCGCGAGGCTGGCGAGCGTCGAGAGGGGCGCGTCGACCACCGCCTGCTCGACGGCCTGATGCAGTCGATGTCCGGTCTGGATCCCGGTCGGAAGGACGGCGGCCACCATCAAGAGACAAGCCGCAGCGATGCTGACCCGTCCCCAGCGGGACCGCAGATGCAGGATGAGCGGGCGATAATTGGGCAGAAGGCCCATCCATGCAAAAGCGCACGGTAGCGTATTGCACGCAATGTTGTGGGTGGGGTTAGCGCCGGCTGGAAGATCGGCCGCCGAGGAGCGCCTGGAGGCCGAGTTCGAGATCGCTCATTCCCATGATGCGGTCGATCGAACGCTTCCGTAGCTTGCCGGCCAAGGCCAGGACTTCCATGGTCACGGCCCGCAGCTGTCGATTCTGTTCCTCCATCCGGTCCAGTTTGCGTGTTTGATCCGCCGTGGGCTTTTCGGTTCGCCAGCGGCTAATCTGCCGGTCGTAGATATCGACGAACTCCAGCTGCTCGGTGTGAACCCGCTCGACCCGGTCGATTGTGGCGTCATCCAGCACGTGGGGCCGGGCACGGGCCTTGTTCAGTGTCCCTACGTGATCGCGGGTGTCGTCCAACGCGCCGTCGATCATGCCGGCGATGAGGGGCATTTGGCTGATGGGCTGCCAGCTCACTGGGTCGGCATCGAACATGCGAAGGCTCCTCTAACTTAGGCCATGGCGGGTTGCGGCGTCGCCTGGGCGCGCCGGCGGGGAGACTGGAAGTAGCTGCCGTTGGGGATGACGTGGGCGTGCGCCAGAGGCGAGACGCGGGCCAGATCCTCGTCACGCACTTCGTGTCCGGCGGCGCGCAGCTGATCGACGATGCGGGCGATGTGGACGGTATTCCACACCAGAACCGCATTTGAGAGCAGGCTCAGCGAGCTGGCCTTGTTCATCACCTCCTCGTAGTCGCCGGAGCGAAAGCCGCCCTGATTGGCGAAGAACAGCCACTTGGCGAGGATGTGGCGGAATTCGCCGCGATTGAGCTGCAGCTGGATGGCGTCGCGGAGCGGCTCCTCCTGGATGTAGCGCAGGATGTGCAGCGTCTTCATCAGCCGCCCGAGCTGGCTGAGGGCGCCGGCGAGACGGTCCGACGCGTTGGTGTTGATCAAGCGCTGCATGATGACTTGCGCCGGAGTCACACGGTCCTTCAGCGACGCCGCGAGGCGCACCAGCTGATCCCACTGTTCGCGAATGAGGGCCAAATTGATGCTGCCGCGCAGCAGCGGCTGCAGGGCGCCGTAGTCCGCCTCGCGATCAATGCGGCTGAGCACCTGGTCGGGTAAATCCTTTAGCCGCGGCATGAAGGTGATGCCGAGCAAGGCGCAGAGGCCGAACAGATGTTCGGTGAAGCCGTTGGTGTCGGAGGTGTGCTCGCGGATCGCCAGCACCGTGTCGTTGTCGAGGATGCCGCCAAGCACGTAGCCCGCCTCGCGCGGCGCGCATGAGATTACATGTGTGGCATAGACGCTGTGCTGGTCGGATGTGTGCGTGTAAATCTGAAGCGCCTGATCATAGTAGCCGAAATAGCGCGGATAGACGCTGCCGAGCAGGCTCTTGCGCTCGACCACGAAGCGCTGGCCGTCGGAAGAGGATCGGCGGCCATCGCCCCAGAGGCCGCTGAGCTTCAGGCCGTGATGGTGATCGACAAGGATGGTGTTGGCGGCCTTGAGGGTGGCGTCGCGCAGGAACCAACGGCTGGTGTCCTGCAGGGTTTCGGCGGTGACGCTATCGACACTCTGGCTCATCGCGGCGAGGCCAAGGTTGGTCCCATGGGCGATCAGGGTGGCGAGCAGCGAGCGATGCGGATCGACACCGCGTGGCTCATAGCCGCCGAGCGGCTGGAATGCGCTGGTGAAGCTGGACCATTCATCGACGTCCTGCAGCAGGTCCTCGATGCGCACGCGCGGCAGGCTGGCGCCAATGGTGGCGCGCAGCTCACGCAGCACCCCCGAGATCGGCAGGGCGTCGCGCTTTTTGAGCTTGAGTTTGCCATCGCGAATGGCGGCGAAGCGGTTGTTGGCCAGGCCACGTTCCGCGGCCCGCGCCACCTTGTCGAACTCGGCGGTGATCCGGGTCAGGAATTCCTGTCCGTCAGTTGGCAGACCCAAGTGCTGATAGGCCTGCTCGCGGGTCTGGCGCCAGCTGAGGTCATCATAGACCAGGTTCCAGAAGGAGACGTGGTCGCGGCTCTTGGCCAGGTACAAGCTGCCGGCGCGCAAGGCGTCACGGACCGCGAAGGCCAGCGAAATCTCCCAGATGCCGCGATCGAGTTTGCTGCCGGTGATGAGGTGGGTCCGCCAATCCGCCTGCACGAAGCTATGCGGATCGTCCGTCGTCAGCGGCCCGCGCGTGCCGGCGTCGAGCGACCGCAAGACTTCGATCGCCCGGACCAGGACCTCACTGCCGGTCGCCGCCTGGAACGGCAGCCCAAGAAAGGCCGGCAAGTATTGGCGCAGCGTGGTGTAGCGCGCGAGCATGGCGTCGAGGTGACCGCGCGCCTCCAGGCGCTCGAAGGCCCGGCAGGCGATGGCCGCCTCGATAAGCGCCGGCGCGTCCTGCGCTTTACGAAAGTCAGTGACGGTTTGCGCGCCGTCGGCCGCCACCAGCGCATCGACCGCGCCAAGCAGGCGTTGCAGCCCGTCGCGGGCGGCGCGGCGAAGGCTCTTGCGGCGCAACTCGACAGCCGTGCGCGATCGGCGATTTATTCCCGTCAGGAACTGGTCGTTCATCTCGACAATCTGGTCGAGCAAGGTCTTGCGTGCCTCGGTCAAATAGCATGCGACCAGGGCGTCGCGCTTGGGTTTGGCGAAGCGGCGCAGGTCACCGGCGTCGTAGCGGCGGCCGAGTTCGCCGAGCTGACGCACAATCCCCGGGTCGAGATCGTCCAGCCCAGCGTCCGCCTTGGCCCCGGTGTCGAGTAGTTCTTCGATCAGGCGCAGGCGAATGATATCGCCCCTGATCACCTTGGCTTTGGCCGATCTCGGATAGTCCTTGAGGCGGAACAGGCTGGAGCGCGCGTCACTCCCCTATCCCTCCCTCCGGCACCTCGATCAATATGTCGATCGCCATCCGTAAGGGTTCCGACAATCGGCTGGAGACTTTATCGTAGAGCTGGGTCGTGGCTTGCGCCGCCTCGGATGCGACCAGCCGCTCGAGTGTGCTGACCGCCGGCAGCATGACCCCAGAGGCGCGCAGTCTGTCTTCGGCCCGCGCCATGAGTTCGGCCGCGGTGCGGCCCTCGATGGCGCCCTGGCGAAGCCATTCGCGCAGATCGGCGGCGACCTGCCGGTCGAAGCTACGCAGGCCGAGATGGCGGCGGATGCGCAGCGCCTGGGCGCGCTCGGTCTGCGCACGGCCAGGCGGGTCGAGATACAGAACCGGCGCCAGATTGAGCTGGCGCGACAAGTGATTGACGATCTTGATCGGCGCCCGACGGTAGTCGTCGAGAAAGCGGCCATGGGCGCGAAGCATGCACAGCTGCAGCGCGAACCTTCGGCGATGGTCATCGCCGCGGCACCGAATGATCTCGGCCAGATCCGAAGCCGTCAGGCTCCAATGCCGCGCGAGTTCGTCCTCGCTCGGGTCGGCTGGGGCCGCCAGACGCTCATGGGTGGGCGTCATCAGGGGCGAGAGGTCATCCGTCGACATTCAGGTGAGACCGCTCCAGATCCGCCGCGAGGTCGTCGCGTGAGGGTCGCGTATAGATGGCGGTCGTGTCCAGAAACTCGTGGCCCAGCAAGCTGGCGAGTTCGACCAACTTGCCAGGATTGTCGCGCAGATAGCCAAGCGCAAAGGTATGGCGCAGCGTATGCGCCGACACCGCCGCCCGCTTGAGGCGGGCTCTACGGGCAAGGCTGGTGATGACGGCCTGGATGGTGCGCACCGGCATCGCCGTCTCGCGGCTGCTGATAAACAGCGGCGCATCCTTGCCGGAGGCTGGGCGCCGTTCGAAATGCTGCTTGAGCGCGCGACGAACGGTTGCGTTCAGCGGCGCCTCACGCGCCTTGAGGCCCTTGCCGTGTCGGATGCGCACGCTGCCGGATCGATCATTCATGGTGATGTCGGTGATCCGCAAGGCGGCGACTTCGCCGACCCGCAGGCCCGCCTGGAGCATGAGTTGCACCATCGCATAGTTACGCGCCGCCAACCCATGGGAAGAAGCGCCAGCAGAGCGCAGAATGGCGTGGACCTCGATATCGGTCAGGCCGACAGGCTGGCGATCACGCACAGTGCGCACCGGCCGGACCCCTTGCGCGACGTCAGACGTCAGGGCGCCGGTCCCGCGCGCCCATCGGCACAATCGGCGCAGCGCTTCCAGCCGGCGGTTGATCGCGGCCGGCCGCCGACCGGCGGCGACCATGTGTTGCCGATAGGCGATCAGGTCATGCTCAGCGAGATCCTGGATGGCGAAGATCCCGTCCTGGACCGTACGGCGCCAGGCGAGGAAATGGCGAAGATCGTAGCGGTAGCCGCGCACGGTCGCCGGCGCGAGATCGTCCCGCTCCAGACTGAGCAGGAAGGCCGCCATCCATTCCGGTTCACCGGGGGCATTTTCGGCAACTGTATGTATTGCACGCAAAGTCATCCCCCACGTTAGACCCCCCGTTCATTGCGTGCAATATGCCACTCCGGGCCGCGTTATAACGTGCAATTCTCATTGCACGCTATTATTGCACGCAACAAATGGCCCCGACGCGGCCCTGACAGGCCCAAATGAGCCAAATCAGCCCCAGAAGCCCAAGAACAAGCTTCCTTAGCGTGCGTTTTTACACAGATGGGCCTT
>CAVYON010000021.1:0-20331 GCA_963770035.1 uncultured Alphaproteobacteria bacterium | reverse complement strand
TCCAATACGGGGCTCGTTGGGCGTTCTCAGGCCCCGAGGTCGGCCAGCCGTCGGGTCGGAGGCGTTCCCACAGATTTAGCGGAAGCGCGGGAGGCAATTTCTGGGCGCAGTGAAAGGTCGGTCGAGCGCCCATTCAGAAACAATAACATAAAACTCATGAGGTTAGACGAACGGAGTGCGCCGATATCCATCTGTGGGCCTCTCCGTTGATCCAGATCAAAACGCAGACGCCGTAATGGGCGAGGGTAGTCAGTGTCGGAGCGGTCCACGGGCAAGGCCTTTTGATCAAAGCATCCCGACGAGGCAAGCCGCGATCACCCTCTGAAGCTAGGGCCGGAGTTCTCTCTGGCCCTTCCTCGTTTATGGGCAGCCTACGTCACGACGGCTTAGGTCGTGTTTAGGCCTACGTGGAAGTTCTTCACCTTGATTTTGGTACATATTATACCGAGGCCGCAGTGAATTGGGCTATAATCACAGATATTTTTTTATTCCACGGCGGCGGGGTGAATATCTTGCCCGTTATGCGCGAGAGCAATTGCATTTCCTGCTTGGCGGAAAAAATCTCGGGAACACCCGAGAGCGGAGGGCCTCCGAACCTGCGGGCGTGTGTCTCCTGTTTGACTGGACGAAAGGCAAGTCGCCCAATGACTCAACAGGCTCAGATGCCCCATTCATGAATGTGCCGCCGCGCGAAGCCATGGTAAGCGGGAGACGCTCGTACAACTTAAAAGTTGCGAATGTTGAGGCTTTTTACGCACCTTCCGAACACTGCTCGCGCTAGGTTTCGAAAAAATATAGATCGCGCCCTTTTAATTAGTTCCTCAGGAGTGCATCCGGCACCCGCGACATTTTAACACTTGTTCTCATCATTAACCCGATGAACAATGACCTGTCGCGGCAACTCTTTGGCGGGGTCCGCGAGTAAGTGCAAGGGGGAGCGGAGCGCGTGATCCAGACCGGTGTATTTGACAAGCTCGATGAGGCACTGACCAACAGTAGCAAAGTGGCGTCTACTCTCGACGACAAATTTCTCGTTTATCTAATAAATATGGCAGTCTTATACATTAGAAAAAAGGCGGTTCACTTGGAAGACAACGTCGACGCTAAACCTCGTATAAACGAATTCACTCATTAATTGCTGTCGGCTCGTGCAAGGCGAGACGCTAATTCAATCAGGGCAGCACGGACGGCTGGATTGCGGATGCGAGCAAACGCCCCCAGCAATTCGATCCCCTCTTCCGGCGTCGAATGGACAGACTGCGTGTCGGCACCACCCTTCTGCGGCGGGGACGCGCCATCTGCCTCGTTATCGTTGTGCCCTGTCACGTATGAACCCTACAACCTCAATGGCGAATGTGGCCCAATTGCCGCATAAGTCGGGAAGAATATGGGTGCGGAAGCCCTTGTCAATCAACGTTTACGATCATAAACAACAGGGCCCTTTTGGTACCCGACAATTGATACCCTTCAGAGACCTCGGGAGAGGTCCGAGTTGAGCGCGATGCCGAACCCGCAGTGGCAGGACACTGTCCCCCGCGCCTGACCTAGCAGTCCGCCCGCTCAACCCGACCCACGTCACAGCGTTAACCCATCATAGGCCCGCTTGCAACTCTCCGCGTGTGGACTGGGACAAACCTCCGAGACGCCTGGGTTCAACCGGCAAATGAGCCCAGCAATTTGTCTTTATGTCCGGTAGATGAAATCATATAGCTTGTGGATACATTGATATATGGCGAGCACAAGCGCCGTATAATTATCACTACGTTAAATTAATGTCCATTTAAGCGCAGGGTTTCGCAGAGCCAAGTCTCTGCATGATCTTAACTATTATTGATAGCCGTTTATCGCCCGGAATTCTTACGTAGCGCGGCGGATTCTTACGTAGCGCAGCGCGCACAACCATGGTTGCGAAGGAGCAGAAATGTGACATCAATGACGGGCGGCACGACGGAAAAATCACGGGAGTGTTTCGCAATTGCGACCGGATTGTATGTGACGCCAGACCAAAAAGTGGTGGTAAGCTTCGGTTCCCGCAAGCTCCCTATCCCGATCAGCCAATATAGGGCGAACGGATATAAACCGTCGCTTGAGAAGCTAACCGTCAGGGACGCACACCGCTTGGAGGCATTCCAAACCATAAATAGGTATAGAAGATCGCCCTTGGTCGTAACGACTAGGCAATCGCCAAAGCGCCTGCAACATTTCGACATCTGAGAGTGGGTCAGGAAGATGATTTTACCGACCCACACTTTCACAAACAGCGATACATCACTCGGCAGCAGCCGCCTTAACCTCAGCCGTCTTCCGGCCGGGCCTCTTGCTGCCCGTCTTCTTGACCGGGGCCTTCACGGCAACTTTGCGCCCCAGTCCCAGCGACTTCGCTAGTTCCGACCTCTGAGCGGCATAGGCTGGCGCAACGATGGGATAATCGCTCTTCAGTTTGAAAACGTCGCGATATTCCCGAGGCATAAGTTGATGAGCGGATTGCAAATGCCGCTTTAGTGACTTGAATTTCTCACCGCAAACGAGGCACGTAATAGCGTTTGGGGTGACCGACTTCTTCACCGGAACGGCTGGTTCCCAGTTCTTGGATTGACCCTCCGATACCAAGGTTGAACCCGGCTCTGCCTCACCGGCAAAAGCCATTTTCACGCTGTTAATGACTGACGCCAAATCAGCGGGAGCCACGCTGTTCTTTGAGAGATAGGAAGAGAGGATTTGCGCGACGAGTGATTTATCGTCTGATTCCGACATTGTTGCCTCCGTTGGCTGATTCGGACGTTTGCTTTGATCACCATTTCAACCAAAAGAAAAGAGATACGCTTGCTGGAAGTTCGGCTTGAATTGGAAAACAATCGAGGACGTCCGGCAGGTCGCGTCAAAATGATCCCTTGGAGGGTGCTCGGGATGTCCCTAACATTTAATGCCGGACAGGTTAAGGTTGGGTAACAAGGCGGATCATGTTAGGAATGCGATCGATGATCCGGGAGTGCTCGTAGTCACGGTGAGGCAATGATCCTCTCTGAGCAAGCTGAAGATGGCAAGAACATTTAAATGACCTCGGCATTGTCTCGGCGACTTGCTTTTCCATTTGCTAGTGGCCAAAGCTTTTTGGAGACGCTGAGAACGACGAAAACATTAACGTCATTTAACTTTTCTCTCGCCCCAAGTTCGTCTCAAAGTTGGTGAGCCGTTGCCCGGCTGGAGCCCGTTTTGCGGCGTGATTCGGGGCGAGCCGGAGAGGAGGGAGGGGAAGATCGTGCGGCAGACGCGAGCTCGTACGCGAAAGCCACGAATGATCGGGAACCTTCTCGACGTTCGACAGCCGCAGGAAATCGCGCAGCGAATACGAATCCGCGCAACGCCAGGCGATGCCCCGCTCGCTGTCGAGGCCCTCGAAATAGCCGATCATGTGCATGCGGAAATACCGCCCCGGCGGCAGCGACGGCGCGCCCATCCGCGGCGCGTAGTACGGCTTGCACACCTCCTCCACGAACGCGTCGAAACCCGCCTCGCTGAGCAGCTCCTGCAGCCGATCGTAGAACGCGTGCCCCGGCGAGCGCGGCATCTCCGACCACGTCGCCATCAGGTCATCCTGAACAGCGCCCGACCGTCCCATCGCCATCGCTGATTCGCCCTCAAGCTCAACAACGCCTCGGAATCCGAGATCCAGGACTTCGTCAACGGGCTGCTAAGGCGCTTGACGGGATCATGCTGACGGTTGGGACGGGCTCACCGAAGCAGAAGGGCTTGGTGATGTCGAAGTCGAAACATGGAACGCAGACGCCCTGGATCAACGACCGCAATAGCATCGCAGTGGCAGCGAAGACGGCGATCAAACCGAACGCTTCTGGAGTGTTCTATGGTCACCAGACGTCCGACGGAACTCCGGCGGATTTGCGGGCGGAGGAGGACATAGCGGCTTCGGCTGCACTGGAGACGCACCGCAGGTCGGCGCACCACGAAGTAGCCCGACGCCGTTACCAGCGAATTCTTGGCCATCGGCTACGCGGACGGCGAAACGTTCAGATCGACATCCTGGGGCGCGACGCCGCCGGATGTTCCCCATGAACACGTAAACCCCCATCTACCGCGGCGTCGCGGCCGGTCGGCTGGAGCGGAAGAAGCATGCTTCCCCTCGCTTGTTGGGCGGGACGCCAGACCGCAACCCAGCTACGTAGTTTTACGGATTGAACTGCGCCGCCGATCTTGCGAGGGGCTCCCGTCAATTAATTCGCTGAGGGGCATCAAATGATCCACGACAGCAACCACATTGCGATCGGGGCCGTCCACGCGCTGCGCGACGCCGGGGTCGAGTCTGTCATCCTTTGGGAGAGGATGTTCCACAGCACGCTGAGCATGCTGATCAGCGCGGTGACGAACAAGGACGCCAAGGACATCTCCCGGACCATGTCGGCTTTCCACAACACAACCTACCAGGACATGGGTGAGAACGTGGAGGCCGTTTCCCGCATCTGGCGGCGGTACTCGCGCGAGACGGTCGCCCGGATTGCGACAATGATCCCCGCTGAGGGCGCGCTTTGACGCCAATGTCGCCGCCGCGCACGCGGAGGACAGCCACCGCGATAGGCCCGCTCGTCAGCCATGCTAAATCGAGCGCCCAGACTCGCTCGAATACGACTGTTCCGATGCCCCGTGCTCTCGCCTGCCTCCTGACGCCTCAGGCGCCGTGCGGCTCGAAGTGGCTGAGAATGACACTGCGCTCGACGCAAGCGAGGCGGACCGGCTGAAGGCGGCGTTCGCGAACTTGGTTCGATAGGCCGCCTTCGAGGTCGACCAAGCGCAGGATCACGTCGGCGTAAGACCTGTCGGGGGCCGCGCATGCTCGAATAAGGGCACAGGCGTTTCTGGCTGTGGGCGCGGGCGCAACGGGCCGATTAGCAAGTGGGAAGCTTCGCGTCCGGTCCCGCGCCCAACGCTGCCGATCAGCGTCAGGTGGTCGGCGGTTTTGCCGGCGGCTTGCGAGCAAAGGAACCCAGTCGGAAGATCCTCCGTGTAAGACTCCAGACCTCGACTCCGTCATAGGTCGAAGCGCTTTCCTCGAACAAAGTTCGAGCAATCTGGATAGCTTCCAAGCGGGAAAGACCGGGCAATTCCTTGGACGCAACTATTCGCGCGTTTTTGACGAAGTAGCACCGCACAGGACCGCTCTGCCTCTCGGGGCGGCGCTGAGCATTGATTTCGCTCAATTCACGCGAACTTTTTGCAGCATCCGAAGCGAGAGCCGATCGCGGGGCATCGTTTCCTGACTCCCGGTCTGCGGCCGCGTCCCCATCAAGGATCGTGGAGGCGGTCCGCGTCCTCCCAGCGGACAACGTCATGCTCGACGGCGAGGCCGTGGTGCTCCGACCTGATAATCACAGCGGCGCTGGCGAAGCTTATACTGAGCTTGCGGGTGCGCCCGCTGCACGCTCAAGGACCGTCAAGGCCGGCGCAGTCGCGGACCGCGTCTAACGCTCAGCGGCAGATCACCCGGCCCCAGCGGTCGCGCCAGCACCTTTGGCAGACTCGCCGGCCCCAGCGGTCGCGCCAGCATCGCGTCCACGCGGCGTCCACGATGTCGCCGCCGAGCGCCTGAATGGCCGAAGCGGGCACGGGGACAATCGGCGCGGATGAAGCGGGCTGCGACGCGAAGGCAGCGACGGCTCCTGCGAGCGCGATGGCGACGACGGCGCTTTTCATGATCGCGTTCCCTCCTTGGCTCCCTGAGCAAGAGTGCGGCAAGCGTAGCGGCTTGGCAAGCCGACGCCTGTCAGCCGACGCCTGTCGGCGCTGGCGGCGGTAGCGGCTCTCGGTGGTCGGCCGAGCCGTGACCCGGCTCACACTGGAGTTGGCATGCGACCGACCTGACCGAGTGGTTTCCAAGGATCGTGGAGGCGGTCCGCGCCGTCCCGGCGGACGATTGTAATGCTCGTCGGTGAAGCTGTGGTCCTCCGCCTGCGGATTCCGACGAAGCCGGCCACGCATTCCAATAGGAAGTCGGCCACCGATTCCGATTTGAAGCCGGCCGGGATTCCGATTTGATGTCGGCCACCCTGCGTCTGCTTCCGCGGATCTCTGCGATGATGTTTTGCCTGGAGCCGTTGGTCAAGCCAGGGTTGGATTTGGATCTCCGCAAGCGCTTGGGTGGCGGTGGGTATAGCGGTGTCACGCGAGGATCCGAAATTCCTTCGGGTCGATGACGCGGAAATTGTCGGTGATGGTTGACGAGAACTCGTCGAACCGCTGTGGCACGGTTTCACGCAGGAAACCGAGCACGGCTTCGGCGAAGTCGCGGAATTTGGCGTAGCATCTGTTGTGGGTGACGTTTTCGTGCATCACCTTCCAGAGCCGCTCGATCGGGTTGAGATGCGGACAGTATGACGGCACGAAGTGCAGGACGATGCGCCTCCCTGGCTGTTGCAGCCAGCCCTGGACGACTTTGGCGTGGTGGTAGCGGGCGTTGTCGAGGAAAACATGGATGCGGCTCATCGTCGAATTGGAGCGCTCCAGCGCCTCGAACAAGGCGATCGTGCTTGCCGCGTCGACGGTCTGGACATCCATGATGCGGGTCTGTCCGGTCTCCAGGTCGATCGCGCCGTGCAGGTTCAGCCGGTCGCGCCCGGACGCCGCGGGAAGCGCGCAGCGCTGTCCGCGCGGCAGCCAGCGTCCAGCGGGCTTGGCCTGGTGGGTCGGATGGACGGCGTCGACGTAGACGACCGTCTCGTCCGGGCCGAGCGAGTTGCGCAAGTCCTCATGCGCGTCGATGAACTTTTGCTGGGTTTCCACGTCGATCTTGCCGGGCACGGATTCCGGCTTCTTCCAGTCGAATCCGATGCGGTTCATCAGCTTGATCAGTCCGGAGCGGCCATAGTCGAACCCGAACCGATCCAGGATGAATTGCCCGATTTCGGTGGTCGACGTCGGCAGCCCCTCCGTCGCCCAGGCGCGCAATTCGTCGATCTGGAGGGGCGACAGCCGTCCGGTTCCGCCCTTCAGGTCGAACAGGACGATCGCCTCGACGCCGCCTTCCTGGAATTCCTTGAGCCAGATGCGGATGGTCGAGTTGTCGAGGAACAGCGCTTCGGCGACCTCGGCGTAGGACCAGCCCTTGTCGAGCAGAAGGATGGCATTCGCCCGGCGGACGATGCGATGCTCCTCCAGCCCGTTCCTGACGATCTTCACCAGGTCGGCCCGATCCGCTGCGCTGAGGAAATTGCGATTCGTCTTCACCAGGCGACTGGAATTGATCCCGCTGATTCGGTCAAACGATTTTCGGATGGGCCCGGAATCCCGCTATAACGGCGGGCGGAGCGCGCTTTCCATTGCGCCGTAGCGGAGCCCGCCGTTATCCACGGCCTTCGCGCCGAGGGTGCAGCGAGCCGGCTCTCCGCGCACACGTCGGTTTCAGGATGAAGGCAGCCGCTTGCGCAAGCTCTCGCCGGCCAGTTCGATGCGATAGGCGTTGTGAATGACGCGGTCGAGGATGGCGTCGGCAAGCGTGGGAATGCCGATCAGGTCATGCCAGCGGTCCACGGGAACCTGGCTGGTGATGATGAGCGAGCCCTTGTCGTAGCGATCCTCGACGATTTCGAGCATGTCGCGCGCTTGATTGGGGGTCAGCGCCTCCGGCCCCCAATCGTCGAGGATGAGCAGCTTTACGCGGGCGAAAGAGCGCAAGAGCCTGGCATAACGGGCGTCGCCGTGGGCGATGGCGAGGTCGGCGAAGAGCCGGGGCATGCGAGTATAGAGGACGGAGAGGTTTTCTCGGCACGCCTTGTGGCCGAGGGCGCAGGCAAGCCAACTCTTGCCGAGGCCGCTCGCCCCGGTCAGGAGCAAATTGCGGCGCTCGGCGATCCAGTCGCAGGCGGCGAGCTTGAAGAAGAGCGCGCGGTCGAGCCCGCGAGGACTTTGATAATTGACGTCCTCGACGCTGGCCGGGTGACGCAGTCTGGCGACTCTGGCGCGCGTTTCGAACTGCTTCTGCCGGCGCAGCGTGAGTTCGTATTCGAGCAGCAGGCCGAGCCATTCGGCGTGATCGAGGCCGCGCGCCTCGGGCTTATGCTCCAGTTCCTTGAAGCCTTTGGCCAGGCCGTGGAGGCCAAGCGCGTGCAATTGGTCGAGTGTCGGATGAGCGAGCATGGGATTTCCTGTCAGTTGTAGTAGCGGGGACCGCGCACATTGGCGTGGTCGATGAGCGTGACGGGGCTGCTGTCCGCGCCCGACGGGTTGAACTTGCTGGCGAGCAGCGACGCGACGCCCTTGCAGTTGAGGACGCCCAGTTCGACGGCGCGGGCCGAGACCGCCTCGAGGCGGCCCGGGTCGAGGCCGCGATAGGCGCGCAGAATGCCGAGGCAGGTGCGGAACCCCTGTTCGGGATGCGTCCGGCTGGCGAGCACGGCGCTGATCAAGCCTTCGGTGTTCGGCCCGATCTTGCCGGCCCAGCGGCGGAACCGATCCGGCGTCCACTCGGCGTAGCGCCGATGGGAGCTGGGCATATGGTCGGCGTCCGTGCCGTGCTTGCGGCCAGCGTAGCGGCGCTGATGGGCGCCGACCCGTTGGCCGCGATGGAAGATCTCGACCGTTCGCGCGGTGATCCGCACGTCGACCTCGGCGCGGATGAGCGCGTGCGGAACCGAATAGAGAAAGTCATGGGCCTCGATGTGATAGTCGAGATTGACCCGCGCGCGCCGCCATTCCGCAAACTCCCAATCGTCGGCGGGCAAGGCGGTGAGGGCGTCGCGCTCGATGGCCTCGAACAACTCGCGACGACTCAGGCCGAGGTTGCGCATCGTGCGTTCATTCATGCGCTGCATGACCAGCGCGATGGCCGCGTTGCATTCGGCGAGCGAGAAGAACGTCAGATGGCGCAGCCGCCCCAGAATGTAGGTCTGGGCGAATTGGAACTTCGGCCTCGACTTTCGCCTTGTCCCTCGGCCGCCGTGGCCGCGCCGGCAGGATGCCGACCGAGTAATGGGCCGCCATCGCGCCGTAGGTTCGGTTGATCTCGGGGTCGTAGAAGGAGGCCTTGATGACCCCGCTCTTCAGATTGTCGGGAACCAGCAGCCTCGGCGCGCCGCCGAAAAAGCGGAACATGCGCACATGCGCGCCGGTCCAGTCCGGCAGCGTCTGCGTCCAGGTCGCCTCGGCGTAGGTGAGGTTCGAGGCGCCGAGCACGGCGACGAAAATCTCCGCCTCGCGGATCTCTCCCGTCGTCGGATCGGCGATCCCGATCCGCTTGCCCGAATAATCGACGAACGCCTTCTCTCCGGCGACGTGGTGCTGGCGCATCACCGGGGTCAGCCGCCGTTCGAAGCCACGCAGCAAATCGCAGAAGCGGCTGTAGCCGTAGGCCTCTGAATGGACCTCTCGGTATTCTTCCCAGAGGATCGACATCGTGACGCCAGGACGCTTCAGCTCGCGCGCCAGCGTCGCCCAATCCGGCTCGGCCCGCCGCCGCTGGCCCTGCGTGACCCCGGCCCGCCCAAACAGCCGGGTTTCCAGCGCCTCGTCGGTGACGTCGTCGGCCAGCGGCCATGTGAGCCCAGCCGCCGCCGCCCGTTTCAGATTGTCCTGGATCGTCGAGCGCGCCACGCCAAGACGTCGCCCGATCTCGCGCGCGCTCACCCCATCGTGGTGAAGCCGCAATAGATGTCGCAATTGTCGCATGCTCAGTTCCCGCTTCGCCGGCATCCCGATCTCCTCGTCGACCATCGACGGGCCAGGACTGCCGCAGTTGCTGAACCGCGGGGAGCAAACGACGAGAGCCGTAACCGGCTCAGGTGGCCGGCTTCATTTCGGAATGGTGGCCGGGATCAAATCGGAACGGTGGCCGACATCAAATCGGAATCCCTGGCCGGATTGCGTCGGAATTCGCATCCGCCAGGATGGCCATAGCGATTTCGCGGAACTGGGAACCAATCGGGCGCAGCAGTTGCCCATCTTGTCGCCTTCGACGTCTTGGACCTTGATGGCGAGGACCAGCGATAGCTGCCGCTGGAAATCCGCAGGGCGGAACTGGAGCCGCTGGTCGCCGGGATCGACGCCATCAAATTCAGCCACGCGATCGAGGCCGAGGGGGCGGTGCGGCTTACGCCGCCTTGGCCGCTCGGGCTCTGGGGCGGGGGCCTCGACCGGGGCAGGCGGCGCTGGCACAGGCGGGTTCGGGCGTCGGCGGCGGAGCGGTCGCCTCGGCGGCGAGGTCGACGGCCTCCTTCGCACGCCTATCTGCGGGCCTTGGCTTTCTTGGCGGCGATCTGTTTGAGCCGGGCAGACGCCATCTCGCGCGCCTTGTCGTCGATGGTCTTCTCGGTTGGCAACCCGTCAAGACCGACCCGACTCGGATAGGGCCAGCACCGCCCGGCAATAGCTCTCGCGGGCCTTCCACACCCTCAGCACGCCCTTCGCATAGGCCGGGCTCCAGCCGAACGCCTCTTGCAGTTCCGCCACGACGTTCACGAGGGGACGGACCTCATGGGACTTGGCCGGGAACGCCTTCGGCCATCTGGCCTGCAGAAGCTCGAACGCCTGCCACGAGTTTCGCGCGCCGCGCTTCCAGTCGGACTTCGTGGTCATGATCGTCTACTCCGCGCGCGGTTGCACCCGTCGCGGCCAACTCGACCGTCGATGTGCGGTAGCAGCATCTAACTCCGGGGGCAGTGCCGCCCCATCGGGCGATTTTGGCATGGTGATCCGGTCGAGTATCTCCCCAATCAGAACGTGGGCCTGCGCCGCCGTCAGGTTATCCGCGATGGCGCTGCCGTCGATAAGTAGACGAAACATCGTCCGGGAGTTGCCGGGCGTTTCAAGCTCGATCTCAATCCGTCTGACCATCACCCACCCCCAACGCATCATTCGGCAATAGTTAACGCGCCAGAGCCTCTTTCGGCTCCCGTTGCATTCTGGCGCGCTCTGTCTTTCGCGACGCGCATAGACCTTGCATTATTACCGAACAGAGAGGCAATCATGTGCCAGAATACGTGGGGTATTACCGCGTCTCGGCAGAGAAACAGGCCCGGAGCTGGCTCGGCCTTGAAACGTAGCAGACCGCAGTCGAGGCGTTCACCGCCAGCAGGGCGTCGACGCCAAGTTCGTCGAGGGCGAGTCGGGCAAGCGACCGGACAACCGGCCGGAGCTAAATGCGCGCCCGCCCCAGGTTGGCGGATTGAGATCGCCCTCATGGGCTAGGCGGCGAGCACTCGGGACGCCTTCGCCCCCCGATGCCCCGCGTAGCCGAGGCCTGCAAAGCCCATAAGCAGCATCACCCACGTCGAGGCTTCGGGGGCGCTGGTCAGCGATCCGTTGACGCCATCGTAGATGATCGGACCGCCGACCGTCAGCGCGTTGCCGGCGAGGAAGCCGGTGTAGGACGAGCCGCCGTTCGACCACAGGTTGAAGCCGACATCGAGGTTGGGCGACGTATTGATCATGAACACGGGCCCCCAGTTATCGACGGGGATAGATGTGTCGCCGATCAAGTCGGTGCCGCCGCCAAAGCGGTAGCTGAGATAGCCGCCGCCGAGGTCATGGACGCCGGGTGTCGACAGCGTAACCAGCGTCATTGCGTCGGACCCCGACCAGAAGGGACTGGTGATCGTGCCGAAGCCGCTGATCGCCTCGCCGCCGACGACATCGAAAGTCATGAGCGCCGTGACGTCGCCGCCGGAGAACTTGAACGACTCCGTCTTCGCGTCCGCGCCGAAGGAGACGAGTGCGCTGGCTAACGCAACCCCAGCCAAAATCTTCGTAAGCATTTCGTTCTTTTCTCCCCTAACGAGCATGACCGCTCGTTTGGTAAACGTTCGTTAACTTTTGTGTTATACGGCGTTAACTTACCCATGGCAATTGAAATGCGGGCCGGCCTCGCTGGGATCGCCGCGATGGTAAACGGCAGCCGTCTGGGCGCGCGCCCGCTTATCGTCCCCGTAGACCGATGCATCATCTGCTTCGAAAATCCAGGTTCTTGACCTTGAGCCAGTTCTTCACCCGGCCGCTCCAATAGGCGCCGCCCAGGCGTTTCGAGACGATCCCCTCCAGGCCCGCTCACACGCCTTGGCGAACACGACCGCGCCTTCGGCCTCGATCGCCTCGCTGAACATGATGCCGTCGATACCGGCGACGAGCGACGCCCGCTCCGCCCGGCGGATTTCCAGCGGCAGCTTGCGCTGGTCCTCGCCATCGAGGGCGACAAAATGGGCAACTGCCGCGCCCCGGTTGGTTCTCAGTTCCGCGAAATCGCTATAGCGATCCTGGCGGAGCGCCACGGCCTCGCCGTCGAGCATGGCGTGGTTCGCCGGGGGCGGGCGTGGACCGCCTCCACGAACTTTGGAAACCACTCGGCCACGTCGGTTAGGTGCCACCCTGTTAAGCGCCGGCGTCTCGCTCGCCACAGGCTCGGCATTCGCCCAGGCACTTGACTCGACGCCAGCTTCCCGGCTCCGCTCAGCTCGGTCCACAGCGGGGATACGCCCGCGGCTGTCACGTTGTACGAAATCGTGAGACTGGCGCGGTTTTGGGCGCTCGCTGCTGGAAATGGTGAGACCAGAAAGGACTTGAGTTCCGTATTTGCTGCAAATGTGAGAATGATGGATGCGCGTCAGCGAGCAGTTTGATCATCACGGCGTCGAACCGAATCCTCTCCCTGCCGATGCAGGCACTCTCCATGCGCTTGCACAGGTCTGGATTGTTCTGCGTTCGCGAAAGCCCCGCGAGCAGAGCGACGCGGATCGTCAAAGGCACCACGAGCGGCGTTCCGGCGTGGACGGTGAGCGAAGCTCGCTTGTCGATGTCGTCAAAGCCCGGGACGACGCTATCAAGCACTCTGCCACCCACGATTTGCCGTTGGGTATCCGTTCGGGTGCGCGATCGACGCAAAAGCAACAAATGCAGCAAGGCCATCACAAACGCGGCCCGATCGACTGGTAAAGTGTCGATGTTGGCGATCGTCTCTTCGCCGTGCCTCGCCTCATCCCAGAGATGCTCGAACGCGTCAGCGGGGGGATAGGTCTCACCGCCGTCTACATCTTGAACGCGGGAACCGCAGAGAGGGCAAGTGATCCGCCAACCGTGGCTCCAGCTTTTCAGAGTGACCGCCGCTCGATCGTCGCGGCGATTTCTTTGCTGGCACTCTGAGCACGCGTGAACCGGTCCGCCTCGAGCGATCATAGCCACAAGGCGGTCTTGGTGCTGCAGGTGGGTCATGTTCGAGATGCTTGTTGGCGATCGCCGCATAGCGCTGGCAAGCGTCCGCGCCTCGCTTTCATTTAGCCGATGATCGAGACCAGCGAACGCAAGCCTGCCGATCCCGACATGGCGGCTCAACGCGGAGGGCGCGATCCCATAGAATTCCGCATGGCGATTTAGCCAAGAGCTCAAGGACTCGTCTGGCGCTTCTTCGAGAACCAGAGGCAGCGGGTTAGGCAAGATCATGGCGAGGTTCACGCGAACGCGGCTTCGGGGTCAAACAGCGGTTGCCATAGATCGACGGCCGCATCAGTGATCTTTTCCGTGCCGCTTTCGATCGCGGCAATCGCGAGATCGTTCATGAGGCGGAAGATCCGCGCCGTCAGTCCATCAGTGATTTGAAGGATGCGGCGCAGCGACAAAGCGGACAGGACGCTGGGCTCGCGAAGCGGAAGGTTCCGCAGGATTGAGATCATCAGTTCTTCGAAGGCTGGCGTGGATGACCAGCGCGTGAGCGTCAGCTCGTCAAAGCGCCGCGCCAGTTGTGCATCACCACTGATGGCTTCGCGGGCATCGGTCACGCCAAAGCAGACAAGCGATATATTCAGTTCATTGCTCAGATACCGGAGCGTATTGAGAACGATGCGCTGCTCGCGGGCGGAGCCCGCCAGAATGTTATGAACTTCGTCGATGACCAGAACCTGGAGCCCGATGGCCTTGAGCAGGCGAACCACGGTGAACTGCATGTCGACCGAGTTGGCGCGCAGTCCCTGGTTGACGCCGACGGCATGCAGAATCTGGGCGAACAGCTGCCTCTCGCCGGGCCTTCCAGCCAGCTGGATCGGCAAGACTTGCTGTCGCTCGATGCCTTTGCGCTGATCGAGAAGGGGAGGGTGATCGTCGCAGAACCTCTGCATCAGCATGGTCTTCCCCATGCCGCTGTCGCCATAGATAGCTAGCGATGGCATACGCGTGGTCCGCGGGTGCGCGGTCAAACGGCCCAAGGCTACGAGCGCTGCCTTTGCTCTGGGATAGTGCACCCAACGCTCAGACTGGATTTCCCTGGTCCGTAGGTCGTTGGACAGATTTAGTAGCTCCGCAGTGGCGACGGTCAGATGTTCAAATTGATGTTTCATGCTTCACGCATCCCCTTCCACTGAGGGGATCCGTGTGCGCGAATCGATGCCGCGAAGCGAGCCAAGATCGCCGTCCCCTATTGTCTTTCCAGGTGTCTTGGCGACTTTGCCCTTGAGTTCGAGTGTGCGGCGGTTTGCGCCTTGAACGAGTTCGCGTTGGGCGATCGCCGTCTTGACGATAGTCCGGCTGTCGACTTCTCGCCGTCCCTTGGCGGCCAAAGCCCTTGCCGCCGATTGCGCCTCGTGCAGCGAGATCGCGGGCAGGGTGATGTCTCCATAGCGCGCTTCGATAAAATGCCCTGACGGACGCAGGACGAAGATCCGCGAGAGATCGCGCGGATCGTACTTGACGAGCAGTTTCTGTTTCAGGCGCCCGACATCCGCCGTGAGAACCGACGACCAGTAAGTCAGGCCAAAGAGGTGGATGCCGTCTGGTCGCAAGGTGCGTTGCTGTTCGGGCAAGAACGCCACCCAGAACGCCATTCGGTCGACGGGCATGCGCAGCGGGAGCGCTGCCTCGTGGTCCTGCCATACGGCGATCGGCGGGCGCTTCAACGCGCTATGGATGCTGTTGTGATAGCGTCCAGCGATCTCATGCCCGATCCAGCGTTCCAGATCGCGAAGCGTCAGCCGGGCGGCCTTGTCTGACTTGTAGTCGCCTTTCGCGGCAGGGTTGCCATGCGTGGTGCCGGGCAACAGGCGAACCGCGCCCATCATTGTGCCGATCAAACGTTCGATATGGCCGCCATAATGCGGCTCACCCGGAATGCGCCACATGATCTTGATGCCCGCATCCCGACAAGCGCGCACAAAGGCCCGACTGCGAAAATCGGAACCGTTGTCGGCGTGCAACGTTTCCGGCAGACCCACGACGGGCCATGACGCTTCTATTTCACGCTCTCTCAACCAGGAGGTCTTGTCATGAACTGCGTGCAGCAAGGCGAGACTTGTCGACAGGCGACTTGGCGCCGCCATAGTTAGGTGAAATCCGGTCACCATGCGTGTGAACACGTCGATCGCCAAAGTGATCCAGGGGCGGCCAATGGGCTCGCGGGTTTCTTCATCGACGACCACCACGTCCACCCGGGTGTGGTCGATCTGAACAACGGCGAGCGGACGCGCGGCAACATAGTGGCCGGGAGTTGCCTTTGTGGCCTTGATTATGGCTTTATCTCCGCGGCGCAGCGCCACCGCGCGCGCGTCAAGGTCCTCCAAGCGCGATTTGATCGTGCGCCAATTCGCCGGAGTAAATCCAGCTTCAACGCAACGGAGCCGAACCTCGTGCACCAGCCGACTGAACTTTGGCTTTTCCCGCTTGAGGTAGGCTCGCCGGATTGTCTGAGCAATCAACGCTTCGCGTTCCGGCGAGAGCGACCGCGACTTCTTCGGCCGGCCGACAGACCGAGGCAGCAGCGACGAAACAGTTCCCCCCTCGCGATACAGCCGGATCATGCGGTATAGGGTCGCTCGGCTGATCCCGAGTTCGACAGCGGCCTCTTCAACTTCTTTCGCGGACAACGCCGAAGTTCGCCGGTTGAGCAACGTGCGAATGGCGTCTTCGCGACGGCAGGCCTCTTCCCATTCCCGCTCATTTCGCGGCGTTTCGTCGTCCATCGCAGGCCCGAATTGTTTTTGAACATCGGAACCTGTCATTCTCACGTTTCGTGCAGATCCGCCACACCATTCTCACGATTTCATACAGAGTTGCGAGTTTCGTGCAGTCGCAACTCATTGGAGAAATTGAAAAGCCGTCTCAAGATTTCGTACAGCGCGACACCAGGATCTCGCTGAGCATGACCTGATCGCCTATCGGCAACACATGGTCGCCGCCGGTCGGCGGCCGGCCGCGATCAACCGCCGGCTGGATGCGTTGCGCCGGCTGTGCCGATGGGCGCGAGGCACCGGCGTTCTCGCGGCTGACGCCGCGCGGGATGTCCGGCCGATGCGCACGGTGCGCAACCAACAACCTGCCGGTCTGACCGATATCGAAGTCCATGCGTTGTTGCGCTCTGCTGGCGCTTCTTCCCATGGGTTGGCGGCGCGTAACTATGCGATGGTGCAACTCATGCTCCAGGCTGGCCTGCGGGTCGGCGAAGTCGCCGCCTTGCGGATCACCGACATCACCATGAATGATCGATCCGGCAGCGTGCGCATCCGACACGGCAAGGGCCTCAAGGCGCGTGAGGCGCCGCTGAACGCAACCGCTCGTCGCGCGCTCAAGCAGCATCTCGAACAGCGCCCAGCCTCCGGCAAGGATGCGCCGCTGTTTATCAGCAGCCGCGAGACGGCGATGCCGGTGCGCACCATCCAGGCCGTCATCACCAGCGTTGCCCGTAGAGCCCGCCTCAAGCGGGCGGCGGTGTCGGCGCATACGCTGCGCCATACCTTTGCGCTTGGCTATCTGCGCGACAATCCTGGGAAGTTGGTCGAACTCGCCAGCTTGCTGGGCCACGAGTCTCTGGACACGACCGCCATCTATACGCGACCCTCACGCGACGACCTCGCGGCGGATCTGGAGCGGTCCCACCTGAATGTCGACGGATGATCTCTCGCCCCTGATGACGCCCGCCCGTGAGCGTCTGGCGGCCCCAGCCGACCCGAGCGAGGACGAACTCGCGCGGCATTGGAGCCTGACGGCTTCGGATCTGGCCGAGATCATTCGGTGCCGCGGCGACGACCATCGCCGAAGGTTTGCGCTGCAGCTGTGCATGCTTCGCGCCCATGGCCGCTTTCTCGACGACTACCGTCGGGCGCCGATCAAGATCGTCAATCACTTGTCGCGCCAGCTCAATCTGGCGCCGGTTCTGTATCTCGACCCGCCTGGCCGTGCGCAGACCGAGCGCGCCCAGGCGCTGCGCATCCGCCGCCATCTCGGCCTGCGTAGCTTCGACCGGCAGAGCGCCGCCGATCTGCGCGAATGGCTGCGCCAGGGCGCCATCGAGGGCCGCACCGCGGCCGAACTCATGGCGCGGGCCGAAGACAGACTGCGCGCCTCTGGGGTCATGCTGCCGGCGGTCAGCACGCTCGAGCGGCTGGTCGCATCCGAGGCGGCGCAAGCCACGACCCAGCTCTACGATAAAGTCTCCAGCCGATTGTCGGAGCCCTTACGGGCGGCGATCGACATCTTGGTCGAGGTGCCGGAGGGTGACGCGCGCTCCAGCCTGTTCCGCCTCAAGGACTATCCGAGATCGGCCAAAGCCAAGGTGATCAGGGGCGATATCATTCGCCTGCGCCTGATCGAAGACCTGCTCGACACCGGGGCCAAGGCGGACGCTGGGCTGGACGATCTCGACCCGGGGATTGTGCGTCAGCTCGGCGAACTCGGCCGCCGCTACGACGCCGGCGACCTGCGCCGCTTCGCCAAACCCAAGCGCGACGCCCTGGTCGCCTGCTATTTGACCGAAGCGCGCAAGACCTTGCTCGACCAGATTGTCGAGATGAACGACCAGTTCCTGACGGGAATGAATCGCCGATCGCGCACGGCTGTCGAGTTGCGCCGCAAGAGCCTTCGCCGCGCCGCCCGCGACGGGCTGCAACGCCTGCTTGGCGCGGTCGATGCGCTGGTGGCGGCCGACGGTGCGCAAACCGTCACTGACTTTCGTGAAGCGCAGGACGCGCCTGCGCTGATCGAGGCGGCCATCGCCTGCCGGGCCTTCGAGCGCCTGGAGGCGCGCGGTCATCTCGACGCCATGCTCGCGCGCTACGCCACGCTGCGCCAATACTTGCCGGCCTTCCTTGGGCTGCCGTTCCAGGCGGCCGCCGGCAGTGAGGCCCTGGTCCAGGCGATCGAGGTCTTGCGGTCGCTCGACGCCGGCACGCGCGGGCCGCTGACGACGGACGATCCGCATAGCTTCGTGCAGGCGGATTGGCGGACCCACCTCATCACCGGCAGCAAACTCGATCGCGGCATCTGGGAGATTTCGCTGGCCTTCGCGGTCCGTGACGCCTTGCGCGCCGGCAGCTTGTACCTGGCCAAGAGCCGCGACCACGTCTCCTTCTGGAACCTGGTCTATGATGACCTCAGCTGGCGCCAGACCCGCGAGCAGGCCTATCAGCACTTGGGTCTGCCAACTGACGGACAGGAATTCCTGACCCGGATCACCGCCGAGTTCGACAAGGTGGCGCGGGCCGCGGAACGTGGCCTGGCCAGCAACCGCTTCGCCGCCATCCGCGATGGCAAACTCAAGCTCAAAAAGCGCGACGCCCTGCCGATCTCGCGGGTGCTGCGTGAGCTGCGCGCCACCATTGGCGCCAGCCTGCCGCGCGTGCGCATCGAGGACCTGCTGCAGGACGTCGATGAATGGTCCAGCTTCACCAGCGCTTTCCAGCCGCTCGGCGGCTATGAGCCACGCGGTGTCGATCCGCATCGCTCGCTGCTCGCCACCCTGATCGCCCATGGGACCAACCTTGGCCTCGCCGCGATGAGCCAGAGTGTCGATAGCGTCACCGCCGAAACCCTGCAGGACACCAGCCGTTGGTTCCTGCGCGACGCCACCCTCAAGGCCGCCAACACCATCCTTGTCGATCACCATCACGGCCTGAAGCTCAGCGGCCTCTGGGGCGATGGCCGCCGATCCTCTTCCGACGGCCAGCGCTTCGTGGTCGAGCGCAAGAGCCTGCTCGGCAGCGTCTATCCGCGCTATTTCGGCTACTATGATCAGGCGCTTCAGATTTACACGCACACATCCGACCAGCACAGCGTCTATGCCACACATGTAATCTCATGCGCGCCGCGCGAGGCGGGCTACGTGCTTGGCGGCATCCTCGACAACGACACGGTGCTGGCGATCCGCGAGCACACCTCCGACACCAACGGCTTCACCGAACATCTGTTCGGCCTCTGCGCCTTGCTCGGCATCACCTTCATGCCGCGGCTAAAGGATTTACCCGACCAGGTGCTCAGCCGCATTGATCGCGAGGCGGACTACGGCGCCCTGCAGCCGCTGCTGCGCGGCAGCATCAATTTGGCCCTCATTCGCGAACAGTGGGATCAGCTGGTGCGCCTCGCGGCGTCGCTGAAGGACCGTGTGACTCCGGCGCACGTCATCATGCAGCGCTTGATCAACACCAACGCGTCGGACCGTCTCGCCGGCGCCCTCAGCCAGCTCGGGCGGCTGATGAAGACGCTGCACATCCTGCGCTACATCCAGGAGGAGCCGCTCCGCGACGCCATCCAGCTGCAGCTCAATCGCGGCGAATTCCGCCACATCCTCGCCAAGTGGCTGTTCTTCGCCAATCAGGGCGGCTTTCGCTCCGGCGACTACGAGGAGGTGATGAACAAGGCCAGCTCGCTGAGCCTGCTCTCAAATGCGGTTCTGGTGTGGAATACCGTCCACATCGCCCGCATCGTCGATCAGCTGCGCGCCGCCGGACACGAAGTGCGTGACGAGGATCTGGCCCGCGTCTCGCCTCTGGCGCACGCCCACGTCATCCCCAACGGCAGCTACTTCCAGTCTCCCCGCCGGCGCGCCCAGGCGACGCCGCAACCCGCCATGGCCTAAGTTAGAGGAGCCTTCGCATGCTCGATGCCGACCCAGTGAGCTGGCAGCCCATCAGCCAAATGCCCCTCATCGCCGGCATGATCGACGGCGCGTTGGACGACACCCGCGATCACGTAGGGACACTGAACAAGGCCCGTGCCCGGCCCCACGTGCTGGATGACGCCACAATCGACCGGGTCGAGCGGGTTCACACCGAGCAGCTGGAGTTCGTCGATATCTACGACCGGCAGATCAGCCGCTGGCGAACCGAAAAGCCCACGGCGGATCAAACACGCAAACTGGACCGGATGGAGGAACAGAATCGACAGCTGCGGGCCGTGACCATGGAAGTCCTGGCCTTGGCCGGCAAGCTACGGAAGCGTTCGATCGACCGCATCATGGGAATGAGCGATCTCGAACTCGGCCTCCAGGCGCTCCTCGGCGGCCGATCTTCCAGCCGGCGCTAACCCCACCCACAACATTGCGTGCAATACGCTACCGTGCGCTTTTGCATGGATGGGCCTTCTGCCCCA
>CAVYON010000020.1:0-222794 GCA_963770035.1 uncultured Alphaproteobacteria bacterium | reverse complement strand
AGCGGCACGGCGATCGCACCTACAAAATCGCACGGCATCCGATAGCATCCAGAGCGGGCAGTGGATGCGTCGGATATCGCCGTGAAGAATGACAGTCATAGTGACACTCATAGAGACAGTCGCACAGGCGATGATCGCTATCGCCGAGTTGAGTTGATCACCGGGACGCCGCGCCATATGCGCAGGAGTGATGAGGAGCGGGCTCGAATTTTGGCGGAGAGCTTTGAGCCGGGCGCGAATATCGCAGCGGTGGCGCGTCGGCACGGGGTCAACGGCGGCCTGCTACATTATTGGCGAAAACGCGCAAGGGCGCAGGCTCTGGAAGCGACGTTGACGCAGGCGCCACTGTTCGTCCCCGTAGCGATTGCCAAGCCGAGTGAGATGGGCGGTAACGAAGGCGCGCGTGCATCGGCGTCGCCCCGACGGATGATTGAGATTGAGACGGCTGGCGCGCGCGTTCATGTTCCCGAGGGCGTTGACGCCAAGACGCTTTCGGTTGTGTTGGCCGCGCTGGGTCGCGCGTCGTGATAGGCGTTCGCAGCGAGTTGAAGGTATTGGTGGCGTCGCGGCCGATTGATTTCCGCCGCGGGGTCCATGGCTTGGTTGCGCTGGTCGCGCAGGCATTGGGGGCCGATCCCTACTGCGGCAATATCTTCGTCTTCAGGTCGAAACGGAAAGATCGGCTGAAAGTGCTCTTCTGGGACGGGACCGAGCCGCTGATGGAGGCCTTGAAGGCGCGGCTCGAAGCCACGAAAGACGGCATATCTCGGAAGTCGACCCTGGTCGGGGCGATTGACTACGCGCTCGAACGTTGGTCGGGCCTGACGCTGTTCCTGGAGGACGGGCGGCTGGAGCCGGACACGAACATTGTCGAGCGTTCGATCCGGCCGATATCCATCGGAAAGAAGAATAGCCTGTTCTGTGGCAACGAAGGCGGCGGTGAGACCTGGGCAATTCTTGCGTCGCTTCTCAACACTTGCAAACTGCACGGCGCCGATCCCGAGATCTATCTGACCGACGTCCTCGAACGCATGGTGTCCGGCGCGACGAAGAACAACCGATTGCATGAACTGCTCGTCTGGAACTGGAAGGCCGCGCGCGAGGCGCAAAAGGCCGTCGCATGACGACGGAAAAGCGACGAAGGACGGCTGGGAGCGCCGAGCCCGCCAAGACCATGGCCGATTACGCGATGTCGTTCGACCGGCTCGGCCGTTGGATCGACGAGCGCGCCAAGTCAGCGATGCTTCGTCATCCCCAGGCGACGTCCCTTTCTATGCTCGACGGCGCGGCCGCCGCCGTCGTCGCCGGGCCGGTCTCGATGATGCCCGAGGAATGGGTCTGCCCGCTGCTCGGCGTCGATCCGGACGACTTCAACCACGACACGGAGACATTCTCCGCGATCGCCGCCACGCTCACGCGACACAACGCGATCGTCAACGCGCCGTCCACGAAACCGGAAAGCTTCGAACCTGTATTCGTGCGCACGCCAAACGGCGAGGTCGACGCGCGGGCCTGGTGCATGGGCTTCTACGCGGTCATCAAGTTGCGGCTGCTCGCGTGGTCCCGATTGATGAGCCCGAACGCTGCCGAGTACGGACTGCTGCTGCCGATATTATTCTACTGCGCCGACCCCCTCCGGCCGCCCAGTTCTCGACCCCCACCGGCGCCGTCTGGATGCTCCGTCCTTCGCTCACGAGTCGTGGCGCGACATTCCGGCCGTCGTTGAGGCCATGCGCCAGTTCTGGATGCCGAGCCGGTTCGCCCGGGTTAAATAGTCGCCGGAGCAGCCCGGGCAGCCCGGGCAGCCTGGGCAGACAGGTGTATGCTCGTACCGCTTACGTTGGATCGACGAGCGCGCCAAGTCAGCGATGCTTCGTCATCCCCAGGCGACGTCCCTTTCTATGCTCGACGGCGCGGCCGCCGCCGTCGTCGCCGGGCCGGTCTCGATGATGCCCGAGGAATGGGTCTGCCCGCTGCTCGGCGTCGATCCGGACGACTTCAACCACGACACGGAGACATTCTCCGCGATCGCCGCCACGCTCACGCGACACAACGCGATCGTCAACGCGCCGTCCACGAAACCGGAAAGCTTCGAACCTGTATTCGTGCGCACGCCAAACGGCGAGGTCGACGCGCGGGCCTGGTGCATGGGCTTCTACGCGGTCATCAAGTTGCGGCTGCTCGCGTGGTCCCGATTGATGAGCCCGAACGCTGCCGAGTACGGACTGATGCTGCCAATATTATTCTACTGCGCCGACCCCCTCCGGCCGCCCAGTTCTCGACCCCCACCGGCGCCGTCTGGATGCTCCGTCCTTCGCTCACGAGTCGTGGCGCGACATTCCGGCCGTCGTTGAGGCCATGCGCCAGTTCTGGATGCCGAGCCGGTTCGCCCGGGTTAAATAGTCGCCGGAGCAGCCCAGGCAGCCCGGGCAGCCCGGGCAGACAGGTGTATGCTCGTACCGCTTACGATCCACCGGCCGCGCCGACTGTCGCTTTGGCAAAATTCGCCCTCAGTCTTTTCGTTGCGGCGCTCGATACCGGCGTCATCGCACCCGATCCAGATCCGATCGCAGATGCGCAGACAACGCCCTCCAGCGATACGCACGGACTCTGGATCGGCGGCAGATAGGAGCAGAAATGAACGCCACTCCCATCCCTGCTGTCGAACGCGACTCCACGGCAGTCGAGATCAACACCATCGCCTTGAGCGCCGCATCCGGAAGCGGTGACAACGCGGGCAAATGAGCGTGTCGGCCGGAAGACCGAGATGGCCCGTATCCGGCACGAGACATCAGGAGGTCTACGTGACGCCGGCAGACAATACGCCCTGGGGAGTCCTCGAATGGGCAGGCGCGGGCCTAGTCTCGATGGGAGCAGCCGTTGCGGCCTTCGTATGGCGGCTCATGACGCGCCTTCAAACGCTGGAAATCGCGGTGCGTCAACATCAGCATGATCTCGATGCGGCGCAAACGAATAACGAATCGGCGATGCTTCGCCTGGCCGAACGTCTGGCGATGCTCCACGACGATCATTATCGTCTCCGCGAAACGTTCGGCGCGCTTCCCAATCGCGCCGACATCCATGATCTCGAACTCCGCTTGGGCGAACGCCTGGACTCGCTTGCATCGCGATTCGATCGGGCCATCGATCCCAGACTGTCTTGACTCCGTGTCGTCACGACCCGCGCACCTGGGGATCGACCGCTCGACGGAGCGCTTCGGGAATTCGTGTCGGCCGGTCGTCACGTATGGCGGCGATCAGCACGGTTGCTTTGGCAAGTTCTTTCGCACCCCGCATAATCCGCTGTTGAAATTTCAGCGATGCGCCGCGAATGTTCGTCACGCGCGTCTCGACGTCGAGAAGGTCATCCATGAGGGCCGGAGCCAGGTACTCGATCTGAAGATTTCGGACTGCGAATAAGACTCTGTCGCTTTCCGCAACCTGACGATGGCCGAAACCGAGGCTTCGCAACCACTCCGTCCGCGCGCGTTCAAGAAATCTCTGAAATGAAGCATGATATACTCGTCCAGAAAAATCTGTGTCCTCGTAATAAATTCTGAGTTGAACGCGAGTTTCTGATCTGTTTTCCACGTTTTGCTCTCAGCACTATTTATGGAATTGTAGTTGACGTAGCCAATCGTTGGACCCCAGCTGCGACAGCTTTGACGTCAATCTCCCGCAGTGCTATCTGCAACACATGCGAATTGTCTTCATGGGCTCGCCGGAATTCGCGGTTCCGACACTGCGCAAGATTATCAGCAGCGGTCACCAAGTGGTCGCGGTTTACACGCGAGCCCCAAAACCCGGGGGACGTCGTGGTTTGGAAACGCGAAAAACGGCGGTCCATGAAGTCGCGGAGTCCCTGCAAATCCCTGTGCATACACCGCCGACACTGAAGACGGAGAAGGCCCAGGAACTGTTCCAAAGTGTGGGCGCGGATGTCGTCCTCGTCATTGCCTACGGAATGTTATTGCCGCCGGCAATTCTTGCTGCGTCCAAGTTGGGCTGTCTGAACCTGCATGCATCGCTTCTGCCACGCTGGCGCGGCGCGGCGCCGATCCAGCGCGCGATCATGGCAGGCGATCGCGAGACTGGAGTCGATTTGATGCAGATGGAGGCGGGATTGGACACGGGCCCACTAGCCTTGCGCGAAGTCGTTTCCATTCGTCCCGAGGATACGGCGGCCGACCTGACGAATCGCCTGGCCCAGATCGCAAGCCACCTTGCGGTTCGCGGCCTGGACTTGCTCGGATCGGGAAACCTGGTTTTCAAGGAGCAAGCTAGCGTCGGCGCCTGCTATGCGCACAAGATCGACAAGAGCGAGACCGAAATCGATTGGACACGCGATGCCGAAGCTGTCCGCAACCATATTCATGGGCTTTCCCCCGCGCCCGGAGCATTCTCGATTTTGGTCATTCAGGACAGAAGAGTGCGTGTCCGAATCCTGCGCGCCGAAATTATAGCCCTGAGGGGCGCCCCCGGAACAATTCTGGACAACGTGATGACCGTCGCCTGCGGGGACGGGGCAATTCGGGTCCTTGAAGCGCAGCGGGCCGGACGCACAATTCTGGTGGGCGACGAACTGATGCGGCGAGAATCGATTGCGCCTGGCGCCGCGTTCAAGGCCTGCGGATCAACTCCATTTGAGCCTTGAGCGCCGCGCGTAGCTCCTCTTTGCTGCTTTCGGCTGCGCGGAGAATTTGCCCGGCGCGAAAGAAATCCAGCAATCCGAATTGCTCAACTTTCGGGCGGATGAGGATATCCGGGGGACGGTACCTGATCTTCTGCGCCGTGATGGCTCCCTGCATAATCTGCGCTGCGCCGAACATCGACGCGAGCGGGGAAGGTGGGCGGCGGGCACGCGTTCGTCCCCCAAAAGTGACATCGACCGCAATCACGACGTCGGCAAGATCCGAGAGATGGTCATAAGGAAGAGGATTAACGGCGCCTCCGTCGATCAGCAGTCCGTTTTCACTTTGGACAGGACGAAAGAGGCCTGGGATCGCCATTGAGCCGGCTACGGCCGAGGAAAGGGGACCAGACCGAAATACGGCTTCGTTGCGCTCGGTGTAATTGGTCGCAACAACAAGGGCCTTGACGACGAGGGCGTCAAAGTCTTCCGGTACGCCGGCCGGCCAAAAAAGCTCGAGAACAATCTCAGGATCCAGCAGCACGGGATTGCCGCGCCCTCTCAGAAGCAGATCGGCGAAACGACCGACTCTCGCTCGAAGCAATTTACCTAAGACATTCGAGCGGTTGCGAAGAACTTTTAGAACGTGGCCGCGTATCTCCCGCGCTTCTAGTCCCGCGGCGTAGGCGGCGCCTATGACCGCACCCATCGAGGTTCCGGCAATCGCCACTGGGCGAATTCCAAGTTCGTCGAGCGCCTCCAGAGCTGTGACATGTGCGATGCCGCGCGCGCCCCCGCTGCCAAGAGCAATCGCCACAGTCGGAGTTTCTGCGCCCCTGTCGCGTTCACAAGGCGTCTTCAAGGCCCGCCCCCACGCTCGCGAGCGACAGCTCGCCAGCCGATGTCTCGCCGGCAAAATCCTTCCGGCCAGTCGATGCGATCGACGGCGGCGTAGGCGCGGACCTGCGCTTCACTCACGGTGCGGCCAAGCGCGGTGACCGCCAGAACTCGGCCACCGTCTGCAACAATTGAGTCGTCGACCCGCCGAGTGCCGGCATGCAGAACCGAAACCCCTCGAATGCACTCGGCCTCCGCAATCCCGACGATGCGTGTCCCTCGAACGAACTCGCCCGGATAGCCTTGAGCGGCCATAACGACGGTCAATGCGGCATCGGACTTGAACATTGGAGCAGCGGCAGGCAAGGACCCATTTGCGCTCGCCAAGAGCCACGGCAACGGATCATCGATCAAGCGCTCCAGGATCGCTTCGGCCTCGGGATCGCCAAACCTCACATTGAATTCGATCAATTTCGGCCCATCCTTTCCAATTATCAGCCCTGCGAAGAGCATGCCCCGGAAAGGTGTTCCTCTTGCCTCCATCCCGTGCACCGTTGGCGTGACGATCTCGCGCATGACTCGTTCGCTCATCTCCGGCGTCATGATTGGCGCAGGAGAGTAAGCGCCCATCCCACCGGTGTTCTGGCCCGTGTCACCATCCCCGACTCGCTTGTGATCTTGAGCGCTCGCAAACGGCACCGCGCTGACGCCATCGCAAAGCGCGAAAAAGGATACCTCTTCCCCGTCCAGGAACTCCTCGACTACGATGTCCGCTCCTCCGTTCGCAAATTTCGGTAGCAGCACGTCGACCGCTGCCGCGGCCTCCTCAATAGACGTTGCGACCACCACACCCTTTCCCGCGGCGAGGCCGTCGGCTTTCACGACAATCGGCGCGCCGCGGCTGCGAATGTATTCCTTGGCGTCAGCGCGCTCCTGAAAACGGCGGTACTCAGCAGTCGGAATGCCAAACTCGCGGCAGAAGTCCTTGGTGAAACCCTTCGAGCCCTCGAGGCGCGCGGCCAAGCGGGACGGGCCAAAGCACGCAACGCCTTCCTTCTCGAGATCGTCCGCGATCCCAGCCACGAGAGGCGCCTCTGGGCCGACCACAACGAGGTCGATCTCCTGCTGCTTGCAAAGCGCCAAAACTTGGCGGTGGTCGGCCAAATTTACATCACAGACGGCAGCCAAAGTAGCGCAACCGGGATTCCCGGGCGCTACAAGCAACTTTCCAATGGTCGGCGATCTCGCACAAGCACGCGCGAGCGCATGTTCGCGACCGCCAGATCCAAGGATCAGGACATTCACTCGAGCTTTCTGCATTTTTTGCCACCCCGTTGGCACCGCCGCTCGTGCATAGGCTGGCAGGGTCTGCATTTCCTAGCAACTCAACCGGTGGTCGATCAGCGCATTTGCATGCACCGAGCCGCCGGCTTGCGCAGCAGCAACGTTGCATAGCATTCTCAGCGCACCTGATTTGCTAAGTCGGGATTTTTCCCCATGACAACCTTCGCCATACCGATCAACGAAAAATGGGCCGCCATGCCGAGCCATCAGGCTTGGCTCAACCAGCAAGCGGAGTCGCTGTTCTCCTTTTATGAGCGGAACATCGTCAATCCGCTTGGCGGCTTTTACGATCTCGACGATGCGGGGCAGCCGACAGTTCCGGGTTATGGCGCCGGGGGGACCCCCGCGCGATATCTTTTCTCGACGACGAGAATCGTTCACGCCTATTCGATTGCCCATCTGATGGGGCGGCCAGGTGCGGACCTGATTGTCGATCACGGAATGAATTTTCTTTGGAAGGGACATCGAGATCAGGATTTCGGCGGGTTCTTCTGGTCGGTTGGTTATGAGGGACCGGTAGATAGTGTCAAGCAAGCCTATGGTCACGCATTTGTCCTTCTCGCCGCGACGAGTGCGAAGATGGCCGGACATCCGGACGCCGAAAGGCTGCTCGCTGACGTGATGGCCGTTATTCTGGAACGCTTCTGGGAGGAACGGTACGGGGCGGTGGCGGAGGAGTTTACGCGGGACTGGCTCGAGTTGGATTCTTATCGTGGCCAGAACTCCAATATGCATTTGACCGAAGCGCTGATGGCGGCTTTTGAGGCGACAAACGACCCAACCTGTCTGACCATGGCCGAGCGCGTCGCCGAGCGTGTCGTGGGCGCAAACGGCGCCACAAACGACTGGCGCCTACCGGAGCATTTTAGTTCGGACTGGAGGGTGAACAAGGAGTATGCGGGCAGTCCGATATTCCGACCTTATGGCACGACGCCCGGACACTCGCTGGAGTGGTCGCGGCTCCTGCTCCAGCTGTGGGACCTCGGAGGACGAAAATTAGACTGGCTGCCGGATGCAGCGAAGTTGCTGTTTGCGCAAGCGGTCGCGAATGGATGGGATCACACGTCAGGTGGATTCTATTACACGCTGGACTGGGACGGGCTTCCGCGAATCCGTGACCGGTACTGGTGGCCCTGTTGCGAAGGGATCGGCGCGTCCGCATTCCTTAACGAGATTTTCGAGGATCCTTTATATGAAGAGTGGTATCGTCGGATCTGGAGCTTCGCCGCGACACATTTCATTGACCGGCAGCATGGCGGTTGGCGTGCCCAGATGGACGATGCCTTACGGCCGAGTTCCGGCCCCTTCTTCGGCAAAGGCGACATCTACCACTCTTTGCAGGCTTGTCTGATACCCACATTGCCTAAAAGCGGAAGCGTGATAAAGGGCCTGGTCGCGCGCACCGATCGGGCGATCGAGAGCGCGATTTGACTCTTAATCTGTGGAGCAGCGTGCAAAAGTCGGCCACCTGAGAGGGTGATCGGCGTGCAAAAGTAGGCCACCTCCTGATCTGGGCGCTGCCGGCGGCGCTCGACCGGGTCCGGCACAAGCTCGTCGGTTCGAACGACGGCGATCGGCAGATGGTCAAGGCTTGTCCTCGGACTTGATCCGAGGATTCTCGCCGCGGTGTTGAGCGACGGGCTGCCGGCGGTCGAGGCCGCCTGTGGCCAGGCGCTCTCCGAGGGCGTCCATTCGGCCGACGTCGTCATCAACATCCTCGCGCGTCAGCGCGATCCCGGACCGGCGGCGAGGATCATGACGCCCGACGCTTTGCAGCTCCGCCACGCGCCGATCGCCGACTGCGCCCGATACGATCAACTCAGGAGCGCCTGACAATGGAAAAAAACCGAAGTCCTCGACATGATGGGCAGCCTCAAGCTCTACGGGATGAGGAGCGCCTACGACGAGACGCTGGCCACGGCGCTCAAGCGCAAGCACGAGCCGCAGCGCTCGCGGACAAGTTTACGCAGTCTGCGCAGGCTTGACTGCGCGGCGATCTCCTGAAAGCCGAGATCTCGGAGAAGCAAGGCGCGCTCGATCAAGTACCAGCTCACGATCGCCAAGCTGCCGCTGGGGTAGCGCCGGCTGATCTTCAGACGGCGGAGTTCTGGGCGCATGCTTCCTTCGCCGCTCGGCAGCGGAAGCGACCTCGGCGCTCTGGATATCGGCGGTGCGGATAACCCAGGGCGCCCCTTTGCAGATCTGATTTGCGGGAAGAGCGCCTTCGACAATCAGGCGGCGAACGGTCGCGGGACTGACGGCGAGGGTCTCGGCCGCCTCGTCCAGCGTCGCCTCGCCGCGCTCGGCGCGTTCGCCCTCTCGGTAGACGGCTATCCCGTGAATGTTGCGCAGAGTGGCCACCCGCGTTCGCGTCCAAGAATGCCCCTTGGCCGTCGTCTTCCCGGTCCGATTGAGAGCGGCCGCGATCCCCATGTCCGGCATCTGTCGGGCCATCGCCCGCACCAGATTGACGACATCGGCGTCGACACGCCAGCGGTGCTCCCCCGTGCGGTTCTTGCGCACGCGGAGGGCCGTATGATCCTCGCCCGCCCAGCGGATGACGAGATCGAGACCATCATCCTCCACGCGTACGACGATCTCCTCGATCAGCGTGCGCACGATCCGCTTGCGTGTGGCGATGTGAACTGGACCCCGGATTTGGGACCATTGGCTAAGGGCCTGTCAGGAATCAACTGCATTGACGAGCGAGGCGACTGAGGGGGCGATTGTGTAGTTCCATTCGCCGTGGAAATCATCGCGAGAGATGTTGAGGGTTTGCATCTGCTCGTCGGATACGAGGATTCCTTTTGGATATATTTTGTCGTCGAGTTCGCAGCGGACGGTCAAGCCGGTTTGCGTCGTCGTCGCCCCGATCAGTTCGACGATGACGCGATAGCTGAGCAGCGGTTTGGCGCGCCAGTTTTGCGTGATGAATGAGAATAGACGGTGTTCGATCTTGTTCCACTTGCTGGTTCCCGGAGGAAGATGGTGAACCTCGATGGATAGGCCCAGTTCATCGGCTAATCGCTGCAATTCGAGCTTCCACAATCGCACCCGCGAGCCGTTCGATCCGCCGCCGTCGGCGGTGATGACGAGACGCCGCGCGAGCGGATAACGAATGCGGCCGACCTTCCGCCACCAGCGACGGATCGTCTGAACCGCGAAAGCGGCCGTGTCGTTGTCGACGCCGACCGCGACCCAGCCCGCGTTGGCCGCCATATCATAAATTCCATAAGGCACGGCGCGGCCGAGTTCCTTGATCAGAAAGTCGTGCACGCGCACCTCTTCCGGATCGCCTTGGCGACGCCATTCCCGGCCGGCGTTCTTGAAATCGCCGACCAATTCCTTCTTCTTGGTATCGACGGATATGACCGGCTGGTTCTCGCCGATGGCCGTTTTCACGGCCTCGTTGACGACCCGGAATTGCGCGTCCCGGTCGGGATTGTCGGCGCCCTCACGCGTCTTGCTGTTGGCCTGCAGGCTGAACTTCTGCTTCTTCAGCAATTCGCCAACCACCGTGTGGCTGATCTTGTGCCCGAGCTTGCCCAGTTCGTCCGCAAGGCGGCGCAGGCTCTTGCATGTCCAGCGCAGCGGCGACATCGGATCGCCGCGCGCGTCGGGCTCGACCAACGCGTTCAAGGCGTCGAGAAGACCGGGATTCGTTTCACTCAGCGATTTGCGGCCCCCGCCAGGCCGACGTACGCGATCAACAGGCGTCGTGGACGGCGCTTCCAGTTCCTTCAACCCCCGTCCGATCGTGCTCGCGGCGACCCCCGTCACCCGCGACACCGCGGCTATGCCGCCATATCCCGCCGCACGAGCTTCAGCCGCGACGAAAAGCCGGCGCTGACGTTCATCCAACTGAGGCGATAGCGCCGAGTGGCGCGTCTCCAGCTTGCGAAGCGACTCTTCATCGATCATCCCACAACGCTACGACGCCACGTCTACAATGGGAATCCCGCTACGCCTCTCCGCCCCAACCCGATTCGCCTATTGGCTGACAGGCCCTAACGACCACGTTTGTTATGCAATCTAACGATCCAGCTCAGAGGTTTGTTCGGCTTGCGAGCCGTTGCCTGACGCGGAATGCGAAAGAGTGGCACGGGCTTACCCCGTTTTGCTTTGGATCTTCGCGCGGTCGCCCGTCTGTCGCGATCGCGTCCGACGTCGACCGCTAAAGCGCAGCGCGATCATCGAACCGAGTTCTACTTCCGCGGCCCAGGTCTCGGCCTCGCCTTGAATGGACTTCCAGTAGCGAGTAGCGGAGCGGACGACGTCTCGAAACGCGACTTGACTTCGGGCCACGCCTGATTATTTTGCGCGCCAATCCGCCCGCGGGATCCGCGGGCGTTTCCCGTTTGCGGGCGCGGTTCAAAGCGCCTTCGTTCAAGGACCGAATCCCGATGGCCAAGGCCGCCTCGCTGAAGATCAAGCTGCTGTCGACCGCCGACACCGGCTACTTCTACGTCACCAAGAAGAACGCCCGAACCAAGACCGAGAAGCTGACTTTCAAGAAGTACGATCCGGTTGCGCGCAAGCACGTCGAGTTTAAGGAAACAAAGATCAAGTAGGCTGTCCGCGACGCGGCAGCCGGCGTATGTGGGCGCCTCCGGGCGCCCTTTCTATGCCTCCCTTCTTTCGTGGGTCACGGGGGAAGAAAGGACACTGCGATAAGGGGGGTCGCGCGGCGGGATGGTGCGGCGGCGCCCGCGATCACTGCTTCTTCACCGCGGCTGGCGCTCCCCCGAAACTCTGCATAGCGCAAACGTGGGGGCCGGACGAGGGGCGCCTGACATGTTCCAACCTGAAAAATTTCACGTGCTCGAAACCCTCCACGACGGGAGCACGGTCGAGATCCGGGCGCAAAGGCCGGAAGACAAGGAGGCCATCCTCGAGGAAGTCCGGCGCGCCAGCGCGGACACGCTCTATCATCGTTTTTTCGCTGTGAAGCGGGCGCTGTCTGAAAAGGAGCAGCATTTCTTCTTCGACGTCGATTTCATCAATCATATCGTGCTGATCGCCGTTACGACGACGAACGGCCCGCCCCGGATTGTCGGCGGCGTCCGGTTAATCGTCACCGAGCCGCGCAAGGCTGAGGTGGCCTTCTCGGTGGTCGACGACTTCCAGCACCACGGCCTGGGCGCCGTGCTGATGCATCACATCGCAGCCATCGCCCGCGACGCCGGCGTCCGGGAATTGTTCGCCGAGGTTCTTTCCGACAACGCTTCGATGCTGGCTGTCTTCGAGCATAGCGGACTCATCACGACGACGCGACGCGAAGGCACGACCATCCACGTCTCAATGCGCTTTCCCGAGGCGTGAGCCGCGCGTCAAATTCTGCACTTGACCAGCGTGGTGTCGAGCGTCTTGTCGCCGTTCGGCCTGTAGACCATCTCCGTACTGGACTTGACTTCGATCTCGACTGATTGGGACGTGTAGCTGATCGTGTCCCTGCAAGTGAAATCGAGCTTGGTCAGCCCCTGGCTCTGAGCAACGCTCGTGACCTCACAGGTCTGGTTGGGCAATATGACCGTCCCCGGCGTGATGATCGCCGCCTGGGCGAACTGGTCGACCGGCTGCCGATAAGTCAGACCGTTCCCCTGTCGGATGAATAGCTTCTGGCAGTCGGCCTGCGAAGTCGCCCAGGCGCCCGACAGCCGGCCGTCCAACTGAGCGGCGCCGGTGGGGCCGCAACAAAGCAGCAGCAGCGCGCCAAATGCCAACCGACACTTCACATTCATCGTCCGACCCCAAAGCCCTGCCGCGCATTTCGAAACACGCGCCGGAAGACGATACGGCGCCGGACGCTCCGCCGCCAGCCGTCAATGCGCGCGCGAAACACAGAGTCAACGGGCCGATCTCGCCGGGTCGCGCGTTCCCGCGCCGGGCTTCCGTCAGCTGAACGCCTGGATCCCCGTGATTGCGCGCCCGAGGATAAGGGCGTGGATATCGTGCGTGCCCTCGTAGGTGTTGACCACCTCGAGATTGACGAGATGGCGGGCGACGCCGAACTCGTCGCTGATGCCGTTGCCGCCCATCATGTCGCGGGCCGCGCGGGCGATGTCGAGCGCCTTGCCGCAATTGTTGCGTTTCAGGATCGAAGTCAGCTCCACCGGCGCGGCGCCGACGTCCTTCAGCCGCCCGAGGCGCAGGCAGCCCTGAAGGCCGAGCGCGATGTCGGTCAGCATGTCGGCAAGCTTCTTCTGGACGAGCTGGTTGGACGCCAGCGGGCGACCAAACTGTTGGCGATCGAGCACATATTGCCGGGCGCGCCGGAAGCAGTCCTCCGCGGCCCCGAGCGCGCCCCAGGCGATGCCGTAGCGGGCGCTGTTCAGGCAGGTAAACGGTCCCTTGAGCCCGCGCACCGAGGGGAAGGCGTTCTCCTCGGGACAGAACACCTCGTCGATCGCGATCTCGCCAGTGATCGACGTGCGCAGCCCGATCTTGCCATGGATAGCCGGCGCGCTCAGGCCCTTCCACCCCTTCTCGAGCACGAAGCCGCGAATGTCGCCGGCGTCGTCCTTGGCCCAGACGACGAACACATCGGCGATCGGACTGTTGGTAATCCACATCTTGGCGCCCGTGATCCGGTAGCCGCCGTCGACCTTGCGGGCGCGTGTGACCATGCCGCCCGGATCGGAGCCGAAGTTGGGCTCGGTCAGGCCGAAGCAGCCGATCCACTCGCCGGCCGCGAGCCTTGGCAGATACTTCTTCTTCGTCGCTTCGCTTCCGAATTCGAAGATCGGCAGCATCACCAGCGATGACTGGACGCTCATCATCGATCGATAGCCGGAGTCGACCCGCTCGATCTCGCGCGCAATCAGACCGTAGCAGACGTAAGTCAGGCCGGCGCCGCCGTAGGTGTCGGGAATCGTCGCGCCGAGCAGGCCGAGTTCCCCCATGGCGCGGAAGATCCCGGCATCGGTCTTTTCATGGCGGAAGGCCTCCTGCGCCTTCGGCAGCAGCCGCTCTTGCGCAAAGGCCTGAGCCGTGTCGCGCACCGCACGCTCGTCTTCGGTGAGCTGGCTTTCGAGAAAGAACGGGTCCTCCCACTGAAAGGAGGCGCGCGCCGATGAGGAAGCCATCGCAAATCTCCTGATCGCTGAGCCTGGGGAAACCCGCCTTACAGGTTTCGATCCCGGCGAGGCCCGATCTCACCATAGCTCGGTCCGGCGAGCCAGGCGTCACATGCCCGAATAGTTCGGACCTCCGCCGCCTTCCGGCGCGACCCAGACGATATTCTGCGTCGGATCCTTGATGTCGCAGGTTTTGCAGTGGACGCAGTTCTGCGCGTTGATCACCAGCCGCTCGCCGCGCTGGTCGGTGTTGACGAATTCGTAGACGCCCGCCGGGCAGTAGCGCTGCTCCGGGCCGGCGTACCGGGCGAAATTGATATCGACCGGGACTTTCGGATCCTTCAGCGTCAGGTGGGGCGGCTGATCCTCCTCGTGGTTAACGTTGGCGATGAACACCGACACCAGCCGGTCAAAGGTGAGCTTGCCGTCCGGCTTCGGATAGTCGATCCGCGGACATTCCGACGCCGGCTTCAGAGAAGCGTAATCAGGCTTTGGCGTGTGGATCGTCCATGGCGGCGAGACGACGCCAATCTTTGGCAGGAGCCAGTGCTCGACCCCGGTCATCAACTCGCCAACCAGCGGACCCTTCTTGAACCAGGGCTTGAAGTTGCGGCTCTGCTGCAATTCCTCGTAGAGCCAGCTTTTGCGGAAGAGTTCCGGAAAGGCCGTGAGTTCGTCGCCGCTGCGTCCGGCCGCGAGAGCCTCGGCCAACGCTTCCGCGGCGAGCATTCCGCTCTTGATTGCCGCATGGCTGCCTTTGACGCGCGCCGCATTCATGAAGCCCGCGTCGCAGCCGACCAGGGCGCCGCCCGGGAACACGAGCTTCGGCAGCGCCTGCGGGCCGCCGTTGTTGATCGCGCGTGCGCCGTAGCTCAGCCGCTTGCCGCCCTCGAGATGCGAGCGGATTGCCGGGTGTGTCTTCCAGCGTTGCATCTCCTCGAACGGGCTGAGCCAGGGGTTGGAATAGTCGAGGCCGATGACGAAACCCACGGAAACAAGGTTTCCTTCAAGGTGGTACAGGAACCCGCCGCCGAACGCGGTCCTGTCCATCGGCCAGCCCGCGGTGTGCATGACCCGGCCGGGTTCCGCTTTGTCCTCTGGAATCTCCCAAAGCTCCTTGATGCCCATTGCGTAGGTCTGCGGGTCCTTGCCTTCGGTCAGCCGGAAGCGCTCAAGGAGTTGCCGCCCGAGCTGCCCCCGCGCGCCTTCGGCGAAGATCGTGTAGCGGCCCGTCAACTCCATGCCGAGCTGGAGGGAATCCTTCGGCTCGCCGTCCTTGCCGATCCCCATGTTTCCGGTCGCGACGCCGCGCGCCGAACCGTCCTCGGAGTAAAGGATTTCGGCGGCCGCGAATCCCGGAAAGATCTCGACCCCGAGCGCCTCGGCCTGTTCGGCGAGCCATTTCACCACGTAGCCCAGCCGGACGATGTAGCACCCGTGGTTATGGAAATTGCGCGGCACCAGAAAGTCCGGGACGCGCCGCGAGCCATTTTCGCGCAGCAGGAGGACGTCGTCGCCAGTGACAGGCTGGTTGAGCGGCGCGCCGCGCTCCTTCCAGTCGGGAATGAGCTCGGTCAGCGCTCGGGGGTCCATCACCGCGCCGGATAGGATATGCGCGCCGGGTTCCGACCCTTTTTCCAGCACGATGACGGAAAGGTCCGGGTTGAGCTGCTTGAGATGGATGGCCGTCGCCAGGCCGGCCGGTCCTGCGCCGACGACCACCACGTCATAGGCCATCGATTCGCGCGGCCCGAACTGTTCGAGAATTTCCTTCGGCGTCATCTCTGCCTTGCCTCGTTCCGTCGCACGCGTTCCCGCCCGCCGATCAGGTCCCGGATCTGCGCCAAACCTTCCTAGAATCACAGGAGCCAGATGTCACGGAGAACTCGTTCATGCATGAACTATTTTCCATGCCCGGGCCGCCTTCCTGGCGCATGGGAAGTTTCGGTTAGGCCTCCCCGAGGCGCAGCGGCGACGCCGCCCACATGCTGCACTCTTCTGAAGGTCATCGAGACGATGCAGCGCCTCGACGCCAGGACGGCGAAGGCGCTAGAGGATGAAACGGAATTGCCGATCCGCGCCGCGCGACAGGAGACCCTCGGATGACCACGCTCACGCTGAACGACCCTACCCTCCTCAAGGACACATGTTATGTCGCCGGAGAATGGATCGGCGGCGCGGCAACGATCGCCGTCGCGAATCCGGCCGATGGCGGCGTGATCGGCGCCGTGCCGAAGCTCGGCGCGGCCGAGACCCGGCGCGCGATCGAGGCGGCCGAAAAGGCGCAAAAACTCTGGGCGAAAAGGACCGCAAAGGAGCGCGCCGCCGTGCTGCGCCAGTGGTTTGCGCTGATGATGGACAATCAGGAAGACCTGGCGCGGATCATGACCGCCGAGCAGGGAAAGCCGCTTTCCGAATCTCGCGGCGAGATCGCCTACGGCGCCTCCTTCATCGAGTTCTTCGCCGAGGAGGGGAAACGCATCTATGGCGAGACGATCCCCTCGCCCTGGCCGAACGCCCGTATGCTGGTGATCCGGCAGCCGATCGGCGTGGTGGCGGCGATCACGCCGTGGAACTTCCCCAACGCCATGATCACCCGCAAGGCGGGGCCGGCGCTCGCGGCCGGCTGCGCCTTCGTCTGCAAACCGGCGGGCGAAACGCCGCTCTCGGCGCTGGCGCTGGCCGAACTCGGCGAACGCGCAGGCCTGCCGCCCGGCGTCTTCTCCGTCATCACCGGCTCTGCCCGCGAGATCGGCGCGGAGATGACGTCGAACCCGATCGTTCGGGGCCTCACCTTCACCGGGTCGACCGAGATCGGCCGCGTGCTGATGGCCCAGTGCGCCCCGACCATCAAGAGGCTCGGGCTGGAGCTCGGCGGCAATGCGCCGTTCATCGTGTTCGACGACGCCGACCTCGACGCGGCGGTCCAGGGCGCTATGGCCTCCAAATACCGCAACGCCGGCCAGACTTGCGTCTGCGCAAACCGGCTCCTGGTTCAGGACGGCGTTTACGACGCTTTCGCCGCGAAACTCGCCGAAGCCGTCAAAAAGCTTAAAGTCGGCGATGGCTTCGAGTCCGGCGTCACCACTGGGCCGCTGATCAACCAGGCGGCGGTCGCCAAGGTCAAGGAGCATGTGGCCGATGCTTTGGCGAAGGGCGCGAGCATCGTGGTCGGCGGCAAGGCGCTCGGCGGCAACTTCTACCAGCCGACGGTGCTCGCCGGCGTGACGCCGGAAATGGCGGTCGCGCGCGAGGAGACTTTTGGGCCGGTCGCGCCGCTCTTCCGCTTCAAGACCGAGGAGGAGGCGATCGCGATGGCCAACGCCACCGAATTCGGCCTCGCCTGTTACTTCTACGCCCGCGACATCGGCCGCGTCTGGCGGGTCGCCGAGGCGCTCGAATACGGCATGGTCGGCATCAACGAGGGCATCATCTCGACCGCCGAGGCGCCGTTCGGCGGCGTGAAGGCAAGCGGCATTGGCCGCGAGGGCTCGCGCCACGGCGTCGAGGAATATCTCGAACTGAAATACATGCTGATGGGCGGGCTGGGGACAGCGGGCTAGCCTCCGCGGACCCTGCGGCTCTATGGGGCGGCGACGGCAACCATGGATCGCTTGCTCGCCTCCATAGAACGATCTACATCCGGCCACAGCATCGGAGGAAAGGCATGGCGAAACCGCTGATTGCGATCGATCCGCAGCCGCGAGGTCTGACCGAGATCTTCGATGACGCGTTGCGGAGCCGCCTGAGCAGCCTCGGCGAGCTCGCGGCGCACGAGGGGCCGGGCCGGATGCCGGCGGAGCGATTCGAGGCGCTCCTGCCGGAAATGGCGCTCCTGATCGGCCAGAGCGACATGCCGAAGGAGCGGCTCGATCGCGCCGCAAAGCTCCGCGCCATCATCAACGTCGAGACCAATTTTCTGCAGAACGTCGATTACGAGACCTGTTTTCAGCGCGGGATTCACGTGCTCACGCCGAGTTCCGCCTTCGCCAGACCGGTCGCGGAGATGACGCTCGGGCTCCTGATCGACCTCTGCCGCGGAATCACGACCGCCGACCGCGCCATGCGCTCCGGCCGCGAGAAATGGCTGCTCGAGGGCGCCGAGGGCTGCTTCTCGCTCTACGGCGCGCGGGTCGGCCTGATCGGCTTCGGCGACCTGGCGCGGGCGTTCGTTCCGCTGGTTCGCCCGTTCGACTGCTCGGTCAGGGCCTACGATCCCTGGGTGTCCGCGCATTTCATGGCGGGCTTCGGGGTCGAGGCGGCCTCGCTCGACGAGATCCTGAGCCAGTCGCAGGCGATTGTGGTCTTTGCCGCGGTCACCAGCGAGAACCAGGGTTTTTTGGGCAAGCGCGAGTTCGATCGCATCACCCCCGGCTCGGTCGTGCTTCTGATGAGCCGGGCCGGCGTGGTCGACTACCCCGAGTTCCTGCGCGCGGTCGAGAGCGGACGCTTTCGCGCCGCCACCGACGTCTTCCCGGTCGAGCCGGCCCCGCCGGACGATCCGGCGCGCAAGGTCGAGGGGCTGGTGCTCTCGCCCCATCGCGCTGGCGCAATGACGGAGTCCCTGCTCGAGATCGGCCGCCAAACCGTCGCCGACGCGGAGCTGATCCTGCGCGGCCTGCCACCGCTCTCCTGCCGGCGGGCGCAACGCGAGACGGTGGCGCTGTCGCGCTCGAAGCCGATCGAGCGGAGCTAGCCCGACTTTCTCAACCGGAGCAGGCTGGGAACGAATTTTGGGGCTGGGAAGGAGCAAAAGACGAGTTGGATCAATGGCCGGGTTTTGAAATAGCCGTGTAGTGGAGACCTAGTATCTTTTCAGATTGCGCGTTTGGCGTAGACTGGGGTCGCCATGTATTTGCGACCGAATTGCCGTCTCAAGGACGGCAAGGAGCACTGCTACTGGAGCATTGTCGAGAGCAAGCGCTGCGCCGGCGGCAAGGTGGTGCAGCGCCAGGTGCTTTATCTTGGCGAGATCAACGACAGCCAGGAGGAGGCGTGGTGCCGGGTGATCCAAGCTTTCGACGAGGAGGCGCGACAGCCGACCCAATTGGCCCTGTTCCCCGCCGATCGGCCGCTGCCCGAACACGCCGAGGACCACGGCGTGCAGATCCGGCTCGGGGCCATGCAACTACACCGGCCGCGGCAATGGGGCGCGTGCTGGCTCGCCTGCCAGCTCTACGAGCAACTGGAACTCGACCGCTTCTGGGCGGCCCGTCTGCCCGATTCCCGCGAAGGAACCTGCTGGCGGCACATTCTCCAGACGCTGGCGTGTTACCGGCTCATCGATCCGGGCAGCGAATGGCGTTTACACCGGCTGTGGTTCGAGCAAAGCGCCATGGGCGATCTGCTCGGCGAAGATTTCGCGCTGGTCGAGAAGAACGCGCTCTATCGTTGCCTCGACAAGCTCGTCGAGCACAAGCCGGCGCTGTTCACGCACCTGCGCCGGCGGTGGCAGGATCTGTTCGGCGCCCGCTTCGACGTCCTTCTCTATGATCTGACCAGCACGTACTTCGAATCCGACCCGCCGGACGACGACAGCGACAAACGCCGCTACGGCTACAGCCGCGACAAGCGTCCGGACTGCGTGCAGGTGGTCATTGCGCTCGTGGTGACACCCGACGGCTTTCCGCTCGCCTACGAGGTTCTCCCCGGCAATACTTCCGACAAGACGACGCTGCGCGCCTTCCTTTCGAAGATCGAGGCGCAGTACGGCAAGGCGGAGCGCATCTGGGTGATGGACCGCGGCATCCCCACCGAGGACGTGCTCGCCGAAATGCGGCAATCCGATCCGCCGGTCGCCTATCTGGTGGGGACCCCGAAGGGACGCCTCGGCAAGCTGGAGAAGTCTCTCGTCGGCCTGCCGTGGCATGAGGTGCGGCCGGGCGTCGAAGTGAAGCTCTTGGCCGAGGACGACGAGCTTTACGTGTTCGCCCAGAGCCGGGCGCGCATCGACAAGGAGCGCGCCATGCGGAAGCGGCGGTTGAAATGGCTGTGGGCGCGCCTGGCGAAGCTGGCGCTGATGGACCTCACCCGCGAGAGCCTACTGATGAAGCTCGGCGCCGCCAAAGCCAAGGCGCCCGCGGCGTGGCGCCTCCTCGACATCAAGGTCGATCCCCACACCGCCGCCTTCACTTACGCGCTCAACCGCAAGAAGCTGCGCCAGGCGCGCCGGCGCGAAGGCCGCTACCTTTTGCGCACCAACATGTCTGGGCGCGATCCCGCCGACCTGTGGCGGTTCTACATTCAACTCGTCGAAGTCGAGGCGGCCTTCAAGAACCTCAAGGACGATCTGCAACTCCGGCCGATCTACCACCAGCTCGAGAGCCGCGTCGAGGCGCACATCTTCGTGGCCTTCCTCGCCTATTGCCTGCACGTCACGCTGCGCGCCCGGCTCCGGCCGATGGCCGCCGGCCTCACCCCGCGCGCCGTGCTCGACAAGCTCGCCGGCATACAAATGCTCGACGTCCACTTCCCCACCACCGACGGCCGAACGCTGATCATGTGCCGACACACCGAGCCGAATGTCGACCAGAAGCTTCTCCTGCAACGACTCGGCCTCGCCCTGCCGCCGCAGCCGCCGCCGCGAATTGCCGTTCCCGGTCCGGCGGCGCAGCTCCCGTTGCGCCCCATGTAGTGGAGACCTTCGGCAGCCTACCCTTGATTCCACGCGCCTTTCCGCTCGCGCGCTACCTCGGTTGAGAAAGTCGGGCTAGGGGTCCATCGCAACGGTCCGGGGCGCCTGCTAGCAGGCGGTTTTCTTGCGCCGCGGCCAGTGTCCGTTCCAGAAAATCCTGCGTTGTCATGGCGTTGCTCGTTTTGCAACCCTACGGTTGTGGTCGGGAGGGGGCGCGAAACAGGCGCCTTAACAGGGCAAAAACGGCGCCGAACAGGGTTATTCCTGTCCGAACAGGTCAACATAACCGAGCGAAGGCGGGGCGCGAGACTAGGCGCGGCCGGGTTGTAAGCGGCCCGGAAACCCCTCCCCCGGGCGTGACAACGGTCCTCGCGAGCGGTCGGATGAGCGGTCGCGCCCCTTTGCGCCTCCTCCTGATCCCCGGGTCAAGCCAGGGCAAGCCCGGGATGTCGAATGGCGCTCAGAGCGCCAACGTGCCGCCTCATCCTTCGACAAGCTCAGGGTAAGGCTTTGGTTAGTGCGCGAGCGTCTCCAACTCGTCCGCGCTTGCGGCCTGGGGCTGGGGCGCCTGAAGGACAGCCAAAGCGCGTTGAAAGGGCGCGTTCGACACCTCCATCACCAGGCCCGTGGCGGGCGTGTCCATCTCGAGGATGAGATAGAGGGTGCTCGAGAGGAGCAAGGCCGACAGGACGAACGCCGTGATCACGACCGTGTTGCGGGGCGCTCGAAATCCGAGGCTGGCAAAGATCACAGTGAGCCAGGCGATCAGCATCGCAACCAGCGGAGCCGGGATCGCGCCGCCAGCGGCGTCGAGGCCGACCCAGCGAAGGCGCACGACCTGACGAAAGATCTGGCGCGCATCGTTCCACCGCGCCAGAAACTGCTCGTCCGAGGTCCGGATCGACCGCAGGCTCGCGCCCGCCAAGTCGAGCAGCGCCTCGGCCTCAGGGTTCGGCTCCAGAATATGGGGCTGCTTTAGCGCGCTCTGGACGTAATCGATCAGGCGACGATGAGTCTCCTCGGCGCCAGGGCCCAGCCCCCGCACGCTCCGATCCAACAGAATCAGTTCGGTGGCCAAGGCGTGGATGTTGCGGTCGTTGGTCTCGAAGGTCGTCTTGGCCGAGTTCAGCATCAGGCCGAGAACCACGGACGTCGTGACCAGGAAGATATTCGCGGTCTGTCCGACGATCTCGAGCGTGCCATCGGACAGCTCCCTAACGGCCAGGCGGACATTGCAGACGGCGCCGGCGCAAACAGCGCCGACCAAGCCCAGAAATGTCGCGACGGCGATGAGAAGTTCGGTCAAAGGGAGCCCCAGTTGCGTGATCGCCACGCAATGCGTCAAACTGCGATTGTGTCGGACATTTATCGCAACCTGGTAAATCTTCGGTTGGCAAACGCGGCGCCTGAACTTTTGAAGCGTGACTATCCGGTTAAGACAGACACTCGCGACATATGGACTGACCAGCGCGCAACGCCGAAACCGTCTGATCAGCCGTTCGTGGCCCCGAAGTGGGCATTCATCAGGGGACCGGCGGAACATCGCGAAAAGCGGATCGCCATCAGTCGAAGCCGACGCCCGGGGCGGCCGCTACCGCGCGAGCGGTTTAGTCCTCGCGCAAGAAGCGGCCCTTCCTAGATGGTTTGGCGAACGGGTCAATTCGACGCTATTTCTGCCGTTGACGCTTGGTCCTTGGATCGCTCATTGCGGTCCGCCCTCCCAGCGGCAGGGTTGTTTCTAACTGAACGTTTTCGAGCCACTCAAGACGAGCGGCCGCCGCAATCACCTGAGCCCGGTTGTGAACTTGAAGCTTGCGCAAGATCGCGGTGACATGAGCTTTGACGGTCGATTCCGCCACCCCCAACTCGTACGCAATCACTTTGTTAGGAGATCCGGTCATCAGGAGGCTCAGCGTGCGCCGTTGCTGGGGAGTGAGTAACGCGATGCCCCCCTTAAAGCCGTCGGAACTGGCCGGCGCGGGGACCCCGCCTTTTCGGAAGACCGAGCCCTCAGTCTCGGCGCACCGGGCGAGAGCCAATACAAATTGTTGCGCGCAGTCGAGGAAGTGGCGCGTTTGCTGTTCGAAAAGCACCCTTTCGCGGCCGATTGCGTCGAATTGCTGCCGGGATGCGTTATGAAGTGCGTTCGACAGGAGAAAAGTCGTGATCGCGCATTCCTCAAGCGCGGCGATCGCGCGGCGCCGTAGATCGGCCACTTCGGAAACAGCGCCACGGCGCCTGCTCTGGACCGCCTTGGCAGAGGCTTCGACAGCGCTCTTTAGCGAAGTAAATTGGAGGGCGAATGCGGTCGAAGCTCCTTGCGCGCCCTCGCGTTCGTGGGACGCGAGAAAGTCGTTGAGTTCACGCTGTTCCATCGTGGTATTCCGAACATTTCGGCGGCGGCGCGCGGGAGGAAGCGCGCCGCCGCCTGGTCCGTCAGCAATCAGAAGCCGAGCTTCTTGGGCGACCGGCTGACGAGCATCTTGTGCGGCTGTCGCTAGTGGAGGTCGACCTTGGTCACAGCTTTCTCCCATGGACGATACGCCCGCATCTGGCGCCGCACTGGAAGAGACGATGCCCGCCCATGCTGGTTGGGCATAGTGGACATACGAAGAGCGCCGCGGCGAACTGTCGCAGGATTGAGACAATCGGGACTGGGAATGCGTCACCGCGACGCCCTTTTCTGGTTCGGTCCGTCCTCCCATTCAAGGAAGCGGCGCGGAGCTTAGTGCTTGAGTTTCAAGCGGCTCATCTTCCGGTGCAGCGTCGCCCGCGACATGTCGAGAGACTTAGCAGCCTTGGAGATGTTGCCTCGGGACCGAGCAAGAGCTCGTTTCAGCACGGCGCATTCCGCGGCTTCGACGTCGTCCTCGTCCGCCGCCGCGCAGTCGATGAGATCCGCGGCCGGCGTTGGTCTCGCAAGCGTGTGGGCGTTGATGCCGAGCGCCAGCCGCGACGCCCGAGTCGCCCCGACAACAAGGTCGTCACGATCGAGCGCGAGTAACGCGGGGCCTGCCCGTTCGCCGCCCGGCGCCAGCACTATTCGTGCTCTTGGAAAGGCGAGGCGAAAATTCTCAGCCTCAATCGAGCGCGCCGCGTCCGAAACCGCGCTTGCCACAAGGTTGATGAAGCCTGGCGCGTGCGCAAGCTCAGCGTAACCCGGCGCATGCCGAGTGGATGATACGTCCAGGACGGCGGCGAGCTCGCCATTCTCGTCGAAGATCGGCGCGCTGGTGCAGCAGAGCACCGAATTGCGAGCAAAGAAGTGCTGTTCGCGGGCAATCGTCACTGCGCGCTGTTCGAAAAGGCAGGTGCCGATGCCGTTCGTCCCCTCGATTTTCTCGCTCCAGACCGCGCCGGTCCACAGGCCGGCGTCGTCGAAGGCCGAAATCGTCGCCTGGCGCGCCGCGCCGATCCAGGATCACCCCATCGAGATCGGCAAGCATGACCGCGCAGCCGACGCCGCCGACGGCAAGGAAGAGCCGGTCGAGGCTCGGCTGCGCCACATGGAGCAGTTGTCCAACTCTCTCGCGCGCCGCTGCGACGTCGGGCGACGGCAGCCGCCAGGAGCGCGAGCGGTTGGCGGGATCGAGGGCATGGAGAGCGCCGGACCGCCGCCAGGACGCCACGATTGGCGAAGACGCGGCCCCGTTTCCCATGATCGCCTTGAGAACTCGATCTGTGTGGTCGACCACAGCAAAGCGATCCATCGTTCCTCTCCCTCTAAGCAGAGCGGCGGGGGAGCAAGAGAGGCGCTCCGCCGCTCGAGCCGTCGACATGGTTTTCGTAGTGCTTCTTGAATGGAAAATTCAGGGTGATGTTGAGTTTCACCATGGCTATGAATATCTCGCGTGATGAACGTTGATGGCGGCGGGGCTGTGAGAATAAATGCGCACGCATGCGTTCCAAGCATAGACGGTATGCGAGATTGTCATCAGCGAGTGTAGCACTTCTGCGACAACCCGGTCGTTCCGTGCGCAGTCGCTGACCGCGCCCTCTCATGATTTCCAGCTAATCCATGGACTGGCCACGTCGAACGCTGTTTGGGCTCAACGCGGAATTACAGCCGGATCAGGGGAGGGAGACTGCAACGGTCGATCTGGTCTACGCCCGATTGCCGTCCCCCGTGCGACATTCCTGGTCGCGATTTGCAACGGCAGCAATACGCCGATTTGCGCCGTTCAATGGCTTGGAATGCGCGTTACGCATCGAGTTCGAGCTGATTCGTTCGAATTTTGCTTCAGCGACGGCCGCTCCTGGCGCTCGCGCGGCAGGAAGAATGCCCTCCGGCGCCCCGATAGGTCGTGGGTATCAGCGATAACCGGATAGGCGCACTTTGAAGCTCGGCTGATCAAGGTTCACGCGCCCGACCCCCGTTCGATGACGCGGCCAACGCCGATCGAGCCGCCTTGACAAGTGTCGGCTCGCAGGCCTAGCCTAGAACGTTATAGACAAACAGTCTGTCGCCGCGGACGCCGGGAAGGAACGCTTTGTCGAGGCCGCCCACCATTCGCGAGGTCGCCGCGCGCGCCGGGGTCTCGGTCGCGACCGCGTCGAACGTGGCGAACGGCAATCGCCCGGTCGGGGAGGCGAGCCGGCGCCGCGTTCTCGAAGCGATCAAAGAGCTCGGCTATCAGGTCGACCGCGCCGCGAGCGCGCTGCGCGGCGCCTCCACCCGCCTCGTCGGCATGGTCGTCCCCGACATCACCAACGTTTTTTTCGCCAGCCTCGTGCACGGCGTCGAGGCGCTCGCCGAACGCGACGGCTACGATCTCCTGCTCGCTTCCACCGGCGAGGACGCCGCCATCGAAAAGCGCAGAGTCGAGGCGCTGATCGGCCGGCGCATCGACGGCCTGATCGCCGTCCCGGCGAGCGACGCCTCAATGGCGACGCTCGCGGCGCGCGGAGCGCGCCTGCCGGCCACCGTTCTCCTCGACCGGGGCTCGGACTCGCCGGGCTTCGACACCGTGCGCGCCGACTGCGACAGCGGCGGCTACGAAGCCGTGCGGCATTTGATCGCGCTCGGGCACCGCGATATCGCGGTGCTCGCCCATTCGGAGCACTTCCACAACATCGCCGAGCGCATCGCCGGCGGCCGCCGCGCGCTCAGCGAGGCGGGCCTGGCGGGCCGGGAACGGGTCGTCTGTGGCGGCCATGACCTCGAAAACCTGCGCGGGGCGATCGAGATGGAGCTCCATCGCGCCGACAGGCCGACCGCAATCTTCGCCCTGACCAATGTCTGCGCGCTCGCGGCGCTGAAAGCGGCGCGCGGCCTGAGGCTCGAGATCCCGGGCGACATCTCCATCGTGGGCTTCGACGATTTCGACTGGATGCTTGCGCTTCGCCCCTATCTGACCACGGTCGCCCAGCCGGTCGACGACTTCGCCGCGTCCGCATGGACGCTGCTCACCCGCCGGATGGCCGGCGACACGACGAACCCAGCCGAACGCATCCTGCTTCCCTGCGCCCTCAAGGTTCGGGAATCCACCGGGCCCGCCCGCCCAAGGCTCAAAGCCGTGGCGGAGGCCCACTGATCAAGTCGAAAACGTGGGAGGTAAGAAATGTTGAAACAGGGTCTGGCGGCGGCCTCGCTCGCCGCGCTCGCGCTCGCCTTGATGACCTCGGCCGCCTTCGCCGCCGAAAAGCCGACCTACGGCGTCCTGATGAAGACGCTGTCGAACCCGTTCTGGGGCGCAATGGAGAAGGGCGTCGACGCGGCCGGCCAAAAGGAAGGCGTCAACATCTATCTGCAGGCGGTCGAGTCCGACCAGGCCGCCGAGCCGCAGCTCAACGCCTGCAACACCATGCTTGAGAAGAAGCCGGCTGCAATGATCACCGCCGCGATCAGCTCGACCAATCTGCTGCCCTGCCTCAAGCAGGCCAACGAGATGAAGATCCCGGTGGTCGACCTCGACAACAACCTCGATCCGGCGATCACCGCGAAGGCCGGCGTCCAGGTCGCCTTCCACATCGGCTCGGACAACGAGGCGGCGGGGGCGAAGGGCGCGGACTGGCTGGTGAGCCAGCTCGGCAAGGACGCCAAGGGCCCCGTGCTGGTGATCGAAGGGCTCTCCGGCAACATCACCGGCAAGAAGCGCGCGGTCGGATTCGCCGACGAGCTCAAAAAGGAAGCGCCCGGCCTTACCATCGCCGCTTCGCTTCCCGGCGACTGGGACAGCCTGAAGGCAACCAACATTACCAACGACACCCTGCAACGCACCCCAAATCTCGTCGCGATCTTCGCATGCAACGACGATATGGCGCTCGGGGCGGTCGAAGCGGCGCGCTCGGCCGGCAAGGACAAGGTGATTGTGATCGGCGTCGACGGCAACTCGAACGCGGTCAAGTCGATCAAGGCCGGCCGGCTCAACGCCTCGGTCGCGCAACTGCCCTATCTTGTCGGAATGGAGGCGGTGGAGAACGTCAAGAAGGTTCTGGCCGGCGATAAGGTCGCCGAAATGACCTACGTGCCGACGCTCGTGCTGACGAAGCAGGTCATCGAGGAGAACAAGGACCCGTTGCTGCAATACGTGAAGTGACGCGGCGCAAGAGCGCGATGACCTTGACGGGAAGTCGCGGCTCGGCCTGATCCGGCCTTCGCGCCATCCTGCCCGCTTCGCCGGGAAGGATGTGCGCGATGGCTTCATTTCGCATAAAACGTATGGAAGGCGCAGCCGGAGGGAAGAGGGGTCCGTGGTCGTCCAGTCAGGAGGCGGCCTTCCGGCGCGGACCGAGCGCGTTCATCCGGCGGATCTGCGCCGCGCCGGCGCTCTTGGGCAGTTTTTCGGCGATTCCGTAGGTGCGCTCGCGGCGGTCGATTTCGCTCATCACCTCGCCCGGAGTTACGCCGCACTCGGCCCAGATCACGGCGAGATGGTAGAGCATGTCAGCGCTTTCGAGGACGACCGACTCGCGGTTCATCTGCAGGGCGTCGAGACCGACCTCGATCGCCTCTTCGACCAGCTTCTTGGTCATCTTCTGCACGCCGTCGCGGAAGAGCTTTGCGGTGCGTGATTCCGACGGGCTGCGGCTGCGCGCCTCCAACACCGCGGCAAACAGCCTGTCGAGCGAATCGGCCATGGTTCCTTCCCTTTGAACCAAAGAGAGTGGGGCGTATCGGTTTACCTATGATGACAACGCAACGTCATCCGGCGAGTTTCTTCGCGCGATCTCGCTTTTTCTGTGGATGAGGCCCGGTCAGGCGGCGAGCGCGGCAAACAGCGCCTTGCCGTCGATCCCGCCGACCAGCGGGTCGATCAGGTTCTCCGGGTGCGGCATCAGTCCGAGCACGTTGAACCGGCTGTTGAAAACGCCGGCGATGTTGCGCTCTGAACCGTTCGGATTGGCGGAGGGGTCGATGCAGCCGGAAGGATCGCAGTACCGGAAGGCGACCTGCCCGGCGTCCTCGATCGCGTCGAGAGTGGCGGGGTCGGCTTCGAAGTTGCCCTCGCCATGGGCGATGGCGAACTTCACCACTTGCCCCGCGGCATAGCCCCGGGTGAACGGCGTCGCAGCGTTCTCGACCCTCAGATGCTGCATCTTGCACAGGAAGCGACGGTTGTCGTTGCGCATCAAGACGCCCGGCAGCAGGCCCGCCTCGCATAGGATCTGGAAACCGTTGCAGATGCCGAGCACGAGGCCGCCGCGCTCGGCGTGGCGGGCGACCGCACGCATGATCGGCGAACGCGCCGCGATCGCCCCGCAGCGCAGATAGTCGCCGTAGGAGAAGCCGCCGGGCAGAACGACGAGATCCGCGCCGGGGGGCAAATCCGGTTCGGCGTGCCAGACGACCGAAGGCGGCCGGCCGGTGAGCTCGCTGAGCGCGCGGGCGGCGTCGCCTTCACGATTGGAGCCGGGGAAGAGGATGACGGCGGCCTTCATCGATCGGCTACGCGATCTCGATGGCGTAATTCTCGACGATCGTGTTGGCCAAGAGGCGCTCGCACGCCTCGGCCAGCGCCCGGCGGGCGCCTTCGCGATCCTCCCCGGCGAGTTCGACATCGAACACTTTGCCCTGCCGCACCGACGTGACGCCGTCGATCGCCAGAGACCGGAGGGCCCCCTCGATCGCCTTGCCTTGCGGATCGAGCACTCCGCCCTTCAGCGTGACGACGACGCGAGCTTTCACGGGGGTTGTCTCCGGTTCAGGCGGCGTTCGACGCCGGCGCCATGGTGATGAGGGCGTACAGCGCGGCCGGGTCGCGGGTCGCGCGCAATTGCGCGGCGGTCCCGCTGTTGCGGAGCAGGCGGGCGATCGACGCCAACGCTTTCAGATGATCGGCGCCGGCGGATTCCGGGGCGATCAGCATGAAGACCAGGTCGACCGGCAGCCCATCCGGGGCCTCGAAGTCGATGGCGCGCTCGAGCCGAGCGAAGACGCCGAAGATCCGTTCGCATTTCGCCAGCTTGCCGTGCGGGATGGCGACGCCGTCGCCGACCCCGGTCGAGCCCAGACGCTCACGCTGAAGCAGCGCGTCGAAGATTTCTCGCGCGGTCAGGCCGGATACCGCCGCGGCGCGCTCGCTCATCTCCTGAAGCGCCTGTTTCTTGCCGTTGACCCGCAATGCGGGCAGGACGGCGTCCGGCTTGAGGAGTTCGGATAGCGACATGTCCATCCTGCAGGTTCGGCGACCGCCCCAGGCGTTCACGCTCAACGCGGATCGATCCACCCGATCGCTCCGTCGCGCCGCCGATAGACGATGTTCACCCGTCCGCTTCCGGCGTGGGCGAAAACGACCACAGGCGCGCCTGTGAGGTCGAGCTCGGCGACCGCCGACGCCACCGAAAGCGTCTTCAACCTCTCCGTCCCCTCGGCGACCACGACCGGATTAAAGCCATCGGCGGGCTCTTCGTCGTCAGTCGGCGCTTCGACGAGGTAATTCGTGACGGTGACCGGGCTCTCCGCCGGGCCGGCCGTCTCGGGCGCGCCCCGGCCCTTTAGCCGCTGCTTGTAGCGCCGGAGCCTGCCCTCAATCTTCTGTGCCGCCTGCTCGAAGCAGGGATAAGGCTCATGCGCCCGGCCCTCTGCGTGCAGGCTCACGCCCGAGCTCAGCAACAGCGTGCAATCCGAACGATAGCCGGAACCTTCACGGGCGATCACCACGTGGCCGCCGACGGTTCCATTGAAGTAGCGGGCAACCATGCCCTCCACTTTGTTCGACACGTGCTGACGCAAAGATTCCCCGATATCGAGGTTCTTTCCGGATACTCTCAATGTCATCGATTGTTGGCCTTGTTATCTCGGCGAGACGCGCGGCTATGGGCCGCTCACTCCGCGCTCGCGCGCTATTCGCCCCCGAATTGTCGGGATCATCGCCCAAGCGGCCCTCCGAAATTTAGCGTTAGGAGTCTCCCGCTCCCGTGTCAATTGCCCGAAAAACATGTGGCTTCCCGGCCATAAATCAAGATCAGGCCTCGGCACGGATCGAGTCGCCGCGCGCCCGCAGCGCTCCGACCGGCGAGGTCTTCAGCTTGCGCCGCTCGACCGAGGACGGAATCTTGAGGCTGTCGCGATACTTCGCCACGGTGCGGCGGGCGACGACGATGTCGGCCTTGCGCAGCCGATCGACAATGCTGTCGTCGGACAGCACCTCGTCGGGATCCTCCTCGTCGATCATCTGGCGGATACGTTGTCGCACCGCCTCGGCCGAATGAGATTGCCCCAATTCGGTCGAAGGGATCGCGGCGGTGAAGAAGTATTTCATCTCGAACAGCCCGCGCGGCGTCTGGATGAACTTGTGGGCGGTGGCGCGCGAGACGGTCGATTCGTGGACGCCGATCGCCTCGCCGATCATCTTCAGATTGAGCGGCTTCAGCGCGGCGACACCCTCGACCAGAAACGCGTCCTGCCGCCGAACGATCTCGCTCGCGACATTGAGAATGGTGCGCGCGCGCTGTTCCAGGCTCTTGGTCAGCCAGTTTGCCGACTGGAGCTGGGCCGAAACGTACTGCCTGTCCTCGTCGCGGCTCGCGCCTCGCCGGATCACCGCGGCGTAGACGTCGTTGACAAGCACGCGCGGCAGCGCTTGGCTGTTCAGTTCGACTCTCCACGTCCGGTCGGGCGCGGCCATGACGAAAACGTCGGGAATCGCGGGCGCGCCCGGCGGATCGCCGAAGGCGCGGCCCGGCTTCGGCTCGAGGCGCCTGATTTCGGCAATCATGTCGGCGAGATCCTCGTCGTCGACCCCGCAGACCTTGCGCAGGAGGGCGTAGTCGCGGCGCGCCAGCGCCGGAAGGTTGGCGATCATCGCCTCCATGGCCGGATCGAACCGGTCGCGCTCGATGAGTTGCAGCGCGAGGCACTCGGCGAGGCTGCGGGCGAATACGCCGGTCGGTTCGAGCGCCTGGAGCTTCATGAGCGTCGCCTCGACCGCCGCCGGTGCGCCGCCGAGACGCACGGCGACCTCCTCCAGCGATCCGACGAAATAGCCGGCCTCATCGAGCCCGTCGATCAGCGCGGCGCCGATCATCCGCTCGCCCGGATCGTCGAGGATGACGCCGGCCTGCCGCTCGAGGTGATCGCGCAGCGAGACGCTCTCGGACACATAAGCCTCGAGATCCGGGGCCAGGCCCGAGGACTCCGATCCCCCGCCGCCGACGTTGGACCAGGAGCCCGTCGCCAGGCCCTCGCCGGGGCGGAAATCGGAAGCGGGCGCGCTGCGGTCGGAATCGAAGGCGTTCTCCACCTCGGTCCCAAGGCCGGCCTCCAGCGAACCGCGATCGGTCTCGAGCGAGTCGGACGCCCAGTCCCCAGGCTCGGCGCGTTCCTCGGGGACCGCCGCTTCGGGGGGCCCCTCCAGGCGTTCGGCCTCGCGGGTCTCGTGGTCCTCGGCGCGCTCGAGCAGCGGATTGCTGGCGAGTTCGTTCTCGATGAAGGCGCTGAGCTCGACGTTCGGCATCTGCAACAGCTTGATCGCCTGAAGCAATTGCGGCGTGAGGACCATCGTCTGGCCCTGCCGCATCATCAATTTGGCCGAAAGCGCCATCTCAAACCCTTGCAACCGTTCACGCGAAACATGCTCGCACCGACCTTTCTGACAGCGCGGCGCGCTTCTTGCTAGGCGACTATAGCATGACGCCCGCCTTCGCCCAGCTAAACCAATGCCGCCAAATGCCATAGAAATTAGCGTTGCGGGAGTGCATCCAGGCCCTTTCTGTGGATGCTCGCCAACGGCGCGCCTTGCGCGGCCAGTTCCGCCGCGATCATATAAAGACTTGCTTATATGTTTATTGCGCTATGCACCGGCCGCTGGTAAGGGATCGCTGAACCACAACCGGGATATGAGACGCAATGACCAAAGCCGCCGACTATGCCGTCGCCGACATCGGCCTTGCCGCCTTCGGGCGCAAGGAGATCGCCATCGCCGAGACCGAGATGCCGGGCCTGATGGCCACGCGCACGGAATATGCGGCGGCGCAGCCGCTCAAGGGCGCGCGCATCGCGGGCTCCCTCCACATGACCATTCAGACAGCAGTTCTGATCGAGACCTTGAAGGCGCTCGGCGCCGACGTCCGCTGGGCCTCGTGCAACATCTATTCGACCCAGGACCACGCCGCCGCCGCCATAGCCGCGACCGGCACCCCGGTGTTCGCCATCAAGGGCGAGAGCCTGAAGGACTATTGGGACTATACCCACCGCATCTTCGAATGGGGCGACGGCGGCGCGCCCAACATGATCCTCGACGACGGCGGCGACGCGACGCTGCTGATCCATCTGGGCCTGCGCGCCGAGCAGGGCGACGCGGCCTTCCTCGACAAGGCGAGCAACGAGGAGGAAGAGGTGCTGTTCGCCGCGATCAAGGCGCGGCTGAAGACGAAGCCCGGCTGGTACGCCAAGAATGCGGAATCGATCCGCGGCGTCACCGAGGAGACGACGACCGGCGTCCATCGCCTTTACATCATGGCCAAGGAGGGCAAGCTTCTGTGGCCGGCGATCAACGTCAACGACAGCGTCACCAAGTCGAAGTTCGACAACCTGTACGGCTGCCGCGAGTCGCTGGTCGACGGCATCCGCCGCGGCACCGACGTGATGATGGCCGGCAAGGTCGCGATGGTCGCGGGCTTCGGCGACGTCGGCAAGGGCTCGGCCGCCTCGCTTCGCAACGCCGGCTGCCGGGTCATGGTGTCGGAGGTCGATCCGATCTGCGCGCTGCAGGCGGCGATGGAAGGCTACGAAGTCGTGACGATGGACGACGCGGCGCCGCGCGCCGACATCTTCGTCACCGCCACCGGCAACGTCGACGTCATCACCCTCGATCACATGCGCGCCATGCGCGACCGCGCGATCGTCTGCAATATCGGCCACTTCGACTCGGAGATCCAGGTCGCGAGCCTGCGCAATTACAAGTGGAACAACGTCAAGCCTCAGGTCGACGAGATCGAGTTCCCCGACGGCAAGAAGATCATCCTCCTGTCCGAGGGGCGGCTCGTGAACCTGGGCAACGCGACCGGCCATCCGTCGTTCGTGATGTCGGCCTCGTTCACCAACCAGACGCTCGCCCAGATCGAGATCTTCACCAAGCCCGGCCAGTACGCAAAGCAGGTCTACACCCTGCCCAAGCGCCTCGACGAGAAGGTCGCCTCGCTTCACCTCGCCAAGGTCGGCGCGAAGCTGACCAAGATGACGCCCGAGCAGGCCAAGTACCTCGGCCTGCCGGAGGCGGGGCCGTTCAAGCCGGAGACGTACCGGTACTGAACTATTAAATCTTGCGCTCTGTGGCGTAGCCAACGATTGCGTATTAAATCCAAAGTCCTATTGCAATGCCGGTCATAACGATTGCAAATGTGGGCAGAATAAATATAGAAGTAAAAATAAAATATTCTATGCTAGAAATATCGGCGTCCGTCGCCAGAGGTATAACCATTCCGACGAGGCATACAATTAATGGAATTACACCCGCAAGTGTCAAGTACTTTTTAGATGGCCGCAACGTATCGATTATATTATCTATGCTTAGGTATATAATGTAATAAAATATTCCACCTCCGAGCGAAGATATAGTCAAAGATTGCCATTTATAATAATAATGAAATGTCAAATAGCTTTTGTCCCAGAAAAGCAAAAAAAAATAGCGGTGCAATCACAATAACTAAAATGATTGAACACGCAGAACTTATGGCATAGGCAATACGAAAGTCGGAAACGCTTCGCTTGAAACGAAGCGCAATTAAAATCGCGATGGGAATGACGGCATATATGGATAGCATGTTGCCAAGAACTTCAACGAAGTAAAGAAACCAGTTACTCATCGCAAAATCGTATAGATTAAGGCGGTCGAGACCAGTACTATTAACTCGACTCCGATAGTTAACCGGACGAAAGTTGAGGCTGACAGCATAGCTGCGTCCGGCTTTCGCCGCTCGCGCTCCTCTTTCGCTCGCTGCGCCGCCCGCTTCTCGCATTCCTCTCGCGTAACGCTTTCGGCTTCCGCGGCCTCCCCCGCACGGCGGTCGTCATCTACACGGCGAGCGGCCTCGAACCATCCCGCTCGACTTATTGCCATTTCCGCCGCACGCGCGACTTCTCGGCTCTCGCGTTCCTCGAGCAGATGCTTTGCTTTTGCGGCTTCCGCTACGGCCAGTTGCTGGGCCTCCGCCAGGGCGGCTTCCTTTCGGCGCTCCTCTTCCAACTGCCGCGCGGCTTCCGCATCGGCCAGCCGTCGAGCCTCCGCGGCCTCCCGCTCCTCGCGCTGACGAACAGCGTTTGCGGCTTCTTGCGCTCGACGGCCCTCTTCCGCGCTTCGCGCCGCCTTGGCTTCAGCCGCCTCCCGCGCTCGGCGTTCCTCTTCTGCGCGGCGAGCCGCCTCGATCAACGACGCTCGCCGATTTGCCATTTCCGCCGCAAAGGCGATCTCTTGCTCCTCACGCGCGGCGGGTTTGGCGTCCGCCGCCTCTTTTGCTCGGCGGTCCTCCTCCGCTCGCCGCGCGGCTTCCGCCTCGGCTTATCGTCTGGCTTCTGCTCCTTTTCCGTCGCCTCGGCCGCCTCCTGCTTCTCCCGCTCCTCGCGCGCGGCGCGTTCGGCTTCCGCCGCCTCCCTCGCCCGGCGCTCCTCTTCGGCTCGCCGCGCGGACTCCGCCTCGGCCACTCGCCGGGCCTCCGCCGCCTTGTCGACTTCCTCGGCGGCCTCTCGTTTCTCGTGCTCCTCGCGGGCAGCGCGCTCGGCTTCTGCGGGCTGACGAAGCTCCTCTTCGAGCAACGAAAGAACGCGGGTCAACTTCCTCACGTCGGAATCGAACTGGGCGTGGGATACGTCGACTCCCTGGCGGCGGGAGAGCTTTTTCATACTGTCGGGCAATTCACCCGGTCTCGGCATTGCCGCGCCGTCAACCAGGACGGGAATGAGCCGTACTCCGCGGTCGAGCGCCGCCTCGATCTCGATGCGGACGAAGTCATGAGGGTCATCGATCCGACGCCGGTTGTCCCTGTCGGCGCTCGAAACCCAGCCTTGGCCAATGACGGCGACAAGCGCGTCGCACTTTCCGACGCGCTCGGTCAGCACCTCGACGAAGTCGAGGTCCCGGCGCGATATTGTCAACGTCGATGAAGACGTTGTCGCGCCCGAGCTTTCTTGCAAGGCGGTCGTAAATGCGCCCCGCGAAACCCGCCGTGTCACTCCCGGCGATAGCAGATGAACACCCCGCCCAACACATCGACGTCCTCCGGCCAATGGCAAACTAGTGCGGAACGGACAACCCTCAACCTATTGTATAATTTTAGAGCCCGCTGTGACGTCCGTCACCTGCCACGGCTCAAGAGGGAGCATTACGGCTCTGCCGACGTGGCTCCTACGGACCGAGCCGAGTTTGTCGCAGAATGGTCCGTTTACCCCGAAGGACCGGCACCGGCGTTTGGCGTCCCCGCCTCACCTCTGGGGCGAGACAGGGTGCGGGGTCGCGCCAACGTCAATGAGTTGGCGTATTCAAAAATGCAAACGTATCGCGCGACCCCCTCTAATTCCCCCCACAAGAGCTTGCGCCCGATGGCGCGCAAGCGTGGTCCGGGTGGGGGAGGAGCGGTTGCGCCCGCGAAGGTCGCTGCTCTCAGCCGAGCACGTAGCGCGAGAACGCCAGCGCTTGTCGCGCAGCCTCGTCCATTTGCGCTTCATCGGCGTTGTCGCTGAGGTCGCGCCAGACCTTGATGTCGCTGCCGACCCCGCCGCCCATTTTGACGAACGGCTCCATCACGACCGCGCCGCTGTAGCCGATCTCGCTGAGCGCCGTCCCGATCTCGTGCCACGGCAGCCGGCCCTTGCCGGGGACGCGGCGGTTGTTCTCGCCGGTATGGAAATGGCCGAGCAGCGGGCCCGCGGTGCGGATCGCCTTGCCGAAACTGTCCTCCTCGATGTTCATATGGAAGGTGTCGAGCATCACCTTGACGTTGGGCTTGCCGACCTCGCGGACGAAGGCGACGCCCTCGTCGGCGGTGTTGAGAACGTGGTTCTCAAACCGGTTGAGCACTTCCAGGCAGAGCGTGACGCCATGATCTGCGGCAAAGTCCGCGAGGCTGGAAATGCCCTCGAGGCCTCGTGCCCGGTCCCCCGCCTTGTCGACCGGCTTCGAATAGTCGATCGGCCAGTAGGAATGGAGGGCGCCGCCGATGATATGAATATCGAGTCTGGCGAGGTTGGTCAGCGTCTGCTCGAAGAAGGCCCGCCCCGCCTTCCTGATCGCCGGATCGGCCGAGGACAGGTTTTTTTGCGGCGACGGACCGAGCCCGGCGGTGATCGCGACGCCGTTGTCGCGCGCGGACCGGCCGACTTCGGCGAGATGCGCCGGGCTATAGCTGTTGAGATGATGGGCGGCGATCTCGATGATGTCGAACCCGAGTTTGGCGACCTTTTCTACGTATTTCAGGCAGTCGGCGCTCCATTCCTGCTCCCAGTACGAGTAATAAATGCCGAACTTCATTGAGGCCTCCGTTGCTGAGGAAGAGCGTTATCCGTCATTGTGAGCAAAGCGACGAAGCGGTGACGGAGTATGCGGAAACGCATCATGGATGCGCCCCCGGGGCGCTGGCGTCGGTCGCCCCGACGATATGCGCGACGACGGCGTTCATGCTGGTGTCGCGGGTCGCATCGTCCGCGATCACCGTTCCCTGGCGCAGCACGACGATCCGGTCGCAGACCGAGAACACGTCGGTCAGCCGATGGCTGATGAGAATGACCGCGATGCCCTGGCTCTTCAGGGTGCGAATGAGGTCGAGCACGTGCTCGACCTCGCGCACCGCGAGCGCTGCGGTCGGCTCGTCCATGATGACGAGCTTGGGGTTGAAGGTCAGCGCCCGGGCGATCGCAACCGACTGCTGCTGTCCGCCCGAGAGCTGGCCGGCCATCTGCGTGACCGAGGGGATGCGCGCGCCGAGCCGCGCGATCATCGTCTCGGCCTCCGCGCGCATGCGCTTCGCATCGATCAGAGGCACCCCGAGAACGGAGCGCGTCAGCTCCCGGCCGAGGAAGATGTTGGAGGCGACGTCGCGCATGCGGGCGAGCGCGAGATCCTGATAGATCATTTCGATCCCGGCCTGCCGGATGGCGCCGGGATCCTTGCCGGCGAGCGAATCGCCGTCGAAGCGGATGTCGCCGCTGTCGATGGCGTAGACGCCGGTGATCGTCTTCATCAGCGTCGACTTGCCGGCGCCGTTGTCGCCGACGAGGCCGACCACCGCGCCCGCCTCGACCGAGAAGGTGACGCCGCGCAGCGCTTCGATGGCGCCGAACGACTTGCGGACGTCGCGAAGTTCGAGAAGGCTCATCGTGACCGCCAAGGTAGGGCCGCTTCCCCGCACCCCTCATCCTGAGCTTGTCGAAGGATGATCCAGTGGGCCAGCTGTTGGCGCCCTGGAACGTCCTTCGAGACGCGTCGCCGCAGGCGACGCTCCTCAGGACGGCGGCAAATGATCGGCAGTTAAGCCTCATCGCCGCCAGCCTCCCGGGCTGTTGATGCGGTCGAGCCAGACCGCGAGGATCAGCACCGCGCCAATGGCGATCTGCTGATAGAAAGGCCGGACCGCGAGCAGGTTCAGGCCGTTCTGCAGGACGCCCATGATCAGGGCGCCGATCAGCGTGCCCGCGACGCTGCCGCGGCCGCCGAACAGGTTGGTGCCGCCGAGGATCGTCGCGGTGATGGCGGTGAGCTCGTAGTTGAGGCCCGCGGTTGGCTCGCCGGAATTGATCCGCGCCGCGAACAGCAGGCCCGCGAGGCCGGAAAGCAGGCCCGAGAGGGTATAGAGCAGCACCTTCATGCGCTCGACCCTGACGCCCATTGCCCGCGCCGCGCCCTCGTTGTCTCCGATCACCTGCGCATAGACGCCCAAGCGGGTATGGGCGAGGACGACATGGGCGACGAGCGCGGTCAGCAACAAAACGATCACCGGCACGGGCACGCCGAACGGACGACCCTGTCCGAGCCAGGTCATCTCCGGCGCGAGGCCATAGATCGAGACGCCGTCGCTCAGCACCAGGGCGAAACCGCGCGCCACCCCGAGCATGCCGAGGGTGACGATGAAGGGCGGGATGTCGCCCTTGGTGATGAGAAAGCCGTTGACGGCGCCGGTGAAGGCGCCGGCCGCGAGGCAGCCGAGAATGCCGATCCACCACGGCAGGCCGAGGTTCGCGGTCAACATCGCGCCGACCACGCCCGAAAGCCCCAGGATCGAGCCGACGGACAGATCGATGCCGGCTGACGAGATGACGAAGGTCATGCCGATCGCCAGCACGCCGAACACCGACGTCGACAGGAGAATGTTGAGAATATTGGAGACGGAGAGAAAGGCGCTCGACAGGAACGCCATCACCGCCGACAGGACGGCGAGAACGACAAGCAATTCGAGGCGCAGCGCGGCGCCGCCGGGGAAACGGGCGCGCCAGGACGAGGCGGCGTTGGTTGTAGTCGAGGCCATCAAGGGGTCTCCGACGCGGTTCTGCCTGCGCCACGGCCCGCCGACGCCGGGCGGCCGGTTGGGACGCGGAAAGCAGGGAAGGCTCGATCAGGACTCGAAGTCATGGGGCGCGCAATTCAATTCCTAGTTGCGGCGCGGACCGCACCCCGTTCGTCGCCACAGCCCGTCGAAAGAGGGGCGTCTTTCGCCAACCTGCGGCGCCCCCTCCCCAGCAGAGCTGGCGAAGGGTATCACCCGGCATCGGGCCGTGTGAATAGCGTAGCTCACCGGGCAAAGCCAGGGCGTGGGCAAGGCGGCCTCCGGCCTTTCACAGCACCACGGGGTTCTGCGCCCCGTCCATCGAAAGGGTGGCGCCGGTCACATAGGACGCCCTCCCCGAGGCGAGGAAAACCACGACATCGGCCGATCTCGCGCGGGCTCGCCAGACGGCCGAGCGGGATTTTCGCCACCGCCCGGCGCCGCGCCTCCTCGAGATCGACGCCCTGAAGCTTCGCGTCGGCCTTGAGCCCTTCGGCGACCCGGTCGGTCTCCGTCAGGCCCGGGCTCACGCCGACGATCCGGACCCCGCTCGCCGCGTAGGCTACGCCCAATCCGGCGGTCGCAAGCATCAGGGCGGCGTTCGCCGCCCCGCCGGCGATGTGGGTCGGCGAGGCGACCTTGCCGCCCGCCCCGATGACATTGACGATGACGCCGCGCCCGCGCGCGGCCATGCGTTTCACCAGAGCGGGTCGATCGCGTTGATGGTGGAAAAGAACTTTGCGTCGAAGGCGTCCCGCCAGACCTGGGGAGCGAGATCGCAAGGCGGGGTGCGGCGCGCGGCGCCGGCCGAATTGACCAGGACGTCGATCGGGCCAAGGCGGACCTCGACCGCCTCGATCATCGCTGCGGCGGCTTCGGCGTCCGCGCAGTTGGCCGCAAAGCCGACAGCGCCGGGCAGCCCCGCCAGCGCCCGGTCGATATTGTCCTGCGCCCGCGAGCAGATCGCCACGCGGGCGCCCTCAATCAGAAACGCTTCGGCGCAGGCGAGCCCGATGCCCTTCGAGCCTCCGGTGACGAGAACGATCCGTTCCCGGAGGCCCAGATCCATCGACCCGCTCCCTTTCAGCGTTCAGCGTAAGCCAAGATGATGCATACGGAAGAACTTTATCGCGCGACCCCAGGCGAGCTCGGCCGCGTGCCGGTCGTGCACCGAGGCCCTCTGCTCGTTGGCGAAGGCGTGGTCCGCGTCGTAGCGGAAGACCTCGAAGTCCTTGTTCGCGGCCTTGAGCCCCTGCTCGAAAGCGTCGACCGCCGCCGGCGACACCCAGTCGTCCCGGCTGGCGAAATGGCCCTGCAGCGGGATCTTGACGTCTGCGGGCTTGACCGCATCGGCGGGCGGCAAACCGTAAAAGGTGACCGCGGCCGAGAACTCGCGGATATGAGCGGCGGCGATCACCGCGATCGCGCCGCCCATGCAGAACCCGGTAATTCCGACCTTGGCGCCGTTGCGCTTCAGATATTGCGCCGCGCCGCGAACGGTCTGCGAGGTCGCATCCATGAAGTCGAGCGACGACATCTCTTTCTGCGCCGCTTCGGAGTCGTGATAGGGCACGACCACGCCCTTAAACAGATCGGGGGCGAGCGCGTCGAAGCCCGCCAGCGCGAACCGGTCGACCATGGCCTTGATCTGCTCAGACAGGCCCCACCATTCCTGGATCACCACAAGACCGGGCGCGTCGCCGCGGTTGGAGTTGGCCAAATACCCATGCGCCTCGCCGCCGTCCGGCCGCTTGAACGTGATTGTCGCCCCCATGATCGCTCCTCTCCTTCTATTTGTCGCGCTACGCGCGCGCATGCGCGCCGCCCGCTGCTTTAAACGAGCGCGTGATCGCGTTGGGTCGCGCCGCCAACCCTCACCCTGCCGCTTCGCGGCATCCCTCTCCCGGAGGGAGAGGGGGTCCCTTCCCCCGGGGGGAAGGGGCCCGAAGGGCCGGATGAGGGCCTTCGGCGCGACTCGATCAGAACCATGCTCTAAAAGCCGCATTTGACCACATCAAGACCGCTCGGCGCCTTTCAGCCGAGCCGGCTGCCATTGGTCATCAGCATGACCGAATAGAGCGACGTCGTGCCGCAAATGAACAGGCGGTTGCGCTTCGCCCCACCGAAAGTGACGTTCGCAACGCACTCCGGAACCAGGATCTTGCCGATCAGTGTCCCGTCCGGGTCGTAGCACTCAACGCCATCGTCGCAACTCGTCCACACCCTGCCCTCGCGATCGACGCGAAAGCCGTCGAACAGCCCCGCGTTCGATTCGGCGAACACCTCGCCGCCGGATAGGCTCCGGCCGTCGGCCGCGACCGCAAAGCGCCGGATGTGGCGCGGACCGTTTTCCTTGTGGGTCGCTCCGGTGTCGGCCACGTAGAGAAAGCGCTCATCGGGCGAGAAGGCGAGGCCGTTTGGCCGCACCATTTCGTCGATCACGCGCTCGACCGCCCCGCCTCGGGTCGACCCGATAGACGTGGCAGCCGTCGATTTCCGGCTCGCCGCGCTCGCCCTCGTTGTCGGTTTCGATGCCGTAGGCCGGGTCGGTGAACCAGATCGAATCGTCCGACTTGACCACGACGTCGTTGGGCGAGTTGAGCCGCTTGCCCTGCCAGCGATCGGCGACCGCCGTGATCGAGCCGTCGATCTCGGTGCGCGTCACCCGGCGCGTCAAATGTTCGCAGGTGACGAGCCGGCCCTGGTTGTCGATGGTGTTGCCGTTGGAATTGTTGGAGGGGGCGCGAAACACCGAAACCTCGCCCGATTCCTCGCACCAGCGCAGCATGCGGTTCAAGGGGATGTCGGACCAGACGAGATAGCGGCCCGCCGGAAACCAGACCGGCCCCTCGCTCCACCCCGCGCCTGTCCACAGCCGCTCGACCCGCACATAGCCGGCGAACATCCGCCGGAACCGGGGATCGAGAACGAGAATGTCGGTTCCCTCGACCTGACCGAAACGCATGCGCCCCCCTCCCTTCCGTGGTCGTCGCCGGAACGTGACGCAGTTGAGCTTGCGCCGCAAGAGCGCCGCGCTTTGTAGGCGCGCTTAAGCGCGAGCGCGCCGGCGCGGTCACCGACCGCGCCCCGACAAGGCGGCGGCGCGGTCGCCGACCGCGCCCTACAGCCCGCTCCCATGCGACGGTTCCATGACGAAACGGAAAATATGACAGATACAAGAACTTGCGGCGAACTCAGTTCCTGCTCCACATTTCGAATCATGAACGACTTACAGCGCTCGCGTCTGGTCGCCGTTCTCGGTCCGACCAACACCGGCAAGACCCATCTCGCGGTCGAGCGCATGTTGGCCCACTCCTCCGGCATGATCGGCCTGCCGCTGCGCCTGCTGGCGCGGGAGATCTACGACCGAATCGTGAAGGCGCGCGGGGCGAAGTGCGTCGCCCTGATCACCGGCGAGGAGAAGATCGTCCCCGCCCACCCGCAATATTTCGTCTGCACGGTCGAGGCGATGCCGCTCGACCGCAAGGTCGAATTCCTGGCCGTCGACGAGATCCAGCTCTGCGCCGATCCGGAGCGCGGCCATGTCTTCACCCACCGCCTGCTGCACGCCCGCGGCGTCGTCCGAGACGATGCTGCTCGGCGCGGCGACCATGGTCCCGCTGATCCGCCGCCTGCTGCCCCGGGGCCGAGATCCAGTTCCGCGAGCGCCTGTCGACGCTGAGCTACGCCGGCCCGAAGAAGCTCACCCGCCTGCCCCGGCGCAGCGCCGTCGTCGCCTTCTCGGCCGACGCGGTCTACGCCATCGCCGAGCTGATCCGCCGGCAGCGCGGCGGGGCGGCGGTGGTGATGGGCTCGCTCTCGCCCCGCACCCGCAACGCCCAGGTCGGGCTCTTCCAGTCGGGCGAGGTCGACTTCCTGGTGGCGACCGACGCCATCGGCATGGGCCTCAACATGGACGTCGACCACGTCGCCTTCGCGGGCCTGCGCAAGTTCGACGGCCGTCGCACCCGCAACCTCCATTCGCAGGAGATCGGCCAGATCGCCGGACGCGCTGGCCGCTTCCGCCGCGACGGCGCCTTCGGGGTGACGGGCGACGCCGCTGACGTCGACCCCGAGATCGTGGCGGCGGTCGAGGGCCATGTCTTCCCCGCCGTGCAAGGGGCCGAGTGGCGCAATCCGGAGCTCGACTTCTCGTCGCTGCAAAGCCTGATGCGCTCGCTCGGCGCGCCGCCCCCGATCCACGGCCTCAGCCTCTCCGAGGAGGCGCAGGACGAGGTCACGCTCCGCCAGCTCTCGGTCGAAGAGCTTATCGTTCGCCGCACGCGCGACCGGGCGAATCTCAAGCGTCTGTGGGAGGCCTGCCAGACCCCCGACTTCCGCAAGACCACGCAGGAGGAACACGCTAGGCTGATCGGCGCCCTGTTCGAGCACCTGACCCAGGGCGACCGGCGCGTGCCGGAAGACTGGATGCAGGGCCAGTTCGCGGCGCTCGACCGCGCCGATGGCGACATCGACGCGCTGCAGAGTCGCCTCGCCCGCGTGCGCACGCTCGCCTATATCGCCAACCGTTCGAGCTGGCTCGCCGATCCGGCCGGCTGGCAGGGCCGCGCCCGCGCGCTCGAGGACCGGCTTTCCGACACCTTGCATCAGTCGCTGATGCAACGGTTCGTCGACCGGCGCACCAGCACCCTGCTGCGGTCGCTGCATGAGCGCGCAGGACCCGATCCTCGGCGGCATCGCCGCCGACGGCGAGGTGACGGTCGAGGGCCATGTCGTCGGCCGCCTGACCGGCGTCCATTTCGAGCCGGCCCGCGCCGACACGGCGCTCGAGGCCCGCGCCTTGCGCGGCGCGGTCGAGCGGGCGGTGGGGCCCGAGGTGGCGCGGCGGCTCGGCGAGCTCGCCAGCGAGACCGACGAGGCTTTCGCGCTCGGCGAGGACGGTGTGGTCGCCTGGCGCGGGATCGCGGCCGGTGAGATCGCCGGCGGCGCTCCGTTCAAGCCGCGCGTGCGCCTGATCGGCGAATTCGGCAACGACGCGGCGCGCGAGCGCGCAGCCCGTCGTCTGGAAGCGTTCGTCGCCTCGGAGGCGAGCCGCCGCTTGGCGCCGTTGAAGCACTTGACCGAAGCGATCGCCGACGGCCGCCTGAGGGGCCTCGCGCGCGGCGTCGCCTACCAGCTCGTCGAGCGGTTCGGCGTGCTCGACCGGCGCGCCGCCGACGAGCATGTCCGGGCGCTGAGCCGCAGCGAGCGGCGCATTCTTAAGGGCTTCGGCGTGCGGTTCGGCGCCTTCTCACTCTACCTGCCGGCCCTCTTGACCGCCGAGGCGCTGGCGATCGGGGCCGTGTTCGCGCATCTCAAGGCGCCGCGTTGGCGCCCCGCGCCGGGAAAGCTGAGCGTCCTGCCGTCGCCCGCGCCGCCGACGGAGGCCTTGAGCCTGCGCGGCCTCGCCGCCGTCGGAGGCCTGGCGATTCCGGTCCTCGCCCTGGAAAAATTCGACGCGATGGCGCGGGCGGCGCCGTCGGGAGTGCGGCCGGACCTCATAGAACTGACGCCGGCAGTGCTCGCGGCGGTCGGCTGGACGGGGGCCCAAGCCGACACGATCCTGCGCAGCCTAGGCTTCGTCCGGGTCAAGACAACCGAGGCCGCCGAGGCGAGCCTCTGGCGCCGCAGACCGTTCGCGCCGCGGCCGCCCGTCTCCGCCCGAACGGCGCCCGCCCTGGCGCCGGCGACGCCAGGGCCTGCTCCCGCGCGCGCTGCCGATCCTCCGCCTGCAGCGGCTCAAAAGCGGCGGCGACGCCGTCCGCGCCATCGTTCCTCCCCCGCCGCACCAAGGACGACCGCTTGAACGAAGCCTTCGACACCTGCCGCGCCGACGTCTGGCTCTGGCGCGCCCGTTTCTTCAAGACGCGGAGCCTCGCTGCGCGCACCATTGCGGAAGGCGGCGTCCGTCTCGCCCGCGGCCCCGCCCGAGCCCCGCTCGACAAGCCCAGCCGCTCGCTCCGCCCCGGCGACGTGGTGAGCTTCGCTCAGGGGCCGAGGTGGATGGCGGTCAAGGTCGAGGCGCTCGGCGCGCGCCGGGGACCGGCGCCCGAGGCGCGGACGCTGTACAGCATGGTGGAAGGGCCCGGCCGCGCGGGCTGAGGCAGACCCTCATCCGGCCGCGCTTCGCGCATCCACCTTCCCCCGGAGGGGGAAGGGGAGTATCGCCTTCTCTGGCATGAGAGAAAAGGCCAAAAGCGTCAGGCACCCCCTTCTCCCTCCGGGGAGAAGGTGTCGCCGAAGGCGACGGATGAGGGCCCGGACGTGAAAACCGATTTTGGCATTCCTACCGCCCAGCGCAAGCGGGCGAGAACCACGCGCGGCTCGCCGACCGAGTCCGAGCAACGGCTATGGCGGCTGCTGCGCGACCGGCGCCTGGGCGGCCTCAAGTTCCGCCGGCAAGTGCCGGTCGGACCCTTTGTCGTCGATTTCCTCTGCGTTGTCGCGCGGATGATAGTCGAAGTGGACGGATCGCAGCACGCCCGAGAGCCGTCGCGACGAAGCCCGCGACGCCTTCATCGCAGGCGAAAGCTGGACCGTGCGGCGCTTCTGGAACCACGAAGTGCCGCGGAACTGCGACGGCGTGCTGAACACAATCCTTGCCCGGGCCGGCTTGCTATGGCGCCCCCCTTCTCGCTCGAAGAGAACGCGGCGCGAAGCGCCAGATGTGGGCGCGGGCCGCGCCACGACGATGCTTTGAGGCGCGGACCCTTGTGTCCGCCAAATGTGAGATATTGGGCGAACGGGCGGCTGTTGGAGCAGCCGCCCGTCGCTGGATCTGAGCCCGTGAAACCCTAAGGCGAACCCTGAGGATGAGCGAGGGACAGGTCCGGCGTCTTCCTTCAACCCGAACAGTTGCATGGGCGTGAGAGCCCGTACGAGCAAGGAAGGGATCGGAAGTATGCCACAGCAGACACGCATTGTCGGCCTCGATGTCGCAAAGAACAAGGTCGACGCCTGCATTCGATGCCTTGGGCTGCGCTTTACGGCGCCGAGAACGCCGGAAGGCGAGGCCGAGTTGGTTTTGTGGGTTCGAGCGAACGGGGTTGGCCGCGCGGTGATGGAGGCGAGCGGGGGCTACGAGCGAAGCTGGGCGGACATCCTGCGCACGGCCGGGATCGAAGTCGTCATTGTCGATCCGAAGCGGATCCGTCATTTCGCCAAGGCGGCCGGACGGGTTGCCAAGAACGATCGGATCGACGCCGAGACGATCGCCTGGTTCGGAGAGACGTTTCCCGTCGCCCATGCTCAGCCGCAGGATCGCGCGCGCGAGGAGGTTGATCGGCTGGTTCAGGCGCGAACCGCCTTCAAAGACATGGAAGATTGGACCAAGCAGCAGGGCGAGCATCAGCCCCCGTCCCTTGTCGTCAACGCGCTGCGCGCGGTCGCCAAGGTCATGCGGGCCGAGCGGCGCAAGCTCGACGCCGCGATCGCCGCCAAGATCAAGGCCAACCCGGGCTTCGCCCGCCGCGCCGAGCTCATCACGAGCGTGCCCGGCCTTGCCGATCAGACGGTCGCCGGCGTGATCGCCTGGATGCCCGAGCTCGGACATATCAGCAACGAGGCCGCCGCGGCGCTCGTCGGGGCCGCGCCCTACGACGACGACAGCGGCGACCGCAAAGGCGTCCGCTGCATCAAGGGCGGGCGCCGCAAGCTTCGCAATCTGCTCTACATGCCGGTCATGGGCGCCGCCACCCAACACAACCCAGTGCTCAAGGCCTACTATCAGCGCCTGATCGCCAAGGGTAAGGAACCCAAAGTCGCCATCATCGCCTGCATGCGCAAGCTGATCGTGATCCTCAACACCATGCTCGCGCGCGATCAGACCTGGAACCCGCCAGCATGCGCCGCCCCGTGAGCACGTCGCGAGGCCGACGGTCGGCGCATCGCGCCGACCGCTTGCTGGCCAAAACGACCGGTGGGCGGACGGGGTCAAGGCCGAAGCCGCCGGAGGCGGGGGCGCGAAGCGCCAGCCTTGACCCGCACAACACATCAATCCGTCCACCGTCCCCTGAGGGGGGAAGGAAGCCGGGCGCCGAGCGAGACGCCTCAGAGCTCCGCGACGTTCGGACCGCCGAAGAAACTGATGCCGAACATTGGCCCCAAATAACCCACGATGACAATCAGTCCGATCAATTGCAGCAACAGGGCGCCGGTGAACCCACAGCACCTGTTCTTGCGCAGCGGCGAATAAAACTTGTGTGGAGTTCCCATCAGGGGATTGCGCGCGGCGGTGGTTGTTTGCGCGACGACCTGGTCGGAAAGCGACGCAAACGACCCCTGTTGAATGAGCTTCGGCTGCTTCGCGGACCGACTTTCTATCGTATCGTGCGTATGTTTTTGAAAATCGGGGGCCAGAGCGCGGTAGTCCTCGATCGTATAGAACGCGTAAGCGGTCTCGATCGAAGCAAGCTCACGGCCAAGGAAGTAACGGCTGAAAATGTGCTCCAAAACTCGAACAGGTTCGATCGTCCAGCCGGTGGCCGTTCGCGGGTCAAGATTTCTGCTTATGCTCTTATTTGTCGATGGGTCGCCGTACCGGAGGTTATGGCGCGCGTTGTTCATCACCTCGAGCAGCCTGTTCGCCATCCCCACCGCGGCGCTTATCTGCAACGCACTCTGGGTGACGAGAATTCCTTTGCGCGGTATTTTCGTGATGACCTTGAGTTGTTCGATAACGAACCGCGCCCAGTCACTGAGGTAGGCGATGCAGGAAGCGGGAACGACCAAAACCATATTCGATGGGAAGTAGACCGCTCCAGTCATTTCGATGAATTGGTACAAGTTTATATTTTCGTTTAGATATTCTCTAACCATGGTGGCCATGCAATTCAAGCCGACGAGATGGCAAAGATTATACGTACTGCTTTGTGTTCCCGTCGCAACACTGATGTCATAGGATGTCAGATGGCTTTCGCCCAGCAAACTTTTGGTCGACTTCGTCAACGAAACAACAGATGTGTAAGTTTCAGTGTCAAACGGGCGGTCGCCGCCGGCCTTTATCTTCCATTCGCCTTTCGTCTTATCGAAAAGAAGGACTTCGAATCCCATCGGCTCCAACCTCGTGCTACGAAATTGACTGGACGTTGCGAATTTGGCGGACCGAAGACTTGAGAAAGTGATCCATTTTCGGGCTTCTGACAAGCCTTTTCATTCGAGGCGTCTTGTCGCCGACGTCGGAGCAACGACCTGGCCCGAGCAGGCCGCCATGGTCAAACCGCGGCCGGCCGCTTCGCGCTCACCTTTCCCTTAAGGAGGCGGGGAAGCCGCGCCCGTTCTCTCTCGGGGAGAAGGCGTCGTGACGGGGCCGCGCGGACTGAGGGCGCAGCAATTCCCTGCCGTCGTGATGGAATTAAAGAAAATATAACTGTATCACAATGATATTTGTCACGCCGTCCGGCTTTCCCGGCCTCGCTGCCAAGGCGACGCTTGCATTTGGACGTAACTGCCAAGCCGGGGTGAGTCCGAAATGTCACATCCGAGGCAAGATTGATTGCGGGGCTAGGATTTTGCGAGACAGGGACTCGGACTTCTGACTTAAGGGTCGGATGGTTCTTCCGCCCGAAGTTGTGAAGTTGATCGATTCGCTCAGATGCGAGATCGAGGCGCTTCGAGCCGAGAACGCCGAGCTCCGGCGACGGCTGAACCTGGACAGCTCCAACAGCTCCAAGCTGCCGTCGAGCGACGGGCTGAAGAAGAAGCCTCGGGTGTTGAAAGGAATAGGCCCAAAAGCCTCAGGCGCCCCTTCCCCCTCGGGGAGAAGGTGTCGCCGAAGGCGACGGATGAGGGCCCGAAAGTGAAAACCGACGCCGGCGTTCCTCCCGCCCAACGCAAGCGGGCGGGCGCCATGTGCGGCGCGCCAACAGCCCCCGTCACGCCGCCGTCGAAGCCAGCCGCGCCGGTCGCGCTGCCGGCTTCAGCGCCTCGGGGCGTGGGGTGCTTGCCGCCAGGCGTGGCTCCGCCGTGGAACGATCATGGGCTTGCGCCGGCTGGCAGAAGGCATGCGGCGCAACGTCTTGCAACTTGCGGCGGAGGGAGCCGCTGTCGCCCGTTCGGCCGAGCTGGAATTGGCCGATCAGGCTCGACAGGCGCTCGGTCTCTTGGAAGAGCGAATGGGTCGCCGCAGTCAACTCCTCGACCATCGCCGCATTCTGCTGTGTCATCTGGTCCATCTGGTTTGTGGCGATGTTGACTTCGCCGAGCTGCGCCGCCTGCTCCGTGGCTCCCGTGGCGATCGCGCCGACGACGCCGCTGAGCTCGCTCACCTGCCCCATCATCCGCTCGATCGACTTGCCGGTGTCGCCGACGAGCTTCACTCCGTGGTCGACCTCGGCCGTCGACGTGGAAATCAGCGCCTTGATTTCCTTGGCGGCTTCGGCCGAGCGCTGGGCGAGCGCGCGCACTTCCGAGGCGACCACGGCAAAACCCCGGCCCGCCTCGCCGGCGCGCGCGGCTTCGACGCCGGCGTTCAGGGCGAGCAGATTGGTCTGGAACGCGATCTCATCGATCACGCCGATAATCTGGTTGATCTGCCTCGCCGATTTCGCGATGCCGTCCATAGCGCCGACCGCCTCGCGAACGACAAGCGAACTGCTCTTGGATTCCTTGTCGGCCGAGGCGACCACGTCACGAGCGTGGGCCGCCCCTTCGGCGGATGTTCGCACCGTCCCGGTGATTTCCTCCAGCGCCGCGGAGGTCTGTTCGAGACTGGAGGCTTGCTGCTCGGTGCGCTGCGACAGGTCGTCGGCCGCCGTCGACAACTGTTGCGTCCCCGCGCGGATCTCCCTCGTGCTGTCAGTCACGGCCTGCATCGTTTCCTCGAGCCGAGCGATGGCCGCATTGAAATCCGTCTTGACTTGTTGATAGCGGCCCTTGAACTCCACCTCGATGCGGGTCGTCAGATCCCCTTTCGCCACATTTCCGAGGCTGTCGGCCAGCGTGTTGACCACCTCTGTCTGCTCAGCCTCGCTTTGGCGGCGTTGCGCCTCCGTTCGCTCTCGCTCGGCCTCTGCGGCGGCGCGATGGGCGGCGGATTCCGCGTCGGCGCGACGTTTTTCCGATGCGCCCGCCTTGAAGGCCTGCACGGCTTCGGCCAATTCGCCGATCTCATCCTGTCGCCACAACGTCGGCGCCTCGACCGATTCGTCCCCCCTCTCGAGCGCCAGTATTGTTCGCGTGAGCTCAATGACCGGCGCGATGATATGGCTATGGATCCACCAACCCAAGACGACCAAAGACATGGCGATGGCGGCGGCGCCGAGAGCTGCCGCTATCTGAAGTGTTACGGCTTGGTCTGACCCGTATCCTGCGCTTCTGATTTTGAAAATAAGGAATAGGTCGGCCGATATTAGGAGGGAAACTACCACTCCAATACCATATTCTAGCTTTCTACTGATCTTTATATTATTTATTAAGTTCACTTTTTTTGGCGGCTTACCAGATAATACACTGCGAAGATTGTCAATGACCATTATAACTATTCTTGACTGGTGTCTAAACGCGCCATTTTCAACAGAACTCTTTGCTTCGTCGAGTTTATTAGCAATAATACAGTCAATGACTGAAGCAGCGATTCTATGGAATTCCTTGTGCTCCTCCAGAACACAGGTGTATTCTCTTCTTTGAGAATGTTGCCTCCCCTCCCCGTAAAGCCATTTGCCAAGGGCGCAATTGCAGTCGGACCGAACGCCAGCGGGATCCGGCGGGTTCCTGTCTTGAATTGCGGTCAACAAGCGGCTCCGCCAAGCCATATGTCCCGTTATCGCGGTTCCAAGAAAGTCGGGCATGCTGGCTGCCTCGAATCGCGCTCCCATTCGGTGACCCGCGGGATCACCAAAAAGAACTAATCAGAAAGTGCTAAAGAAGCGTATGCCGCCAGTTGAACCGCAATTTCCCAGCGCCGCGGCAATATAACCGATATCTATTGTATAATAGGCTGCACCTGCAGCGGCTTCCCTCCCTTGGCGCGCGCAAAAGTTGCACGTTTTGGCGCCTAAGTCCTTGAAATCGGCCTCGCCGACGAATCTGTGCGCACCTCGCCCTCCTCAGCCGACGGGGCGCTTTGGGACCCGGGCGGCGACCCAGCCCTCCCGCGACCGCGCCGCTCAGGCGGCCGTCGTCGCCTTCCCCGCCTTGGCCGCCTCCATGAGGCCGACGAAGCGGCGGAAGAGGTAGTGGCTGTCGCGCGGCCCGGGTGAGGCCTCCGGGTGGTACTGCACCGAGAAGGCCGGGCGGTCGGTCAGCGTCATGCCGCAGTTCGAGCCGTCGAACAGCGAGACGTGGGTCTCCGTGACATTGCCCGGCAGGCTCTCGCGGTCGACGGCGAAGCCGTGGTTCATCGACACGATCTCGACCTTGCCGGTGGTGAAGTCCTTGACCGGATGGTTGGCGCCATGGTGGCCCTGCGGCATCTTGATCGTCCGGCCGCCGACCGCGATCCCGAGGAGCTGGTGGCCGAGGCAGATGCCGAACACCGGCGTCCTGGTCTCGAGCAGCGCCTGGATGGTCGGGACGGCGTACTTGCCGGTCTCGGCCGGATCGCCCGGACCGTTGGACAGAAAGACCCCGTCGGGCTTCAGCGCCAAAATCTCGTCGGCCGTCGCCGTCGCCGGCACGACGGTGACCGAGCAGCCGCAGTCGTTGAGCAGGCGCAGGATGTTGCGCTTCACCCCGTAGTCTACGGCGACGACGTGGAACCGCGTCTCGCTCCGCCGGCCGTAGCCATGCTCCAGCGTCCAGCTCGTCTCATCCCAGTCGTAGCGCTGCGTCGTCCCGACCTGCGGCACGAGGTCCATGCCGTCGATGCCGGGCCAGCGCCGGGCCTCAGCGCGCAGGGCGTCGAGGTCGAAGACGCCGTCGGGCGCATGGGCGATGACGGCGTTCGGCATGCCGGTCTTGCGGATCAGGGTCGTCAGCGCCCGGGTGTCGACCCCGGCGAGCCCGACCACGCCGCGGCTCTTCAACCAAGCGTCGAGCCGCCCGCGGGCGCGGAAGTTGGACGGCTCGCCGAGATCGGCGCGGAACACCGCCCCGACCGCGGCGGTCGCGGCGGCCCCGTTGACGACCTCAATATCGTCGGCATTGACGCCGACGATACCGATATGGGGAAACGTGAAGGTGATGATCTGGGCGGCGTAGGAGGGATCGGTCAGGATCTCCTGATAGCCGGTCATCGCCGTGTTGAAGCAGACCTCGCCGACGGCCGAGCCGGCCGCGCCGACGCCAAAGCCTTCGATCACCTCGCCGTTCGCCAGCACCAGAACGCCGGTGGCGACGCGCGGCCGCCAGCCGGGAGCGAACCCGTCGTCCGGCAGGGCCTGGGATGGGGAGAGTGTTGCGCTTGCCATGCGGCTGTGCTTAAGCGCCCGCCAACCGGCGCGTCAAGCGACGCGCCCGATAACATTTCGAGGCGAAAACATGGCTGACTCTCAGCCGCTACGCGACATCGTCAGCACGCAGATGAAAGAGGCGATGAAGGCCGGCGACAAGGTTCGGGTCGGCGCGCTCCGCCTCATCATGGCGGCGCTGAAGGATCGGGAGATCGAGGCGCGCGGGGCAGGCAAGATCGTCAGCCGCTCCGACGAACTGGCGTTGCTCACCAAGATGCTCAAGTCGCGCCAGGAGTCGGCTGCGATCTACGCCGAGGCCGGCCGGGCGGAACTCGCGGCCCAGGAGAACGCCGAGGTCGCGGTGATCAGCGAATTCCTGCCCAGGCAGATGAGCGAAGAGGAAGTGACCGCCGCCGCCAAGGCCGCCATCGCCGCGACCGGCGCCGCGACCGTCAAGGACATGGGAAGAGTGGTCAGCGCGCTGAAGGAGGCGCACGCCGGCCAGATGGACTTCGCCAAGGCGAGCGCGATCGTCAAAGCGCTGCTGGCGGGCGGATAGCGGCTATAGCCGAGCGCGGGACGCGGTCCATAGGTCGTCCAGAAGGACGCCCGTCTCTCGACGGGCTATCGACCGCGTCTACAGCGGCCTATACCCCAAGCGCGGCGTTCTTTAGCGGCAGCGAGCGAACGCGCTTGCCGGTCAGGGCGAAGATCGCGTTCGCGACCGCCGGCGCGATCGGCGGGGTCCCGGGTTCGCCAAGGCCGCCCCATTTCTCGCCGCCCGACAGGACAAAGTGCGTCTCGATCACCGGCGCGTCGGCCATCCGGGCGATCGGGTAGGTGTCGAAATTCCCCTGCTCCACCCGCCCGTCCTTGATGGTGATCTCGCCGAACAGGGCGGCGGTCAGGCCGTACAGCACCGCGCTCTCGATCTGCATGGCGGCAGTCAGCGGATTGACCAGGTGGCCGCAGTCGACGCAGGCGACCACCCGCTGCACCTTGACGTCGCCGTCCTTGACCGTAACTTCGACGATCTCGCCGACGATCGTGCCGAAGCTCTCGTGGATGGCGAGGCCGCGTCCGGCATCCTTGGGCAGCGGCTTGCCCCAATCGCCCTTCTGCGCCAGCGCGTCGAGCACGGCGAGAAAGTCGGGCCGATCCTTGAGCAGCGCGCGCCGGTAATCCAGCGGGTCCTGGCGGACCTCGTGGGCGACCTCGTCGATGAAGCTTTCGACGGCGAAGGCGTTCTGCGACGAGCCGACCGAGCGCCAGAACATCACCGGCACGTGGGTGTTCTTCAGATTCACCAGCACCTTGAGGGCGTCGGCGCTATAGGGACAGTTGGCGAGACCCTCGATCGCCTGCCGTTCGACGCCGTTCTCGACCTTGCCCCAGCCGAGCGAGCGGGTGATCGAGCCGACCGCGGTGGCGAACTCGAAGCCCGCGGGCGAACCGTCGTCCTTGAGCGCCGCCCGCATCCTCAGCGCCGCCTGCGGCCGGTAGCGATCGGAGCGAATGTCCTCTTCTCGCGTCCAGAGGACCTTGGCAGGGCGCGCCAGCGCCTTCGAGACTTCGACCGCCTGGGTCAGTTCGTCATTGACCGCCCGGCGACCGAAGCCGCCGCCGAGGAAGCAATTGTGGACGAACACATTCAGCGGGTCCACGCCGCCAGCTTTGGCGGCAAGCTCGATCGCGAACTCCGGGGCCTGCGTCCCCATCCAGACGTCGATCCGGTCCGGCGTCCAATGGGCCGTCGCATTCAAGGGCTCCATCGGCGCATGGGCGAGGTACGGAACTTCATAGACCGCCTCGACGCGCCTTGCGGGCGACGCGAAGGCGGCGGCGGCGTCGCCATGGCCGCCGCCGTCCGCCATCGGTCCGTCGAGCGCGGCGCGATATTCGGCGCGAAACTCAGCGCTGTCGGTCGAGCCGGCGGGCCCGAAATCCCATTCGACCGGCAGGGCGGCCAGCGCCTGCTTGGCGCGCCAGAAATTATCGGCCGCGACCGCGACGCCATTGGTGACTGGCAGGACGGCGAGGACGCCCCGCCGCCCGGCGACCTTGGAGGCGTCATAGGACTTGAGCGCGCCGCCGAATACCGGGCAATTAGCCACGGCGGCATAGACCATCCGCGGCAGCTTCACGTCGATGCCGAACCGCGCCGCGCCCGTAACCTTGAGCGGCGTATCGAAGCGCTTCAGGGGGAGGCCGATCAGCTTGAAATGTTCCGGCGTCTTGATCGCCGGCTCGGCCGCGAGCCGGGTCTGGGCCGCCTCGGGGGCGAGCTCGCCGTAGGTCGCTTCGCGTCCGGAGGCGTCGTGCCGGACGATCCCGCCTGCGGCGGCGCAAGTCGCGGGCGCTACGCCCCAACGCATGGCGGCCGCGGCGATCAGCCGCTCGCGCGCCGACGCGCCCGCCTGCTGGAGGAAAACGCGCGAGCGCCGCACCGACGACGAGCCGCCCGTCCCCATTGACTGGTAGATATTATGGTCCGCCAGGTTGCGGTGGGCGGAGGCGTATTCGACCCGCACCTTGGAGACGTCGCACATCAGCTCTTCGGCGAGGATCATGGCCAGCGACGTCAGGACGCCCTGGCCCATTTCGGACTTGGCGACGCGCAGGACGACTGTGTTGTCCGGCTCGACCACGACGAAAGCGCCGATTTCAGAACCAAAAGCGGCGTCGGACCCCCAGGGCTCGCCGGACGCGGCGGCCCCCGCCACGGCCCATCCGGGAACGAACGCGGCGACGGCGAGTCCGCCGGCGGCGGAAAGAGCCGCCTGGACGACGGCGCGGCGGGTGAAAGCGATGGTCATGGCGCGCCTCCGTCAGATCTTCATCAGTTCGGCGGCGCGATGAACGGCCGCCCGCATCCGCGGATAGGTTCCGCACCGGCAGATGTTGGTCATCTCCGAGTCGATGTCGGCGTCGCTCGGGCTCGGGTTCTTCGCCAGCAGCGCGACCGCCGCCAGAACCTGGCCCGACTGGCAATAGCCGCATTGCGGCGCATCGGCCTCGATCCAGGCCCTTTGGACGGCGTGAAGCCCCTTTTCGCCCAGACCCTCGATCGTAAGCACGGTCTTTCCGTCGGCGGCGCTCACCGGCGTCTGACACGAGCGCACCGCTTCACCGTCGATGATGACAGTGCAGGCTCCGCAAAGGCCCGCGCCGCAGCCGAATTTCGTGCCGACGAGGCCAAGCTCGTCGCGCAGCGCCCAGAGGAGCGGCATGTCGGGCTCGACGTCGAGCGTCGTTCGCCGTCCGTTAACTGTCAATGCGGCCATGACGCTGCGCCTCCGTTTGTCTGGGCGGTTCCCTAACCTGTATCAGGAACTATGGCGGATTCGGGCAGACGACGATCAAATCGACGCGAGGAGCCGGCGCCGACGGTCTCACGTTCGCGCGATGAGGACGCCGCAACGAAACCTTTGGAGGAACGAGCCATGACGCGCGCGCTCGCCCGGCTTCGCGTCCGCTCCCGCGCTGGCGACCGGGCGCGCGGCTGGCTGACCGCAGGCCCGTTTCGCATGCCCTGCGCGCTGGGTCCGGCGGGCATCGTGCGGCTGAAGCGCGAGGGCGACGGGGCCACGCCGGCGGGACGGTTTGCGCTGCTCTGGGCCTACTACCGCCCGGACCGCGGGAGCCGCCCGGGCGGAAGCGTTCCGCTAAGGCCCATGCGGCCCGACCAGGGATGGTGCGAGGACCCGGGGAGCCCGCGCTACAATCGCCCGGTCCGCCTGCCGGCCGCCGACTGCACCGACCGGATGTGGCGCGAGGACCGCCTTTATGACGTGGTGTTCGTGCTCGACCAGAACTTCTCGCGCCGCGCCAAGCAGAGGGGCAGCGCGATCTTCTTCCACCTCGCCCGGCCCGGCCTGACGCCGACCGCCGGCTGCGTCGCGATTTCGCCGGCCGACATGCGCAGGCTCGCGCCTCGCCTTGCTCGCAATTGCGTCATGGATATTGGCTAGGCGCGTTTGCATAGCCAGCGCTCGGCCCTGTCGCAGCGCGCCGCCAGAATGACGCCACAGTAGGAGCCGATGTGCTGAGATCCGTTCGCCTGACTGTCTTCGCCCTTTGTCTCGCGCCCGCGGTCGCCCTCGCCGACCCGCAACCGGTCATCGGCAACTTTGCGACCGCGCTTCCGATCGTTGCACGGCACGGCATGGTGGTCACGCAGGAAGCGGCCGCCTCCCGCGTCGGCCGGGATGTGCTGCGCCTCGGCGGCAACGCTGTCGATGCGGCGGTGGCGGTCGGCTTCGCGCTCGCGGTCACCCTGCCTCGTGCAGGCAACATCGGCGGCGGCGGCTTCATGCTGATCCACCGCGCCAATCTCGGAAGGACCGTCGCCATCGACTATCGCGAGGCGGCGCCGGCGGCCACCGCCAAGGACGTGTTCCTCGACGCCAACGGCGCGGCCGATCCGTTCAAGTCGCGCTGGTCGGGTCTGGCTGTCGGCGTGCCGGGTACGGTGGCGGGCCTCGAACTCGCCTGGCGCAAGTACGGCTCGGGGAAGTTCACCTTCGCCGAACTCGTCGCGCCCGCGATTGCGCTGGCCCGTGGGGGGCTCACGGTGGACGACGACCTCGCCGATTCGCTGCCGCCGGCCCTGCCCGTCCTGGCGAAGCATCCGGCCGCCGCGCGCATCTACCTGAAGCCCGACGGGAGCGCGCCGAAGGTCGGCGACCACATCGGCCTCGACGATTTGGCCGACACTCTCGAAACCATCGCCGCGGAGGGCCGGGCGGGGTTCTACGCCGGCCCGGTGGCGCAAAAGATCGTCGACGCCGTGCAAGCGGCGGGCGGACGCATGACGATGGACGACCTCGCCCGCTACCGCGCCGTCGAGCGCGAGCCGGTCGCGGGATCCTACCGCGGCTACACGATCCTCTCGATGCCGCCGCCCTCGTCCGGCGGCGCCCATATCATCGAGATCCTCAACATCCTCGAGGGCTACGACCTCGCCGCGCAGGGGCTGAATTCCGCCGCCTCGCTGCACGAGATGGCGGAGGCCGAAAAGCTCGCCTACGCCGACCGGGCGGCCTGGCTCGGCGATCCAGACTTCGTCAAAGTCCCCTTGAAGGGGCTCACCTCGAAGGCCTACGCCAACGCGCTTCGCGCCCGGATCCTGCCGGACCGCGCCCCGCCCGCCGCCGAGATTCGGCCCGGCGAGCCGCAGCGCTACGAGAGTAATGAGACCACGCATTTCTCGATCGTCGACGCCGACGGCAATGCGGTGTCCAACACCTACACCCTGAATTTTTCCTACGGCTCGGGGATGGTGGCGGACGGGACCGGCGTGCTGCTCAACAACGAGCTCGACGATTTCGCCGCCAAACCCGGCGTCCCGAACGCCTATGGTCTCATGGGCGGCGACGCCAACGCGCCAGGACCGAACCGCCGGCCGCTGTCGTCGATGAGTCCGACCATTGTGCTGTGGGACGGCAAGGTCGCGCTCGTCACCGGCAGCCCGGGCGGCTCGCGGATCATCACAACCGTGCTGCAGATCATCGTCGACGTGATCGACCACGGGCTCAACGTCGCCGAGGCCGAGGACGCGCCGCGCGCCCACGACCAGCTCTACCCCGACGAGCTCAGGATCGAGCGCGGCGTCTCGGCGGACACGGTCCGGCTCCTCGAGGCGATGGGGCACAAGGTCGTCATAGGCGAGGCGATGGGCTCGGCAAACACGATCGCGCGGTCTCCGGACGGCCTGCTGACCGGCGCCTCCGATCCCCGGATGCGGGGGACGCTGGCGATTGGCTTTTGACGCTGCGAATGGTCGCGCACAGATTTGTGCGTTGCTTTGTTTTCAATGGCTTGAGTGCGGAATCATGCAACTTTCGCAGCGCCGTCGGCGAGCCTTCGAGCCTCGTCCGTGTTCTCTCGCGGCCGGACCTCGGACATTGGCCGGCCAATAGTCTATAAATTTGATTGACTTTATATTATAAATCCAACTTTAATGTTGCCCTGCGCAGCGTACGAATCATAGGCGCAGTCGGCTTCGGGATGGGGTCGCGGTCCAGCGCGCCGAGATCGATGGCCAGCGGTCGCGTCGGGACTATGGGCTTGCAATGAAATTTGGTTCGGCGCTTTTGGCGACTGTCGGGTTCGTCGCAATGGCCCAGGCGGCCGATCTGCCCAAGGCCAAAGGCCCCGCCGCAGCCACCAAACAAAATTGCTGGTCAAGCTTGTGGAACTGGCTGAACGCGTCGGCAAGCGACTGTCCGATCAGCGCTTACGGCGTCACGCTATATGGCACGCTCGACGTCAACGCCACCTATCTGAGCCAGGGCGCGAAGCTCAATCCAAGCGCCGACAAGCTCTTTTATGGCATCCAGAAGGGCGCGAACGGCCCTCGGGCGATGTTCGGCTTCAACGGCCTGAGCACCAGCTTCATCGGTCTCAAGATGAAAGAGGACATCCTCCCGTACGGCTGGTCGCTGATCGGCGTCCTGGAAGCGGCCGTCAACCCCTATTCGGGAATGCTCTCCAATGGCCCGCGGTCGCTGGCCGACCAGAACCTGCGCCCGGCGAGCACGTTCCCGTGGCAGACGACGAGCTTCGATGGGAGCCGGGCCGGCCAATGGGACAACACGCAGGCCTTTATCGGCGTCAGCAACCCGACCTACGGCGCGCTCACCTTCGGCCGCACCAACGCGCTCTCCTATGACGTCGAGACGGCTTATGATCCGGTCGCCTCGATCGCGTTCTCGCTGATCGGCTTCTCGAATGCGTTCCCCGGGTTCGGCGACACCGAGACCGCGCGCTCGACGGCCGTCACCTACCGGTTGAACTATCAGAATTTCCGCGCTGCAGGCCAGGCGACGGTCGGCGGCTATGACTGGGACAATGCCGTCTCCAATCAATATCAGGGCCAGCTCGGCGTCGATTTCGGACCGCTGTCGCTCGACGGCGTAGTCAGTTATGCGCGGAACGCCGTGTCGCTTTCGACCTATGGCGTCAACCCTTGGCTGTCCCCAACGAGCATCAAGGATGTCGGAAGCAACTGGTTCATCGTTCAGAAAAATATCTACGGGCAGAGCGAATATTTCAACCCCAACGATATTCTGAAAGCGACGCTGTCGAACAACTTCGGCCTCGAGCTGGTCGCCAAGTACAGGTGGAACACCCTGACGTTCTACGGCGGATACCTTTACGCCAATTTGGGCGACCCCTCCGACGCCTACGCCGATGGCTTCTCGACCATCGCCAACGGTATCTTTGTTCCCTCAGGCGGCGTGACCTCCACGGCTTTCCTCAACAATGGCGCCTACGCTTCTCCCGCCTATCCGATCAACCGCATCAACAACACGATCTGGACCGGCTTCAAGTGGTCGATCTGGAGCAACCTCGACCTGGCGATGGGCTTCTATTACCAAACTCAGAACGACTATAACTTCAGCTGGAACACCGGGACGATCAAAGGCATCCCCTACGGCTATGCGGCGTCGGCAGCCTGCACGGGGACGCGCGCCTTCATTAGCAGCGGCAAGTGCGCCGGCAGCCAGGACGCCCTGTCGCTCCTTGTCGACTATCGGCCGGTCGGGCAAGTCGATCTCTATGCCGGTGTGATGTTGAGCAACGTGTATGGCGGCATGGCGAACGGCTACGCCAAGACCTACACCGCGATTCCGGGCAGCGCCAAATACTCGTGGACGAGCGCGACCACACGGGATTGGGACCCGACCATCGGCCTTCGCATCCGCTTTTGACGATCATGTTCCGGCGGCGGATGCCGCGCTCCTCGAACTAGGAATTCCAACGCGGCGATCGGGGCGCCGTTGCTGTCAGTCGGGCTGGCCGCCGATACAGCCCTTGTTGCAGTCGTCGATGTTCGTGCTGAGCCCTTCGGTGTCTCCCTCCCCCGGCGGGTAGGGCGCGATCTTCGGCCACACCAGCGGGCGTGGCGGCGTTGCGAACGGATTGACGAAAGACCCCTGGAGCGGCGTCCAACCGGGCGCGGCCGCAACGACGGGCGCGACCGACGCAACGGTTTCGCCCCTCGCGTTTGGTCGCGCGGGGCGAAGCAAAACGTGGTGATTGCGAGGCGCCGACGGCAGCGAATGTCCGAAAGCCACGGTGGTTAGAGCCAGAACGGCCAAGGCGACCACGACGTTCAGCGCAGCGAGCGTCGCGGTGTTCACTTCCATCTCCTCGACGAATTGTCCGCCGGTCGCGTCTTGATGAAAACGTTCGAAAGACGCGTCAGGACTTTTCAATAACCGACGAGTTCGACTCGATAAATTAAATTGTCGATTTATAAACTGCTATTTAATCCAAGTTACTACTCGACATCTGTCTCACGACTTGGAGCCCAAGGCCGGTCTCCCCGCGTCGCCGCGCCGGCGCAACCCAAGCAGGAAGTCCTTCCCCACGAAGGGCCGCTCTTACGGTTGGCCATGTCCTCGCCAGCCTGCCATAACCGCCTCTCGCTCATCAGCGATTGTGCGCGCGACTTCCTGTCAGCGGAACGCGAACGATAAATGTTCGCAAAAAGACGAATCTGATCGTAGTCTGATCTTGATGGTCCAAGCACCGCGACGCCAACCCTTGATCGGCCCCCCGGCTATCGCCGACAACCGGGACCGGTTCGTGCGATTTTTTCCCGAACTCTGCCGCAAGCCCTTGGAAACGCTTGAATCACGGGTGAATAAGGGGACCTTTTCCGGCGCCGAACGCATGCCGAACGCGCGCTGAACGACCTCCGAACCAGCGCCCAGCGCCGCCACCCCTGGTCCTCACGTCCCAAGCAGGGCGACCGACGCGCCCGGGCGGCCCTCTCAGGATTGCGGCTCGCTCTTGCGCGGCGAGCCCTCGCCGCAGAAGTCGGTATCCAGGGTCGCCCGCCAGAATCCTCGCGGGCCGGGCTCGCCGGATCGGGCGCGGCGCGTGGCGCGTGCAGTGGCCCGCGCGCGCCCACCACGACATCGGCATGTCGCCGCGATTGACGGGATTAAGTCCGAACTCGGGCGTCGCCAATGCACGCAGCTCGGCGCAATAGGCCCCGAACGAGAACGGGGCGGCCGCGACGCCGTCGCCACAGCCCGTCACTCGCGGTTGTCAAGGGCCAATGCGCCACCGTTTCCGGAAGAGTGGAGGCTTCGGGCGCCCATCGGCAGCACAGCCCTCGCCGTCGCGCAGTTTGCGCCAGAAGGCGCAGGCGCCGCAATTCTGGGCTCGCGACGCGACGTCGGTCATAGACGGCCTTTCGACGCCTCCTTGAGCATCTGGACGGGAGGCGGTGTCAAGTCGATCGTCCGCGGCGCGGGCGGAGGCGGCGCGCTCCATCCGCCGCCCAGCGCCAGCATGAGGCCGACTTCGGATTCCAGTTCGCGTGTGCGCAGCGCGATCGCCAGGCTTTCGGCTTCGAGCGCGGCGCTCTGGGCCGTGACGACGTCGAGAAACGACGCGGCGCCGTCGCGATAGAGCGTCATCGACAGGTCCGCAGCCTGGCGGGCGGCCGTCGCAGCCGTCGAGATTTGTCGCTGCTCGCTCGGCGAGCCAGCGCAGCGCGCTGATGTCGTCCTGCACTTCCTTGACGGCGCGCACGACGACCGATCGATAGTTCTCGGCCGCTTGGGTGAACCCGGCCTTGGCGACGTCGAGTTCCGCCTGCCGCAGGCCGGCGTCAAACAGCGGCAGGTCGACTGAAGGACCGATGGTTCCAAAGATGTTTCCGGGGTTGAGCAGCCGGAAGCCGGTGTCCTGCGTTCCCCCGATGGCGATCAGGGTGAATCGCGGGAAGAAATTGGCCCGCGCTACGCCGACGCCGTAGTCGGCGGCGGCGGTCAGGCGTTCGGCCTCGGCGATATCCGGCCGCCGCCTCAGGACGTCGGCAGGGACGGCGCGCGGACGTCCCGGCAGCGGCACGGGCCTCGTCGACCGCGCGACCGTAAACGACGCAGCCGACTTGCCGACCAGCGCCGCAATCGCGTCCTCCAGCGCCGCGCGCCTGAGCGCAAGGTCCGAGGCTTGCGCCTCGGCGTTGCTGAGCTGGGTCTGGGCGCGGTCGACGTCGACCGGCGAGGCGATCTGCGCCTGCAGCCGGGACTTCGTCAGATCCAGGGCCGAACGATAGATCACGATTGTGTCCGCCAGGAGCTTTGCCTCGGCGTCGAGACCGCGCAGGTCGATGTAGTCGCGGGCAAGCTCCGCGTGCAGCTCGAGCCGCGCCTGGTCCAGCGCGTCCGCGCTCGCCTCTGCGGTCGCGTTCGCGGACGCCGCAATGTCGCGCACGCGTCCCCAGATGTCGACCTCGTAGGACGCCTGAGCCCCGATCAGGTTGTCGCCAAAATAGGTCGGCTGGTTCGCCGAGCGCAGCGGCCGGCTGTTCGACTGCTTGTTGGCGGTGACATGGCCGATCGCATCGACCTGCGGGAAGAGCCCGGACAGGGCCGCCTGCGCGCGCGCCTGTTCGGCTGCATTGGCTGCGATGGCGGCCGCAAGATCGGGGTTGGCGGCCTCGACTTCGGCCTGGAGGTTGTCGAGCGTGGCGTCGTGGAAGGCCCGCCACCATTCTTCATTGGCGGGAAGCGGTGCGCCCTCCGCCGTCGCGTCCTTGAACTTGGCCGACAGCGCCATCGACGGCAGAGTGTAGCGTGGCGCGAAGTCGCACCCGCCGAGCGCAAGCGCGAGCGACGCCGTCAGCCAAATTCGACAACTCATTCACCGCGGTCCCGCTCCGAAGCCGCGAGTTCCCGGGCGTCTTTCGCCGGCTCCCCTTGCGCGCCCGGTTGCCCGGCCGGCGGTCTCGGCTTTTCGTTGTCAGCGTCCATGATCCGGACCTCTTCGCCATCGTCGATCGAGTCGGGCGGGCTGGAGACGATCCGTTCACCCTTACTCAATCCGCTCGCGATTTCAACCTTCGTCCCCAAGTCGCGCGCGATCTGCACCTTTTGAAGACGGACCCGGTTGTCTGGGCCGACGACGCCGACCTGGATCTCATTGTCGCGATAGATCAGCGCGCTCGCCGGAACCAGGACCGCGTTCCTGTCAGGCGGGATCTGGAAATGCACGCGGGCAAAGGCGCCAGGGAAGAGAGCGTCGTCCTTGTTGTCGGCGATGAGTTCAACCAATAGGGTGCGGGACTTCTGGTCGATGCCGTGCGAGGTCGTATCGATTGTCGCGTCGAACTTCCGGTCGGGATATTCGGGAAGGTCGAGGGTCGCCTTCATGCCGTCCTTCATTTCCGCGGCGTACGTTTCCGGGACAGGGACGTAAATGCGCATTTTATGAACGTCGGAGACGGCGAACAGCTCCGTGCCGCTGGCTGCGTGCGCCCTGACCAGCGATCCGACGTCAATGTTCCGCGCGGTGACGACGCCGTTGAACGGGGCGACGATGTTTGCAAACGCCTTCTGCGCCTTCAGGCGGTCGAGGCTCGCCTCAGCCGCGTCGACCTCGGCGGCGCGGGCGCGGGCGTCGGCGGTCTTTTCGTCGGCGGCCTGCTGCGACACCGCGGCGGAGGCGCGCAGCGAGTTCCATCGGTCCGCGGTCACCTTGGCGAGCGCGAGGTTCGCCTTTGCTCTGGCGAGTTCGCTCTCCGCGACCGAGATGCTCTGGTCCAGCTCTGGCGTGTCGATCACGGCCAGCACGTCGCCCTGCCGCACCTTCGCGCCGATGTCCTTGCGCCACTCCTGCACGTAGCCGCTGACCTGGGCGTGGATCGCCGCTGTGTAAAAGGCTTCCACGTTTCCGGGAAGCACGAGTTCGCGGACTTCATCGCCTCTTTGCGGGGTGATGAGCGCTACGGTCGGGATTGCCTGCTCCCGTGTCCACTTGGCGAGCGACTCATCGTCTTTGCGCCGCCCGACGATGCCCGTGGCGGCGATCACGCTCGCCGCCACGACGAGCAGCAAAATCGCTCGCCCAACCTTGACCGGGCGGGAGGGCCCAGAGTTCGCGTCCGGACCCGGAGTCGTGTCCGGACCCGGCGGAAGGCTCGTCAGTCATGTCGGAGACGCCTCGATCGAAATATTGGGGGCGCGCTCAGCGGCACGGCCCGGATGGCGCTCGTGAACCAAACGGAAGACGGCAGGCACGAAGAGCAAGGTCGCAACGGTCGCAAAGATCAGTCCGCCAATCACCGCGCGCCCGAGCGGCGCGTTGAGTTCGGCGCTCAGCGCCATTGGCATCATTCCGATGATCATTGCAAGCGCCGTCATCAGCACCGGGCGGAAGCGGGTGAAGCCTGCATCGACCGCGGCGGTCAGGGCGTCGGCCCCCTCGGCCATGCGCTCGCGCGCGAAGCTGACGACGAGAATGCTGTTGGCGGTCGCCACCCCCATGCACATGATCGCGCCAGTCAGCGCCGGGACCGAAAGGGTCGTGCGGGTGATGAACAACATCCAGACGATTCCGGCAAGCGCCGCCGGCAAGGCGCTGACGATGACGAACGGGTCCATCCAGGACTGGAAATTGACGACGATCAAGAGGTAAATGAGCACGATCGCCAAGGCGATGCCAACAAAAAGCTGGTCATAGGCGTAGCTCATTGTCTGGGTAGCGCCGCGGATCACCACAGTGGAACCCTTCGGGGCGTCCTTCTCGGTATCGTTGAGAATCTTCTGGATGTCAGCGGACACGGCGCCGAGGTCGCGCTCGTTATTGGTGGCGTAGATGTCGACGACCGGTTGCACCGCGTAGTGCGACACCACAGCGTCACTGACCCCGCGCTTGATCGAGGCGACGCCGCCAAGGATCTGTTTGTTGGAGCCGAGCGAGGCCGGAATGTTCTCGAGCGTGGAGAGCGAGTTCTCCCAGTATTGCGGAGTCTGGGCGACGATCGGATAGGACACGCCGTTCTTCGGGTTGAGCCAGAAGGTGGGCGCAGTTTGAATGCTGCCGGCGAGGGCGTCCTGAAGGTTCTGCGCGACGTCGCGCTCGCTGACCCCGACCAGTTCGGCGCGGGTCCGATCGACGTCGACATTGAGCGTCGGCGCGTTGAAAGCCTGCTGGATGCGCGCATCGGCGACGCCGGTCACCTTCTTGATCTTGGCGAGCAGCATGTCGGCATAGGCGCGGTTGGCCTCGATGTTCGGACCGACAACCTGAAGGTCGATGGGCGCCGGCAAGCCGAAGTTCAGAATCTGCGTGACAATATCGGCTGGCAGGAACGCGAAATCCGTTCCGGGAAACTTGCGCGGCAGCCTCTCGCGCATCGCCTTGACGTAGTCCGGCGCATCGGCTTCGTGGCCGTCCGTGAGCGAGATAAGGATGTCGGCGTCCGACGCTCCGATCGTGCCCGTGTTGGAATAAGCCATGTTGATGCCGCTGATCGGCAGGCCGATGTTGTCGACGATGGTTCCCAGGGCCTTCGGCGGAATGATCGACCGGATCGCCTGTTCGATCCGATCAAGTTCCATTGCGGTCTCTTCGATCCTGGTGCCCGTCGGAGCGCGGACATGCAGTGCGATCTGCGGGCTCTCGATCGGCGGGAAGAAATTGCGCCCAAGGTAGGGAGTCAGCGCGAACGAAGCGAAGACGGCGACCATAAAACCAGCGATGAACAGTCGTCGCGTTCCGAGCAGGGTCAAGAGCAGACGGCGATAGAAGGCGCGGGTGGCTTCGAACCGGCGCTCGAAGCCACGCTGAAACAGCTTGAACGGATTCCGGGTGCGTGGCTGGGGCGCGCCATGGCCGTGCACGGCCTGGTGGGCGAGGAGGAAGCGCGCCATCGTGTTCACCAGCGTGCGCGACAACACATAGGAGCCGAACAGGGCAAAGACGACCGCCTTGGCCATCGGCCGGAACAGGTAGCCGGCGACGCCGCCGAGACTGAACATCGGCACGAACACGATGCAGATGCAGAGTAGCGAGACGGTCGCAGGGATGACGATCTGCCGCGCGCCGTCCATGATCGCGCTTTCGATGTCCTTGCCCAGTTCCAGGTGATAGTTGATATTCTCGATCGTGACCGTCGCGTCGTCGACCAGGATGCCGACGGCCAGCGCCAGGCCGCCGAGGGTCATCACATTGATCGTCTCTCCGGTGACCGAAAGCAGGATCACCGACGTCAGGATCGCCAGCGGGATCGACACCATGATGATCAAGGTCGAACGCCAGCTGCCGAGAAAGACAAGGATCATCAGGCCGGTCAGGACCGCCGCGGTGATCCCCTCGAAAATGACCGACGACACTGCCGACTTCACGAATTTCGACTGATCGCCGACCGCCTGGAGGCGAATGCTCGGGGGCAGCGTCTCGCGCAATTTCGGCAGGAGCGCCTTGATCGCCGGCAATGACGTCGAGCGTCGAGGCCGAGCCCGACTTCAGGATCGTCATGAGGACCGCGTTGGAGCCGTCAACCCGCACCATATTGGTCTGCGGCGGGGCGCCGGCGTGAACATAGCCGACGTCATGAATGTAGACCGGAGCGCCGTCGACGTCCCGGATCGGCAGGTCGTTGAGCTCGGCGATCTGCTTGGGCGAAGTCGTTGAGGTCGACAATATACTCGAAGACGCCGACCTTCTCCGTCCCCACCGGCGTAACGAGGTTCTGACGCGCAATCGCGCCAACGACGTCCTGCGAGGACAGTCCGTAAGCCTGCAGCTTGTCCTGGTTGAGGTCGACCTGGACCTGCAATATTTTGCCGCCGTAGGGCGAGGGCACGGCCGCGCCGGCGACGGTCGCCAGTTGCGGACGGATGAAATTCTGTCCGGCGTCGAAAATCTCGGCCTGAGACAGAGAGTTGCTCGAAAGCGCAAGCTGCAGGATGGGAACGCTGGACGCGTTGAAGCTCAGGACATACGGCGGCGTGATGCCCGGCGGCAGGAGCTTGAGAACGGTCTGCGAGGCGGCGGTGATCTGCGCCAGCGCCGCGTTGATGTTGACGTTCGGCTGGAAATACACCTTTACGACGCCGTAGCCGGCAAGCGACTGCGGACTCGATATGCTCGATGTCGTTGACCTGAGCGCTCAGCGTGCGCTCGTAATAGTAGATGACGCGGCCGGACATGTCGTCCGGCGGCAGGCCGTTGTAGGTCCACACGACCGCGACGACGGGAATGCCGATGTTCGGGAAGATGTCGGTCGGCGTCCGAACGGCCGCCGTCACGCCGAAGATGACGATGAGCATCGCCATCACGACGAACGTATACGGCTTGTTGAGCGCGATACGGACGATTGCCAACATTGAGTGTTACGATGACCCTTTCGGTGTGATGCTGTGCCCACCCGCGCCAGCCCCAGGCGCGGCATCGGGTGGCGGCCCCGCGCTGCACCGACAGAAGTAGCCTTAGCGGGACGACAAATCCACTAAATAATCTTTGGGAAATCTCCGGCGGAGGACTCGCGCCATACTTGCCCTCATTCTGCGGCGCGGGCGAGACCGAGCGGCGCTTTGACCGTTGCGCGCATGATAAAGCGCGCCCCGGGATATTGTCCTCTACGTCCAGCTGAAACCCGTGCAGGTTGGCGATGGCCTGGGCGATGCTGAGGCCGAGTCCGTGGCCGGAAACGTTCTGTGCGCCCTCCGCGCGATAGAAGCGTCGGAAAATTCGAACCCGATCCTCCGGCCGAACGCCGCGCCCAGTATCGCTGATCGCCAATCGCGGGAAGCCCTCGACCGTCCTCGCCTCGACCCTTACCTTGCCTCCCTCGGGCGTAAATTTGATGGCGTTGTCGAGCAGATTCGAGATCGCCTCGCGCATGAGGTCCGCGTCGCCGCGCATCGTCACCGGGTCACGCGCCTCGACGGCCATTTCGATGGCCTTGCTTGCCGCCAAGGGCTCGTAGAATTCCGCCACTTCGGTGCAGACGGCGCTCAGGTCGAAGTCCATGAATCGGTTGCGGCGCGCCTCGTTCTCCACCGCCGATACGCGCAAAATTGCAGCTATCGTTGCGGATGCGCGATCGATCTGGGTGAGCGCCGCCTCCATGGCGGCGCGGAGCGACGCGACATCCGTCTCCTCCTCGAGCGATCGCACGATTTTGGCGCGCGCGACCATCAGCGGCGTGCGCAAGTCATGAGCCATGTTGTCGCCGACGGATTTGAGCTGGTCGAGCAGGCGCTCGATCTCGTCGAGCATCAGGTTGACCGCACGCGCAACCTTTTCAATGTCGCCGCCCTCCGTTCCGACCGGCAAGCGCGAGTGAAGCTCGCCGTTCATTATGCGGAGAATTGCACTGTGAATGTTCTCGAAGCGTCTTGACGCGCGGCTAGCGAATATCGCGCCGATCGCCAGAATGAGGAGAACGGTCGGCGCCAGGGCGATCGCCATCACCCTCAGCATGGTCTCCTGCAGGTCGTAGACTTCGCGCAGCGATCGTCCGAGCAGAACGACGCCGCCGTCCGGACGTCGACGGGCGACGAACAGCGCGGGTTCGAACCCGCTCGAATCGGGCAAGACCTGCTGTTGGACACTGTGGGCCATGCCGTCGACCGGGATCGGCGGCATGGCCGGCACGTCGCCGAAAATCTTTGCGCCCGACGCGTTGAACATGGCCACGTAATCGAGCCGACGGATATCGCGGGTTAAACGCAGTTCGAGCGCGCGCCGGAGCCCGTCTTCGCTGTCGCCCTGGCTCCTCGCCGCCTCGTCGACGAGCACAGCCCCCACCCGCTGCACCTCCGCCTTGGAGACCTGCAGATAGATGACCGCGAAAGCGCCAGCCGTGACCGCGGAGATGGCAAAACTGAATGCGAGCGCGAGGTGGAAAGCGCGCGAACGAAAAACATCAATTGTCAGCATCGAGTTTGAAGCCCACCGCCCGAACATTGACGATGAATTTGCGCTTGCCGGTCGGATCGAGCTTGCGGCGCACGTTTCCGATGTGCACGTCGACGACGTTGGTCTGCGCCATGAACTTGAAATTCCAGACGTCCTCGAGCAGCATCGCACGCGTCACGATCTGGCCCGGACGGCGCATGAAATATTCGAGGAGCTTGAACTCGCGCGGCAGGAGATCGACGGATCGCCCCATGCAACGCACCGTGCGGTCGACAAGGTCCATGTCCAGATCGCCAACCTTCAGCCGAATGACGCGCGAGTCGCTTCCCCGCCGAAGAAGCGCCGCGACGCGGGCGCTCAGTTCGCGGGTGTCGAACGGCTTGATGAGATAATCGTCGCCGCCGGCCTTCAGGCCCGCTGATCCTCTCGTCCACCGACGAGAGGGCGCTGATCACCAGGACGGGCGTCGAATCGCCCTCGCTGCGGAGCGCCTCGATGATCGATAGACCGTCGCCTGCGCCGAGCATCCGATCGACCACGAGGACCGAGGCCCGGCCGGAGCGCGCCGCCCGCAGTCCGTCGTCGACGCCGTAGGCCACTTGGACCGAATATCCCGCCGCCTCGAGTTCGAGCCGCACCTCGTCCGAAAGTTCCGGCTCGTCCTCGATCAGCAGCACCGAAGTGCCGCGTGAGTCGGTTTGATTCGGCGGCGCCGAAGCTCCCGAGCCGTCAACAATCGAATTCGTCATCATCCCCTGCCCGGCGCACGTTTGCGCCAGAATTGGCTTGCTACTGCATATACTTGCGAACCTTGGCGCCTTGATGACTCTCGGCCTATCCAAAACTTGCCACAAAACAATGGCGGCCGCAGCCTTTCCGGGAGACCTGGACAGGGTCGGCTTCATCCCCGCCGCAGGCACAAGCCGGGTAGGCGATTTCCGCGACCGGCATTCGCGCTCGACCCCAATCACTCCGTCGACGCGCTCCATTCCGCGTGGCGTTGGACCGAGGATGTCCGTCCAAGTCTACGTTATGATCCCGTCCTGGCGCCAATAAACATATTCATATTATACTCGTAACACTTAGTATATTAAAGTCGAATTTATTTACTGGCGCCTTTTTGTCGCCCAACTGTTACATCGGCCGTCTAAATATGGCTGCAACTGCCTATTGAGCGTCGGTCAGCGTGCACTTTTAAGTGCACGCTGAGTATTGTCGTTCTTCCTTCTTGTAGTAATGTTGCACGAAAGCAACAGTGGAGGGAAAGCTGCAGTATCCTATAAATGAACATTTGTTTATGACCCCGGAGTTCGGTAGCTCTCCAACAATCGTGGCGGGTCTCGCTCGCGATGGTCGATGGGAATTGGCGCCGCTCGGGTGATGTCGACGGATCGCCGAGCCCAATACACAACGAAGGACGCAGGCTCGATCGGGTCTGCCTAGGAATGGGGACCAGATGAAAAAGCTCGGGGCTTCTTTGGCGATCCTGATCGCCGCCGGCGCAGGATCGGCGTACGCCGCCGATCTGCCGACCAAAAAGGCGCCGGCGCCCGCGCCGGTCAATTGCTACGCCAGCCTCTGGACCTGGCTGAACTCGAGCGCGGCCGACTGCCCGATCAGCTACGGCGGCATTACGCTGTATGCGACGATCGACGCGGGCGTCGGCTACGAATTGAACGGCGCTGGTTACAATCAGTGGTGGAATAACGGCGTCTCGAACATCATCACCAAGCAGAGCACGCACGGTCCGCAATGGCTGTGGACGCCGAACGGCCTCAGCCAATCGGTGGTCGGCGTCAAGATGAGCGAGCCGATCGGCTCCACCGGATGGTCGCTCGTCGGAGCCGCGGAAACCGGCTTCAACCCGTATGGGATCAATCTGGCTTACGCGCAGAAAGGGCAGGTGCAGAACAACGGCCAGTCGCTCTTCCTGCAAAGCGCACAGGCCAATTCGAGCCGCACCGGTCAGCCTCTGAACTCGCAATGGTTCCTCGGCTTCAGCAACCCGACCTATGGCACGCTGACCGGCGGCCGCGTCAACACCCTCTCGCTGGACGCCATCAACTCCTACGATCCGATGGGCGGCTCCTACGCCTTCTCGCCGATCGGCTACTCCGGCTCCTACGCCGGCTTCGGCGACACCGAGGCGGCGCGCGCCAACACGGCGCTCAAGTACCGCGTCAATATCCAGAATTTCCGGCTCGGCGGCCTGGTGCAGGTCGGCGGCTACGACTGGGGCAACGGCACGAACGGCATGTATCAGGGCCAGATCGGCGGCGACTTCAACTTCCCGAGCGGCGGCGTCCTGTCGATCGACGGGACCGCGAGCTACGCCAAGGACGCGGTGAACCTCGCCACCGCGGGCTCGCTCACCCAGTGCTCGACGCTCACCAAGGGCCCATTTGCCGGACAGACCGGCTGCACCAACAGCATCCCGGGCATCTACACCGGTTTGTACAACCAGTCGGACTTCGTGGCGACGCTGTCGAACAACCTCGGCTTAATGGTGAACACAAAGTACAAGTGGCAGGCCTGGACGTTCTATGCCTCCTACCAGTACTTCCGGCAACAGAACCCGAGCGACGCCTACCCGAACGGGTTCGAGACCATCGGCTATTTCAACGTGCCGGGAACGATCCCTGGGTTCAACGTGCCCGGATCGGCCGCCTCCAAGCTCAAGCTGACGACCCAGTGGGCGGTCAACAACAACTATAACATTCCTCGCGTGGCGAATGTCTTCTGGGTCGGCGCCAAGTACTCGGTTCCGGATGACTGGATGCACGGCTGGGGCTCGGCCGACCTGACCGGCGCCTTCTACTGTCTGGGCCAGAACGACTATAATTACTCCGTCAGCACGACGTCGCGGCGGCGTCACCACGCCCGCGGCTTGCACCAACGGCCATCACAAGCGGTGTCAAGCCGAACGGACAGGCCTTCTCCATCGCGCGCGTCAGCAGCGGCAAGTGCGCCGGCTCGACCGACTTCATCTCCTTCGCTGATCGATTGGCGGCCGGTCAAACGCATGGATGTCTACGCCGGCGTCATGATCTCCAACGTTTATGCCGGTCTGGCGAACGGCTACTACGCGACCCAGACGATCAACCCGACGGCGGGCATCCGCATCAAGTTCTGATCAACCTCGGTCCGCGCCCGCGGGCGCGGACCGAATCTCGCGCGCCCGATTCCGCAGACCGAGCGGGGCAGCCGGATGGCCGCCCTCTTCCGCTTGAAACGGACCATGTCCGCCATCGCAACGAATAGACGACACAGTTCAGAAGAATCGCAGAACACCCTGCATTTCCGGGATTATCTCCCCCGGCCTTCACGACCCTGAACTCGTTCCGCCCATTTGCCGCTTTAGCGCTTGTTCCAGGCGTCCAATCGGGCAATAACAGAGACGAAATCTTGCGTATCGTTCCAGGGGCGGCGGCATGCGCCGAGGCGGTCCGCGAGCGTGGGGAGGTCGCAGCGCGGCGCGGCCGGCCCGAGTGTTAGAGGTCGCCGCGCACGGGGTACCCTATGGCATTCTCGCATCCGCTCGCCAGGGCCGCCAAGATCTGGACGGCCAGGGGCGCTGACGACAGCGAGCAACGTGTTTTGGTGATTGTAACGACAATCCCGCTCGACGCCGGGCACAAAAGCTACAAGAAGTCGCTCGTCGAAAAGCTGTCCCACGCCGCCCGAGACTATCTCGCCGGGTCGAAGGAGGCGAATTCGTTCGTCCTGATCAACCGGCTCAGGGATTGGGGGGCGGCGAAGGCTTAGCCAGGCGGCTCAATCATCCGTCGGCGGCCGATGACCGGAGCCGGCTGGTTTGTCCGTTGCGTTTGGCTTGGAAGGCGCGTGAGATTCAAGCAATGCCCGGACGGCTCGCCGCCGCGGGCTCAAATTCGGCATGAGGAGCCCATGACAAGCGTGTTTTCACCAGGAACCGGCATGCCTCACACGCTCGCGCCGCTGCGCGCGAAATGGGGCTGGATCGTCGCGCTCGGGATCGTCTATCTCGTCGCCGGCATGGTCGCGCTTGGCAGCGTCGTGGCCGCCACCGCCGCAAGCGTTCTGGTCGTCGGCGTGATGATGTTCGTGGCCGGCGTCTTCGAAGTGATCAACGCCTTTCAGGTCAAAACATGGGGCCGCTTCATTTTCTGGCTGCTGCTCGGCGTTCTTTACATGGTGGCGGGCTTTCTCGCCTGGGACAACCCGTTCCTGACCGCCATCTGGCTGACGCTGTTCCTCGGCGCGGCGCTCGTCGCCTCCGGCATCATGCGCATTTTTCTCGCCTTCAACATGAAGCACGGCTCGCCCTGGGTGTGGGTGGTCGTCTCCGGCCTGATCACGCTCGTGCTCGGCATCATCATCCTGGCGCATTGGCCGTTCTCGGCGGTCTACACGCTCGGAATCTTTCTCGGCGTCGATCTCGTCTTCGCCGGCGTGAGCTGGATCAGCCTCGGCATGGGCCTGAGAAACGCGGCCTGACGCATCCTCGTCGGGCCGCGAAACGCCACAGCCGTTTCGTTCGCTCCCGGTCCGGGCTAATCTTGCGCCATGCGCGCGATGATCCTACGGCGGGCCGGCGAGCGGCTTGCGCTTGAGGACCGGCCCGAGCCCATTCCCGGACCCGGGCAGGTTCGGCTGCGCGTTGAGGCCTGCGGCGTCTGCCGGACCGATCTGCATGTCGTCGACGGCGACCTGCCCGATCCCAAGCTGCCGATCGTCCCGGGTCACGAAATCGTCGGCCGGGTCGAGGCGGCGGGCGCCGGCGTCGCGCTTGCGCCCGGCGCCCGAGTCGGCGTGCCGTGGCTCGGCCACACCTGCGGCCATTGCCCCTATTGCGCGAGCGGGCGTGAGAACCTGTGCGACGCGCCGCTCTTCACCGGCTACACCCGCGACGGCGGCTTCGCTACCCACGCGCTCGCCGACGCCGCCTACGCCTTCCCGCTCGCCGAGGATCTCGACCCGGTCGCCGCGGCGCCGCTGCTCTGCGCCGGCCTGATCGGCTGGCGGTCGCTGAAAAGCGCGGGCGAGGGCCGAACGATCGGGCTCTACGGCTTCGGCGCGGCCGCCCACATCATCGCCCAGGTCTGCCGGTGGCAGGGACGTCAGGTGTTCGCCTTCACCAAGCCCGGCGATACGGCCGGCCAGGCTTTCGCCCGGTCGATGGGCGCGGACTGGGCCGGCGGCTCGGATGAGAGGCCGCCCGAAGCCCTCGACGCGGCGATCCTGTTCGCGCCCGTCGGCGCCCTTGTGCCAGCGGCGCTGGCGGCGGTGCGCAAGGGCGGCCGGGTCGTCTGCGCCGGCATCCACATGAGCGACATCCCCGCCTTCCCCTACCGGCTGCTTTGGGAGGAGCGCAGCGTCGTCTCGGTCGCCAATCTTACCCGCGCCGACGGCGAGGAGTTTCTTTCGCTCGCCCCGCGCGTGCCGGTCAGGACAACGACCCGGATCTACCCGCTCGAAGCGGCCAACGAGGCGCTCGACGACCTCAGGTCCGGGAGGCTCGAGGGCGCCGCGGTGCTTGTGGCATAAGGCGCGCGCCGCTCGACGCGTGCATTCTCCTGACCCGGCGTTGCTGTGTCCGGGGCCCCCGGATGCGAAATCCTCGCTCCCCATTGTTATAACCGGTAGATGAAAAGGCGCGCGCGGACAAATTATAGACGACACAGCCGAAGCGCCTGTGCGTCATGTGACCTCGCTCACAGCGTATCCCCATAAATTTCACTAAAGGTGAATTGCTATGGCTGTCGGCAACTCGGCCGGAGATTGTATGATATTTTGCTTAAACAGGTAAGACACTACATCGCTTGGGCCGAAATCCTTGCTGACATTTTGAAAGGAGCTGGTTATGCCTGCGAACAAGTTCACCCTCAAAGGGTCACACGTTGTTGTTGAATACACAGTTGGCGGCAACCCCTCGTTCACCGCGCTCACTTACGACAGTGGCGCCTTCCACAAGAGCTTTACGCCGGCCGCCATCAAGACGGACGATACCGGGCTCGGCGAGCTCGTTTCCATTTCATTGATCCTTACGATCGATACCGGCGGAGAGCGTTTTGGCTTCTTCCTGCCGTTCATCGACGTCCAGTCCGGCCAGAAGGCCCATTTTCACACGATAGGAATATATGAGACGTTCAGCGGTCCGGACTCGATCCCTCACCGGCCGTCGACCTGGCGCTGCGTCGAACTGCACGGGACGGCGGAGTCCGTGATCGTGCCGCTCTAACCGAAGGAGCTTCATGGGAACGGATCGCGCGAGCCCGTTCCCATGAGGACGTCCGCCGGCATGTGGGCACTGTCTTTCCCTATTGATCGCGATGCGCCGGTCTTCGCCTTCTGGAAGGGCGGCGAACCGGCCTCCGGCGCCGCTCGCGGCGGCCCTGGGGAGAAAGGCCTGACATTCGCCGCCCGGATCTCGCCGTCGCGAGACGACAGGTTTCGACCCGGCGCCGTCCTTCGCGGTCGCCGGATACGGAAACCATGCGCAGGATTGCGGCCGATGGCGGAACGCGACGGACGCGCCAGGTGCGGCTTTTTGCTGTCGCAAGGCGAACGTGACGCTGCTCAAGCCAACTGCCAGTGCGGCGCGGCGCGTAAAAATTGGCGCGCCAGGCCTCATATGTCGGACCTCACACTGCGCTTCGACCCACGTTGTCCAGGTCGGATCGGCAAATCAAGCTGAATGTCAAAATCGGATCGGGAGCGGGAGTGTTGGACAAAGCATCTTTCGCGAGCTGCCTGAGCTCGATGCTTGGCTTCAGTGCGATCTCGACGATGTCTCTGAGAACCGCCTCCGCTCCACGCACGACGTTCGCCGGGGCGAACAGCCTCATTCGGTTCACAAGCCCGATCAGGCGCTGCTCGTCGCCCCCGGGCGAGAAGTCGTCGTGGGTGAAGGCGTGGAGCAGCATGTTCGACGCGCTCATGACGAAGTCGGCGTAAACCGCTTCCCTCTTCGCGACCTCGGCAGCGACGCGTTGAAGGCGATCGTGGCTGCGCTGAGTGTAGATAGCGGCGCACAAGGACGCGCCGCCTCCTATGAGGGCCCCCAGCAGCGCCGAGGCGGGGCTCAAGATACTTGGGTCGATAGGCATGCATCCTCCAGAACGCCTTCATGGGTCGCCAATTCGCTGCGGGCGTCCTGCTCGAAATGTCCGAGGTCGATTTTCGGGCTTGCGTCGGGTTCCGGCTTTTTGATCCTGAACCAGGTCACGTAGAGGGCCGGAAGGAAGACGAGCGTCAGAGCCGTGGCGCCCGCCAGGCCTCCCATGATCGCGTAGGCCATCGGACCCCAGAAGATGGTCGGGGCGATCGGGATCATGCCCAGGATCGCCGCGGAAGCGGTGAGCAAGATCGGGCGAACCCGGTGACTGGTGGCCTCGACGACCGCGTCCCAAGGGTGGAGTCCCTTCGCCTTGTCCGTCTCGATCTGGTTGATGAGGATCACCGAGTTGCGCGCGATCATGCCGGTGAGGGCGAGCACGCCGAGGATCGCCACGAAACCGAGGGGCTTGTCGGCGAGGAGAAGGGCCGCGACGACGCCGATGACGCCCATCGGCGCGACACTCATGACCAGGATCATGCTGCTGAAGCTCTGCAGCTGGACCATCAGCACGGTCAGCATGATGATGAGCATCAAAGGCACGACGGCGATCACCGAGGTCTGCGCCTTGTCGCTCTCCTCCACGCTTCCGCCGATGCTGACATGGTATCCGTTGGGCAGGCTGGCGTTCAGCGCCGCGATCTGCGGCTTCAGCGACTGCACGACAGTTGCGGCCTGCGTGCCCGGCGCGAGGTCGGCCTGCACCGTGACGGTCGGCAGCCGGTCCCTGCGCCAGACGATTGGATATTCCTGGCCGTACTCGACCGAGGCGATCTGGCTCAAGGGAACGGTTTTCCCGTTCGGCAGCGGCACCTGAAGCGTCCGGATGGTCGAGAGCGACTTACGCTGGTCGGCGGAGGCCCTGGCGACCACGTCGTCAAGCCAGATCCCGCTGCGCATCTCGGTGGCGCTGACGCCCGAGACAACGGCGTTCACGGCCAGAGCCAGTTGCTGCGAGCTGAGACCGAGGAGTCGGGCCTGATCCTGGTCGACCCGGATCTTGATGGTGCGGCCGGGCTCCATCCAGTTGTAGTTGACGTTCGCGGCGCCGGGCGCCGAGCCTGAGAAGCTCAGCCACCTTCGAGGCGATCTTGCGCACCTCATCCGCTTCCCGCCCGCTGACCCGGTATTGGAGCGGCCATCCAACCGGCGGCCCGAGCTCCAGCGGGTAGACCCGGCCGACAATGTTCGGGAAATCGTCCGCCAGCGCGCGCTCGAGCTTCGCCTTCACGCGTTCGCGCTGCTTAAGTCCCTTGGTGACGACGACGGCCTGCGCGAAAAAGTCGTTCGGCAACTGCACGTTCAGGGGCAAGTAGAACCGGACGGCGCCCTGCCCGACATAGGCGCTCCAGTGATCGACGTCCTGATCGTCCTTCAAGAGCTTGTCCAGACGGGCCGAGGCGTCGTTGGTCGCGGTGATGGACGCGTTTTCGGGGAGCTGCAGGTCGACCAGTAGCTCGGGCCGGTCGGACGACGGGAAGAATTGCTGCGGAACGAAGCGCATGCCAAAGAGCGCCGTCGCAAACAGGGCGAGCGTCGCCGCGATCGTGACCCAGCGGGCTCGCATCGCCAGCGTCAGGAACCGGCGGAAGGCGCGCATGACCGGACCGTGCTGTTCGGCATGCGCCGTCTTGGGCTTTTTCAGCACCCAGACGCCGAGCATGGGGGTAAACAGGGCCGCGACGCCCCACGATCCGATCAACGCGATGGCGACGACGGCGAAGATCGAGAAGGTGTATTCGCCCGCGGCGCTGTGGGCGAAACCGATCGGGACGAACGCCGCGATCGTGACCAGCGTGCCGGCCAGCCTCGGAAAAGCGGTCGAACTATAGGCGAAGCTCGCCGCCTCCTCTTTCTCGTCGCCCCGTTCGAGCCGCGTGACCATCGATTCGATGGTGATCATCGCGTCGTCGACCAGAAGACCAAGTGCGATGATCAGGGCGCCGAGCGAAATTCGCTGAAGGTCGATGCCGAAAGCCGACATGGTCATGAACACGACGGCGAGGACGAGCGGGATCGACAGCGCCACCACGGCGCCGGCGCGCAGGCCAAGGGCGATGAGGCTGACGGCAAGGACGATGGCGATCGCCTCCCACAACGCCTCCATGAAGTCGGCGACCGCGTGCTCCACGGTGACGGGCTGGTCGGCGATAAGCGTCGGTTCGATGCCGACAGGCAGGTTCGCCTTGATCTCGGCCATGGCGCGCTCGACGTTGCGGCCAAGCGCCAGCACATCGCCGCCCTTGCGCATGGCGATGGCGAGCCCGATGCCCTCCTTTCCATTGACGCGGAACATCGGCTGGGCCGGATCGGCCGGGCCGCGCGTGACGCGGGCGATGTCGCCCAGACGGATCATCCGGCCGTTGGCGGCGAAGTTCACCGCCAGAATATCGTGTTCGGACCGGAATGCGCCCGAGACGCGGACGAGAATCTTTTCGTTCCCGGTCTGCACCACGCCCTGAGGCGTGACGGCGTTCTGGGCGTTGAGGGCGGCGATCAGCGCGGCGCGGTCGATCCCGAGGCCCGCGAGCTGCTCGGTCGAGAACTCCACATAGACGCGCTCGTCCTGCGCCCCGAGGACGTCGATCTTCGAAATGTCCGGCAGTTCGAGGAGCTGCTTGCGGACGTCGTCGACCGCGTCCCGGAGCTCACGATGGGTGAACCCGTCAGCGGTGAAGCCATAGACGATACCATAGGTGTCGCCGAACTCGTCGTTGAAGCCGGGGCCGACGACGCCTTGCGGCAGGTCGTTCTTGATGTCGTAGACCTTCTTGCGCACCTGATACCAGATGTCTGGAACCTTGGCCGCAAGCGTCGAATCCTTCAGACTGACGAAGATAGTGGCCTGCCCGGCGGTCGTGTAGCTTTTCAAATAGTCCAGGTTCGGCGTCTCCTCGAGCTTGCGCTCGAGGCGGTCGGTGATCTGCTCGAGCGTGTCGCCGACCGTGGCGCCGGGCCAGCCGACCTGCACGACCATGGTCTTGACGGTGAAGTGCGGATCCTCGCTTCGCCCGAGCCGGAGGTAGGATCCCACTCCAGCCACGACGATGACGAGCATGAAATAGATCACGAGCGACCGGTGGCGGATCGCCCATTCGGTGAGGTTGAAGCGGTTCATGACGCGGCTCCCAGGAGGCGGACCTTCTGGCCGGGGCGCAGCGCCTGCACCCCGGCGGTGACAACGAGCGCGCCGTCGTCCAGCCCCTGGGAGATCACAACAGAGGCGGAATCGTAGCGCAGGACCTCGACCTTGCGCAGGGTCACGGTCTTGCTCAGCGGATCGACCACCCACACGGCCGGGCGTCCGTCGGTCTCGGTCAGCGCGCTCGCCGGGACCTCGACGCCGGGCGGGGCCGAAAGCCGGAAACGGCCGACGACCGTGGCCCCGAGCCGCATGCCTTCCAGCGGATCGACGATGCCGACCTTGACCTGGAACGTCCGGGTCGCCGAATCCGCCTGCGGCGCGACCTCCCGCACCCGGCCGGTCGCCTTGACCTGCGGGTCGCCGCTGAGGGCGATCTCGACCGTGGGATTTTGTGGGCCATTGCGGATGAGTTGCTCCGGGACATCGAAAACGGCGTCGCGACCGCCCTCGCGGGCCAGCCGCACGACCGTCTGCCCGGCGTGAACCACCTCGCCCGGCTCGGCGCCGACGGCGGTGACGGCGCCTGGCGAGTCGGCGAACAGCATGGTGTAGCCCTGCTGCTCGCGCGCGATCCGGACCTGCGCCTGAGCGGAGTTGACCTGGGCCTCAACGGTCAGGAGCTTCTGCTGGGCGTCGTCGAAATTGGCGCGCGTCGCCCAGCCGTCCTTGAGGAGCGCCTGCTGCCGCGAGAAGGTGAGACGCGCCTCGGTCTGCACTGCCTCGAGCGAGGCGAGGTTGGCCTGAGCCGAGCGCAGCGCATTGTCCTGGATCTGGGGATCGAGCCGGGCGACCAACTGGTCTGCGGTCAGCACGTCGCCGACATGGACCGGTCGCTCGATCATCCGGCCGTCGACGCGAAAGGCAAGACTGATCTCGTCCTTGGCGCGAATCTGGCCGGTGAGCGAGACCATCTCGCCTTCCACGCCCTGCTCGACGGTGACGGTCCGAACCGGCCGATCCGCCGCGACCGGCGCCATTGTTTTGTCGCAGCCCGCTAAAGTCGCGGCGATCAGGGCCGCCGCCGCAATTTGACACCTGAACATTGGTAAAGCCTTTCGCATTGACGCCAAAGTGAGATTCCACCTGCAACCGCAGAGCGGCCGGGTCGCCACTCGTTGCCCAGATTTGCATTACATAGTGCAGTGTACCAAATTGCACTCATAAATGCAATAGGGATTTTGAGATGGAGCTTCAAAAAAGATTCGAACAGCATGGTCACGAAGGCGCCCCGCGGCGGATCGCGGGTGCGATCATCGAGGCCGCCGCGCCCCTTTTGCTGGAGCCCCTCTCGGGCTTATCGGCTCTCCGCACGCAAGGCTCGCGGTCTTGCGCGGCTCGTAAGGGCGAGACTTATCTGCGAACTTCGCTGAAGACCGTCTTGATACTTCCAAATTGCTTTAGCAACCGTGCGCAAGTATTTACGAATGAAGCTTTGGTGCGGTGGCGATGGACTTTGATATAGAGGCTACCGGAGCCTCAGCCATTGACGACATTTCACCGAGCTGCGCTCCGCTTTATTTGCCGGCGAGGACCAGCTCGGGGAGCTAGGTCGCGCTGAAGCGCGTCTGGCGCCGGGTCTGCATTATGTAGTGCAATATACGGAATTGCACTGGACCGTGCAAAACGGATTTTGCGACGGGCGGCACATATTTGAGCGGCGCGGTCCCCGCCGGGCCGCGTGGCGCCGCGGACCGCGAGCGCTCTGGCGCAGGACGCCGCGGCAGGAAACTGAGCAGCGCCTCGGGGCCGCACGGGGCGCGCGCCTCGCTTTCGGACCTTGCGCGACACGCCTCGGTGTACTAAATTGCACTTATCAGTGTAAGAAGGGCTTTGGGATGGAACTTCATAAGAGATCGAACGGGACGGTCGCGAAGATTGGCCGCGGGGGATCGCGCGAAGCGATCGTCGAGGCGGCGACGCGCCTTTTCCTCGACCACGGGTTTGGATCGGTGAGCATGGACGAACTGGCCGAGGCGGCGGGCCTCGCCAGGCGGACGCTATACAACCAGTTCGTAAGCAAGGAGGAGATCTTCCGGGAGATGCTTCATCGCGTGTCCCGGGAGCTCGAGGACGCCTTCCCTCCGGGCATCGAAACCCAGGGCGGCGCCGAACATGTGCTCCGTTTGGCCGCGCAGATGATTCTTCAGCTGCACGGGAATCCGGACTACCTCGGATTCCTCCGCATGGTGGTCGCCGATTCCCGCCAGTTTCCCTGGATCGCCGAGGAGTTCGCCGCCGTGATGGAGCCTCAAGCCGAGCGGCTGGCGCGATATCTCGCCCACATGACCGCCATTGGCGTCCTCGACTGCCGCCGTCCGCTGCTCGCGGCGCATCAGTTCATGGGCATGCTGAACGAGTTCTCTCTGTGGCCCTGGATGTTGGGTCGCGAGCGCCTGCCGGTTCCCGTCGAAGAGGTGGTCGATGAGACCGTGCGGATGTTCATTCGCCATTACAGCCGTCCGCGCTCGCACGAGCGCGGTCAGGACGATGCGGCGTAGCGTCAACGGATCTCCCGTCCGCTCCACACGACTAAACCTGCTTGCACCCCGCTCGTCAGCGTCCGCCGGGAAGCACAGCTCTGGGCGGTCTTTACGCCCCCAGGCTCAGCAGTGTACGCCTGCTATTCCGCCCGCCCCCGACGTTCCGCCGACCGCCGCGCGCTGAAACCGGCTCTACGACACCGAGTGTCACGCGTTCGGTCGCGCCCCTCGCCTCGTCGGGCCGCCGGCTCGACGGCCGCGGCTCCCATTTTGTCAATTGAAAAAACAACAATTTCTTGACAAACCGGCCAGAATGTTCTTTATTTGTTCTCATGACCTCGTCAAGGAGGACGCCGCTTGCCCGATCGTCATGGCCCCGCCAATCAACCCGCCGTCCGCAACCCGTCAGCCAAAGCGCGCGCCGCGCGGGTGGCGAAATTCGAGCGCGAGACGCTCATCATCGACCTTCTCAACGACGGCGCTTCTGTCGCCGACATCGCCGCTGAGATCGGGATCGGCGAGAAGCGCACGCGTGCGGTCATTCGAGACCCCCGGACTAGGATCCGGGGGCTCGGCCGCCGCATGCCGCGCCCGCCTGAGGCGTTCGTGGCCATTCAGGTGAGCCGTCTCAACGAGGCGCTGCTCATGGCCTACAGCGCCATGTCGCCGACCAATCTCAAGGCGGTCGATGAGGTGGTGAAAATCGTGCGCGAGCTCGACCGCTATGGCGGCGCTTTCGCCGCCGAATGGGCGCGGCCCGAGGCGTCCCCCCGGGTCATCCCCGGGTCGCAGCCCGGGGACCCAGGGCTCGACTCGTCATTCAACGAGTCGCTCGCCTTCGGCGGAGCGTGGGTGTGCAGCGCGGACCTCGCTCTGCAGGACTTTGGAGCCACTCCGGCCAACCTCGGAGCCGGCCATCGCCCGGAAAACTTGGCGCAAGGCCTTGAAAGGATTGAATCCGCGCCCGGGATCGCGAAGGACCCCCTCGCCCTCCCCGGGCTCTTGACCCGGGGAGGGAGAAGGAACCGATCGGCGATCGCCCGGAAATTCCCTCGCAACGCCTTGAAATGGTTGAATCCGCGCCCGGAATTGGGGCGACCCGACGGGTCGGCGGGGGCCGCGACCCCGCGCCCGACGATCGCCCGGGCTCCAAAGGCGTTCCCCCCGACCCCGTGCTGTCCTCCGACCTCGCCCTGAGCCTGTCGAAGGGCGCTCCCTTGACCTTCACCGTCGCCCCTGCCTGGAGTCGGCCTCGGGATGCGACGGGTTGCGCCAATCCTCAACATGAGAGCGGAGAATATCTGCTCCCCGCCGCCCCGGCAGGCGACAAGCGCCCGGAAAATCCTCCGCAAAGCTCTGAAAACATTGAATCCACGCCCGGGAGCGACTGGCTGGCGGGAGCGGCGTCCCGCTCCGTCCGGTCCTCGGTCGTCAGCCCGCGGATCCCACCCCGTTGACCATGCGACGCGGTCGCATGACGCTGAAGTGAGCGACGCCGCAGTGGTCCAGCCCCGGGCGACCGCTAATCCCTTCCCAGCCGGTCCTCCGGCAGGTCGTCGTCGTTGATCGCCCGCCAGCCGGCGCCGTCGAGATCGTCGAACTGGCCGCTCCTGAGCGCCCAGAGGAACGCCGCAAGGCCGAGGAGGCCCAGCGCCAACGCAATCGGCACGAGATAGACGAGGACGTTCATCGGCTCCGCTTTCCGCCGTCGCGCGCTCTCAGCGCGTTCAGCGTCACCGCGACCGAGGAGCCCGACATGGCCAGCGCCGCGATCAGCGGGGTCGCATGGCCGAGCACGGCGACCGGCACGGCAACCAGGTTATACGCCACGGAGAACCCCAGATTCTGCACCATCAGGCGGCGAGCCTTGCCGGAAATGCGCAGCGCGTCGGCCACCGGCTGGAGCCGCTCGCCGAGGAACAGCGCATCCGCATGGGCCTGGGCGACATGGGCGGCCGAGATCGGCGAGATCGAGACATAGGCGGCGGCGAGGGCGGGCGCGTCGTTGAGGCCGTCGCCGATCATCAACGGCCGGCGCCCGGCCTGCTTCAGCGCCTCCAGGCGGGCGATCTTGTCCGCCGGTTTCAGCGCTGCCGCGTAGCGGGCGACGCCAAGCTCGCGGGCCGCCAGCGCCACGGCCGCCTCGCGATCGCCTGACAGGATCTCTACCTCCCGGCGCCGCGCGATTTCGGCGACGACCGCCACGGCGTCCGGGCGCAAGGCCTGACGGATGGCGAAGACGACGCGGCGCCCGGGTCGGCTGAAGGCGATCAGCGACGCGTCGGGCCACTGCGCCGCGACGGCTGCGGCCTCCGTCTCGCCCCCGCACCAGGCAACGGAGCCGAGGCGGAGGGGCGTTCCTTCGTCGTTCGCGCTCACCCCCTCGCCCGGAAACTCCTCGGCCGTCATCGGCTCGCGCGCGCCGGCCGCCTCAACGATCGCCTTGGCGAGCGGATGGCGGCTCGCGAGCGCGAGCCGGCCCGCGAGCGCGAGATCGTCGGGAGCGATGTCGGCCGCGTTGGCGAGCACCGGGCGCGGCTGAGTCAGGGTGCCGGTCTTGTCGAACACGACGCAATCGGACCGCGAGAGCCGCTCCAGCGCCTCGCCGGAGTGGAGCACGAGCCCGCGGCGGAAGAGCGCCCCGGCCGCCACCACCTGCACCGCAGGGACGGCGAGCCCAAGCGCGCAAGGGCAAGTGATGATCAGCACCGTGATCGCGGTCATCAGCGACGGCTGCCAGCCCGCGCCGAACGCGAGCCAGCCGAGGAAGGTCGTAAGCGCCGTAACGTGGACGACGGGCACGTAGAGCCGCGCAGCGCGATCGGCGAGGCGCACGTAGGACGAGCGCTGTTCGACGGCGCTCGCGAGCAGGCCGTCGACCTCGTCGAGGAACGTGCCGGCGGCGGCGGCCTGCACGCGGATGCTGAGCGCGCCAGTCAGGTTGAGCGTACCGGCGTAGACCTCGGCGCCGGGCGAAACGACGACGGGGGCGGTTTCTCCGGTCACCAGGCTCTGGTCGACCTCCGAGCGTCCGTCCTCGATCGCGCCGTCGACGGCGATGCGCTCGCCGGGCCGGGCGATCACCAGGTCGCCCGGACGGATGGCGGCGATCGGCGTCTCGCGCGCTTCGCCGTCCTCGCCGAGCTTCATTGCCCGGTCGGCCCGCATGGCCGAGAGGTTGATGGCGTAGTCGCGCGTGCGGCGGCGCATGCGCTGGTCGAGCAGGCGCCCAGCGAGCAGGAACATCAGCAGCATCAGGGCGCCCTCGTAATAGGCGCCGATTTGGTGCGTAATGGTCTGCAGCAACGACATCGCCAGACCGAGGATGACGCCGAGCGAGATCGGCGCGTCCATGTTGAGCGCGCCTGCCCGGACCGACCGCGCCGCGCTCTCGAAGAAGGGCATGCCGGCGTAGGCTGCGCACGGCAGCGCGACCAGCGCCGAAAGCCAGTGAAAGAGGTCACGCGTGGCGGGATCGTTTTCGGCGCCGGCCCACAGCGAGACCGACAGCAGCATCACGTTCATCGCGCCGAAGGCCGCGACGCCGAGGGAGCGCAGAAGGCGCTTCTCCTCCACGAGTTCGACGCTGTCAGCCGCCTCGGCGCTGAACGGAAAGGCCGGATAGCCAAGCGCCTCGAGCCGCTCGAGGATGGCCGGCGGCTCGAGGGCGCCCTCGTCCCATTCCACGGTCACGCGCCGGTTGGCGAGATTGACCCGGGCGCCGCGCACGCCGGCCTCCCTGCCGAGACCCTTCTCGATGGCGACGATGCAGGCGCCGCAATAGACCCCGTTGACTACGAGATCCATCGCGGCGACGCCGGCGGCGGGGTGACGCACGAAGTGCGACAGGTCCTGCGCTTCCGTCACGGGGACGCGGTCCTAGTCCGTGGCGGTGTCCGTGACCGTCATCCTGTTTTCGCTATGGAACATCTGCTCGGCGCCACGCTTCGCCTCGATGATCAGGGTCCAGCGTCCCTGCGCGATCGGGGCCGCGACCCCCTCGTAGTTGCCGCCGTCGGAGAGGAGCGCGGTGGTGCGGTCCTGCGCAGCGTCGAAGGGATGCTGAAACGTCGCCGTGACGGTGAGGTTGGAAACCGGCGTCCCGCTGAGGTCGCGAAACTCGACCATCACCCGTTCGCCCGGGCCCTCCGCACGCGTCAGCACGTCGGCTTTCCAGCCTCTTTGGTCCTGCGCCCGCGCCTCGGCGATGCGCTTGTTGAACGCCTGGCTGGCGTCATACGAATTTTCCATCGCCTCGCCGTGCAGCGTATGCAAGGCGAAGTAAATCAGCGCGCCGTTTGCGGCGAACATCACCAAAAAGAACCCGCCAAGCCAGGCGAGAACGTGGCGTCCCGTCAGTTGTCCAGACACGAGATATTTACTCCGCGCGATGGCGCGAATTTGCGCCCGCCCCCACGCCCTGCAAGTCCCTCCGCATTGTCCTCACGGTCGATCACGGACCAAAGAAGTGATCGACCACCACATTGCGCTCGCCCGTTTTCGGGTCGACCGCGATGAAGCTGATCGGCGTCGACGCCGCCTTGAGAGTCACGTTCGGCGCCGTAGTCAGATAGACCGGGACCTCAAGCGTCGAATCCGGATCGACGCGGACGCTCAGGCGCCCGTCGGAAAGCGACTTCGCGACCACGCTGCTGAGCGTGACCCCGGGCAGCCCGCTGACATCGAGGGTGAAGTCCTCCGGATCGGCGAGCTTGTTCATGAAGCGCAGCGTATAGCCGTCGCGAATGCCGCCCTCGGCGGTCTGGGTAAAGAGCGGCGCCCGCACGTGCAGAACGCTCAGATGCGAATTCGTCCGAGTCGTCAGCACATAGAGCATAATGCCGCCGGTCAGCACGATCAGCGCGGCGTACATGATGGTGCGCGGACGGATCGGGTGGAAGACGTTCGCCTCGCCGCGCTTGCGCCTATCGCGGTTCTCGTCGTTGTCGAAGGCGATGAGGCGAGTGGGCCGCTTGATCTTGGTCATCACCGCGTCGCAGGCGTCGATGCACAGGCCGCAGTTGATGCAGCCGAGTTGCGGCCCCTTGCGGATGTCAATGCCGGTCGGGCAGACCGCGACGCACTGCAGGCAGTCGACGCAGTCGCCAGCGGCCTGGTCGTGGGCGCGCGCCCGCGCCGCGTCCTTGACCGACATGCGCGGCTCGCCGCGATCGAAGCGGTAGGTGACGTTGAGCGCGTCGGTGTCGGTCAGCGCCGCCTGGATGCGCGGCCAGGGGCACATATAAAGGCACACCTGCTCGCGCATGTGGCCGGCGAGCGCGTAGGTCGTAAAGGTCAGGATGCCCGCCCAGATGTAAGCGATGGCGGGCGCCCTGAGCGTGAAGAATTCTCTCATCAGCGTCGGCGCATCGACGAAATAGAGCATCGCCGCGCCGCCGGTCGCCAACGCGATCAGGAGCCAGATCGCGTGCTTGGCGACCCGCTTGACGATCTTGTCGGCCGTCCACGGCTCGCCGTCGAGCTTCATCCGTGCGCGCCGGTCGCCCTCGATCTGGCGCTCGACCCAAAAAAACAGGTCCGTCCAGACGGTCTGCGGGCAGGCGTAGCCGCACCATACGCGGCCGAACAGCGCGTTGGAAAGGAAGAGGAGAAGCGACGCGAGGATCAGGAGGCCAGTGAAATAGTAGACCTCCTGCGGCCAAATCTGGATGAAGAAGAAGTAGAAGCGCGAATGGGCGATATCGGCCATGACCGCCTGATCCGGCAGGTTCGGTCCCCGATCCCATCGGATGAACGGGAGGACATAATAGACGCCGAGCGCGATCCACAACACGATCCATTTCAGCCGCCGGTAGGTCCCCCAAACCCTCTGCGGGTAGACCTTCTTTGCGACTTCATACAATGGACCTTCGTCGTAGATCTCCTCAGCGCCAATCGTCACGTTAAATGAGTCCTTTACCCGCTTACTTCCCGCCGCCGAGGCTGTGAACATAGACCGCCAGCGACTTGATCGTTTCGGGATCGAGCCGCTTGCCCCATTCCGGCATCGTCGAGTTGCGGGCGTTGGTGATCGTATAGACGAGGTCGTTGATGTCGTTGCCGTACAACCAGACTTTGGTCGTCAGGTTTGCGGAACCCATATCGATGTTACCTTTGCCGTCCTCGCCATGGCAAGCCACGCAATTGTCCGCGAAGATTTTCTTGCCGGCGGCGACGTCGACGCCCTGCTCAGGCGCGAGACCGTCGAGAGTGCGAACGAAGTTCGCGACCTCGCGGATCTCCTCGGGCTTCAGGATGCCGTCCTTGCCGAACGCCGGCATGGCGCTGGTGTGCGTGTCCGAATCGTCCGGCGCCCGGATGCCATGGGTGATGGTCGTCTGGATCTGGTCCAGCGTCCCGCCCCACAGCCAGCGTCCCGCGGTCAGGTTCGGATAGCCCTTCTGACCCTGGCCGCCCGAACCGTGGCACGGGGTGCAGTTGTCGCCGAAGGCGGCCTTGCCCTGCGCGAGCGCAAGCTCGAGCATCTTGGGATCGCCTTCGATCTGGGTGAGACTCGCCTTCTCGAGGCCGGCCGCCATCTCTTTCCGCACTGATTGACTGAAGGCGATATCCGCCAGCACAGCGGTGCGGTTGGTCGTGCCCAGCGCGCCGGTCATATAGCTGCTGGCCAGCGGCCACGACGGATAGAAGATCCAGTAGCCGAACGCAAAGGCGATTGACGCGTAGAAGATCCACAGCCACCAGCGCGGCAGCGGCGTGTTCAACTCACGAATGCCGTCCCACTCGTGCCCAGTGGTTGTCTGGCCGGAGACCTTGTCGACTTGAACCGGGTCGTTGATCATACCTCAGTCCTCCCGGAGCGGCATGCGGGCCGCGTCATGGAACCGCGCGCCGTTCTTCGGCCAAAGCGCGTAAACGAGCGTCGCGAGGAAAAACAAAAACAAGTAGATCGTCCCACCCGATTCCGCGAACTGCGTAAGCCAATCGTAGGTCGTTGACATGGCGATCCCCTGTCCGGTCAGCGCAGGTTGGCCTTGTCGTCGAACTGCTTGAAGTCGACGAGGGTGCCCAGCATCTGCAGATAGGCGATGACAGCGTCGCCTTCGGTGATTTCGGGCGAACCCGGGTAGAACTTGCGAACGACCGCCTTGGGATAGCGCTTGAGCAGCGCCGCCGCTTCGGGAGAGTCCGGACTGACCTGAGCCTTCAGGTCGGTCATGATGTTGGCGATCTGGTCGTCCGTATAGGGAACGCCGACCTCGCGATTGGTCTCGACATTGGCGACCAGTTCGCGCGTGTCGAGCGGCGTGTCGAACAGGAACTGGTAGCTCGGCATGATCGACTGCGGCACGACCGAACGCGGGTTCGTCAGGTGCGCGACATGCCAGGCGTCGGTGTACTTGCCGCCGACTCGGGCGATGTCCGGGCCGTTACGCTTCGAGCCCCACTGGAACGGATGATCGTACATGCTCTCGGCCGCGAGCGAGTAGTGGCCGTAGCGCTCGACCTCGTCGCGCAACGAGCGGATCATTTGGCTGTGGCAAAGATAGCAGCCTTCGCGCACGTAGATATTGCGGCCGACAAGTTCGAGCGGCGTGTAGGGCCGCATGCCCTCCACCTTTTCGATGGTGCTCTTCAGGTAGAAGAGCGGGACGATCTCGACCAGGCCGCCGATGGCGACCATGATGAGGATCCCGAGGACAAGCAGGATCGGATTCCTCTCCAGGATGTGGTGCTTGGCGAGGAGCGACGACCCGCCATGCTGTGTCTGCGCGGAGCTGCTCATGATCTTAAGTCCTCATTCCGCGGGCTGGAGCGAAGGCTGGGCCGCCGGCGCGGCCGCCTCGGACGCCGTGATCGTCATGTAGACGTTGTACAGCATGAGACAGTAGGCGAGCAGGAACAGCAGGCCGCCGAGCGCTCTGATCACGTAGAACGGATGCATCGCGGCGACGGTCTCGATGAACGAGTATTCGAGATAGCCCTGCGGGGTGTAGCTGCGCCACATCAGGCCCTGCAGAATGCCCGAGACCCACATCGAAGTGATGTAGAGAACGATGCCGAGCGTCGCGATCCAGAAATGCCAATTGACCAGCTTGAGCGAATACACCTCGCGCTTGTTCCACAGCCAGGGAACCAGGCAGTAGAGGGCGCCGAACGAGACGAAGGCGACCCAACCGAGCGCGCCTGAGTGCACGTGGCCGACGGTCCAGTCGGTGTAGTGCGACAACGAGTTGACCGTCTTGATCGACATCGCCGGGCCTTCGAAGGTCGACATGCCATAGAAGGCGACCGACACCACCAGCATGCGCAGGACGGGGTCGGTGCGCAGCTTGTCCCACGCGCCCGAGAGCGTCAGCAGACCGTTGATCATGCCGCCCCAGGAAGGCATCCACAGCATGATCGAGAAGGTCATGCCTAGGGTCTGCGTCCAATCCGGCAATGCGGTGTAGTGCAGGTGGTGCGGGCCGGCCCAGATGTAGAGGAAGATCAGCGCCCAGAAGTGGATGATCGACAGCCGGTAGGAGTAGATCGGCCGTTCCGCTCGCTTCGGCACGAAGTAGTACATAATGGCCAGGAAGCCTGCGGTGAGGAAGAAACCGACCGCATTGTGGCCGTACCACCACTGGAACATCGCATCCTGCACGCCGCTCCAGACGATGACGGATTTGGACGAGAAAATCGACACCGGCACTGTGGCGTTGTTGCCGAGGTGCAGCATTGCGATCGTCAGAATGAAAGCGAGATAGAACCAGTTCGCCACGAAGATGTGGGGCTCCTTGCGGCGGAAGATGGTGCCGAGGAACACCAGCAGATAGGTGACCCAGACGATGGTGAGCCAGATGTCGGCGTACCATTCGGGCTCGGCGTATTCCTTGCTCTCGGTGATGCCGAGCAGGTAGCCGGTTCCGGCGATCAGGATGAAGAAGTTGTAGCCGAGGATGACGAACCAGGGGGCGAGGTCGCCGGCGAGGCGGGCCCGACAGGTGCGCTGCACGACATAGAACGACGTCGCCAGCAGTACGTTACCGCCGAACGCGAAGATGACCGCCGAGGTGTGCAGCGGCCGCAGGCGGCCGAAGTTGAACCACGGGGCAATGTTCAGATCGGGGAATGCAAGTTCGGAGGCGATGTAGACGCCGACCGCCATGCCGGCGAGGCCCCAGAACAGCGCCAGGATGGTCGCGACCTTGACCGGCCCGAAGTTATAGTTCGGCAGACCGTTGATCTCGAGCGCGGGCCGCGCCGCATCCCGCTTATTGTAGCGCTGGAAAATCGCGAAGATGCCGAGGGCCGCACAGATCACGCCCAGACCCATGTGGAAAGCGTAGGCCGGCTCGATCGTCTTGGCCGCGATAAAGAGACAGAGCAGGGCCAGGACCGCAAGGACCGCGATCAGACCGATTTCGCCGCTCCAAAGCGACTTTGGTTGAGATACCGTCTGCATTCCTCATCCCCAACGCGAGAGGCGAGTCCCCGGCCCCTTTCCGACTGCGCCATGGGCAGTCATCGAGGCTCCGCGAACGTCGAACGTCATCACGGCCTTCCGACAGGTCGCCAAATGTAGTGGCCGGATGACCCGACAAATTCTCTAATGCATAGTCGGTCGCAGGACGTCCACCCGTCCCATGGTCGCATTTCGCTCGCACTTTCGTCGGGCGCCCGGCAAAGCGACAAAAACCGGGACAAACGCGCGTTTTCCCGCGGCTTTCCGGCCTCCTCGTTCAGGCGTGACCAATTGCCGCACGTAAAGCGCGCCGCGCCGCGCGCCGCTTCTGACCGATAGGGGCGTGCCCCGGCTGTTGCAATCAGCAGCATGCCTTTGGCAACTCAGAGAGAAGCGACACGATCAGACGACTTCGGCGGCCAATTCGGCTCCTTCCGGCGCCGGGCCGATGGGATCGATCGCATCGCGGTCCGCGGCGGCGAGGCGAGCGAGCGCATCGGGGCGCACGATCTCCACCCGTCGCTTGCGCGGCAGCCTGAGAAACCCGCGATCACGGAAAAGGGTAAAGGTCCGGCTCACGGTTTCGATCGTCAGCCCGAGGTAATCGGCGATGTCCTGGCGCTGCATCGCCAGATCGAGCGCCAGCGCGCACGGTTCGCCCGATCGCCCGGAGAGCATGGTCAGAAACCACGCGAGCCGCTCCTCGGCCGAACTGCGGCTGATCATCATCATGTGATCGATCGAGAGCGTGAGCGCCCGTGTTGCGCCGTCGAAAAGCGCAGCGTTGAGGCGGGGGTCGTCGTTCATGCGCGCCCGGCAAGCGTGGCGCGGGAGGATCGCCATCGCGGCCGCAGTCGACCGCTTCGATCGTCAGTTTGTGGGCGGCGTCCGGTTCGAGGCCACAGATGTCGCCAGGCATGTAAAATGCAAAGACCTGCCGACGACCGTCGCGGGTGAACTTCACTGCGCGGAACATGCCGCGCATGACGAGATAGTAGCTCTCGGTCGGATCGCCTTCGCCCACGACCTCCTGGCCGGCCTCGAACGGAACGATCAGCCCTTCGAAATGCGGGAAGCTTTCGGCAAAAAGATCGCTGGCGTTCGGCGCGCCGTCCATGATGCGGTTGAACGCAAAGGCCATCCGACTTAATCCGTTCCCCATTTTCATCGAGGAGCGGCGGCCCGGCCCCTGATCGCGCTCCGCGGTTATCCGCCCCCGCGTCTTTGGACTATATGGCCCTGGAGCCGGTCGAAGAAACGGGACCATTTGACGCAGTCGGACAGGAGGTCCGGGCAAGTCGCCGATGCCCCGCAATTCCCGACCAAAAGGGACCGATTCCGCAAGCATCCGCCTCGACAGAGTTGCGCAAACCTGTCAGTCCGGGCGCATGGCGAGGCCACGTTCTTCCTATGTCTGCCAGAACTGCGGGGCTGTCACCCAACGCTGGCAGGGAAAATGCGAAGTCCTGCGGCGAGTGGAACAGCATCATCGAGGAGGCCGCAGCCCTCGGCGTCGGCGGCGCGGCGGCGCGGCGCGGCGCGGCGGGCCGCCGCTTCCCGCTCGAGGACCTCGCCGGCCCCTCCAGGCCCGAGCCGCGCATCGCCACGGGGATCGGCGAACTCGACCGGGTGGCTGGCGGCGGTTTCGTGCCCGGCTCCGCGACCCTGATCGGCGGCGAGCCCGGCATCGGCAAGTCGACGCTTCTCATTCAGGCCTGCGCCGCCGTCGCTCGTTCGGGCGGCGGGTAGTCTACGTCTCCGGCGAAGAATTGACCGCTCAGGTCCGCCTGCGGGCCGCGCGGCTGGGGCTCGCGAGCGCCCCGGTCCAGCTCGCCGCCCAGACCCTAGTCGAGGACATTGTAGCGACGCTCGCCTCTGGCGACGCGCCGAAATTCGTGGTGATCGATTCGATCCAGACCATGTGGAGCGACGCGATCGAGTCGGCCCCCGGAACGGTAAGCCAGGTTCGCGGCTCCGCCCAGGCCTTGATCCGCTTCGCCAAGGCGAGCGGCGCGGCGTTGCTGATCGTCGGGCACGTGACCAAGGACGGCCAGATCGCCGGCCCGCGCGTCGTCGAGCATATGGTAGACGCGGTGTTCTCGTTCGAAGGCGACGGCGCGCACGCCTTCCGCCTGCTGCGCGCAGCCAAGAACCGCTTCGGCGCGACCGACGAGGTCGGCGTGTTCGAGATGACGGGGTCCGGCCTCGCCGAGGTGCCGAACCCTTCCGCGCTGTTCCTGTCCGGCCGCGACGTCGGCGCGGCGCCCGGCGCGTCGGTGTTTGCGGGAGTCGAAGGCGCGCGGCCGCTCCTGGTCGAGATCCAGGCCCTCGTCGCGCCGACCTCGCTTGGCACGCCGCGCCGCGCGGTAGTCGGCTGGGAGCCGAACCGCCTGGCCATGGTGCTGGCGGTGCTCGAATTGCACGGCGGGCTGAAGCTCGGTCCGTTCGACATCTATCTCAACGTCGCTGGAGGCCTCAGGGTCGCCGAGCCGGCCGCGGACCTCGCGGCGGCAGCGGCGCTCGTGTCTTCGCTGACCGGCGCAACGCTGCCGCATGACGCGGTCTATTTCGGCGAGATCGCGCTCTCCGGCTCGGTCCGGCCCGTCGCTCACACAGCGCTGAGGCTGAAGGAGGCCGCCAAGCTCGGCTTTGCCCGCGCCTTCGCGCCGCCCGCACCGCACGTCGAGGGCGAGGCGGTCGGCGCCGGCGTCACGACGATCGGCTCCGTCGCGTCGCTGGTCGCGCTGATTGCGGCCTCCGCCGTCGAAGCCAGGTTCGGCAAAGACGCAGCGAGCAAAGACGCCGCTGGCGGAAGCAAATCCGCAAGAGGCGGCTCGGGCGACAACGCCCCGGCCGAAGCGTACGCGGCGAAGACCGCGGCCCGCGCGCAAACGCGGGCTTCGGCCGGGTGACGAACCGGGACGGCTTGGCTATAAGGCCATCCGCAGAATGCGTCGGACGCCGGACGTCGCTGATGCTCTTTCCGCGTTTCGACAAGGTTGATTCGGATGCCTTCCTATCTCGATCTCGCCGTTCTCGCGATCGTTTTGATTTCGGCGATCCTTTCGATGCTGCGCGGTTTCTCCCGCGAGGTGCTGGCGATTGCGCTCTTGGGCGGCCGCGGCGGCGGCGGCCTATTATTTCTACCCGGTTGTGACCCCGTATCTCGCGCCCTATATCCACAAGGACGTCATCGCTCAGGCGGCGGCGGCGGCGCTGGTGTTCTTCGCCACGCTGATCGTCGTTTCGTTGTTCACCGTGAGACTGTCGGACGCGATTCTGGACAGCAAGATTGGCGCTCTCGACCGGACGCTCGGGTTCGTTTTCGGCGTGGCGCGCGGATTTCTGCTCGCGGTGGTCGCATTCGCGATCTTCAACTGGCTGGTTTCGGACAAGCAGCAACCGGAATGGGTGAAAACCGCAAAGACACGGCCTATCCTGACGGATACGGCGGACAGGATCGTGGCCTTGTTACCCGAGGACGCCGCGACGACCATCGACGCCTGGATAAAGTCGCGAGGGAACGTCACTCCGGCGACCGAAGGACCGGTCGACGACGAGGCGAGCGCGCCGACCGGAGTCAAGGCGGCGACGCCGCCTGCGGCGAGCCCGCAGGTCGTACAGAGGAAACCGGACGCGTCGGCGCCCTCGACGTCCCTGACCGACAAGCAGAAGCTCGACGCGCTGATCAACGGTCGACCGGTTCCGACGGCGCCGAAACAAACGAGTTCCGGCCAGGCCGGACGCGGGCGCCGATCGCGCCGTCACCCTAGATGAAGACCGCCTGCACGAGGAATGCGGCGTCTTCGGCATCTTCGGCCACCCCCACGCGGCGGCGATTGTCGCGCTTGGCCTTCACGCCCTGCAGCACCGTGGGCAGGAGGCCGCCGGCATCGTCGCCTTCGACGGTCAGCGCTTTCATTCGGAGCGGCGCCAGGGTCTCGTCGGCGACTACTTCTCCAGCGCCGCCGTCATCGACCGCCTACCCGGCCAGACCGCCATCGGCCATGTCCGCTACTCGACGACCGGCGAGACGGCGCTGCGCAACGTGCAGCCGCTGTTCGCCGAGCTCGAGGCGGGCGGACTTGCCGTCGCCCACAACGGCAACCTGACAAACGGCCTGACTCTGAGGCGTGAACTCATTCGCGGCGGCGCGATCTGCCAGTCGACCACGGACACCGAAGTCGTCCTGCTGCTGGCGGCGCGCTCCCGCCGGGCGAAGATCGTCGACCGCTTCGTCGAGGCGCTGGCCGAGATCGAGGGCGCCTACGCCCTGGTGGCGCTGACCAACAAGAAGCTGATCGGCGCCCGCGACCCGCTCGGCATCCGTCCGCTGGTGCTCGGCGAACTCGACGGCTGTCCGATCCTGTGCTCGGAGACCTGCGCGCTCGACATCATCGGCGCGCGGTTCGTCCGCGACATCGAGAACGGCGAGGTCGTGGTGATCGACGCCGGCGGGGTGAAGAGCTTCTTCCCCTTGCCCCGCCAGCCGGCGCGGCCATGCATCTTCGAATACGTCTACTTCGCGCGGCCGGATTCGATCGTCCACGGGCGTTCGGTCTACGATGCGCGGAAGGCCATGGGCGAGGAACTCGCGCGCGAGGCGCCGGCCGACGCCGACGTCGTGGTGCCGGTGCCCGATTCCGGCGTGCCGGCGGCGATCGGCTACGCGCGCGGCTGCGGTCTGCCGTTCGAGCTCGGCATCATCCGCAACCATTATGTCGGGCGGACCTTCATCCAGCCGACCCAGTCGATCCGCGAGCTCGGCGTGCGCATGAAGCACAACGCCAACCGCGCCGTGGTCGCCGGCAAGCGCGTGGTGCTGATCGACGATTTCGATCGTGCGCGGCACGACCAGCGTGAAGATCGTGCGGATGATGCGCGAGGCCGGCGCGCGCGAAGTGCACTTCCGCATCTCCTCGCCGCCGATCGCCTATCCCGACTTCTACGGCATCGACACGCCCGAGCGCGACAAGCTTCTGGCCGCGCGCATGGATCTCGAAGCCATGCGCGCGTTCATGGGCGCAGACAGCCTGGCGTTTCTTTCGGTGGCGGGGATCTACCGGGCGATGGGATTTGCGGATCGCGACCCCCGGCAGCCGCAGTTCACCGATCACTGCTTCACCGGCGACTACCCGACCCGGCTCACCGACCAGGACGGCGAGCGAGCCAATGGGCGCCTGCCGCTGCTCGCCGAAGCGGGCTGAAGGTCCGCGCGCGAACAGGCATGGGCCGCGCGACGCCTGCGCGGGTCGCATTGCCCATCCGAGAGCCAGTCGGAAACGGCGCGATGGCGCACGAAGCATAGCCCGCGGAGGACCAACGTCCTGAGCGATGTTGCCTCAAGCGGCAAACCTTCACAGCTCTGTCACTCATGGCCGCGATACAGAGGGCTCGCAGTCCCAAGGAGCCGCGCCGATGTCAGCCGTAACCGACGTTTCGATGCCGGGCGCGGCCCCGCCCGCTTCGGGCAAACCGCATCTCGACCACCCCTTGGACATCCGGCTTGCGCTCGGAATTCTCGCGGTGCTCGCGGGCGGTCTGTTCTACATGGCCTATTCGATCCGGACGGATATTGCCGACTCCGGCGGCGGACCGACGACGATCCTGCCGTTCTTGCTGCTTGGAGTGGCGCTGCTGATTGCGCTCGGTTTCGAATTCGTCAACGGTTTCCACGACACCGCCAACGCCGTCGCGACCGTCATTTACACCCACGCCTTGCCGGCGCAGTTCGCCGTCGTCTGGTCGGGATGCTGGAACCTGGCCGGCGTGCTGGTGTCGAGCGGCGCGGTCGCCTTCGGCATCGTTTCGCTCTTGCCGGTCGAGCTCATCCTGCAGGTCGGCTCGAGCGCGGGCTACGCGATGGTGTTCGCGCTGCTGATAGCGGCGATCATCTGGAACCTGGGCACTTGGCTTTTGGGCATTCCGGCCTCCAGCTCGCACACGCTGATCGGCTCGATTGTCGGCGTCGGCGTGGCCAACGCGCTCATGCGCGGCGCGAACGGGACCTCCGGCGTGGATTGGGACCAGGTGACGAAGGTTGGCGAAGCGCTGCTGTTCTCGCCGCTGTTCGGCTTCTTCCTGTCTGCGCTGCTGCTCCTGCTGATGAAGGCGATCGTGCGCGTTCCGGCTCTCTACAAGGCGCCCGAGGGCCGCAATCCCCCGCCGCCCTGGATCCGCGGTTTGCTGGTCCTGACCTGCACGCTGGTCTCGTTCTTCCACGGATCGAATGACGGCCAGAAGGGCATGGGCCTGATCATGCTGATCCTGATCGGCGTCGCGCCGACGGCGTATGCGCTGAACCGCGCCCCGCCCGCGGGGCATGCCGAGTCCTTCATCGCCGCCGCGCAAAGCGCTTCGAAGATCGTCGAGGCGCACGGCGCCGGCTACAATGTCATCGGCGACCCTCGCCCTGCGGTGACCGATTATATCCACGCCCACAAGATCTCGGAGGGCACCTATCCCTCGCTCGCCGTGCTGGTGCGGCAGATCAGCGACTCGGTCAAGCAGTACGGTTCAGTCGCCAAGACGCCGCTCGAGAAGGTGCAGAATGTCCGCAACGACATGTATCTTGCCTCGGAGGCGATGCGCGTCCTCTCCAAGGACAAGGAGAGCGAGTTGACGGCCGACGAGAAGAAGCAGATCGGCGAATTCAAGAAGCAGCTCGACTACTCGACCAAGTTCATCCCGATCTGGGTGAAAATCTGCGTGGCGATTGCGCTCGGCCTCGGCACGATGGTCGGCTGGAAACGCATTGTCATCACGGTCGGCGAGAAGATCGGCAAGACCCATCTGACCTATGGCCAAGGCGCCGCCGCCGAGCTGATCGCGGCCGCGACGATCGGGGCCGCCGACGGTCTCGGCCTGCCGGTGTCGACCACCCACGTGCTCTCGTCCGGGGTCGCCGGCACGATGGTCGCCAATGGCTCGGGAATGCAGTGGTCGACGGTCGGAAGCATTGCGCTCGCCTGGGTGCTCACGCTGCCGGCGGCGATGATCCTGTCCGGCGTCCTGTTCTTCATCTTCCGGATGATTTTCTGACGGACGCTTCGCGCGAGACATGACTGGAAAGGCCGCGCCCTCCGCGCGGCCTCTTTCGTTCGGCTCAGCCGCCGTAGAATGCGACCGGCTTGGCGCGCGCCCGGGGGATGCGGACGCCGCGGGCCCGATAATCCTCGAGCGTCAGATACATCGTCGCGGTCATCAGCGCGTCCGAATAGGCATCGTGCTGGGCCAGCGCGGGCAGGCCGAGGTCCCTGAGAAGGCTCGTGAACCTGAGGTCGACCTCGGTGCCCGGCGGCGCGTCGCGGTACTTGCGCTCATAGTAAATTCCGGAAACCTCGATCTGCGGGTTCGGCAACCCGATCCCGAGCATGCGCCGCACGTGCTTGTTCAGCATCGCAATGTCGAACTCGAGGTAGAAGCCGACCAGCGGCCTCGAGCCGATGAACCGCAGGAGGTCGGGCAGCACCTCCTCGATCGGGCGCCCTTGGACGACATCCTGCTCGCGCAGGCGATGGACTTTGATCGCGTCGGGGTTGAGCCTGACCCTGGGCTTGACCATCGCCTCGAAGCGCTCGCTGGTCAGGATCCGGTTGTCGCGGATCCTGATCGCGGCGACCGTGACGATTTCGTCCTTGCGGGTGTTGAGGCCGGTCGTCTCGCAGTCGATCGACACCGCTTCCCCCGGCGGGGGCGGATCGAACAGAAAGCGATAGGCGGGATCGCGCAGGAGGCGTTGCATGACGCGCCGCTTGAGCGTCCCCAACATCAGAACATCGCAAGATTGAAGTGCCGGCGCAGCGTCTCGCGCAGGCGCTTGACGACCTGGAAGGCGTCGCGCAGGAGATCGCGCTCCATGGTCGACAGCTCGCCCGGCTTGACGAGGCTGGCCGAGGCCTTTTCGGCAATCTGCGCGTCGAGGCGCAGCGTCATCAGGTAATGCAGAGCCTGAACGAGCTCGCGTGCGAACTGGCCGTCGAACTGGCCGAGTTCCGCGAGCTTTCCGATGCGCGCCGCCGTTCCCGTCTCGTGCAGCCCCTTCTCCAGCGCCAGCGCCCTGACGCCGTGCACGATTGGAAAGATGCCGCCTTTTTTCAGGTCAAGCGCGTCGCCTTCGGCCTTCGAGGTGACGAGATTATTGAAGAACCCGATCGGAGTCGGAAAGGCGTCGATCGCTCGGGCGAAGCGGGCGAGCCGCAGGCGCTCGCCGTGCATGAGGTCGATCAGTTCCTGCTTGGCCGCCCACAGAAGCCCGGGATCGCCGGCCGTCGCCTCGGCGTCGTAGAAGATCGCGATATTCATCGCGCCCGTCTCGTCCGACACCGCCAGCCAGCGCTGAAAATCGTCGCGATAGTCGTCGAGCGTCTTCGACCACACCGGATTGCGCACCATCACCTCGCCTGGGCACGGCGGAAAGCCGCATTGCGCCAGCGCGTCGAAGACGTCGGCGCGGAACGCCGCCAGGTCCTGCTCCGGCACAGGCTTCGCAAGGATGAGCCCATTGTCCTGATCGGTGCGGAAGGTCTGCTCGCCGCGTCCCTCGCTGCCCATCACCACGAGGCAGCCGGCCTCCCGGATGGAGTTCGGTGCGACGAGCTCGAAGACCTTGCGGTACAGGCGCCGGTTGAGGTCGGAGACGATCTCGCAGACGAGGTCGACCTTGACCCCTTGCCGGCGCAGCAGGCGAATTTGCGATTCGATCCGGTGCGCGGCGCGTGCGAGGGCGGACACGTCGCGCGACCTGTCGATCCGCGCCGCCACAAGCTGCGAGTTGCCGGCGAGGAAGCTCAGGAGATCGATGTCCTCGATGAGGCCGACGAACTGCCCCTCTTCGCCGACGGCGACGCGGCGCTTGTTGGACTTGGTCATGCGCAAGAGCGCGGTCGTCACGAGGTCGTCGGGCGCGACGGAGACGACCGGGCGATGCGCCAGCGGACCGACCGCGCTGTCGAGCGGGCGATGGTCGCAAAGGACGGCGTTCAGGAGATCCGAGCGGGTGAGGATGCCGACGCCTTCGGCCCCGGTGACGAAAAGCGCGTAGGTCTTGTGGTCCCGCATCAAGAGGCCCGCTTCGGCGATCGTCTCCGTCGCATCGACATAGAGGGCGGGATGATGGAAAAGCTCATCCACCCGCGCCCCGAGCAGCGGCGTGAAGCGCGCCTCCTCCTCCTCGCGCGACACCGTGTCTAGCTTGTGGGCGATATCGAGGTAAAAGAACGAAGCGAAGCGCGGGTTCGCGTCGATGAGCCGCAGCGTCACGGCGCGCGGCAGAAGGTTGCAGAGCGTCTCTTCGCGCGCAACAAAAGCGTTGGAGCTGCGGCCCTGCACCAGCGCGCGAGAATCGAACATGTCGCCGGGTCCGCGCAGGGCGACGAGATCGACGCCGTCGCGCTCCTCTACCGCCCCCTTGATGACGACAAACAGGCTCTCAGGCGCACCGCCGGGCGCGATGATAGTCTCGTTCGGCCGGTAATAGGCAATGTCGAGCGCACCGCGGACGACGTCGATCTCCTCGCCGCTCAGCCGGTCGAACGGCGCATTGCGCGGATCGAAATGCTGCGCCAAACCTTGTCTCCCCTCAATCTGCGGGGAATTGTTTCCGCCGGAGGCAGGCTTTGCAAGTGGACAAAGGTCAAACGCCGGGTCCTGTCGCCGCTTCGGATGCCCGGCCTTCGCGAATGTGACGCCAGTCGCCCTCTCCTTGCGAGCGAGGGCAAACGTTGAGAAATTTTTAGGCCGCGAGTTGCCGCAGCACGTAGGACAAAATTCCGCCGTTGCGGAAATATTCGAGCTCGTCGAGCGTGTCGATCCGGCAGGTCAGCGGCACGGTGATGACCTCACCGTTGGCGCGCTTGATCTCAGCGTGCAAGGTCTGGCGCGGCTTCAGGCCTTCGCCCAAACCGCGGATGGACACCGTCTCGTCGCCCCTCAAGGCCAGCGTCTGCCAGCTCGTCCCCTCCTCGAACACCAGCGGCAGGACGCCCATGCCGACCAGGTTCGAGCGGTGGATGCGCTCGAAGCTCTGGGCGACGACGGCGCGGACGCCGAGAAGCTTGGTGCCCTTGGCCGCCCAATCGCGCGAGGAGCCGGTGCCGTATTCCTTGCCGGCAAACACCACCAGCGGAACTTTTTCCGCCTCGTACGTCATCGCCGCGTCATAGATGGCAAGGCGCTCGCCGTCGGGCTGATGCACGGTCAAGCCGCCCTCGACCACATTGCCCGCGTCATCCTTCACCATCTGGTTCTTGATGCGGATGTTGGCGAAGGTGCCGCGCATCATCACCTCGTGGTTGCCGCGACGCGTGCCGTACTGGTTGAAATCGGCCGGGCGCACCTGATGCTCGGTGAGATAATGGCCCGCCGGGCTCGCCGCCTTGATCGAACCGGCCGGAGAGATGTGGTCGGTGGTGATCGAATCGAGGAAGAGCGCCAGCACGCGCGCATTCTCAACGTCGGTGACCGGCACGGGCTCCTTGGTCAGGCCCTCGAAATAGGGCGGGTTCTGCACATAGGTCGAGCCCATATCCCAGGTATAGGTGAGGCCGGCCGGCGCCTTGACCTTGCGCCAGTTCACATCGCCGTCGAACACGCTGGCGTATTTGGTCTTGAACATCTTGGCGGTGATGACCGAATCAATGAGCTGATGGATCTCGTCGGTCTTCGGCCAGATGTCGGCGAGATAGACGTCCCGGCCCTGCTTGTCCTTGCCGAGGGCATCGCGGGTCAGGTCGACCTGCATCGAGCCGGCGAGCGCGTAGGCGACGACCAGCGGCGGCGAAGCGAGATAGTTGGCGCGCACGTCCGGATTGACGCGCCCCTCGAAGTTGCGATTGCCGGACAAGACCGAGGTCGCAACCAGGTTGTGCTTGGCGATCGCAGCCGAAATCTCTGGCGTGAGCGGACCCGAATTGCCGATGCAGGTGGTGCAGCCGAAGCCGACGATGTTGAAGCCGAGCTTGTCGAGCGACCGCTGCAGGTCGGCCTCCTTGAGATAGTCCTGCACGACCTGGCTGCCCGGCGCGAGCGAGGTCTTGACCCACGGCTTGACGGTCAGGCCCTTGGCGACGGCGTTGCGAGCAACGAGGCCCGCGGCCAGCATCACGCTCGGGTTCGAGGTGTTGGTGCAGGAGGTGATCGCGGCGATCACGACGTCGCCGTTACCGAGGTCGTAGTTCGTCCCCTCGACCTTGTGGCGGGCCGAAAGCGCATCGCCTTGCTTGAACTCGCTCGTCATCGCGTGCGCGAAGCCGAACTTGGCCTCGCTCAGCACGACCCGGTCCTGCGGCCGCTTCGGCCCCGCGAGCGACGGGACGACCTCGCCGAGGTCGAGTTCGAGCGTGTCGGTGAACGCCGGCTCCGGCGTGGCGCGCGTGCGGAAAGTTCCCTGCGCCTTGGCGTAGGCCTCGACAAGCGCAATGCGAGACGGCTTGCGGCCGGAGGACTTGAGATAGTCGATGGTCTGCGCGTCGATCGGGAAGAGGCCGCAGGTCGCGCCGTATTCGGGCGCCATGTTGGCGAGCGTCGCCCGGTCGGCGACCGACATCGCGTTGAGGCCAGTCCCGAAAAACTCGACGAACTTGCCGACCACGCCCTTCTTGCGCAGCATCTGGGTGACGGTCAGCACGAGATCGGTCGCGGTCACGCCGTCGCGCAATTCCCCGGAGAGCCTGAAGCCGATCACCTCGGGGAGCAGCATCGACAGCGGTTGGCCGAGCATGGCCGCCTCGGCCTCGATGCCGCCGACGCCCCAGCCGAGCACGGCCAGGCCGTTGACCATGGTGGTGTGGCTGTCGGTCCCGACCAGCGTATCGGGAAAAGCGACTTCGACCGTCTTGCCGTCCTTCTTTTCCTTGGCAGTCCACACCGTCTGCGCGAGGTACTCCAGGTTGACCTGGTGGCAGATGCCTGTGCCGGGCGGGACGACCGAAAAATTGGAGAACGCCTGCTGACCCCACTTCAGGAAGCGGTAACGTTCCTGGTTCTGCTCGTATTCGCGCGCCACGTTCTGACCGAGCGACTTCTGCGTGCCGGCGAAGTCGACGACCACCGAGTGGTCGATGACAAGGTCGACCGGAACCAGCGGATTGATCTTGTTCGGGTCGCCTCCGAGCGCCTTCATCGCGTCGCGCATGGCGGCGAGATCGACGACCGCGGGCACGCCGGTGAAGTCCTGCATCAGCACGCGCGCCGGCCGAAACGCGATCTCGTGCTCCGTCTTGCCCTTGTTGTGAACCCAGGCCGCGCAGGCCTCGATATCGGCCTTCGTGACTGTGCGGCCGTCCTCGTTGCGCAGCAGGTTCTCCAGCACGATCTTCAGCGAAAACGGCAGCGACGCGACCCCCGCCAGGCCGTTCTTCTCGGCCGTCTTCAGCGAGAAGTAGTCATAGGCTTTCGCCCCCACGGTCAAGGACTTGCGGCACTTGAAACTGTCCAGACTGGCCATGCGGGAGAAGCTCCGAAAAGGCGGGAAGAGCGATTGGCGGCTTATAGAAAAATTCCAGAACCCGCGCTACACAAACTATCGTCTTAACCCCGCTCGCGGGCGCATGTCCGCCTGCGGCGGCGCGCATGGGCCCGCCGGGACGGCCAAGGAGAAACGATGCGCCTGCGCGCGTGGGACCTGAGCATGGAGCGCGGCGGGCGGCGTCTGTTTTCGGACCTGAGCTTTGCGGCCGAGGCGGGCTCGGCATTGATCGTCACTGGGCCGAACGGGGCGGGAAAGTCGAGCCTTTTGAGGGGTCTTTGCGGTTTCCTGCCGTTCGAAGCGGGCGGCTTCGCCCTGGAAGGCGGCGACCCGGAGCGCACGGTCGGGGAAGAGGCGCATTATCTCGGCCACGCCGACGCGCTGAAGGGGGCGCTGACCGCCGGCGAGAACCTCGCCTTCTGGGCGGGCGCGCTCGGCGGCGATTCGCGGCGCGAGGTTTGTCGGTCGGCGCTCGCCCGGGTCGGCCTCGCCCACGTAATCGACTTTCCGGCGAGCGCGCTCTCAGCCGGACAAAAGCGGCGCGTCGCGCTCGCGCGCCTCCTCGTCGCCCGTCGGCCGCTGTGGCTGCTCGACGAACCGACGACGGCGCTCGAACTCGACCGCTCAGGCGACCTTCGCCGCGATCATGCAAGAGTTCCTGAACGACGGCGGGATCGTGGTCGCGGCGACCCACGCCCCGCTCGGGCTGCAAGGCGCGCGGGCGCTGCGGCTCGGCGCGGCGGAGGGGGTGGCGTGAGGATAGGGTTGGCCTTCAGGTGGAGTTTACGGGTTTCCGCAGCGTCCGCAATTGGCGTCCCCGCCCCCCCTGTGGGCGCAGGACAGGGTGGGGGGTCGCGCCGACTCGTCATGGTTCGACGGCCCGGGCGGCCCTCCACCGCCAACGATCAAAGTACGGCGCGACCCCCCTCCCAAACCTCCCCCACAAGGGGGGAGGAGAGCGCGTTCCCGACACAGGCGCGCGCTCGCAACCCAGCCGCGCCATGACCCCGGTCCTCTCCCTGTTTGCCCGCGAATGGCGGATTGCGCGGCGGATCGGCGGCGGAGCGTCGGTCGGCGCGATGTTCTTTCTGATCCTGGTCGCGATCATGCCGTTCGCCATCGGGCCAGACCTCAACCTGCTCGCCAGGCTTGGGCCGGCGATCCTGTGGGTCGCGGCGCTGCTCGCCACCCTGCTCGGCCTCGATCGCCTGTTCCAGGCCGATCACGACGACGGCTCGCTCGACGTGATGATCAACGGGCCGCTGCCGCTCGAGCTCGTCACCCTCATCAAATGCGCGGCGCACTGGACGACGAGCGCGCTGCCGCTGATCGTCGTCTCGCCCCTGTTCGGCCTGATGCTCGGAATGCCGCCTCAGCCGCTCGCGCTTGTCGTAGCCACGCTCGCCGCCGGCACGCCCGCCTTGACCATGATCGGGGCGATCGGCGCGGCGCTCACCGTGTCGCTCAGGCGCGGCGGGTTGCTCATGGCCGTGCTGGTGCTGCCGCTGACGATCCCCGTTCTCATCTTCGGCGTCGCGGCCGCCTCGGCCGCCAGCGGCGGCGCCGCGCCCTTCCTGACGCCGTTCCTTATGCTCTGCGCGATGTCGCTCTTCTCCGTCGCCGCCGCGCCGTTTGCGGCGGCGGCGGCCCTGCGGCATGTGCGGGAATGAAGGCCTCGGGTGGACGCGCCGAGGTCAAAATCGCTAAGCTCGCTCGCAGGGGTGGCCGATCACGATGAAGGGCAGCGAAAATGAACGCATTGTACGCCACGCTCGAAAGCCTCAGACCCACCGTCCTCAGCATCCTGCGGATCGTCGCGGCGCTGCTCCTGCTTCAGCACGGGCTGTCGAAATTCTTTGGCTTTCCGGTCGAAGGGCCCCCGCTGACCGGCCTGCTGATCGTCGCCGCCGTGCTCGAGACGGTCGGCGCCGTGCTCCTGCTCGTCGGGGCCTACACACGCCTCGTCGCGTTCATCCTCTCCGGTGAGATGGCCGTCGCCTATTTCATCGCGCACGAACCGAAGTCGTTTTATCCGATTGCGAACGGCGGGGAGTTCGCGATCCTCTTCTGCTTCGTCTTTCTCTATCTCGTGTTCGCCGGAGGCGGGCCGGTGAGCGTCGACCGGATCGTCCTCAAGCAAAGATGATCCGTTTCTTCATGACAGAGGCGCGTCGTGTCATTGGGCGCGCGCTCGCATTCCCTCAACGAGCGACGGCGCGCGCGTTATGCGCCCCGTAGGCGAGGACAGATGACCAAGGAGGCTGGCATTCCAACCGCCGGCGCGATCTCGGCTCGCATCGATCGCCTGCCCGCCACGCGCACGATCTGGACGATGCTCGTGCTGCTCGGCTTCGGCATGTTCTTCGAGCTCTACGATCTGCTGTTCAGCGCCTATGTCGCGCCGAGCCTGGTCAAGTCCGGCGTGCTGACGGCGAAGACGGCCGGTCTCTTCGGCACCACGGGCGTCGCGAGCTTCATCGCAGCGCTGTTCGCCGGCCTGTTCGTCGGCACGATCCTGTGCGGCTTTCTCGCCGACCTCTATGGCCGCCGGGCGATCTTCACCTGGTCGCTCATCTGGTACTCCGCCGCAAACATCATGGTGGCGTTGCAAACCGACGCCTTCGGCCTCAACCTCTGGCGGTTCGTCAGCGGCGTCGGGCTCGGCCTCGAGATGGTGACCATCGGCGCCTATGTGAGCGAGCTCGCCCCCAAGGGGCTGCGCGGCCGCGCCTTCGCGGTCAACCAGGCGATCGGCTTTTCCTGCGTGCCGGTGATCTCGTTCCTCGCCTTCGTGCTCGTGCCCGCGACGCCCCTCGGAATGGAAGGCTGGCGCTGGGTGGTGCTGATCGGCGCGCTGGCCGCGCCCGTCGTCGTGGTCGTCCGGCGCGGCCTGCCCGAAAGCCCGCGCTGGCTCGCCAAGCATGGCCGGCTCGCCGAAGCCGATCGCATCCTCGCGGCGATCGAGGCGAAGGTCGCGGCCGAATATGGCAAGCCCTTGCCGCCGCCCGGCCCCGAAGAACCAGTGGCGCCGGCAAGCCGCTTCATCGACCTTTGGCTCCCGGGCGTGCGCGGCCGGATCGTGCTGATGAGCGTGTTCAACATCTTCCAGACGATCGGCTTCTACGGCTTCTCGAACTGGGTCCCCTCGTTGCTCGTCAAGCAGGGGATCACCGTCTCGACCAGTCTCGGCTATACGACCGTGATCGCGCTCGCCGCGCCGGTCGGGCCGCTGATCGGATTCGTCCTCGGCGACCGGTTCGAGCGCAAATGGGTCATCGTCTGCGCGGCTTTCGTGATCCTCGTGGCGGGGCTGGCGTTCGGCCAGGCCGGAGCGGCGCCGCTGATCATCGCCATGGGCGTCCTGCTGACGCTGGCCAACAACATCATGTCGTACAGCTTTCACGCCTACCAGCAGGAACTGTTCCCGACCGGCGTCAGGGCGCGGGCGGCGGGCTTCGTCTATTCCTGGAGCCGGCTCTCGGTCATTTTCAGCTCGTTCATCATCGCCTTCATACTCGACGCGTTTGGGGCGCCGGGCGTATTCGTGTTCATCGCCGCCGCGATGGCCGTCGTGATGGCGGTGATCGGGATTTTCGGTCCGCGCACGACCAACCTGGCGCTGGAGACGATCGCACATTGAGGGCGCGGCGAGGGCATGGGGGTCGTTACGCCGAACCTGTGGCACTCCCGGCGTGATCCGCCTGCGCCGTCCAGACGCCGAGTCGCCCTCTCTGGCCGATCTCCTTTTTAACTTTGGTTTCGGCGTCCGCGACGAAAAGCTTGACAAAGCCGGAGGGCGCGTTCTTTATTTGTTCTCACAGCATCGATCAGGCCGCGCGATTGACGGCGAGCGAGGACGGATGAACAGGACAAAGCTGTCGAAAGCGGTGGTCGACCGTTTGCCTAACAGAACCGCGGCCCGTCAGGCATCCGTCTGGGGTCTTCCTCGGGGCCGTCGGCGGCCTCGGAATTTCTTCCGCGAAGTCGGCCCATAACCCATTGATAAGTCCCAATTCGCGGAAATTTTTTGCAACTTTTGGAAAGGAATGGCAATCTTTGGAAGCCCTCCCGGAAAGAAATTGAAGCTTTTGGAAGCAAACTGAAGGAAATGGAAATCGAAGCCGGAACCGGACGGGATGCCGCGCCTCTTGCGGGGCGCGGCATCCATTATTGAGGCGCGGCGACCTACTCCGCCGCCATCCGCATCGGCTCGTCACGATAGACGAGGTCGAACCGGTCGGCGTTCATCACCTTGTTCCAGGCCGCCACAAAGTCTCTGGCGAACTTCTCCTTCGAGTCGGAGCTGCCGTAGACTTCGGCGAGCGCACGCAACTGCGAGTGCGAGCCGAAGATCAGGTCGACGCGCGTGCCCGTCCACTTGACCGCCTTGGTCTTCCGGTCGACGCCCTCATACACGCCCTCGTCGCCGGCCTTCGGCCGCCATTCCGTGCCCATGTCGAGCAGGTTGACGAAGAAGTCGTTGCTCAGCGTTCCAGGCTTCTGGGTGAAGACGCCGTGCGGCGATTTCCCGGCGTTCGCGCCAAGAACGCGCAAGCCCCCGACCAGAACCGTCATCTCCGGCGCCGTCAGGCTCAACAATTGCGCTTTGTCCACAAGGAATTCTTCGGGCGAGAGACGCGTCTGCGCCTTGTGATAGTTGCGGAACCCCTCGACCTTGGGCTCGAGAGGTTCGAAGGATTCGACCTCAGTCTGATCCTGGGACGCGTCGACGCGCCCCGGCGTGAAGGGAACCTCCACGTCGACCCCGGCGTCCTTTGCGGCCTTTTCAATCGCGGCGCCGCCGCCGAGAACGATCAGGTCGGCGAGCGAGACCTTCTTTCCGCCGGACGCCGAAGCGTTGAACTCCTTCTCGATCGCTTCGAGCTTCTGAAGCGTCCCCGCCAGTTGGGCCGGATCGTTGACCTCCCAGTCCCTCTGGGGCTCAAGGCGAACCCGCGCCCCGTTGCCTCCACCCCGCTTGTCACCGCCGCGGAACGTCGACGCGGAAGCCCACGCCGCCGACACGAGCTCGGGAACCGTGAGGCCGGAGGCGAGGATCTTCGCCTTCAACGCTGTAGCGTCTGCGTCGCTGATCACCGGATGGTCCAACGCCGGGATCGGGTCCTGCCAGATCAACCTCTCCTTCGGCACGAGCGGGCCGAGATAGCGCACGATCGGACCCATGTCGCGGTGCGTCAGCTTGAACCACGCGCGGGCGAAAGCGTCGGCAAACTGGTCCGGATGCTCGAAGAAGCGTCGCGAGATCTTCTCGTAGGCCGGGTCCATCCGCAGCGACAGGTCCGTCGTCAGCATGGTCGGCGCACGCCGTTTCGCCGGATCGAAGGGGTCCGGAACGGTGGCTTCCGCGCCTTTCGCTACCCATTGATAGGCGCCGCCTGGGCTCTGAGTCAGCTCCCATTCGTTCCCGAACAGGTTCGAGAAGAATTCGTTGCTCCACTTCGTTGGCGTCTTGCTCCAGATGACCTCCAGATTGCTGGTGATCGCATCACCTCCCTTGCCCGTGCGGAGCTTGCTCTTCCAGCCGAGGCCCTGCTCTTCAAGCGGAGCGCCCTCGGGTTCGGGACCGAGCCATTCCTTGTCCTTGCCGGCGCCGTGGGTCTTACCGAAGGTGTGGCCGCCAGCGATCAGCGCGACGGTCTCTTCGTCATTCATCGCCATGCGCTTGAACGTCTCACGGATATCGATCGCTGCCGCGACCGGATCCGGCTTGCCGTTCGGCCCTTCCGGATTGACGTAGATCAGGCCCATCTGCACGGCGCCGAGCGGATTCTGAAGATCGCGCTCGCCCGCGTAGCGTTCGTCTTCCAGCCACTTGCCTTCGGGGCCCCAGTAGATCTCCTGGTCGGGCTCCCAGGTATCCTCGCGCCCGCCGCCGAACCCGAACGTCTTGAAGCCCATCGAACTCCAGGGCGACGTTGCCGGCGAGGATCATGAGATCGGCCCAGGAAATCTTACTGCCGTATTTCTGCTTGATCGGCCACAACAGTCTGCGCGCCTTGTCGAGGTTGCCGTTGTCCGGCCAACTGTTGAGCGGCGCGAAGCGCTGCTGACCGCGTCCGCCGCCGCCGCGGCCGTCGCCGATGCGGTAGGTGCCTGCGCTGTGCCATGCCATGCGGATGAAGAGCCCGCCGTAGTGGCCAAAGTCGGCCGGCCACCAGTCCTGAGAGTCCGTCATCAAGGCGTTAAGGTCCTTGATCACCGCGTTAAGGTCGAGGCTCTTGAATTCCTTGGCGTAGTTAAACGCCTCGCCCATTGGACTGGACTTGGCGGAGTGCTGGTGGAGAACCGAAATATCCAACTGGTTCGGCCACCAGTCACGGTTCGCGGGTCCGTGGCCGCCCGAGAACGGGCACTTGCTTTCGCTTGTCATGGTGTCTCCGATGCTTCTCTGCGTGCTTCGTTATGCGAGAAAAATCAATCTTGATCGGTCACCCGGCGCAATCGCGGCGACGCGCCGCGCCATCATTAGAGGACGCGCGTGACGCTGCGCTTTCGACCAGCGCGTCGCCGCCAGCGTCAAAGGCGTTGAGATGGATCAAAGGACTAAAGGACAGGCGCGCCAGTTTCTGGGCGACTGGCGGGCCGACTGCGTTGGTCGATCGGATCATAAGAGCCGCTCCTCGATGTCTCGTTCCCCAGGGCCCACGCTACCGGCCCGAGCTCATCGTTCCAAGCGAATTTTCCAATAAATTTTCATCGCCATTTCCGATCAACGCCGCGAGGGCGGCCGTCCATCCGGGCAGACGTCAGGGCCTCGAGGCCCCGCATGGTCGTGCTGCGCCGATCGGACGCAATTGCTCCCCTCCCCCCAATGGCGCTAAAAGCCCTTGGCAATGGTCAATCTCGCCAACCCGACGGTCTTCGTCGATCTGACGCGCCGCGTTACGCCGTGGCTGGCGGCCGCGACCGCCGCGCTGTTCGCCGTCGGGCTGACGCTGGCCTTCCTGGCTCCGCCCGACTATCAGCAGGGCGAGAGCGCCAAGATCATGTATCTGCACGTCCCGGCGGCCTGGATGTCGAGCTTCGTCTATGGCGTGATGGCGGTGGCCGCGCTGGGCACGCTGGTCTGGCGCCATCCGCTGGCGGATGCGGCGCAGAAGGCCGCGGCCCCGCTCGGGGCGGGCTTCACCTTCCTCTGTCTCGTCACCGGCTCGCTGTGGGGCAAGCCGATGTGGGGAACCTATTGGGTGTGGGACGCGCGGCTGACCTCGGTGCTGGCGCTGTTCCTCCTCTATCTCGGCCTGATCGCGCTGTGGCGCGCGATCGACGATCCGGGCCGGGCGGCGCGGGCGGCTGCGATCCTGACCCTGGTCGGCTGCGTGAACCTGCCGATCATCAAGTTCTCGGTCGACTGGTGGAACACGCTGCATCAGCCGGCCTCGGTGTTCCGTCTCGGCGGCCCGGCCATCGCCGCCTCGCTGCTGTGGCCGTTGATCGTCATGTCGCTCGCCTTCACCTTCCTCTTTCTGACCCTGCACCTCCTGTCGGTGCGCAACGAGATCCTGCGCCGCCGCATCGCCCGCGTGACCATGCTGGCGGCGGCCGAGGGCGACCGTCTCGCGGCCCCGGCCTTCGCGACCGAAGGCGTCTGAGGCGATGCTCGGCGACCCGCATATCGGCTTCGTCGTCGCCGCCTATGTGGTGACGTTCGTCGTCATCGCCGGCATGATCGGCGCGGTCGTCCTCGACAGCCGCCGGCTCAACGCCCATCTCGACAAGGCCAACCGCGCCCTCGACGCCGCGCGGCGCGCGAAAGGCCAATCGCGATGAGCGCGGCCTCGGAGGCGGCGCGCCGCCCGCGCCGCTGGCTGGCGTTTCTGCCGCTCATCGCCTTCGCCCTGCTCGCGGCGCTCCTGTTCGTTCGCCTCTACGCCGGCGACCCGTCGAAGCTGCCCTCGGCGCTGATCGGCGAGAGCGCGCCGCCGCTGACTCTGCCCGGGCTCGACGGCGGGGCGGGCCTCGCCGACGCCGATCTGCGCCAAGGCCACGTCAGCGTCGTCAATGTGTTCGCCTCCTGGTGCGAGCCGTGCCGGCTCGAACACCCGAACCTGATGGCGCTCGCCGCCGACGACGCGCTCAAGCGGCAGGGCGTGGCCGTGTACGGCGTGGCGCAGAAGGACTCGGCCGAGAACATCCGCCGCTTCCTCGGCGCGCTCGGCGATCCTTACGCCAAGGTCGGCCTCGACGCCGACGGCCGGGCGGGGATCGACTGGGGCGTCTACGGCGTGCCGGAGACGTTCGTCGTGCGCGGCGACGGAACCATCGCCTACAAGTTCGTCGGCCCGATGACCGCCGAAGCCCTCGCCGCCGAGGTCAAGCCGCAGATCCTCAAGGCGATGGCGCCGCCGCGGTCGTAGCGTCTCGACGCGGCCGCCGGCTTCCGAGGGGCTGCGCACGGATTTTTCCGCGCGGCCGATTTCAACGGCTTAGGCGCCAAACCGGGCAACATTCGACGCCGGCCAAGCAAGGCGGCCGCGCTGCCCGGCCGCCATAAGACCCTCAGACATTTTACAGTACAATGTTGTTTTTAATAATCGTCCTCAATTGCTCTTCCTCCGTTGCGCTTGAGAGCCGCTGCGTCGATGGCCGGGCGACAGGAGGCGCCGGCGATTGCAAGACCGCCCAAAATGAGAAGCAGCGGCGCGCTGACCCCCAAAAGCAGAGCCTCTCGGTTCAGTGGCGGCTTATGCAAATCGTCATCTTGCTCCAGCCGCCCCAGCGCGCCGCCGTTGTGCATGGGAACGCAATCTCGCGTTGAGCGTTGTGCCATCCGAGGGCCGGGAGCGAGGACAACGATGGGAGAGGGGCGCCAGCGGCCAGCTATAGCGCCGGCCGAGGACGAGGACTTGGAACCGGCGGACCGGCTGCGCCTCATTTCCACGGTCTCGCTGGCCGCTCTCGCGATCATCGCCGCCGGGGCGGCGCTCTTCATGATGCGCGAGCTGCTGTTGCCAATCGTGACGGCCTTCGTCGTCGGCGTCATGCTGTCGCCGATCGCCAAGACGCTCGAAACGCGAAGTGTGCCGCGCGTTGTCTCGGCAGTGTTGATCGTTACGGCGACCGCCCTGTTGATTGTGTTCGTGGTCGCGCTGATCGCCGCGCCGGTCGCCGAAATCGCCGGCCGTCTGCCGGAAATCAGCGAAAAACTGCGCGCCTTTGACGGCGTGCTGGATTTCCTGCGTCGGGTCGAACGGTCGATTGGCCTCAATCCGAGCGCCACCCAAGCGGGCCTGCCGGCGCCGAGCCTGTCGTGGCTCCCGACGACCATCGGCTATATTTCGCCGCCGATCACCGGGCTTCTTTATTTTTTGGTCGTGCTGCTGCTGTTCCTATCGTGGTGGCCGGATCTGCGGCGCCAGCTCGTCATGACCTTCGCCAGCCGCGATTCGCGCCTCACCGTTCTCAAGATCCTCAACGAGACCGAGGCGCTGCTCGCGACCTATCTCTTCACCGTCGCCGGCATCAATCTCGGCGTCGGCTTTGCGGCGGCCCTGATCGCCTACTTTACCGGGCTGCCCCTGCCGGTCGGATTTGGAGCGCTCGCGACCACCCTCAATTTCATTCCGATCCTTGGGCCGATCGCCATGATCGCCGTGTTCGCCGCGGTCGGCGTCGTTACCGGGGCAACCCTGGCGCTCGGTCTGCTGCCCGCTGCGCTGTTCCTGCTTGTCGTCTTCGTCGAGGGGCAGTTCATCACGCCGGCAATCATCGGCCGCAGACTCGAAATCAATGCCCTCGCCGTTCTCCTGTCGCTGATGTTTTGGACCTGGATGTGGGGCCCGATGGGCGCCTTCCTCTCCTCGCCGCTGCTGATCGTCGGCTTGATCTTGCGCGATCATCTGCGCCCCGACGACCACGCCTGACAGCGCGAACCCGCCTGGGCGGTTAGGCAGAGACGCTTTCGCGACCGGTCACGCTCAAAGGAGTGGTAAGGCGGTCGAGTTCTGATCTCTTTCCCGTGTGTGAGAGCCCATGCGCCAGTTCACCGAAATTCTCACCATCCGCACCGATCGGCCGCGGCCTCGTCGACATCACGCGCGAGGTCACCGCATGGGTCATGCAATGCGCTGTCGAGGCTGGGCTCCTGACGCTGTTCTGTCGTCACACCTCCGCCTCGCTGATCATTCAGGAGAATGCGGCGCCCGATGTGCGCTCAGACCTCGAAACCTATTTCGAGCGCATCGCGCCCGAAGACCCGCGCCGCTACGCGCATGACGACGAAGGCCCCGACGACATGCCGGCCCATATTCGGACCGCGCTTACCGGCGTGCAGCTCTCGATTCCGCTGATCGGCGGCCGACTTGCGCTCGGAACCTGGCAGGGGATCTACCTGTTCGAGCACCGCCGCTCGGGGCGCCGGCGCGAAATCGCGATCCATCTCATCGGCGAGTAGGGCGGCCTGAGCAGGACGGCCTCCTGGCCTTGCCGTCGGCGCCGCTTGCTCCCCGGGGCTGCAGAGGAACCTTTGCGCCCGGCGATCGTTGCCGGACCGAGCGATCATCGGCGAATCGAGGCGCGTCCACCGGGAAAGGACTTCGAATGGCGACGGTCAACTACAAGGTCGCGCGGCAAGGCGAGCAGTGGTCCGTGGCGCGTCAGGGAGAGGTCAGCATGACCTATGTCACCCAGGAGGCGGCTTTCGAGGCGGCCGTCCTCCAGGCGGGCGGCGATCTGCGCTCCGGACACGACATCGTCATCCAGGTTAGCGCGGCGACAGATCCCCGCGGCGCCGTCGACCTCCGCGGCGCGCCGATGAAAGGCGACGGCTTCCATAGCTAAACCAGGTTGATGTGGAGCTTGACGAGGTAATGGCGGCGAGGCCGGTAGGAGATTGATCATGTCAACGCGCTCGGCAGGGGTACGCGACCCGAACGACCCGAAGGAACAGCGGCACGGCCATGGGATGAGCCGTAATCGTACGCCCAAAGGCGAGAACCTGCCCCATGACAGCCCGCGCGAGGACAAACAGCCCTACGCGCGAGAGGTCGAGGAGTACAACGGCGACGGCGTAACCCGCGCCCCGCAAGAGAAAACCGGAAACGATTGACCGGACGAACGGTTGCCCGGCGACGGCGGAACTGCGGAAAACTCGCCGGAATCTGATCGTCGCGGGCCTTCGAGTGGGCCTGCCGTCGTGGCGAGCGAGGTTCTCCACCCCGCTCGCCAGCAATCGTCAATCGAAACCCGCCGTACAGCGTCAGCTGCGGCTGGCCGTCCATTTGCCGCCATATTGGAATTCCGGCGCGTTCTTCAGCTGATCCTTGGTGGCGTTCATCGCAGCGCGCCACGTCTTATTGTTCGTGTCGTAGGTGATCCACACAGAGGCCGGGTTGACTGCGACATAGTGGGTCCCCATGCCCAGAAAGCCGCCGACAGAGAGGATATAGCCCTGAACGGTGTTGCCGCTGTCGACGACCACGTCCTGGATTTTGCCGATGTCGTTGTTCTGCGAATTGTAGATGTCGAGTCCGACGATGTTCGAGGTCAGCATGGCCGTGTTCGGCACCGAGATGAAATTGGGTCCCTGGCTCGGCACGTTCTTGGGCGGATTGGCGACCGGGTTGGTCGCGACGCCGGCTGGATTAGCAGCCATCTCGCCCACATTGGTCCCAGTCCCGGTCGGGTTCGCCATGGTGTTGGGCGCCGCCGTCGTCGTCGTGGCCGGGGCGGCGTTGGGCGAAGCATTCTGAGCCAGGGCCGGCGCGGCGACAATTAGCGGAAGCGCGGCCGCGGCAAGCATGAGTTTTCGCATAAGTGTTTCCTTCCTTGTGTGGATTGTTCTCTTGAAACGCCGCGCGCACGCCGATGTTCCCGCGCCCCGGAAGACTTGCTTTTGAGCGGGAACCCTCCAGCGGGAACCCTCCCGATGAATGCGCGTTGACCGGGGAATCCCCCTTTCCGAACCGTTCCCGCACGGAGGCAGCAATGTTTGAGATGGCGCTGACGTTTTTGCTTGTCGCGCTAATCGCCGGCGCGCTCGGCTTTGGCGCCTTCGCCGGATCGGTATTCATCGCCGCGAAAATCGTCTTCGCCGTCGCGCTTCTCGCGTTCCTCGTCTCGGCTTTGGTTGGCTATTCGAGGAGCTTGTCTTGAGCGCTGCGGCGCCGGACGCCGCGGGAAGGCGTTGCCGCCCGCGGCGTAAGGGCCGCAAATCGCTGGAGCGTCGGTCTAGGCGGACCCCAAGAGGCAGCTGCGGCGACGGCGCCGCGCAAATCAAGCGATTGGAAATGGATCCTCGCAAAAACACGGCGATTTCCGTTCCACGCCATTTGACGAGGCGAGGACGTTTGTCGCAAAGTGGACGATAGGAAAGGCGCGCGCTGCGCCGAAATTGCGAGGGCTCCCGCATGGCTGACCGAGACCACCACATCAGAGTGATCGCCTATCGTTTGTGGGAGGAGGCAGGACGGCCAGAAGGTCAGGACGAATACTTCTGGCATGTCGCGGTCGAGCAATACGACATGGACCTCGCGCCGTCGGCGCCTTTGCCCCGCGAAGAGCCCGTCCCTGAAGCCGAAGAGACTGCAGCGAAAACGGAACCGGGCGTGAGTGAAGCAGAGCCGGAGGCGCCGGCTTCCAAGAAGCGGACGGGCGTCAAGGCGAAGAGCCCCGCGTCTCAGCCTGCGGCCGAGCCGGAGAAGCCAGAACCCGAAGCGAAGGCCGCAAAGGCGAAGGAAGACGGGTCGAAAACTGGCAAGGCAAAGACCAGCAAGCCGAAAACCGAGGCGCCCGCGACGCCTTCCTGGATCAAAAGTGAGCCGACGGCGCCGAAGGGCGGCAAGCGCAGGCCGTAGACGCGAGACGAGCATCGGTTGGGCGTCAGTCGCCACAGCGAAGGCATCGTTCGACAGCGCCGTGGACCGGCGCGTCGATACCAATGGGGAATCGAAGCTCCGCCGAGCCGGAAAGCCATCCCTTTTGAAGCGACACCGTGAAACCATGGCTCTGCCGCGAGCCGAGGCTCGGGCCGGGTCGGAGCCACGGCGCGTAGGGACGGGTGTCGGACAGCGTTGCGCGGGCCGTCCAAACGACCGCTTTCCGTCGACCCACAACCGGATTACAAACGCGCGCGGCTGGCCTGGCCCTTATGCTCCGCTCGACGTCGCGCCGTCGTCGTCCGGAGGTCGAGCCGGCGCTCGCCAAGCCACGAAAGGACTTCGCGCATGCGCTTCCTCATGCTCGCCGCCGCGATCCCGCTCTTTGCTCCCGCCGCCGCGCGTGCAGCCCAAACCTACGAGGTCGACCGATGGCCGGCCGACGTCGAAACCATCCCCTGCAGCGCCTGGGAGCACTTGCCGGACGGGACCTGGGCTCTGAACGGCTATGTGAAGATCTCCGGCTCGGTGGTGGAGCATGTCGGCTTCAAGGGCGACAGCACTGCCCGCCTCCTCGACAGGACGTGCGGTAAAAAATAGCAGCAGGCGGGCGGCGCTTGTGGGTTGCGGGTCGGCGGCCAGCTGACCGGCGGCCTTCGCTGCAAAGGGTTGTCATGGCGGAAGGACGAAAGATCGCTGCGATCCTTGTCGCCGATATCGTCGGCTACAGCAGGCTGACCGGCGCTGACGAGGAAGGAACGCTTGCGCGACTGCGCTCGCTGCGCGAACAGCTGTTCAACCCGACGATCGACGCCCACGGCGGGCGTGTCGTCAAAAGGACCGGCGACGGCGTCATCGTCGAGTTCCGCAGCGTGGTCGAAGCGGTCCGCTGCGCGCTCGACGTTACGAACGGCCTCGCCAAGCAGAACGCGGACGCGCCTTCCGACCGGCGCATCGAGGTTCGCACCGGCGTCCATCTCGGCGATGTCATCGAAGAGCCTGACGGCGACCTGATGGGCGACGGGGTGAACATCGCCGCAAGGCTCGAAGGGATCGCTGCGCCCGGCGGAATTTGCCTGTCGGAGGACGCCTGGCGGCAGGTGCGCGACAAGCTTCCCGATGCGTTCGTCGATCTCGGCGAGCGGCGGCTCAAGAATATTTCCCGTCCGATGCGGGTGTACGCGCTCGGCGACGCGGACGGCGCGGCTCCCGCCGCGGCGCCGCCTTCGGCGGCCGCCCTCAATCCGCCCACGCCGACGCTGCCGGCCGCGCGACAACTCCTGACGGCCGCCGCCGGGGTTCTCGACAACGTCGGCCGGCTGGTTGGGGCCTATGCCGACCGTGCGGTGACGGTCCGCGGCGAGGCGTCGACCCACCTCGCCGACCCACCCGACCGCGACGCTGCGCGCCGCCTCCGGAGGAGCCGCGATCGGACGCTCCGGCGCACGATCCTTGGCCTGGCGATCGTCACCGTTCTTGCCGCCCGCGCATGCCATGGGCCGCAGATCGACAGCCCGCCTCCTGCCGAGCGGACGCACGCCGGAAACGTCCGATAGCGACGATCACGCGGAGGCCACGCGGCCCGATCCGGTTTGAACTGGATCAGCCGCCGCGAGCCGTCGAGGGAATATTCTGGCGCCAATCGCAATTGCACCCCGGAGCGCCGTCGTGACTGAGGGAAGGAAGATCGCGGCCATTCTGGTCGCCGATATTGTCGGCTACAGCCGGCTGATGGGCGCCGAGGAGGAGGCGACGCTCGCGCGCCTGCGCGCCTTGCGCAACGAGGTCTTCAGTCCGGCGATCGCGGCGCACGGCGGGCGCGTCGTCAGTCGCGCGGGCGACGGCGCCGTCGTCGAGTTTCGTAGCGTGGTCGAGGCGGCGCGCTGTGCAATCGATATCACGAAAGGTCTCGCCGAGCGCAACGCGCCGCTGCCGCTCGAACGGCGCATCGAAACCCGCACCGGAATCCATCTCGGCGACGTCATCGAGACGCCGGACGGCGACCTGTTCGGCGACGCCGTCAACATTGCGGCGCGGCTCGAAGGGATCTGTGCGCCGGGCGGAATTTGCCTGTCCGAGGATGCCTGGCGGCAGGTCCGCGACAAGCTGCCGGAAGACTTCATCGACCTCGGCGAGCAGGAGCTCAAGAACATCGTCCGGCCGATGCGGGTCTATTCGCTCGGGGGGAGCCGCCGCGGCGCCGCCGGCGCCGCCAGGGCCCGCCGCGAAGCCGCAGCCGCCGTCGGAGGCGTCCCGGGCCATTCCGGACGCTGTCATCGGCGTGATCGAGAGCGTCTGGCGACTTAGCGACGTCTATCGGACCAACGCGCCCGGCAAAACGCAGAAGCAGTTCCCCGAGCCGGCGGCCATCGAGAAGGCGGTCGGAGTTCTCGAGACGGTCGAGCGCATTGTTCACGCGGTCGCCGATCCGGCCGCCCGGCGGAATACGGGCGCGCCCGGACCTCCAGCGCCCGGGGCGAGAGAGGCGAGCGCCGGTCGAGAAAGCGCGCCTCGCCGCCGCAACCGCCAGTCACGCGGTCCCTCTGCGGACGCAAACGGATCGTGAACCGCAGGGGCCGCGCCGCCCCCCCGTTCGGCGCCCGCAGAGGGCGTTCGCTGACCCGTTTCCGCACGCCGCGCGCGGCCATGCCGTTTTGATTTGCATCAGAACAGCGGACGCGGCCTCGGGAGTAACGTTGATTTTGGTTCAGGTCCCTGTGGGGCAGCCCTGTGAGCGAGGGTCGGAAAGTCGCGGCTATCCTGGTCGCCGACATCGTCGGCTATAGCCGGCTGACGGGCGCGGATGAGGAGCGGACGCTCGCGCGCTTGAGGACGTTGCGCAGCGACCTCATCGACCCGACCATCGCGGTCCACAACGGCCGGCTCGTCAAGCGCACCGGCGACGGCGCGGTGGTCGAATTCCGCAGCGTGGTCGAAGCGGTGCGATCCGCCATGGAAGTCCAGAGCGGCCTCGCCGAACGCAACGCCGGACTTCCGGCCGACCAGCGCATCGAGGTTCGCGTCGGCATCCATCTCGGCGACGTGGTCGAGGAGGCCGACGGCGACCTGATGGGCGACGGGGTCAATGTCGCGGCGCGGCTTGAGGGGATTTGCGAGCCGGGCGGGATCTGCCTGTCGTCCGCGGCCTATGAGCAGGTGCGCGACAAGCTGCGCGAGCCTTTCGTCGATCTCGGCGAGCAGACGCTCAAGAACATCGCCCGGCAGGTTCGGATCTACGCCCTCAGGCCCGGCGCGGTTGGAGAGGCGCGGGCGACGCGGGCTCCGACGACAGCGCGTCGCAGTCACTTGCGCCGCATGGCGGTCGCCGCGGCGCTTCTCATCGTCTTGATCGCGACCGGCTGGTTTGCTCGCCGGTCGTTTGCGCCGCCGCCACTCCCCGCGCCGCCGCCATCTACGGCTTCCACCGTGGACAAGCTCGCCCAAGCGCCGCGACTCTCAATCGTCGTGCTGCCCTTCGCCAACCTCAGCGGCGATCCGGAGCAGGACTATCTTGCCGACGGCCTGACCGACGACCTCACGACTGACCTTTCGCGCCAGCCCGACAGCTTCGTCATCAGCCGCTCGACCGCCGCCGCCTACAAAGGCAAGCCCGTCGATCTGAAGCAGCTCGGCCGAGACCTCGGCGTGCGCTACGCGCTCGAAGGCAGCGTCCGGCGGACCGGGGACTCGATCACGATCAACGCGCAGCTTCTCTCGACCGTGACCAGCGCGCATGTCTGGGCTGACCGGTTCGAGGGCGACCGCGGCAAGCTCGGCGAATTGCAGGGCGAGGCGGTCGCCCGCCTCGCCAACGCGCTCAGGGTTCAACTCGTCGACGCCGAGGCGGCGCATTCGATGCGCGAGCGGTCGACCAACCCCGATGCGTTCGATCTCGCCCTCCGCGGTCAAGCGGCGGCCAATGCGGGCGTGACGCCGGACAATCTCGACAAGGCGATTCGCTTGTTCGACGAGTCGCTTCGGCTTGACCCGAACCTGCCGCAGGCTTTGACCGGCAGGGCGGAGGCCCGGCTCATGAACCTATATCGCTTCTGGATCGGCGATCCGGACGAAGTTCTGCGAGACGCGGACCGGGCGGCCGATCACGTCCTCGCTGCACATCCCGACAACGCCATGGCCCATTACGTCAAGGCTCTGGCGGCGGACGGCAGGTTGGAGACCGATGCCACGCTCACGAGCGCGGACGCCGCGATCGCGATCGACCGGAATTTCGCGCGCGCCTACGCCGTGAAGAGCAATATCCTGGTTGTGTCCGGGCGCGCAGCGGAGGCCGTCGAACCCGCCGAGCAAGCCCTGCGGCTCGACCCGCTGGATCCGCAACGCGACGGAACGGAGTGGGTCCTCTGTTACGCGCAGGCGCATCTCGCCCATTGGGAGCAGGCGATCGAAGCCTGCGAAAGATCGGCCGCGATCAACCCGACGTTCCCGCGGCCGTATTTTGAGCTTGCGTCCGCCAACGCCTGGATCGGCCGGCGCGAAGAAGCCGCCCACGCCGTGTCCGAACTCGAGAGGATGAGGCCCGGGGCCACCGTGCAGGATTACGTGGCCAGGCAACCCCGCGGCAACCCGACCTTTGTGCGTGGAGAGGACCGGATCGTCGAAGGCCTTCGCAGAGCTGGCCTACCTGAGACGCCTGAGAGCCGGCCGAAGGCGGCAGTCGCGGACGCGTCAAAATGGTGCGCGGGCGTCAAGATCGCAGCCATCGTGCCCGGCTGGCCGCCCGGCTCGCCGGACATGATGTCGCAAACGATTTACAGTGGCTTCCGCCAAGCGGAGCTCGATCTCGGGCCTGCGGTGACCTACTCCTTCTCCCACTGGGACCGCGACGTCATGCTGGCGGAACTTGAGAAGGCGATCGAAGCCAAAGTCGACGGCGTCGCGGTCGCCGGCCATCCCGGCGACGAGGCGGCCGACGACCTGATCGACAAAGCCTTCGCGCGAGGAACGATTGTCACGACGACGAACATGCCTCTGCCCCAGGCGCAGGCGAAATACGGTTCCATGGGCATGGGCAGTGTCGGAGGGCCAAATCACGCCGCAGGCTTCGCGCTCGCCAGCGAAGTGGTGAAACGCGCGCGCCTCAAAGCCGGCGACAGCGCCATGGTCTGGGGCAACAAAGGCAAACCCAGCGAATTCGCGCAGCGCTCGGTCGGCATGATCGACGGCTTCGAGCAGGCCGGCGTCAGGGTCTTCTACCTCGAGATTGATCCGGCCTATGGCCGCGGCGGCGGCGACGCCGCGGGCGACCTCGCCGCGGCGATCCGGGCCCATCCGGACCTCAAAGCGGTCGTCACGGATTTGGCGGGAATTGCATGGGGTTTCGGCTATATGGCGCGAGCCGCCTCGCTCAAGCCCGGACAAATCTTCATGGCGGGGCTCGTTCTGACGCCGTTGACGGTGCAGGGAATCAAGGACGGCTACGTCAGCCTCATCCTCGACGAGCAGCCCTATCTGCAAGGCTACCTGCCGATCCTCGACATCTGCCTGAGTAAGAAATACGGCTTCTCCGGTCTCGACATCAACACGCTCGGCGCGTTCGTCGACAAGACAAACGTCGACGCGGTTGCGCCGCTGGTCGAGAAGTCGATCCGATGAAGTCGTCTTCTACGCGACTCGCGCCGGCGCCAGCTCTCTCCCTACCCCGTCACGCCGCTGACAATCGTCTCGATCACCTGGCGCTTCGCCCTTTCGAAAGCCGCGTCGTCGAGCGGGCGGCCGCCGTTCAGCGTCGCCATCTCGTGCGCGGCGTTGGCGTATTGCTGGGTCGTCGCCCAAATCATGTAGAAGAGCACCTTGGGCTCGATCGGCTTCAGCCGACCGGCGGCGATCCACCGTTTCACGGCCTGTTCGCGCGAGGCCACCCATTCGGTCAGCGTCGTGTCGAGGAAATCCTGGATCATCGGGGCGCCGCGCATGATCTCGGCCGACCAGATGCGCGAGGCGAGCGGCATGGCGCGGGCGAGGTCCATCTTCGCGCCGATGTAGGAAGCGAGCGCCTGGCCCGGATCGTCGCTGGCGTCGAACGGAGCGGCGGCCGCGAGCCAGGCCGTCAGCACCCGCTCGACCACGGCGCGGTAAAGCCCCTCCTTGGTGGCGAAGTAATAGTGCAGGTTGGCCTTCGGCACGCCGGCGCGCCGGGCGATCGCGGCGGTCGTCGCGCCGGAGTAGCCCTCTTCGGCGAAGATCTGCTCGGCCGCCTCGAGCAGCGTCCGCTCGTTTTCCTCGCGGATGGTCGGTCGCGGCCTGCGCTGAAGGGGGTGTCCGTCGCCGCCGGTCTCCGGTGTGCTTGCGCCGCCGTCGCGACTGCGAAAAAGATGATCCATGGGCGCCTATTTTCCGAGCGTTTCGCCTAGAGCCAAGTCATTTGACCATTTGGTCAAACTTATACTAGCGTTTGTCAAATCCAAGTGGAGCCGACGATGTCCGATCTGTCCAATGTTCGTATCAATGGAGCCCGCCTGTGGGACTCGCTGATGGAAATGGCGAAGATCGGCGCCACGCCCAAGGGCGGATGCAAGCGCCTGACGCTCACCGACGTCGACAAAGAGGGCCGCGAGCTGTTCAGGCGATGGTGCGAGGCGGCGGGCTGCACGGTCAGCGTCGACGAGATGGGCAACATGTTCGCCACGGCGCCCCGGCGAGGACACAAGCCTGCCGCCGGTCATTCTGGGCAGCCACCTCGACACGCAGCCGACCGGCGGCAAATTCGACGGCGTGCTCGGCGTGCTCGGCGCGCTCGAGGTCGTCCGGTCCCTCAACGACCTCAAGATCAAGACCCGCCATCCGATCGAGGTCGCCAACTGGACCAACGAGGAAGGCTCGCGCTATGCCCCGGCCATGGTGTCGTCGGGCGTGTTCGCCGGCGTCTACACCAAGGAATTCGCCTACTCCCGCGTCGACCCCGAGGGCAAGACTCTTCGGCGACGAGCTCGAGCGCATCGGCTTCAAGGGCGAGGCGACGGTCGGCGGCCGGCCGGTCCACGCCTATTTCGAGCTGCACATCGAACAGGGTCCGATTCTCGAGGCCGAGGGCTACGACGTTGGCATCGTCACGCATGGGCAAGGCCAGCGTTGGTACGAGATTCGCTTGACCGGATTCGAGAGCCACGCGGGCTCCACGCCGATGCCGCGCCGCAAGGACGCGCTGCTCGGCGCCGCCCGGATCGTGGAGCTCGTCAACAGGATCGGGCTGTCGAAGGCGCCGCTGGCCGTCTCCACCGTCGGCATGCTCAATCCCTATCCCAATTCTCGCAACGTGATCCCCGGCGAAACCTTCATGACTGTCGATTTCCGCCATCCGATCGACGCGACGCTGAGCGAGATGGACGCGGCGCTGAAAGTCGGCGTCGAGGAGATCACCAAGGCGATGGGCCTCGTCTACGACTTGCAGCAGGTCTTCTATTACGAGCCGGTTCCCTTCGATCCGGCCTGCGTCGAGGCGGTTCGGCGCGGGGCCGAACGGTTCGGCTACAGCCACCGCGACATCGTATCCGGCGCGGGTCACGACGCCTGCTACATGGCGAGGATCACGCCGACCTCGATGATCTTCACGCCCTGCGTCGACGGCGTCAGCCACAACGAGAGCGAGGACATCAAGCAGGAATGGTCGACCGCCGGCGCCAACGTGCTGATGCATGCGGCGCTCGAAAAGGCCGAGATCGTTTCCTGAATTGATCATCCGCGCTCAGGGCGCGGAGCCGAACGGAGAAAACTCATGTCGATCGTCATCAAGGGCGGAACGGTGGTCAACGCCGACCGCAGCACTAAAGCCGACGTCAAGATCGAAGGCGAGACCATCGTCGAGATCGGCGACAACCTGAGCGGCGACAGCACGCTCGACGCCGGCGAGTGCTACATCCTGCCGGGCGGAATCGATCCGCACACCCATCTCGACATGCCCTTCATGGGCTCGAACTCGTCCGACAATTTCGAGAGCGGCTCCAAGGCCGGCGTGTCGGGCGGCACCACGATGGTGGTCGATTTCTGCATCCCGAACCGAAACCAGCCGCTGATGGAGGCGCTCACCGACTGGAACGAGCGCTCCAAGACCGCCGTCGCCGATTATTCGTACCACATGGCCATCACCTACTGGAACGATCAGGTGCGCGAGGACATGGCCAAGGTGGTCGCCGCGGGCGTGACGACCTTCAAGCATTTCATGGCCTACAAGGGCTCGCTGATGGTCAACGACGAGGAGATGTTCGCCTCGTTCTCGCGCTGCGCCGAACTCGGCGCCATGCCGCTCGTCCACGCCGAGAACGGCGACCTCGTCGCCGCGCTGCAGCGCTATTACCTCGCCAAGGGAATCACCGGCCCGGAGGGCCACGCGCTGTCACGGCCGCCGGATGTCGAGGGCGAAGCGACCAACCGCGCCATCATGCTCGCCGACCAGGCGGGGGTGCCGATCTACATCGTGCATACCTCCTGCATTCAGGCGCACGAGGCGATCGCGCGGGCGCGCGCGCTCGGCAAGCGCGTCTATGGCGAGCCGCTGATCCAGCACCTCGTGCTCGACGAGAGCGAGTATCAGAGCCCGGACTGGAAGCACGCGGCGCGACGCGTCATGTCGCCGCCCTTCCGCGACAAGCTCAATCAGGACGATCTCTGGAACGGCCTGCGCGCCGGATCGCTGCAGGTGGTCGCGACCGACCATTGCGCCTTCACCACCAAGCAGAAGGAGCTCGGCTTCGGCGACTTCACCAAGATCCCGAACGGCACCGGCGGCCTGGAAGACCGCATGCCGGTGTTATGGACCCACGGCGTCGAGACCGGCCGGCTGACCCCGAACGAATTCGTCGCGGTGACCTCGACCAACAGCGCCAAGATCCTCAACATGTATCCGCGCAAGGGCCTGATCGCGCCCGGCGCCGACGCCGACATCGCCGTCTGGGACCCGAAGGCGGGAAAGACCATATCGGCCAAGACCCAGCAGTCGGCGATCGACTACAACGTGTTCGAGGGCATGACGGTCAGCGGCCTGCCTCGCTACACGCTCTCGCGCGGCGAGGTCGTGTTCCGCGACGGCCGGGTTCAGGCGGAGATCGGCCGCGGCCGGTTCATCGGCCGCCAGCCCTTCCCGGCCGACGCCCGCGCGCTCAAGCGGTTTAAGGAGTTCACCGCTCCCCGCGCCGTCGCGCGCTAAGGAAGCGCCGGCGATGGAGACGGCGTCGATGCCCGGGACCGCCGCAGCCGCCGTCAATCCGGCGCCGGCCGAGGAGCCGGCGATCGAGGTCAGCGACGTGTCGCTGCGCTTTGAGACGCGCGACGGCCCGGTCGAGGCGCTGAGCCACGTGAGCCTCAAGGTGGCGCGCGGCGAGTTCGTCTCCTTCATCGGCCCGTCGGGCTGCGGCAAAACGACGCTCCTGCGAGCAGTCGCCGACCTCGAGACGCCGACCGAGGGCGACATCCGGGTCGACGGCATGAGCACGGAAGAGGCGCGGCTCAAACGCCGCTACGGCTACGTCTTCCAGGCCCCGGCGCTCTACCCGTGGCGGACGGTGGCGGGGAACATCGCGCTGCCGCTCGAGATCATGGGCTATTCCAGGGCCGAACGCGCCGAGCGGGTCGAGAAGGGCCTCAAGCTCGTCAACCTCGACGGCTTCGGCGCCAAGTTCCCGTGGCAATTGTCGGGCGGCATGCAGCAGCGCGCCTCGATCGCCCGCGCCCTCTCGTTCGACCCCGACATTCTCTTGATGGACGAGCCGTTCGGGGCGCTCGACGAGATCGTGCGCGACATGCTGAACCAGCAGCTGCTGCAGTTGTGGGAAGCGGTCGGCAAGACGGTGCTGTTCGTCACCCATTCGATTCCGGAGGCGGTATTCCTGTCGACCCATATCGTCGTCATGTCGCCGCGTCCGGGGCGGATTACCGACATCATCGAATGCAATTTTCCCCGCGACCGCGAGCTGGAGATCCGCGAGACGCCCGAGTTCCTGGCGGTCGCCAACCGCGTCCGGCACGGCCTGCGGGCAGGGCACTCCTATGACGTGTAGCGCTGCGCACTGCGCGACGACGCGGCCGGAATCCAACGGGGCGCCATGAAGTCCCTCGTCCCGATCTCGACGATCATCCTCGCCATCGCCGTCTTCTGGTACGTCGCGGCGGCGCTGATGAACGCGCCGCTGCAGCGCGACGCCTACGCCAACGCGGAGCGGACGAGCTATACGACTGAGGAGTTGATCGTCGATTCGCTGAACATGGAGCGGCCGAAACTGCCCGGGCCGCATCAGGTCGCGATCGAGATGTTCAAGCTCATCGTCGCGACCTCCCCGACCTCGAAGCGCAGCCTCGTCTATCACGGCCTGATCACGCTCGAGGAGACGCTGATCGGCTTCGCCTTCGGCGCCGCGCTCGGCATCGGCCTTGCGGTCCTGATCGTCTCGGTGGGCTGGCTCGACCGTTCGCTGACCCCCTGGCTGGTCGCCTCGCAGACGGTGCCGATCATTGCGCTGACCCCGATGATCGTGGTCATCCTTGCCCAGTTCAATATCACCGGCATCGCGCCCAAGGCCGCGATCGCCGCCTATCTGTCGTTCTTCCCGATCACGGTCGGCATGGTGAAGGGCTTTCGCGCGCCCGAGCCGCTCCAGCTCGATCTGATGCGCACCTATTCGGCGACGCGAGCGCAGACCTTCCTGAAGCTGCGCGCGCCCGCCAGCACGCCCTATTTCTTCGCCAGCATGAAGATCGGCGCGGCCGCGGCCCTCGTCGGCGCCATCGTCGCCGAGGTCAGCAAGAGCGAGGACGGCGGCCTCGGCGCGCGCCTGCTCGCCGGCTCCTATTACGGGCAGACGGTGCAGATCTGGGCGGCCCTTTTCGCCGCCGCCGCGCTTTCCGGGACGCTCGTCGCCGTCATCGGCCTTCTCGAGCGCGTCACCGAGCGCCGGATGGGGTTCGCGCGATGATCGATCGGCGCCTCACGGAGCTCGTCCCGCCGTTGCTGTTCGGCCTCGGCGTCCTGGCGTTGTGGGAACTCACTGTCCGCGCCGCCAATGTGCCCGGCATCATCCTGCCCGCCCCGTCGGCGATCGCGGCCCGTTTCGTCGTCTCGATCCCGACGCTCGCAGCTGATTTCTTGCAGACGATCAAAGGCGTGCTCGCCGGCTACACGCTGGGATCGGGCGCTGGGCTCGTGGTGGCGATCCTGGTCGACCGTTCGGAATTCCTGCGCCGCGGGCTGCTGCCGCTCGGCAACCTGGTGTCCGCCCTGCCGATCGTCGGCATCGCGCCGATCATGGTGATGTGGTTCGGCTTCGACTGGCCGTCCAAGGCCGCGGTCGTGGTGGTGATGACGTTCTTTCCGATGCTGGTCAACACGGTCGCCGGCCTCGAAAGCGCGAGCGCCATGGAGCGCGACCTGATGAAGACCTACGCCGCGACCGACTGGCAGACGCTGACCGCGCTCCGCCTGCCCGCGGCGCTGCCGTTCATTTTCAACGCCTTGAAGATCAACACGACCCTCGCCATGATCGGCGCGATCGTCGCCGAATTCTTCGGCACGCCGATCGTCGGCATGGGGTTCCGCATCTCGACCGAGGTCGGCCACCTCGGCATCGACATGGTGTGGGCGACGATCGTGGTCGCCGGTCTGACCGGATCGGCGTTTTACGCGATCGTCGCCCTCGTCGAACGGCGGGCGACATTCTGGCATGCTTCCTTCCGGGCGAAGGGAGGCTGAGCTTCACGCCGCGGGGAGGTCACGCGCGGCGTCGGGGATGGTGGTCAAACGGAGGATTCCATGATGAGGACAATCGGGTTCGGGTTTGCGGGCGTGGCGGCAATGCTGGCTGTCAGCGCCGCCCAGGCGGCCGACAACAAGGTGACGCTGCAGCTCAAGTGGGTGCCGCAGGCGCAGTTTGCCGGCTATTACGTCGCCAAGGACAAGAGCTTCTACAAGGACGCGGGGCTCGACGTGACGATCAAGCCCGGCGGCCCGGACGTCGCGCCCGAGCAGGTGATCGCCGGCGGGGGCGCCGACGTTATCGTCGACTGGATGCCGGCGGCGCTGGCCGCGCGCGAGAAGGGCGCGCCGCTCGTCAACATCGCCCAGCCGTTCAAGCATTCCGGTCTCGAGCTCACCTGCCGCGCCGACACCGGCATCAAGAAGCCCGAGGACCTCAAGGGCCGCACGCTCGGCGTGTGGTTCTACGGCAACGAATATCCGTTCCTCAATTGGATGAACAAGCTGCACCTCAAGACCGACGGCTCGCCGGACGGGGTCAAGGTGGTGAAGCAGGGCTTTAACGTCGATCCGCTGTTGCAGAAGCAGGCCGACTGCATCTCGACCATGACCTACAACGAGTATTGGCAGGTGATCGACGCCGGCTACAAGCCCAGCCAGCTCGTCGTGTTCAAGTACGAGGATCAGGGCGTCTCGACGCTCGAGGACGGCCTCTACGTGATGGAGGACAAGCTCAAGGACCCGGCGTTCGTCGACAAGATGGCGAAGTTCGTCAAGGCCTCGATGCAGGGCTGGGACTACGCCCGCGCCCATCCGGCCGAGGCGGTGAAGATCGTGCTCGACAACGACACGACCGGCGCCCAGACCGAGCACCACCAAACGCAGATGATGAGCGAGATCAACAAGCTCACCGAGGGCTCGGACGGCCGGCTCGACAAGGCCGACTACGACCGCACGGTCAAGACGCTGCTCACCGGCGGATCCGACCCGGTCATCTCGAAGGAGCCCGTCGGCGCCTACACGACGGCGGTGACCGACAAGGCGCTGGCGAAGTAACAGAACCTTTCGCCCGCTCCAAGGGACAAGGACTACGCAAGGGCTGGATGAGGGGCGTAAGCCTGCGTTCAGCCCTTGCATTATTGATGAGCGGGCTGGGGATGCGAGCGCCGCGGAACCCGCGTCGTGGCGCCATTGCGCAATATACAAACTTCGACTTTTGTGCCAGTTTTTGGAGGGTTTCGCCTGCGGAACAACGGCTATTTCGTGTGACTCAATCTTTTCGATAAAGGGAGAGCGAAATGCCGTTCGAGAAGGTAATCGAGTTCAAGTCATCTCCGCTACCGCTGGACCGGTTCGACTGCGATCGACGGGAACTGGCGCTTCGTGGAATTGAGCAATCGTCGCGGTCAATTGTTTGTGCGCGTCGACGCAAAGCCGTGGACCTTCTATGTGGCCTCGGGCGACGTGGCTTCGACGTCGATTGTCCAGGAGGTTCTCGGGCGCCAATCCACGACCGCCCGGCTGATTCAGGAGAAGATCGACAGCACCGTATCGCTCCGGCGCGCGCCGAAGCACGGCAATCCGTATGGCCGCTTTCCAGAGGACACCGAGGTCGGAATTCTTGGATCATACAGTGATATGGACGAGGTGGACTTCACCGAGTTGAGCGACGGCCTCGGCTTGCGGATCCTGGATGAGGGCTTCATCGAGATCTACGGCGGGTTCCCGGATGCGCTCGAAGACGAGTGGGGGCACAAATGGATACGGCTCTCGACGGCGAGCGAATACCGGCCTTGGGCCATCTACGTGAAGACCGTACAGCCCGCCATGACGCTTCCCGCAGCGGACCTGATCCTCGCAGCGGCCAAGACGGCGAAGCTGCCCGACGTCAAACCCCTGCCGGTGCAAATGGTGCTGACTTTCGAGAAACTCAAGGTCATCAGCTTGCTGGATCGGAAGACCTTCGATTTGCAGAAGAAGGTGATGAAGAACAACAGCGCCAGGGAGGTGGCGATTCTTCTCGGGCTGCCGGACGTCGGCTGGGAATGGCTACACCTGGTGGCGTTCAGCCTCGGCGGCCACCTGGGCGAGGCGCAAATCCCGCAGAACCTCGTCATCGGCACCGAGGCGGCCAACACGCACATGATGCTGATCGAGCAATTCGTGAAGGAAGAGGTCGAATCCAGGCGCTACGAATCCGTGACCATCGTCGTGTCGCGGATGTGTCCCGTGCCGACTTGCTGCTGGTTCGCGTCCAACATCAAGTACGCGATCAAGTTCACGTTCGACTCTGGCGTCCCGCCAAAATACGTTCGAGAAGAGTTCAATCCGCTTCTACGTGACGCCCCAGGGTTCGTCGTCAAGCAGATGCGCGAGCAGATCAAGGGTTTTCGCAGTGGACGGCCGCCGGTTCCGGTGTCGGACACCATGCGCAAGCCGACCGGGCCGCGAGGCCGACGGCTGTAGTTCAGCCGCCAGGCTCAAAGAGCCAATCCGACGACGCCATGGAATTGACGCCGTCAGCGTCAGCGTCGGCGCCGCGGCTCCCGGGCCGCGAGCGCGGAAGAGGCTCCCGCCTCGCGCTCTTTTCGATCCAAGCTTATGGGCAGGTGTCCCAGAAGCCGTTCCGCTGGCTCGGGTCGCTGTAGTACCAGCACAGGCCCGGCTGGGGCGGCGGGGCGCCCAGGCGACGGCCGTACCGACGGCAAGAACGCCAATCGCGGCGCCGGCCGCGATCGCGCCGCCCGGCGCCCAGCGATAAGGCCGACCGACCCAAGCGCCACGGTAGGCGCCGCCGTGATAGCCGACGTTCCGGTTGACGTTGACGTTGCGGTTGCGGTTGACGTTCACGTTCGCATTGCGATTGACGTTGCGGTTCACGTTGACGTTCGCATTGCGGTGCATGTTGCGATTGACGTTCATGTTGCGGTTGACGTTGCCGTGATGGACGGCGCGGCCGCCGCCGTGCCGCACCTGCGCCATGCCGGGGTCGGCGAGCGCCAACACGGCCGCCGCGGCCATCGCCGCGATCGTCAGAAGTTTCGAAACCTTCGTCACTGAGTATCCTTCCTTCTCTGCTCTGGTGTTGCTCGTTGAAGTCGAGCACCGTTGCGGCCTCGTCGTTGCCCAGTCGCGCAAAGTCCCACGGCGCCTCACTGACCATCGATATCGGGGACGTCGAGCGCAGCATTTCCGCCGAGCAGGTCGATGTCGACCTCGGCGATGCGGCCGTTGTATTGGAACGGCATCCGGTCCGCGTAGTCTTCGAGAATCGGCGTGCCGCGATCCTCGCCGACATCGAGCGTTTCATCGACCGAGTAGATGAACGGAACCGTATGGCTGATCTTGGTTTTGCCGACCTCGGCGCCGTCCACCTTCAGCACGTAAGTTCCACCCTTGCCAAATTCCCCGTTCTTGCCGTCGTAGGCGAAGTCGACGCTGACGACGTGATCGCCCGGCGTGAGCTTGTCGGGACCGGCGATGCGGATGCCGTCGTTCGGCTGCTGGGTATTCTTGTAGGCCCATACCGGCTTGCCGTCGAGCACGACCAGCCCCCAGCCGGCGAACCGGCCGCCCTGCGTGACGACGACGCCCGCGGCGCCCTCCTTGGGCACCGTGAGCTTCGCCGTGACGGTGTAGGACGTGTTCTTGACAGTCGGCGCAGTGCCCTCAGGGAACGCGGACCGTGCCCTGCCTGAAGACGAAGTGCGAGCGTCCCCGGGTCAGGCTCGGTTTCTGGAACACAGCCTCGACCGTCGCCTGCGGACTGAAGTTGAGCGGCAACGCGTGGCTGCGGCCCGCTTCCGCCCACCACAGCTCCTCCATCTGCTTGAGCTTTTCCGGCATCGCCTTGGCGAGGTCGTCGCCCTGAGAGAAATCTTTGCGGAGATCGTAAAGCTCCCAATTGAAGCTCTCCGGCGTGATCGCCCTTCGGCTCCGGCTGCCAAGCGAAGACGAGCGGCGTGGTCGAGGCCATCCAGCCGTCGTGATAGATGCCACGATTGCCGAACATCTCGAACAATTGCGTCACACGGTGCGACGGAGACTTGGCATCGTCCCAGGTGTAGGCCATCGAGACGCCGTCGATCGGCAGTTGCTTGACGCCGTCGATCGTATCCGGCGCCTGCACCTTGGCCGCCTCGAGAATCGTCGGGAAGATATCGGTCACGTAGTGGAGAGCCGGCCCGCGTCCGCGCGCCGCATCGCAAGGCGCCGTCGCCCGGTTTGCCGAACGATGCCCAGTGCAGGCGCGTAGCCTGAAACCGGGCCCAAGATTGACCGTCGGCGATCAATCGGCAAAGATTCTAGAGGCTTCTTTCGTCTCGCCGACTCGACCCCACCGCCAACGGGTTCTCGCCGCGGCTGCATCGATTGGCAGGACCATGCCCAAACGCAAACGCGCGCAGGACGTTGTTTCGCAGCAGGGCTGGCTGAGCTTCAGGCCGCCGCCGTTCCGAAAGAGCGTGCTCGAGCGTTGCAAATTGCAAGAGTTCGAGGCCGACGCGACCCTCTATTCCGTCGGCGATCCGCCCGGCGGCATGTATGGGCTCGTTCGCGGCAATCTGGCGCTGTCGATCGCGCCCGGCGAGCGTGGACTGTACATTGCCCATTTCGCGCAGCCTGGGGCATGGTTTGGGGAAGCGGCGGCGTTCACCGAGCAGCCGCGCCGGATCGGCCTCGCGGTGACGCGCGGCACGGACGTGCTGCACCTGCCGCTGGCCGCCATCCGAGAGATCGTCGCGGCGGACCCGGGCGTGTGGCGGTTTTTCGGGCTTGCCGCGATTGCCCATTACGACCTGGCGATCGGCGCGGCGGACGACCTTTTGATCCGCGATCACGTCAAGCGCAGCGTCGCGGTGCTGCTGCGTCTCGGCGGCTGCCGGTATCGCACGACGCACGGCGCCAAAGCGATCGAGGTCGACGTCAGCCAGGAAGATTTCGCCGCAATGAGCAATCTGGCCCGCACGACGGCGGGGACGGTGCTGAGAAAGCTCGAAGCCGACGGTTGCGTCGAGGTCTCCTATCGCCGCGTCCGCATTCTCGCCCCCGACGCGCTGAGGGCGATGCTGTCGTCCCAGGACGACCGCGGCGCTCAATGACAGCTCCAGTTTTACCATTAACGAAAGCATTTGCTTGGCGCATTTTTGGATTGGAACTATATTTGTTCTCGCGAACCGATCAGGAGATCCCGCATGTCCGACACCGCCGACGCCCCCTCCCCGCTTGCCCTCCGCCGTGACCGGACGCCCCTGGCGCGGCAGGCCGCGCGGGCGAAAAAGGCCGAGCGGGACCGGCGAATTCTGGCCCTGCTCAACCGCGGCGTTTCGGTCGCCGAGATCGCCGACCGGGAGGGCGTTTCGCTCAATCATATGCGCAATCAGGTGCGTGCGATCCTGCTCAGGCGCCTGCCGCCTCCGCCCGCCGAGTATCTGGCGCTGCAGGTTGGCCGCCTCAACGAAGTGCTGTTGTTATCCTATAATAATATGTATAATACGAAGTCGGGAGTCGACTTCAAGGCCATCGACCACGTGGTGAAGATCGTGCGCGAGCTCGACCGCTATCATGGCTTCGCCGCTCCCCGCCGGGGCCAGGAGCCCGCGCCGGGTCCCGCGGCCCTCACCGCCTCGGCCCCGCTGGCGCTCGCCCCGCCGTGCGCCGAACGAATTGAAAATGACGCCGTAACGAACTGAAAACGCTCGATTCGGACTCTGAAAATGGCGAGGCCGTCCGCCCGAGCCGGCTCCCCGCCTACCGCGCCGCCGCCCGCTTGACGATCGCCTTGGCGTCGACCCCGGTCAGCGCGCCGTAGTTGTGGGCGCCGCGGGTCTCGAGCCGCGAGCGGCAGAAGGCCTCCGCAACCGGCGAGCCCGCGCGCACGAGCGCGGCCGCCTCAAGCCCGGTCGCCAGCCGGTCGCAAAGGTCGCGGGCTGAGGCCTCGAACGCGTCGAGGTCGCTGAGATCGTGCTTCAGACGCGCGACATGGGCGTCGAGCGCGGCGCTGCCGCCCTTGGCCCGGCCGACCTCGTCGAAATAGGCGTCCAGCGTTTGCGGCGAACGCGAAACGGCGCGGGCGATATCGAGGCACTGGACGTTGCCGCTGCCCTCCCAGATCGCGTTGATCGGCGCCTCGCGATAGAGGCGCGGCATCGGAGAATCCTCCATCACCCCGGAGCCGCCGATGCATTCCATCGCTTCGACCGCATGGCCCGGAACGCGCTTGCAGATCCAGTATTTGCCGATCGCCGTGCCGAGCCTGACGAGCGCGTCCTCGTGCGCCTCGCCCTGGTGATCGAGCGCGCGGGCGATGCGCATCGTCAGGGCGAGCGCCGCCTCGGCCTCGATCGCCAGATCGGCGAGCACGGCGGCCATGATCGGCTTGTCCACGAGGAGCGCCCCGAACGCCTTGCGCTGCTGGCAATGGTCGATCGCCTGGGCGACCGCCATCCGCATCCCGGCCGCTGAGCCGATCATGCAGTCGAACCGGGTCATCGCCACCATCTCGAGGATGGTCGCGACCCCACGGCCCTCCTCCCCGACCATCCAGCCGATCGCGCCGCGCAGCTCCGTCTCGCTCGAGGCGTTGGACACGTTGCCCATCTTGCGCTTCAGCCGCATGATCTGCAGCGGGTTCTTGGTCCCGTCCGGGCGCCAGCGCGGCACGAGGAAGCACGAGAGTCCGGTCGGCGCCTGGGCGAGCACGAGAAAGGCGTCGCACATCGGCGCCGAGACGAAGTACTTGTGGCCGACGAGATCGTACAAGCGCCCCGGCCCGTGCGGACCGATCGGAAAGGCGGTTGTCGTGTTGGTCCGAACGTCCGAACCGCCCTGCTTCTCGGTCATCGCCATGCCGATGGTCAGGCCCTGCTTCTCGGCGACCGGGACGTTGCGTGGGTCGTAGACGCGGGCGGTGATCTTGGGCAACCACTCGCGCGCGAGGTCAGGTTGGTGCTTCAGGCAGGGCGTGGCGGCGAAGGTCATCGTGATCGGGCAGCCGTGCCCGGCCTCGACCTGGCTCTGCATGTAGAAGCCCGCGGCCCGGGCGACATGGGCGCCCTCGCCCGGATCGGTCCAGGGCGAGGCATGAAGACCCTCCTCGATCGCCGCCCGCATCAGCTCGTGATAGGCGGGATGAAAGCGGACAAGATCGACGCGGCGCCCGTAGCGGTCGTGGGTGTCGAGTTCGGGCGGGTTCTTGTTGGCGAGCGCGCCCCGCTCGAGGCTTTCGGCCGATCCGGCGCGGGCGCCGAAGGCGCCGAGCCTGTCGGCGGCCCATTCCGCGCCCTCGCGGCGAACCGCTTCCTTCAACGCCGCGTCGGACTCGTAGAGATTGTATTCGGCGAGTTCGACCGGCTGGTTGATCACTTCGTGGGTGACGGCGCCGTAGGGGTCGAAAGGGGCGCGAGCGGCGTTGGTTCGGTCGGAAGGGCGGTCGGTCATGTCAACGTTCCTCACTACGGCACAAAGCCTAACTTTTCCCTGCCGCAACGGAAAGTCCGACGACGCCTGTCCCGAATCCTGCTAGTCCGCCTCCATGCCCGCCGAATTCGACCACCGCGTGACCCCCGTTCGCCCGGACCTCGCCGCCGCGGAGCTCAAGGGCCTCGTCGAGGCGCCGCGCTTCGTCGAGGGCCGCCCGATGCAGGTGACGGAGGCCAGCGCGCCCTTGCGGCGGGCGCCCGCAACCGACGCGCCGCTCGAGACGGAGGCTTTGTTCGGCGAATGGGTCACGGTCTACGATGAGAGCGAGGGCTGGGGCTGGGTCCAGCTCGAGCGCGATCGCTACGTCGGCTATCTGCCGGCGTTCGCGCTCGGCCCGCGGACCGAGCCGACCCACCGGGTGGCGGCGCTGCGCACCCACGCCTATCCCGGTCCGTCGATCAAGCTCGCGCCGCACATGGCGCTGTCGCTTGGCGCGCGGACCGCGATCGTCCGACAGGCCGGCGACTTCGCCGTAACCGCCGACGGCCTCTGCCTCTGGGCGCGACATCTGACCGAGGTCGGGCCGCCGGAGGTCGACTTCGTCGCGGTCGCCGAACGATTCCTGCACGCGCCCTATCTTTGGGGCGGCCGGACGTCCGAAGGGATCGACTGCTCGGGGCTCGTTCAGGCCGGGCTGACGGCGGCCGGCGTCGCCGCGCCGCGCGACAGCGACCAGCAGGAGGCGGGGCTCGGCGAGCCGGTCGCGCTGGCGGCGACGCTAACGCGCGGCGATCTCGTGTTCTGGAAGGGCCATGTCGGCGTCATGCGCGACGCGGCTACGCTCCTGCACGCTAACGGCTGGCACATGGCGGTCGTCAGCGAGCCCCTTGCGGCGGCTCGCGCCCGAATCGCCGCAAGCGGAGGAGGGAATGTGACGAGCGTGAAAAGGCTGGACACACCCCTCTCTCCGTAATCGGGAAGAAGGGTCGCAGGCGCGTTACTTCTTGCCGATGCCCAAATTGGCGAAGCGGCTGTTGAACTTCGACAGGCGCCCACCGCGGTCGAGGAGCTGTTGCGAGCCGCCGGTCCAGGCCGGATGAGTGTTCGGGTCGATGTCGAGGTTCAGGGTCGCGCCCTCCTCGCCATAGGTCGAACGGGTCATGAACTCGACGCCGTTGGTCATGACGACCTTGATCATGTGGTAATTCGGGTGGATGTCCGGCTTCATCGTCACGTCTCTGGCGCAAGAACGTAAAGAGCCGTCCGGTGGCGCCGGCGGCTCTTTGGCTGGCGGTCCTATACGGCGCCGAGGCCGGCGACGCAAGACCGAGAGCAATCCCCAAAACAAGTTTCCCGGACTTGAAACAGCCTCAGTCCGACGAACTCGCCTTCGTCGATCCCGCCCGCGTAGGCGAAAGGGCCCCGCCGCTCTGCGCCCAGCGGAACTTGGGCGCGGGCCACGACAATTGAGCTTCGTGTTCGCCGACAGCCCTTCGGGGGGCGGAAAGGATGAGCGCTCGGACGCATCCGAGCGGCGAAGCTTTCTGCTGCACAAAGCGAAGCGCAAGAAGACGAGCGGTCCCAACGCCAGCGTGGCTCAACCCACCGCAGGTTTCGGCCCAGCTCGTGCTGGAGCTCTGAGATATCGATCCAAAGAGCCGGATGCGAGGCCCGCATGTCCGGTTCTGTGAGAGGCGCGAAGGAGCAATCCTTCGTGCCTACTCGACGGTCCAACCCCTATGCGGCGGCGGAAATTTCATGCGGCGGCCGCGATGGGCTGCGGGGTGAAGTAGGCCTCGTCCGGCGTCTTCCGGTCAAGGCTCGAATGGGGGCGTTGACGATTGAAGAAGTCGAGATATCGCCCGAGCGAAGCGCGCGCTTCGGCGACGGTGTCGTAGGCCTTGAGGTAGACCTCCTCGTACTGCACCGATCGCCAGAGCCGCTCGACGAACACGTTGTCGCGCCAGGCGCCCCTGCCGTCCATGCTGATGGCGATGCCGTTCTTTTCCAGGACGCCGGTGAACGCCTCGCTGGTGAACTGGCTGCCCTGGTCGCTGTTGAAAATCTCGGGTCTGCCGTGCTTGCCGATCGCCTCCTCGAGCGCCTCGACGCAGAAGCCGGCCTCCATCGTGATCGACACCCGGTGCGAAAGCACGCGCCGGCTGAACCAGTCGACGACGGCGACGAGATAGACGAAGCCGCGCGCCATCGGGATGTAGGTGATGTCCGTCGCCCAGACCTGGTTCGGCCGCTCGACCGTCACGCCGCGCAGCCGATACGGGTAGATCCTGTGGCCGGGCGCGGGTTTGCTGGTGTTCGGACGGCGATAGATCGCCTCGATTCCCATGCGCTTCATCAGGGTCGCGACATGCTGGCGGCCGACCGCCATGCCCTCGCGGCCGAGAAAGTCGCGCAGCATCCGGGCGCCCGCGAACGGACGCTCCAGATGCAGCTCGTCGATCCGCCGCATGAGGCGCAGGTCTTCGGGCGAGACCGGACGCGGCTTGTAATAGACCGCGCCCCGGCTGATGTTCAAAACCTTCGCCTGGCGGGTAATCGGGAGATCGTGCGATCTATCGATCATCGCTTTGCGCTCAGCAAGCCCGCCTTGGTGAGCGCGCCTTCCAAAAAATCGTTCTCCAGCGCCAGCTCTCCGATCTTCGCATGAAGAGCCTTCAAATCGACCGGCGCCGGCCCGGCCTCGACCCGGCCATGCCCGAAGACGCCGGCCGCCCCTTCGAGAAGCTGACCCTTCCATTGCGTGATCTGGTTGGGGTGGACATCGAACTGCTGCGCCAGCTCGGCCAGCGTCTTCTCGCCCTTGATCGCCGCCAAGGCCACTTTCGCCTTGAAGCCCGGTGTGTGGTTCCGACGCGTGCGCTTCGTCATCTGATCTCCTGATCCTCGGCCAATCTCGCCGCTGTCAGGCAGAAAATCCACTTATCGACCTGTTCAAATTCTTGAGGCCAGCTCTGTGGTGGGTATGGGCGTTAACCGGATAGGCACGGTTCGTCCTACCCGCGAAAGTGCTTCGACAGCTTCAGCCCCTGGTGCTGGTAGTTCGAGGTCTTCCCCGCGCCGTAGAGCTCGTCGGCGGCGTCGGCGAGGTCCTCGAACACCAGGCGGCCGACCGGCTGGCCGTCCTCGAGCAGGAACGGCACGTCGCGCGAGCGCACCTCGAGCACGGCGCGGGCCGCCGGGCGTCCGTCTGCGCCCTGCCCGAAGCCCGGATCGAAAAAGCCGGCGTAGTGGACGCGGAACTCGCCGATTGCCGGATCGATCGGGGCCATCTCGGCGGCGAGGTCGGCCGGAATCTGCATCTGCTCGCGCGAGGCCAGGATGTAGAACTCGTCCGGGTCGAGCACCAGGCGCCGGTCGGCGCGGGCGACGATCGGCTCCCAGAAGTCGGCCGCGGCATAGCCCGCCACACGGTCGACGTCGATGACATCGCTGTTCTTGATCGCGCGATAGCCGACGATTTCGCCAGGTTCGCCGGCGAGCCCGACATGGACGATGAGGCCGTCGCGCAGCGCGAGCGGCCGGTCGACCAGCGGCGAAGCCTCATGCCGGCCGCGCAGCGCCTCGGCGTCGAGGATCAGCGCCCCGCCGTCGCGGAAGCGCAACTGGTTGAGACGGGTGCCTTCGCGCACGCGCACGGAAAAACTGCGCGGCGAGATCTCGGCCCAGAGCGGCCCGGCGTAGCGCTCCGGCACGGCGTCGAACGCGTCGGACCCGTCGACGATCAGGCGGGTGAAAATGTCGAGCCGCCCCGTCGAGCTCTTGGGATTGGCGGCGCCGGAGACGCCGACCGGCAAGGCGAGACGCTCGATCAGCGGCGCGATATAGACGATGCCCTTCTCCAGGACCGCGCCGTCGCCTTGAAGCGACACCTTTTCCGGGTTCAGACTCTTCAGCCGCTCAAAGACGCCTGCCCCCTGCCCCGGCAGGAAGCTGGCGCGAACGCGATAGGCCTCCCCTGCCAGACGCAGGTCGAGGCTCGCCGGCTGCAGCTGGGTCGGTTCGATCGGCGAGGCGGCCGAGACCGCGCCGGCGTGGACAAGCGCCAGGATCCGCTGGCGCGCCAGCAGGCCCGCCAGGCGAGTGAGCGGAGGCTTATCGGGCTCGTGTTCACCGGTCATCTCCACAGGCCTTACAGAGAATTGCGGCAAGCGGAAAGTCGCCGGGCAGGACTCCTTGGCGCCGAGGCCGTTCAACTGAATCATCCCCCTGCAACGAATGCCTGGCGCAAGCCTGAGAGCACAATGTTGGCTTGTGTGACCGCCAGTCCATCACGACGTTCGGGCGACAGCCGATCTGGTTTTCAGATGCAGATTGAAAGGAACGCGGAACTTCGCATCACCCGCATCATCGCCGGGCTTCTCCTGCTGCAGATCTATCGCATCCGGCGCAGAAGCGATCAGAGCCCGGAGACGACCTGCGACGATTTTTCGGTCGGCTATGTCTTCGGCTTTGTCGACGCCATGACGCAACAGGTCGGCGTCGCCAGCTGGGACGACGCCTATCGCATCTTCGTCGTCCTCGCCAAGGCGCTGTTCGGCCACGAAAGCGCGGAGACCTTCTGCACGCGGCTTGTCGATCGCCAGCATTCTCCCGAGGCGATCTGGGGGGCCTCGACCGGACGAAGAGATTCCCGGTCGTGGCTGAGGGATCCGACGATCCCCCCAGTGGGCTGGTATCAGTATTTTCGAAGCGGTTCGGTCGAAAGCGTCAGCTCGCCGTAAAGTGGCTGTCTACGTCGGACCGACGGATGGCGAGCGTCGCTGCCGCGGCCAAGGCCTAGTCGAGCGTGACCGGGCGCGGTCAAGTTGAAGCCGGCGGCTAAGTTTCCCTTTTTCCCGGGCGAAGGCGTCTCCTGCCAGCGATCGGCAAGGAGGCGCCCGTCCGAACGCCCAGGGCAAGATGAATTTGATCGACTCGCAACGACCAGGCGCGGGAGGCCTTCTGGCCCTCGTCGATCAAAAGGCCCGCCTCGGCGCGAGGCCCTCGCCAGAGGGCGCGCTCGCGGCGCGCGACAGGTCGGGAAGGGTTGCGTCGAGCAGCGTGTCGGCCGTTTCCCGCCAGGTCCGCAGGCGGCTCGCGTGGATGGCGGCGACGGAGGCGCGATGAAAGTCGGCGTCCCGGACGAGCCGGATGATCGGGGCGGCGAAGCTCTCGATCGCGCCGGGGTCGGCGTAGGAGCAAAGCGGCCCGCCGACCTCGGGCATCGAGGCCACGTTCGAGGCGACGCAGGGCTTGCCGAACCATAGGCTCTCGCCGATCGGCAGGCCCCATCCTTCGGCAAGGCTCGGAAAGACCGTGAACGCCGCCCGGCTATAGAGCCATGCGAGTTCCTCGTCGGTCGGCCCTTCGATCCAGCCGTAGGGCGCCGACGCGTCGGTCCGCCTCAGCGCGTCGACCACCTCCTGGGCGCGCCACCCTTGCCGCCCGGCGAGGATGAGCCGCGGCCAGGCCGGACCCATTTCGCGGGCGAGCCGCTCCCACAGGCGAATGAGCGGCGCCTGGTTCTTCCGCTCTTCGACGGTTCCGACGCACAGGGCGAAGGCCCTGCCGCGCTGGAGCGCCGCGATTCGACCGCTCGGCGGACCGGCCGCCACAAAATTGCGCGGCGCGGCGGAAAATTCGTGCGCCAGGGGCACGACCGTCGCCGGAGGGAGATCGGCCGGCGCGCCAAGGGCGCGCCGGGCGCGCTCGATCTCGGCCTGGGAGTGCCGCGAAACCGTGAGCGCGCGCGCCCGCAGGCGCAGCATGCGCTCGTACAGAGGGCGGCAATTGCCGTCGGCAAGATCGGGGACGGCGATCGGCAGGATGTCGTGGAACAGCACGACGACGTCGCCGCCCTCCCGCGCCGCCTGCTCGTAGGTCCTGACGCTGCGCGGATGCGCCCAGAAGGCGCCGCCGACATAAAGGCAATCGGACGGTTCGAGGCGGCGCCGTGGCGCAAGAACGGCGTCGCGCAAGACGGCGGCGGCGGCGCGCAACCTCAGGGCGCCGTTCGCCCGGACGCGCTCGAGCGGCCGCCGCGCCAGGCCGAGGTCGGGAGCGAGCCCAAAAAGCCGCCTGATTTGCATGAATATTGCTTCGGCCCCGGTCGCGCGGGGATCGGTGAACAGGCGCCCCAGGTCGATGTCGGCGCCGTTGAGGTTGAAGAATATGCTGGCGTGGCAATCGTCGCTGCGGGCTAGCGCGCGGGCATATTCGAGCTGGACGCGCTGGACGCCGGTCAACGACCCGCACACCCTTGCGTGGGCGGCGACATCAGTGAGGTCGACATGGATCGTCATCGAACCCAATCCGCGCGCTCCGTCGGCCGCCACGCGCATGGCGGGCCCCTGCCCGGCCGAACGATCCGCGCCCAGGCCGGCGGCGGCGACCTTAGGCAAACGGGCGGCGGCCGTCGAGCGGGAACGTCCTCGAGCCGAAGCGCCGATCGTTGCGCCGGGTTGATGCTGCGGCTTAAGCCGAGACTGACTTTCCGGCGCCCGGGCGATATAAGGGCCATGACGAACCGTCACACGGGCGCCAAGGGGTGTTGATCCGACGATGAAGCTTTCCCTCCTCGAAGTGGGCGCTGGCCGGCTTCGGCCCGAAAGCGACGGCGAAACGCGCCCGGACGTGGAGCGAGCGAGCCGGCGAGCCGCCGCCAAGCGCCGGCGCAAGGGCCTGATGCGTTGGGTGAGCCTCGCCATGCTCGTCGGACCGACCGCTGTCGCAGCCGTCTACTTGGGGCTCGTGGCCGCGCCGCGCTACGAATCGGACACCCAATTCATCGTGCGCGGCGTTCAAAGCCATAGCGCCCCTCCCGGCCTCGAGAGCCTGATGCAGGCGTTCGGCATCGCCCGGTCGAGCGACGACAGCAATGTCGTTCTCGATTATCTGACCTCGCGCGACGCCGTCGCGGCGTTGGAGGCCGCCCTGCCGCTGCGTACAATGTACGGCCACAAGTCAGCCGACCCGCTATCGCGGTTCCCGCGGCCGCTGTTTGGCGACAGTTTCGAGCGGCTCTATTGGTATTATCAGGATCGGGTCAGCGCCATCGCCGATCCGGACACCGGCATCATAACCGTCAAGGCTCAGGCATTCCTCCCAGAGGACGCCCAGGCCATTGCGCGGCAGCTCTTGGCTCAGTCCGAGGCGCTGGTGAACGCGATGAACGCCCGGATGGAGGCCGACACGGTGGTTTCCGCCCAAACGGTCGTGGCCGAGGCGACCAAGGCCGTGATGGAGGCGCACGATGAGGTGACGCGGTTCCGGAACGCGGAAATGGTCGTCGACCCGGCGCAGAATGCGGTCGCCCAATTGAGCACGATCTCGGATCTGTCGGTGGAGGTCGACCAGGTTCTGGCCCAGATCTCGGAGAGCAGCAAGCTGTCGCCGTCCAGTCCCGGGGTGCGTGCGTTGAAGGCCAAGGCCGACGCGCTCACCGCCCAGATCGCCACCGAGCAGAAGGCGCTTGCCGGACCTCAGTCCGCCGTCGCCGACAAGGTGTCGAGTTATGAACGGCTGATGGTCCTGCGCGATCTCGCCGACAAGAGCCTCGAGGCCGCGACGGCCTCGCTCACCTCCGCGCGCGCGGACGCCCGTCGCCAGCACATTTATCTCGAGGTGATCGCAGCGCCGAATCTGCCCGATGATTCGACGCAGCCCGAGCGCCTGCGCCTGGTGGCGTCGACGTTTGCGGTATCCGGGGCGGCGTTCGCCGTCTTGTGGCTCCTCTCGGCCGGGGTGCGGGAGCACGGACAGTGAGCCAGACCGATCTCACAAAGTCCGTCGCGATCCGCGCGGAGCCGATCGGCGATCTCGCGGTGGCGAGCGAAGGCGGGCCGGTCGTGGCGGCCGAGGTCGAACTGAAGCCGCTCGCGCCGAGATCGCAGCTTCTTCCGGCCGTCGCCGACGCCCCGACGGTCACGCCAGCGGTCGCGATCGGGGGATGGCGGTGGCTGTTTGTCCTCACGGTCGTTCTGCCGATGGCGGCCGCCTCCGCCTATCTTCTGGCCGTCGCCACCCCGCGCTTCAGTTCGTCGGCGAGCTTCGTCGTCCGTTCGACCGTCCAGCAGAGCCAGGCCCCGCTCGCCGCTTTGGCGGCGGACTCGTCCAGTAGCATTGCCCACGACGAGACCAATGCAGTCAACGCCTATTTGACCTCGCGCGACGTTGTCGGCCAGCTGGTCAAGAATAACGCTCTGCGCGCGATCCTCGATCGACCTGGCGCGGACTTTTTGTTCCGCTATCCCACTTTCTGGCTGCCGGACAACAACGAATATCTCTATCAGCGCTTTCAGTGGATGGCGGACGCCGAGGTCGATCCGATCACCAGCATCAGCACCATCGAGGTGAATGCATTCACCGCCGAGGACGCCAGGGCGATCGCTTCGGCGATGCTCGGCTATGCGGAAGCGCTGGTGAATCAGATGAACGAGCGCGCCTATAAGGACGCAGTGGCCAACGCGGAGCGGTCCGTGACCGAGGCGAAGGGGCAACTCGACGCGGTGGAGGAGGCGTTGCGCGTCTTCCGCAACGAAACGGGTTCGGTCGATCCCAACCTGGTCGCCGGGTCCAAGCTGAAAGTGATCGAGGGCCTGTCGACCGAACTTGCGGAAGTCGAGGCGACGATCACGAAGCAGGTCTCGATCGCGCCGACCTCGCCATCGCTCAAAGGACTGCGCGCTCAGGCCGAATCCTATCGCAAGGAGATCGACAAGCGGAAGCTCGAAATCGCCGGTTCCATCGGGTCGGAAGCGGCAAAGCTCGAGGGATACGAAAAGCTCATTCTTCAGCGAGAGCTCGCGGCCAAGACCCTTGCCGCCGCCGAGATGGAGCAAACCCAGGCCCGCCAGGACGCGGATCGTCAGCATCTTTACGTGCAGTTGATCAGTCGCCCGAATCTGTCGACCGACTTCGCCAGATATCCGCGCGCCACCCTGGACCTTTTGGTTCTCCTGGCCGTTTGCCTCGGGATCTTCCAGCTTCTTCGCCTGCTTGGCGGCATCACGGCGGAACATCACGCATGACGGTCTCTTCTGCACTTGCGGTCATCGATGGCGAGCCGAAGGTCCCGGGCGGCGCGCCCGCTGTTCCGGCGCGGGACCGCGCCACGGGGCGCTCGCTCCGGGTGGAACGGCTGACGAAAGACTACCACACCCACATCGGGGTGCGTCGGGTGCTCGAAGGCATCTCGTTCGAGTTGCGTGAAGGCGAAAAGATCGCCGTGCTTGGACGCAACGGCTCAGGCAAGTCGACGCTGGTGAAGATGATCGGCGGCGTCGAGGCGCCGACGTCCGGCGTGATCGAGCGCGGCCTGTCGATGTCCTGGCCGCTCGGTTTCGCCGGCGGCGTGACCGGCTACATGACCGGCGCGGCCAGCGCGCGCTTCATCGCACGGCTCTACAACCGGGACGAGCGCGACGTCCTCGACTTCGTCGACGACTTCGCCGAACTTGGCAAGCAACTCTACCTGCCGCTCGACGCCTATTCCTCTGGAATGCGCGCCCGTCTCATGTTCGCGCTGACGCTGGCGATCGATTTCGAATGCCTGCTCATCGACGAGGTCCTCGCGGTCGGCGATCAGCGGTTCCACGCGAAATGCCACGAAGCGCTGTTCGGCGGCCGCCTTGACCGGGCGATGATCCTAATCAGCCACGACCCGAATATCATCCGGAACTATTGCCGGGCAGCGCTGGTTCTGAAGGCGGGACGCGGCAGGGTGTTCGAGGACCTCGACCTGGCGCTGAGCATTTATGCGACGCTGTAGCACCGCCGTACGCGCCGGGGGCGAACTTTCGTTTGCACCGTGGCGAGCGGGATGCACCGCCCGATCCATTCGACCCGAATGGTCGACCGTGCTGAGAGCCTCGGCAAGCAGAAATTGACGCTGGATCAACGAGAATGGACATCGCAAGACCCCGACTGGGCATTGGGATAACGTCCTCGCCCCGATCGGCGGCTTCGACTGTCGGCTGAAGTAACATGCGATATGCCGGAGTGAGATCGCTTGTACTACTTTAGTCTTTCGGCGATAATTGCGATCGACGTTGCTGGAAACCCATCGATGCTCAGTTTAATGTGAGGCGGTTGGGCCACCGCTATACCCTGATTAACGTCGTGCGGGTACGGAGGAACATCTACGTAAGAGTTGAAGAAACCGGACCCAGGATTGAAGTCAATATCTTCTAGCTTACAATTTTCAGTAAGAAGTGATCTGCCCAGTTCGATGAAATGCTTCTTTTGATACAACACGGTTCCCCAATTGTCGATCGTTTCTTCATCCAGTAAATTATATTCCGTGGTGTGGACGGCGATACCTCCTGGCTTAAGAGTTCGCATCGCCCTTCGAACGAATTCTAGGCCGTTACGGAGCGATCCTAAGTGCTCAAACGCGCAGACAGACCAACAGAAATCGAACTGTCCGTCGTAACGCGCCGGGATATCATTCATGTCGACAAATTCGAACTTACACTTCTCTTCAAACACCTCCCGCGCGATGATATTACTATTCCAAAGTAACTCCAGCCGGTCCGAGTGCTGATTCGTCGCGTTCCACACTTGGCTTCTCGGGTCGCCGGGCGACAAATCGCTCGCCACAATTTCAGCGCCATACTTCGCGAAAAGAGAGGGCAAGGCCTCCCTGCCAACCGCAAATCCAAGTCCTCTCTTTCCCTCTGCAAGGCAGTCACGATCCCACAAGCACTGGGCGACATACGTTGTCTCCCAGAGCTTTCTATGAAGTATTGGTTGCGTCTTTATTTCCTTGGTCCAAAACTTGAACCAAGGTGATACAAAATCGCCCTGTTTGCACACTCGACCCTTTGTTCCGAGCTTTTCTGGCGCATCCATCGGTGGCGAATTATCGGCCATTGCACGTTGTTCTATCTTTGCAATATACGAAGCAAATAGTTTTGTATTTGAACGTAAATGGGAAATATCTCGCAGCGCGATGACGGTTGAAAGTAAATTTGGGTGCGAGGCCTCTGGCGTCGTCAGTTGGGCCAGTTCGCGAGCCAGATGCTCCAATTCAACCCTGTTCATCAGGAAATCCCTTCGCTAGCCTATGGCTGCCTGTTCGTCACATCAGTGGCGTGGATCGCGAGTTCCAGCCTCAGCAAGTCACTTTTGTGTCGAGTGACATGCGATTGTACCGGAGAGCGCACTGTGTCAAAAGCCTTCCCGTGGGAACTGGAACCGTGCCGCACTCCACAACGGTTCAGACAATTCAAGGCGGAATTTCGAGTTCGATCGAGTGGCAAATTCTACCCCAACCAGTGGACAAGGTCTGCCGCTCCTCCCGGGCCATCGAACGTTCGCGATTGTTGGAACGCCCTCCCCCATACTCTATGCGGTCGCAAATATCCTGCGCGCCATAATACAGATTGCTTTTGGCCAACATGAAATTTTCGTGGCCAATTCGCTGCCGAACTTGGCTGAACATGTCCTAACCTCATTGGATGGGACGGTTCAACCCATCGTCATTGTTTCTGACTATCCAAATCCAGACTATCTCGATTTGATTCTCACGGCGGAAATGCCGCTTGTCATTTGCGCCGATGATTTCACAACAATCGCGCACTACTCAATTGCCACACGAGAAATGTCAGGAGTCACGGCAGCGCGCTTCGCAATGATGGGTTTAGTTAACATAGAGCGTGCGTTGGTCTCGCCGCCACGCCATTCGTTAATCGTCAGGTCTTCACTGGAGGTACGTAAGCTAATTGGCGATTTAGCTCAGCTTTACCTATTGGCTCTTTCTGAGGAGGACATTTCTAATATCATCTCCTATCTTAAAATTGATGTTCATAGTCCGACCAGTCTATACGAGTATATCAGAGAATCGTTCCCAAATGCAGCGCATGTCAGGCAATTGCTGGACGATCGTAGCCCGCTGGAGAACGAACTGATCGACTTCGCTGCCGACCAATACAATCAGATTATTGATGGTCAGCCCCTTCGACAATTGGAATGGCCGACTTACGCGCTTCTGCGACCAGAATTTCCCGATCGGCTGACGCTTGGCTCGATTGATCTCACCGGACCCGCCCGCTTTATATATTACGGGCCGTATTTCGCCCTTTCGGAGGGGGTGTGGGCCGCAGAAATCGCAATCGAGGTGCAGGACTGCCATTCCGACAATCGAATTGCGATCGATATTTTTTCGGAAGAGATCCTGGCGCAGATCAAGACAAAGCTCCCTGCGAGCGGCGTTTATGGCTGTGAGATCCGGTTTGGCGTCAGCGATCCTTCAAAGCCGATAGAGGTCCGCATGCAGTTGCTGACGGGGGCCATCGAGGGGCTTTTCATGGTGCGCGGCATCCATTTGAGCCGCGTCGCGCCTTCGGCTAGAGGCAGCGAGGGGAGCCGCGCGGCTTGACGCCGGTCGCAAGGAGAGACGAGATTCGGTCATCGCGGCGCGGGGGCGAGGTTCTTCGGCGCTCTGCCAAAACCTCGCGTCAATTTGAAGGAGGCTCAGCGCATTTCGGCTAATCGGAACTTACGCCCCCATGAGGGACTCGCCCGGCTTGACGCCGCGGAGTTTGTGCCGACCCAGTCGTCGGATGTCGTTGCGAAGCTTCTCGACGACCTGGATGTGATGGAATTCCGAAGCGCCGAGCGCCTGCTCGACGCTCTCGAACGCCAGGGTCGAACGATTGCGGGATATCCGCGCGCTCGCCCGACAGACTGCGAGAATTTCGTAATGGCGATGCGAGCGGTGTTCGATTCGTATCGACGCTCGTTCATCACCGCCGATCCGCGCATCGTCCGGCGCTTCGAGGGAATTCTGGAAGCGTTCGAGAAGACCGACGTGCGCTCGTATCCGGGCGCATTGATGCGGGCGCGAGTCCTCCAGGCCGAGGCGCGGTTACTGCTCAACAACCCGACCGGCGCGCGCGCCTTGATCCGCCCCTATGCAGATCGCATTTACAAGATCGAGGGCGACCGGAGGGACATTCTCAGAATCATGCGGCTCGACTGCGAGGCGCAAGCGTCGCTGGGGACGATCGACGACCTGGGCCGTGTCGCGATCGCCCGGGCGCGGTCAGCGACGCGGCTTTGGCCTGCAGCCGCGGTCAAGATTGCCTCGACCTTCATAGAATTCATGGGCTTTGACCGGTTCCGACGGCCTGGCGATGGGGTTCTCGCATGGCTCTTGGTCCGCTCCTCGCGCCTGGCTTCGCGCTCGCGCGTGCCGGGCGGGTCAGCCCTGCGACGCGCGTGGCGGCGCGTAGTCACGGGAGCCGGCGTGGGGATCGCGGGCGCATGCCTTTATCTCCTCCGCTTCGGCGATCTGCGTTGGCGGCGACCGGCCGGCGAAGCGGCGCGTCCGGCGGACATTATCGTCACGCGGGCGATGGGAGGCATCGGCGACCTTCTGATCATGACCGCCGGGCTACGAGCGCTGTCCAAACGGCGGGCGATCAGGGTGAAGTTGATCGTCGAACGCAAATTCTTCGATCTGTTCCGCAACAACCCCTATGTCGAGGTGATCGACATCGACGGGCCTCCGGTCGACGTCGTCAACTGCAAGGCCTGGCACAATCTGACCCTTTGCCCGGCGGGACGATACGAGTCGGAGAGGCGGCCGTTCGTCCGGAAAGGGCGGGCGGAACTGTTCGCTGAGGGGATGGGCGTCGGCCGACGTCTCCTCAACGTGCACGGATGGCACGTCGACTATCGGCTCGATGAGGGGCAGAGCCAGTTCCGGGATGATTTCTATCGCGAGAAGGCCATCGGTTCACGGCCCGTCGTCGGCGTCCAGCCCTACGCGCGCGACTCCTACAAGGATCACCAGGAGATTGAACGATTCGTGGCTGCGCTCAGCGAACGGTACGACCTCATCATCTTCCATCACGTCGAGACCAGTCTGGCGTCGGGCCCCGGGATCGCCTCGACGGCCGGCCTGTCGCTAGCCGAATCGATTGCGCTCGCCTCGACGCTGGATGCAATGGTTTGCGTCGATTCCGCTTTTCTTCACGCCGCCGCCGCCTTCGACGTTCCTGTCGTCGCCCTGTTCGGACCGACCGATGGGAAATTGTTCACCCAGCATCATGCGCGAGCGACCGTGATCACCGCCAACGAAAGCTTTGCCTGCGCCCCATGCTGGCGCAATGAAGATCTGCCCTGCAGCCTGACCGGCAAATTCGGCCCAAGCCCATGTGTCGCCGCCATCAAGGTCGAGCCAGTGCTGGCCGCGGTCGAGGCGGCGTTGCGGTTGCGCGCTTGACGTCCAAGGTTGCCCTTAGCCTTGACTGGTTCCTCGTTTCGACATGGTCTATTGATGCCGATCAGAGACTTCCATCCCTACCGCCGAGGCGCGGCCGACAGAGGACTCACGCCGGCAAGGAGCTGAACGAATGTCCTCCACCGCCGTAGGGCGCGGACCCAAGTTTTCGTCAAGCCTGATGATCCAGTTGCGGGTGATCCTGGCGCTGATGGTTCGCGAGGCTCAGGCCAAATACAGTCAGGAGACGCTCGGCTTCTTTTGGACGATCGGCGAACCGTTGATCCTGACCTGCGGGGTCATCCTTCTGTGGTCGGCGACCAACCGCATGGAGGGACCGGGCCAGATCCCCATCTTCGCCCTCGCCCTGACCGCTTACAGCCATATCCAGCTCTGGCGAATGCTTACCCTGTCGTCCATAGGCTCCATCAAGCAGGCCGGCTGGTTGTTCTATCACCAGAACGTCAGGTTGTTCGACGTGTTCGTGGCGAGATCGCTCCTCACCAGCATCAGCATTTTTGCCTCGTTCGTCATCATCTCCACCGTGGGCGCGCTGTTCGGCTTCATGCCGTCGGTGCGTGATCCTGGCATGGTCGTTGCGGCGTGGTGTGTGGATACGCTGTTTGTGATGTCGTTCGCGTCGGTGGTCGCCGGACTGAGCGAATTCTCGGAGATCGTCGAAAAGCTCCTGCACCCGCTCATGTATCTGACCCTGCCGCTGACCGGAGCCTTCACCATGGCGTCCTGGCTGCCGCCCCGCGCCCGGGTCATCGTCGAATGGTCGCCGCTCGCGAACATCTGCGAAATGTTCCGCTACGCGGTGTTTCCGCTTTCGGTGAAGACGATCTGGAACCTGCCGTTCGTGCTTGCCTGCACGCTGGTCTTGTTCGTCATCGGAATCCCGCTGATGAGCAAGGCCCGCACGATGATCAACGTGCAGTAGCTTCAAGGCCCTGGATCGAGGTCAAGCGTCGATTTTGGGATCATGGCGCCGAAGCCGTTCTTCACGCATGACGCCCGCGGCCAAGCCTTAGCCGGATGGAACGCTGATCCCATCCCAAAGACCACCTTGACTTGCTCGGCGTCCGACCTGAACCGGGGCGGGCCAAGCGCATGGCTCATCGGTCTCTCCCAAGCAACAATTGATTGCGGAAAATCCGAATTACCTGTATGATCATCATCGAGACGCGATCAGGCGCTCGTGCCCCTACAGGCACGCGCGTCGAAGACCGGCCGACCGCTGTAGGACAATGGGAAGTGAGACACGCGCAGGCCTCATGGCGTCGCGCTCGCTTGTGACGGCTCGCAGGCCGTCAGTTGGTCGAGTGACGGTTTGCAAAGCGGGGCGCCGTTCTCGCGCAATTCTTCGTCCCAAGGAGCGACGCCCGCTTTGCCGGCACGAGAACTATATTGATATGTGGAAATTTGAATGCCTTGGGCGACATTCGCCCGGAAAAGTCGCCGCAACCCCTTGAAAAGGCTCAAAACCGGCCCGGACATCCAAACCCGCTTGGACCTGTGGGGCCGGCAGCCGGCTCGGACGCGCATCGCCGCCGGAGCGCCCCAGGATGAGTGATCCGCCCGGAAAAGCCGTCGCAAGTCCTTGAAAACGCTCAAAACCGGCTCGGAAATCCAAAAGCCGCCTCGGATCGGGGGCGACCGGCCCGGCGTCAGCCCGTCGGCGCGTCGACCGCAGCCGTCGGCGCCGCATGGGAAACGGCCGCGTCCCGACGCCCGAGCCTCCCCGACCAGACCCGCTTTCCTCACGCCGCTTGGGCGGCGTCGGCGCTGCGGTCAGACTTGCGGCTGAGGCTCGAGGCCGCCGGGCTCCGGTCCGAGCGGACGCGGCTTGCCGGTCGACGGCACCGCCGCGCGCGGCGGCGACGGCGGCTCGCGGTCGGCCGACGATTCGCGGACCGGCCGCACGCCCTGGAGTAGGCCCACGATCTCGTCGCCCGTCAGCGTCTCGAACTCCATCAGCCCGTTGGCGAGCGTTTCGAGGTCCGCCTTCCGGTCGGTCAGGATGCGGGTCGCCGTGTCGTGCGCTTCGTGAACCAGACGGCGGACTTCCTGGTCGATCGTCTCGGCGGTCGCCTCCGAGATGTTCTGCTGGCGGCCGAGCGAATAGCCGAGGAAGACCTCGTCCTGGTTCTCGCCGTACATCACGGTGCCGAGCTTGTCGGAGAAGCCGAGCCGGGTGACCATGGCGCGGGCGATCTTGGTCACCTGCTGGATGTCGCCGGCGGCGCCGGACGTCACCTTGTCCTTGCCGAACACCAACTCCTCGGCGACGCGTCCGCCCATCGACATGGCGAGCATGGCGATGAGCTGCTCGTAGCTTTGCGAGATCTGGTCGCGTTCCGGCAGCGACTGAACCATGCCGAGCGCGCGGCCGCGCGGAATGATGGTCGCCTTGTGGATCGGGGTCGAGGCCGGCATCGACACGGAGACCAGCGCGTGGCCCGCCTCGTGAAAAGCGGTCAGCCGCTTCTCCTCCTCGGTCATGATCAGGGTTCGCCGCTCGGCGCCCATCATGATCTTGTCGCGCGAATCCTCGAACTCCTGCCTGGTGACGACGCGCTTGCCGCGGCGGGCGGCGAGCAACGCCGCCTCATTGACGAGGTTCATCAGATCCGCGCCCGAGAACCCGGGCGTGCCGCGCGAGACCACCTTGAGATCGACGTCGGGCGCGAGGGGAACCTTGCGCACGTGGACCTTGAGGATCTTCTCGCGGCCGATGAAATCGGGATTCGAGATCACGACCTGCCGGTCAAAGCGGCCGGGGCGCAGGAGCGCAGGATCGAGCACGTCGGGCCGGTTGGTCGCGGCGATGATGATGATGCCCTCGTTCTGCTCGAAGCCGTCCATCTCGACCAGCAATTGGTTGAGGGTCTGCTCGCGCTCGTCGTTGCCGCCGCCGAGGCCCGCGCCGCGATGGCGGCCGACCGCGTCGATCTCGTCGATGAAAATGATGCAGGGGGCGTTCTTCTTGGCCTGCTCGAACATATCGCGCACGCGGCTCGCGCCGACGCCGACGAACATCTCGACGAAGTCCGAGCCGGAAATGGTGAAGAACGGCACATTCGCTTCACCCGCGACGGCCCGCGCGGTCAGGGTCTTGCCGGTGCCGGGCGGCCCGACCAGCAGAACGCCGCGCGGGATCCGCCCGCCGAGCTTCTGGAACTTCTGCGGATCGCGCAGGAACTCGACGATTTCCTGCAGATCCTCCTTCGCCTCGTCGACGCCGGCCACGTCCTCGAAAGTGACGCGGCCCTGCGCCTCGGTGAGGAGCTTCGCCTTCGACTTGCCGAAACCCATGGCCTTGCCGGCCCCACCCTGCATCTGCCGGGTCATGTAGATCCACAGGCCGAGGAACAACAGCACGGGCAGGACGCTCGAAACGATCGTCAAGAGCCAGTTGGTGCCGTCGGACGGCGGCTTGGCGGTGATCGCCACGTCCTTCTTGAACAGCGTCTGGACGAGCGAAGGATCGTTCGGCGCGTAGGTCTGGAACGCGCGCCCGTCCTTCATGTGGCCGTTGATCTCCGGTCCCGCGATCGTGACGTCGCGAATGTTGCCCGCCTCGGCGTCGGTGAGAAGCTGGCTGAAGGTGATCTCGCTCGACGGCGCCTTCTGCCCTGGGCTCTGGAACAGGGTGACCAGGGCGAGCACCAGCAGGAAAATGATCACCCAAAGGGCGAAGTTTCGATAGTTCGCGTTCATCGTCTTCCCGTGACAGACGGGCGGCGGAGAAATCTCCATCCCCTCCCGGCGCTGTCCATAACCGCACATTTAAGCGCGCGTGCCCGGATTGCCAAGAGAACCGCAAGGTTTACGATCCAAACGTTATCGGACAATTGCAGCCTTTTGGCGATGGGTTCGCCTCGACTATCTTCTTCGCCGATGCATCGTTAACGCGGGGAGACGCCAAATTGGTCCGCGGCGGGCGGTCCCCTCGATCAATGGGAGATCGAACTACGCCCGGGCGGGCGGCTCACAATATCGTCTCGGCCAACCCGGGACAGAAGTCCATGACAAGGACGCTCCACCCGCCTTTGGAGGTACGATTGTTCCCGCAATCGCCAGCGCTGCCTTGATTCCTCGTCGAAAGGCGACGATATCCACGCTCACCGCGGGCTGCGGTTCCACCTTCGTCATGCTTTTCAAGAGAGGCCCCCTTTGACCGCCGACGCAACAACCCCGACTCCCGAAGCCGCAACCACGCAGAGCTTCGAGGCCGACGTTTCGCGCCTGCTGCATCTCATGGTTCATTCGGTCTATTCCGACCGGGAAATCTTCGTCCGCGAGCTCGTCTCCAACGCCGCCGACGCTTGCGAGAAGCTGCGCTACGAGGCGATCGCCAAGCCGGAGCTCGTCGCCGACGGCGCGCCTTTCGCAATCACCGTCGCGCTCGACAAGGACGCCAAGACCCTGACCCTCTCCGACAACGGCGTCGGCATGAGCCGCGAGGACCTGACCGAGGGCCTCGGCACCATCGCCCGCTCCGGCACCAAGGCCTTTCTCGACAAGCTGGCCGCCGAGGACGCCAAGACCGAGGCGCAGGCGCTGATCGGCCAGTTCGGCATCGGCTTCTATTCCGCCTTCATGGTGGCCGACGAGGTCGTCGTCGAGACGCGCCGCGCCGGCGCCGGGGAGGCCTGGCGCTGGTCGTCGGACGGCCAGGGGTCGTTCACCATCGCCCCGCTCGCGCTCGACGTTGCGCCCGCGCGCGGCACGCGTGTCACCCTCCACCTCAACCCGGAGTCGCAGGAATTTCTCGACACTTGGCGGGTCGAGCGGATCATCCGCGACCATTCCGGGGCGGTCGCAGTGCCGGTCGAACTCGTCGAGAAGCCTGGCGCGGAACCCAAGCGCGTCTCCGACGGCGCGGCGATCTGGGCGAAGCCCAAGTCCGAGGTGAAGCCGGAGGACTACACGGAATTCTACCGCGGCCTCTCCGGCCAGTTCGACGAGCCGGCGTTGACCGTGCACTGGCGCGCCGAGGGGCGGCACGAATACACGGTGCTCGCCTACATTCCCGGGTCGCGGCCGTTCGACCTGTTCGATCCTGCCCGCAAGGGCCGTAACAAGCTCTACGTGCGGCGGGTGCTGATCACCGAGGATGCCGACATCCTGCCGGGCTGGCTGCGCTTCGTCCGGCTGGTCGTCGACAGCGCCGACCTGCCGCTCAACGTATCGCGCGAGATGATCCAGAAGAGCGAAGTGTTCGCAGCCATTCGCAAAGGCGTGACGAACCGCATGGTGCAGGAACTCGGCAAGCTCGCCGAGAGCGAGCCGGAGAAGTTCGCCAAGGTGTGGGAACATTTCGGCGCGGTGATCAAGGAGGGCCTGTACGAGGACCCGGAGCGGCGCGACGGCCTGTTCAAGATCGCCCGCTTCGTCACCACCGCTCACCCCGACGGCGGCCGGACGCTCGCCGACTATGTCGCCTCCCTGCGCGAGAACCAGACGGCGATCTATTATTTGACCGGCGACGAGCCGAAGCGCCTCGCGGCGAGCCCGCAGCTCGAAGGGTTTCGAGCCCGCGGCGTAGAAGTCCTGCTGCTCTCCGACCCGGTCGACGCCTTCTGGGTGTCGACGGCGGCGGGCTTCGACGGCAAGCCGTTCAAGTCGGTGAGCCAGGGCGCGGCCGACATCAAGTCGATTGCGCTCGCGGAAGGCGCCAAGGCGCCGGCCGAAGCGACGGGCGAGGTCGCCACGCTGATCGCCTTCCTGAAGCAGACGCTCGAGGGCGAGATCGCCGACGCGCGCGCCTCCGATCGCCTGACTGACAGCGTCGCCTGCCTGATCGCGCCCGAGTTCGGCCCGGACCGGCAGCTGGAAAAGATGCTCGCCGCGCATGGGCGGCTGTCGGAGCGCGCCAAGCCGATCCTCGAGATCAATCCGACCCATCCGTTGACGCTGTCGCTCGCCGGGAAGTTGCGCGACGGGGCGGACAAGCCGCTGATCGAGGATTCGGCGCATCTCATTCTCGACGAAGCCCGGCTCCTCGAGGGCGGGCAGGTCGAAGACCCGCCGGCTTTCGCCGCGCGCCTGAGGCGGGTCATGGAAAAGGCGCTGGGGTAGGCGTGCCGGCCGGCTTGAACGCCGGGCGCTCGTCTGAAAGACTGCGTCTTCCGGAGCGGGCCCATGAACCCCACGCTTTTCACCGCATTCCTGCTGATTACGGCGGTGCTGATCGTCGCTCCGGGCCCGATCGTCACGCTCGTGATATCGACCGGGGCGACCCAAGGCGTTCGCGCGGCCCTGACGACCGTTGCGGGGACGACGGTCGGCAACGTGCTGCTGCTCGCGACCATCGCCATCGGGCTCAACTGGGTCGTGGCGCATGCCGGGCTGCTGTTCGAGGCGCTGCGCTGGACCGGTGCGGCCTACCTTGTTTGGCTCGGCGTTCAGGCCTGGAGGAATGCCGGCCGCACCGGCGATGAGCTGAGGGACAGCGGCCGACGACGGTTCTTGCGCGGTCTCGTCGTCGCGCTCTCCAATCCGAAAACCATCGTGTTTTTCACCGCCTTCCTCCCGCAATTCCTGGATCCCGGCCTTGCCTGCCGGGCCGCAGCTTGCGGCGATGTGCGCCGCGTCCGCGTTGATGGCCGCAGTCACCGATTCGGGTTGGGCAATTGCCGCCGGCCTCGGGCGCGAGTGGCTCATGAAGCCTCAGCGCGCCAAGCTGCTCAGGCGGCTGACGGGGAGCGTGCTCATCGGAGGCGGGATCTGGCTCACGTTGGCGCGCCGCCCGAGTTGAGGGCGCCGGCCCTTTCCTGTCGATCAAAAGGAGCCTCCATGGCGGACGCCGCAACGCTTCAAGACCTTGACCAACGGATCGCCGTGATCCGTGACAATCTCAGGGCGCTCACCGAGCAGGCCGCGGCCGTGTCCGGCGCCGAAGACGAGGCTCGCGCGGCGGATCGGATCGCGGACCAGCAGCGGGCGCTGGAGGCGCTCCTGAAGCAGCGTGAGGCCCTGGAAAAGCAGCGGGCCCCCCGCTCATAAGCCGGCGACAGCGGCTCGTTCGGAACCCCGCCGTCGCAGTTCTGCCCGCTGCGCGCCGGGCGCCGCCTTCGGCGTCAGGCCTCTTGCAAGCCCTTGCTCCTTCATCACGTCCCTGCCAAATAGGCGTCGTCCGAGGGGAGATCGCCGGTGATCGCCATCAATCCTGCCTTCTCGCGCATAGGCGACGAGAACGCGTTCGCCGTGCTGGCGAAAGCAGCCGAATTGCAGCGCCAGGGCCGCGATATCATCAATCTTGGCATCGGCCAGCCCGACTTCAAAACCCCGCCGCATATCGTCGAGGCCGCCATCAAGGCGCTGCGCGACGGCGAGCACGGCTATACCGACGCGACCGGGATCGCGCCCTTGCGCGAGGCCGTGTCCGAAGACCTCGCCCGCCGGCTCGGCGTCGAGGTCTCGCCGGACCTCGTCCTGATCACCCCGGGCGGCAAGGTCGCCATGTTCATGGCGATCCTGATGTTCGGCGTCGAGGGGGCGGAGATCGTCTATCCCGATCCCGGATTCCCGATCTACCGATCGATGATCGAGTTCACCGGCGCGACTCCCGTGCCGGCCCAGATGCGCGAGGCGAACGGCTTCGCCTTTTCGGCCGAGGAGACGCTGAGCCTGATCACGCCGAAGACCCGTCTGCTCATCGTCAACTCCCCCGCCAACCCGACCGGCGGGGTCACCCCGCCCGAGGCGATCGACCGGCTCGTCGCCGGCCTCGCCGACTTTCCGGACGTCGCGATCCTGTCCGACGAGATCTACGGCCAGCTGACTTACGACGGCCTCGCCCACCGTTCGCTGCTCACCTATCCCGAGATCCGCGACCGGCTGATCCTGCTCGATGGCTGGTCGAAGACCTACGCGATGACCGGCTGGCGGCTCGGCTATTCGGTATGGCCGAAGGCGTGGCGGGAGGTCGCGCGCAAGCTGGCGGTGAATTCCTATTCCTGCGTCAATTCGTCAGCGCAGTTCGCCGGAATTGCGGCGCTCAACGGCCCGCAGGATTTGGTTGCGGCGATGCGGGACGAGTTCGATCGCCGGCGGCGGGCGGTGGTCGCGGGCCTCAACCGGCTGCCGGGCGTCAGCTCGGTCACGCCAAGGGGCGCCTTCTACGCCTTTCCCAATATCGCAGAGACCGGCTGGAAGGCGAAACCGCTCGCGGCGGCGCTCCTTGAGGAGGCCGGCGTGGCGACGATCGGCGGCCCCGATTTCGGCGTGCACGGCGAAGGCTATCTCCGCCTTTCCTACGCCAATTCTCTGGAGAACATCGAGCGCGCGCTGGCGCGGATGGCCGAGTTTCTCGGCCGCCCGGCTTCCGCCAACGCTCGGGGTTGAGGGCGGCCTTGTTTAGGGGATTGGTGTGAGCATGCGTTTTGTTTGTCTGGCCGCCGCCGCGGTTGTCCTGGCCGCCGGCGCAACGCCTTCGGCTGCCGAGCCGGCGCGTCCGTCGCAAGCCGCCTGCGACATAGCCAAGCTCGGCGGCGGCGATCTCGCCGCATGCCTGCGCGCCGCCGCCGACAAGACCGACAAGGCGCTGACTGCGAGCTTCGACGCGGCGTTGAAGTCGATCGACGCGCGCCAGGGCATGCTCTCTTCGCAAAAGGCGCGCTGGCGCCGCGCGCTCAACGAATCCCAGGCGCTGTGGATCGGCTGGCGCGACGAGGAATGCCAGGACGTCGCGCCGTTCGAAGGCGGCATGGCGGCCACGGGGGGAGATCCGAGGCTCAGTTGCATCATCGACAACAATTCGGCCCGCATCGCCAGCCTGAAGGCGCGCTACCCGTGACTTCCCTCGAAGGGCTCGGCTATGCCCACGACCCGCTCGACCGTGCGACCGCTGTCCGCGACGACCCGTCCGCGCTCGCGGCGCTGAGAGCCCGCGCCGACGCCCGCGTGGTCCTCGTCGCCCGCGACATGCCCATGCTGCGGAAGGGCGAGGCGGGCCTCGAGCCGCTGCTTCCGCTCAGCGAGGTCGAGGCGCTCGGCGGCGCGCGGGTCGAGGCGCTGCTTGGGTGTCTCCCCGGCGGCGCGCCGGTGTTCGCCGCCTTGCTGCGGGACGAGGCGGTGATCGAGGAGGCGGACACGAGCGACGGCTTTCTCGACCGGCGCGTGCTGGTCGTCCCGGGCCGCGACGATCTCGAGATGGTCGACCTCCGCTCGCTCGCCGCCGGCGGCCTCGTCCCCGCGCCCAAGGCCAGCGTGCTGGCCGCGGCCAAGGCGCTGCTCGGCTGGCACGCACGGCGGAGCTTTTGCTCGAACTGCGGCGCCAAGACCCATGTCGGCGCCGCGGGGTGGCGCCGCGAATGCCCGAACTGCGGCATGCAACACTTTCCCCGCACCGACCCGGTCGTCATCATGCTGGCGGTCGACGGCGATTCCTGCCTGCTGGGCCGGCAGCCGCGGTTTCCGAAGGGCATGTATTCGGCGCTCGCCGGGTTCCTGGAGCCGGGCGAGACGATCGAACAGGCGGTGCGGCGCGAGATCATGGAGGAGTCCGGAATTCGTGTGCGGCGAGGTGCGCTACTTCGCCTCCCAGCCGTGGCCGTTTCCCTCCTCGCTGATGATCGGCTGCTTCGCCGAGGCGCAAAGCCGAACGATTACGGTCGATCGCACCGAACTCGAGGACGCGCGCTGGTTCCCGCGCGACGAAGTTCGCGCGATGCTGGAGAAGCGCCACCCGGAAAGTCTCGCCGCGCCGATCCCGATGGCGATCGCCCATCACCTGGTCAAAGCCTGGGTTTGGGATGGCATCGGGGTTGGAGTCTTAGACAAGATGCAATTCGCATTGAGCGCCAGATGACGAGGGGGCTCTAAGTTCAAGGACGAAATCGCAGCGAACTTACTTCTCGTCATCCCATTGCATTTGCGAAAAAACTTAGATATTATTTCATTGTGCTCGATTTTTTGCACGATAGAAGATCGTATGTTAAGCATTCCCCACGTGCTAACGTATTACAGTGTAAGACAGATGTTTCGTCGTGCTTTACGAACGCTTTGCTAAAGGCAATAAATTATCTAAGTATTACTCGAGTCACGCATCTTAATTCTGTGCGCCACGCGCTTTGAAGACGTCAAAGGGAAGAAACGATGACCCAAACCTTGGATACTGTCGAAACTTTATACGATTTAATTCCAGTTTACGGAACAGTTCTCTCTACAACGATGAAGGTTGTTGTTTTCCTTGAGACTTATGATGCCGCCGATCCATGGGTTGCGGCGGTCGCACAACTTCAGTCACAGCTTACTAAAATCCAGGCGGAACTCCAAGCTCTGGACCAACGGATCAATGCGTTGGCGCGCCGGTTGGGCGACGACGAAAACAGCAATCACGTTCTACGACTTGCGGACATTAACCGGCAAATTGCGAGTATCGTCAATCGCGTGGGGAACAAGCCGGGCAACGTCAATGAGCGACAGCAGATTGCGTTTGATGCAGGGCAGATTGCGGACCTATTCCTGGATGAGGACTTGATTTGGCAATGGACTGACGTCAAGACCACTTGGAATTTGAATGATGACGGCCAGCCAGTTGGAGATTCCGCAGTTACTCTCCTGGCGCCAGACTTCAAAGTCGTTCCTACGCAATCGATTTACGCACTCTCGCTCATGGCTTGGGTCACAGCGATCGACCTTCACACTGGCGGAGACGTCGGAGCCGTGGAGCGCATCTACAGCGATCGTCTGCGCCGACACATAGTCAAGAACCGCGCTCGGGATCGATACGACGATCTCAATCAAGTCCCTGAGACGTTTCCCGAAAATGTGATGGCCCGGATAACTTGCCGGCCGATTGCGCAACATCGGTATGCGTTGGATCGGCGATGCGCGATTTCAATTCAATGCGAAAACGTGATGCAGCGGCGCACCACCGCCGTGAGCGACATGATCTTGGTAATGCCTGAAGGGACAGACGTCGCCTGCACTGCGCCGGCAAACCTTGGTCTTAACGACGAGCGGACTATTGAGGGCCAGCAGGGCGTCGATGTTTTTTCCGCGCTGGCCGATATGCTTGAACAGGTGCTGACCAGCGGTAGTCTTCGAAGACAGTTGATCGGCACGTTCGAAGCGTCGCCTACCCGCAATACCGCCTGGGTGTACGCAGTCGCGAATAACGGCGATCTGTTTTGGTACAAGCAGCCTCCGGGCGCCGCCGCGGGCACGCTTGGCGCCTGGGTCGGCCCGAAGCAGGTCGGGCATGGCTGGAACTTCAAGACTGTTCTCCCGGCTGGCGGAAATGCCTTCTATGGGTTGGCGGCTGACGGGACCCTGCATTGGTACAGGCACGATGGCTTCAACGACGGCAGCGTCGCGTGGACTGGGCCGACTGCGGTCGGTCAGGGCTGGAATGGCTTCCGACAGGTATTTTCCGGCAGTGATGGAGTTCTGTACGCGATCCAGCCTAACGGCGACCTTCTTTGGTACAAGCATATTGGCTTTCGAGACGGGTCGAACCAATGGCTCGGGCCGAAGAAAGTCGGTAACGGCTGGCAGTCTTTCAAGACCGTGTTTTCGGTAGGCGGAGGGGTCATTTACGCGGTCGCCGCTGATGGCGCTTTGGTCTGGTATCGCCATGAAGGCGTTGGGGACGGGTCAGAAAGATGGCAGGGCGCGCGCCAGGTCGGAACCGGATGGCTGATGTTTCGCGAAATTATGGGAATTGACGAGGGTGTCATATTCGGCATTTTGCCCGATGGCGATGTGTTTTGGTACCAGCATACCGATTGGCAAACCGGCGGCGCCGCTTGGCTCAGTCCGGTCGTTGCGGCTCGCGGCTTCGTCGGTTACCGGCAGATGTTTTCAGTCATGCCGTCCGCCCCGGAGCAACCCCATTAGAGCCGCGGCCTGACCGCCTGCGGCGACCGAACAAAAACCAGAGCCCTTTCGCCGCCTGACGCGCGGCGTGGCGTTGACGAGGAGGTTGATTGGGTGCGCCCGCATATTTATGGTGCGGGCGTCCACCCCTTTGGGCTGAAAAGGTTATTTCTCCGATGGCTTTCCTCTCGGACGCGTTGTCCCGCATCAAGCCTTCCGCGACCATGACGGTCACGCAGAAGGCGCGCGATCTGAAAGCCAAGGGCCGCGACGTGATCTCGCTGTCGGTCGGCGAGCCGGACTTCGACACGCCCGACAACATCAAGGAAGCGGCGATCGCGGCGATCAAGCGCGGCGAGACCAAGTACCCGCCGGTGCTCGGCATCCCCCCTTTGCGCGAGGCGATCGCGCAGAAATTCAAGCGCGAGAACGGGCTCGATTACAAGGCCTCCGACGTGATCGTCGGCACGGGCGGCAAGCAGATTCTTTACAACGCCTTTCTCGTCACGATGAACAAAGGCGACGAGGTGATCATCCCGGCGCCCTTCTGGGTGAGCTATCCGGACATGGTGCTGATCAACGGCGGCGAGCCGGTGATCGTGCCGACCCGGCTCGAGGACGGCTACAAGCTGAAGCCCGAGGCGTTGGAAGAGGCGATCACGCCGCGCACCAAGTGGATCATCCTCAACTCGCCGTCGAACCCGTCGGGCGCCGCCTACAGCCGCGGCGAGCTCAAGGCGCTGACCGATGTGCTCGTCCGACATCCGCAGGTCTGGGTGCTGACGGACGACATGTACGAGCACCTGGTTTACGGCGACTTCGTCTTCACGACGCCGGTTCAGATCGAGCCGTCGCTGAAGCCGCGCGCGCTGACCATGAACGGCGTGTCCAAAGCCTACGCCATGACCGGCTGGCGCATCGGCTATGCGGCCGGCCCGGCCGAGTTGATCAAGGCGATGGACATGGTCCAGGGCCAGCAGACGTCGGGCGCCTGCACGATCGCCCAGTGGGCCTCGGTCGAGGCGCTGACGGGGCCGCAGGACTTCATACCCGTGCGGCGCAAGGCGTTCGAGGAGCGGCGCGACCTGGTCGTCTCGATGCTGAACCAGGCGAAATTCATCAAGTGCCCCAAGCCCGAGGGCGCCTTCTACGTCTACCCATCGGTTGCCGGGGCGATCGGCAAGACGGCGCCGTCGGGCAAGGTGATCGGGACGGACGAGGATTTCGTCACCGAACTTCTGGAGGAGAGGGCGTCGCGGTCGTGCTCGGGTCGGCCTTCGGTCTGGCGCCGATCTTCCGCGTCTCCTACGCGACTTCGCTCGCTGAGCTCGAGAAAGCCTGCAAGAAGATCCAGACCTTCACCGGCGCGTTGAGGTGACGGGGCCCTCCCCCCTCTCTCCTCCTCCTCCCCCCCCCCCCCCCCCCCCGCCCCCTCCCCCTCCTCCTCCCCTTCTCCTCTCTCCTCCCCCCTCCCCCTCCCTTCTCCCCCTCTCCCTTCTCTTCTCTCCTCCCTCTTCTCCTCTCCCCCCTTCCCCTTCTTCCCTCCCCTCCCCCCCTCTCCTCCTTCCCTCCTCCTTCTCTCCCTCTCTCCTTTTCTCCTTCTTTCCTTCTCTCTTCTTTCTTTTTCTCGCCGGGGCGATCGGCAAGACGGCGCCGTCGGGCAAGGTGATCCGGACGGACGAGGATTTCGTCACCGAGCTGCTCGAGGAGACGGGCGTCGCGGTCGTGCACGGGTCGGCCTTCGGTCAGGGGCCGAACTTCCGCGTCTCCTACGCGACTTCGCTCGCTGAGCTCGAGAAAGCCTGCAAGAAGATCCAGACCTTCACCGGCGCGTTGAGGTGACGCCCCTCCCCTTCTATCCGCTTGGAAGCGGGAGAGGGGGCTTCGCGTATCTCGAGACCGAATGCTTCCGCGCGGCGGTCTGCGCGCGGCCGCCCCGCCCAAACCCTCTTCCAGCCGGTTGATGGGACGCGCCGCCCGCACGGGAGAAGGGAACGCTGACGATCCCCTGCAACCCGGCGACGCCGGTCTCTCGCGCCCCGCTTCGCCCGCCTGTTTTTTGCATTTTGACCCTGATGAACGACGTTTTGACCCTGTTCTGATCCTGTTAAGTCGCCTGTTCCGCGCCCGCAACCATTGGGTTGTAGTCATGACAACTTCATGATTTTGCATGACTTTTAGGCTCTTGACGGCGACTGCGGCGAAGAAAAACGCCTGCTAACAGGTCGCGCCGGACCGAGAGCGAGATGATTTTGGGCCGAACTGCGAAAGAGGCGAGTCGAGTTACGACCTGAACAATCGCGAATATTGCGTCTCGTGGCGCATCGCGGCGATGTCGGCGCGAAAGGCGCAGCCGCCAAGATCGGCAAGGGTCGAGGCCGCCGCCTCACGGGCGAGCGCGCGGATGCGCGGGATGAGCGTCGCCTGAATCTTCTGCCCATCGGTCTGGCCGATCGGCCCGAGCCGCACCACGGCAGAGACCGCCGCCGCGACCTGTGCGAGGATGAAGGCCTGAAGGCTTGCCTCGAGCGGCAGACCGTGGCCGGCCGCGGCCGCGGCGACCGCGACCGGATAAGCGACGCGCTCTTCCTCGGCGAGTGCGCGCAGGGGCGCGCAATCCCACGCCGCCCGCGCTGCGGCGAGGAAGGCCGCTCCCTGCGCCGTCGTCTCCAGGCGTCGCTCGGCGGACGTTGCCAGCGCGACGGCGAGTTCGTTTGTTTCGGCAAGCGCCGGCCAGTCCTCCGCCTCGGCGTTGCGGAAGCTTTCGGCGAACAGGATCGCGTCGGCGCGCGGGGCGCCGAAGGTCAGGAGGTCGACCAGCCAGCCGCCGAGCGAGCGCGCATCCTGGACGTCGCCCGCCTCCACCGCCCATTCGAGCCCCTGCGAATAGGCGAACGAGCCGACCGGAAAGGCCGGCGACAGCCACAGCATGAGCGGCAGCAGCGCCGCCTCGGCTTCGGCGGGGTCGTCGGGTATGCGAAAGGCTCCCTCCTCCCCCCTTGTGGGGGAGGTCAGGGAGGGGGGTCGCGCCATGCTTTTCTCTTCTTGCGGTCGTGGAGGGCCTCTGTGCGCGATCAAAGGCTAGCGCGACCCCCCACCCCGGCCCGCCCCCACAAGGGGGGCGGGGGCGCAGACGTTCGGCCTTGAGCCTCGATCATTCCGCTTGGTCAATGGCCGTGGCCGTGACTGTGGTCGTGATGATGATCCGGGTGATCGCAGGCGGCGGCGTCATTGTCGTGGTCATGATCGTGATGCGCATGGCCATCCCCATGCTCGTGCCCGTGATGGCCATGCTCATGCCCCTCGGCGCGCGCCTCCGCCTGCACATAGGCGCCGCCTTCCGGGTTGAACGGCGCCTCGACCGGGACGACGCGGGCGCCGAGGCCCTTGACCATGTCTTCGATGATCGGATCGCGGCGCACGCGCAGGGCCTTCGCGGTCATCTCGGTCTCAAGATGCCGGTTGCCGAGGTGCCAGGCGACGCGCATGAGCGCGAGCGGGTCGGCGGCGCGGATTTCGGCCAGCGGTTCGGGCGCGGCGACCACCTCGACGATCCGGCCGTCCTCGAGCCGCAGCCCGTCGCCGCCGCGCAGCATGGCGGCCTCGGGCAGGTCGAGGAGAAAGGCGAGGCCGCCGACGCCGGTCATGACGAAGCGGCGGCGATAGCGCTCGTCGAATTCGAGCACCACGCTGTCGACCGGCGTCCCGGTCCAGTCGCCCTCCGGGAGAACCTTGTCCGCCCGCAGCATGGCCGCTCCTTTGCTTCGCGCTTCCCCCGCCGGCATCGGCCAGGGGCAATGAAAACGCCAGCCGGCCTGTAAGCCGGGTTCTGTATGGCCGGAGCTTTCGCCCCGACGTGACGGCCATTCCTCTGGGACGCCCGTTGCCGGGCGCCTCAAGCAACCAACCCGAGCGACCGGGCCTACGGAAAGGCCCCGCGGGCGAACCCGCGCATCGCTCCTATTCGGTTTTGCTCCCGGCGGGGCTTGCCATGCCGCCGACGTTGCCGCCGGCGCGGTGCGCTCTTACCGCACCCTTTCACCCTTACCCTGGCGGGCCTCGCGGCCGCGCCAAGGCGGTTTGCTTTCTGTGGCGCTTTCCCTGGGGTCGCCCCCGCCGGACGTTATCCGGCGCCGCATCCGTATGGAGCCCGGACTTTCCTCCGCCCAAGGGCGGCGGCCGTCCGGCCGACTGGCGAATGCGGCATAGAAGCCGAGGACGGCGGCGGTCAAGGAAAAAGGACGTTGCCATCGCCTGGACGACGGCCGCGCTGTAGGGCCGGGTCGCCGACCCGGTCGAGGCGCGGCCAACGGGGTCCGTCGGGACGCCCGTCTCACGGCGGGCTATCGCCTCCTGCCTTTACGGGCAGGCGTCCCAGAAGCCCTGGGTGCGGCTCGGGTCGGTATAGTACCAGCAGAGACCGGGCTGAGGCGGCGGCGGCGCCCAGGACGCTGCGACCGCGGCGGTGACGAAGCCGATCGCCGCCCCGGCGGCGATCGCCCCGCCCGGGGCCCAGCGATACCAACCCGGCCGGCCGACCCAGCCCACGCGCGGGCCGACCACGACGCCGCCAGCGCGATAGCCGCCATGATAGCCATAGCCGCCATGATAACCGGGCCGGTAGCCAGGGTGGTGGCCGGGGTGCATGCCCGGGTGGTAGCCCGGGTGACCGTGCGCGGCGGGATGGCGGTGCTGGACTGTCTGGATCATGTCATCGCTGATGGACGCGCCGGGCGCGCCGCCGACCAATTCCAGCGCCTGCGTTTGAAGCGGCAACGACATGAGCGCGGCGACGGCCGCGGCTTTGGCGAGTTGCGACGAAATCATCATTTCCCCTCAGCTTCGAGCGCCGGTTCCTCGCGCGGCTCGGTTCGCGCGGCCGGCCGGCGGCGGCATCCTGCCCCAGCCGGTCGGAAAAGGAAAACCGGCCGCCTACCCTCAAGATCGGCCCTACGCCGCCCCGCCATTCGCCAGAATGACCTGACCGTTGACCCAGCCGCCGTCAGGGCCGACCAGAAACGCCACGACTCCTGCGATATCATCCGGCTGGCCGAGCCGCCCGAGCGGGCTCCGCGCCCTGGCGGCATCGACCTGGGCCTCGGTCTTGCCGGTCATGAAGAGCGAGGTTTCGACCGGCCCCGGCGACACGGCGTTGACCGTCACGCCGCGCGCGCCGAGTTCCTTCGACGCGATGCGGGTGAGACTCTCCACGGCCGCCTTGGTGGCGGCGTAGACGCCGTACTGCGGGAAGCTGGTCGCGACCACGGTGGTTGAGAGATTGACCACCCGACCGCCGTCTCGCAGACGCCGCCCCGCCTCCCGAAGGCCGTTGAACACGCCCTTGAGGTTGACCGCCACCATCCGGTCGAACGCCGCGTCCTCGACCTCGGCCAAGGGGGCCAGCTCCATGATTCCGGCATTGTTGACCAGGACGTCGACGCCGCCGAACGCCTGCTCCGCCTCGTCGAACATCGCCTTCACCGCGGCCGGATCGGCGACGCTGCCCTTGAACGCGCGGGCGCTCCCGCCCGCCTTGGCGATTGCCGCGACGATAGCCTCAGCGGACGCCGCGTCGCCGGAATAGTTCACAAGCACGGAAAAGCCGTCGCGGGCCAGCCGCTCGGCGATGGCCGCGCCGATGCCGCGCGACGCTCCGGTCACGATCGCCGTCCTTTGTTCCGTTCGATCCATGAGGCTGACTCCCTGATCCCCCGACAGCCCCGAAGCCTGATATGGGGGCTTTCAGGAAAAGACCACCACCTGCCGGACCCCGATACCCTCGCGCAGGCGATCGAAGCCCTCGTTGATGTCGTCGAGCTTAAGCCGGTGCGTCAGCAGCGCGTCGACCGGGAGCTTGCCGGCCTTGAAGAGGGCGATGAGGCGCGGAACATCGCGCAACGGGACGGCCGAGCCGATGTAGGAGCCCTTGAGCGTCCGCTCCTCGGCGACCAGCGTCACCGGCGCGAGCGCCATCCGCTTGTCCGGATGCGGTAAGCCGGCGGTCACGGTCGTACCGCCCCGCGCGGTGACCGCGTAGGCGAGTTCGAGCGCCGGCACGGCCCCGGCCATGTCGAAGGCGACCTCGACCCCGCCGCCCGAGAGCGCCCGGACCGCCTGCGCGGCGTCGGGCGCGCCCGCGTTGACGCTATCGGTCGCCCCGAGTTCGCGCGCAAAGGCGAGCTTGTCGTCGGAGAGGTCCACAGCGACGATCTGGCGCGCTCCGGCGAGCTTTGCGCCGAGGACGGCGCTCAAGCCCACCCCGCCGAGGCCGACCACCGCGACCGAGGCGCCCGGCTGGACTTTCGCCGTGTTGATCACCGCCCCGACCCCGGTCAGCACCGCGCAGCCGAACAGCGCGGCCAGCTCAAGCGGCAAGACCGGATCGATCTTCACACAGGATTCGCGCGCAACGACCGCGTGGTCGGCGAAGGCCGAGACGCCGAGATGGTGATTGACCGGCTCGGCTTTGAACGCAAGCCGCCGCTCGCCCGAGATGAGCGTCCCGGCGCCGTTGGCCTTGGCGCCCGGCTCGCAAAGCGCCGGCCGCCCGGCGGCGCAGGGGGCGCAGCGCCCGCAACTCGGCACGAAGACGAGCACCACGTGATCGCCGAGGGCAAGGTCCGTCACGCCCTCGCCCAGCGCCTCGACGACGCCCGCCGCCTCGTGGCCGAGCGCCATCGGGACCGGCCGCGGCCGCGAGCCGTCGATCACCGAGAGGTCCGAGTGGCACAAACCCGCCGCGGCGACGCGCACCAAGACTTCGCCGCGTCCGGGCGGAGCGAGATCGAGTTCGACCACGTCCAGTGGCCGCGACCGGACGTAGGGCGGCGGCAGGCCTGTTGTCCTGAGAACGGCAGCTTGGATGCGCATGGAATTTCCTCGACGTTTCCTCTTGTCGTCCGATGCTAGCGCCCCTTCGGCGCGTTTGTCATCGGGCCCTGTGGCGCCGGCGGCGTGCCGGCGCCCGCAAGCCCGCCCGCCCTTGCGCGTCGCGCCGCCGAACGCCACATATCGCCCGCGCCGCGGGCCCCGATTGCGGCTCGCGCACGCAAAACCGGAGCCGCTCATGCCGCAGACCAACAGCCGTTTCTTCGACGATCTCTCCCGCCTGATGACAGACGCGGCGGGCCTTGCCGACGGCGCGCGGCGGGAAGCGCAGACCTTCGCCAAGAGCCAGCTCGAGCGCATGATGGCCGGCATGGACCTCGTCAGCCGCGAGGAATTCGAGGCCGTACGCGAGATGGCGGCGAGGGCGCGCGAGGAAAACGAGAAGCTCGCCGCCCGCGTCGCCGCGCTCGAGGCGAAGCTTGCCGGGCCAACTCCCTGACAGGATTCACCTTCTTTCGCAGAGTCTCGATTCGTTTCACAGATTCTGTGGACGGCGGAATTGGCTAGGTTTACGATTCGCTGCGAATCATTGAGGTTGCGGCCGTTCGCTCCCGGAACGGAGCGGGCCGCACGGGCGGCGGGCGAACTCGAAGCGCGTCGTCTAGAGCCTGTGTCGTAGCCGCGTCCCGTATCCCCCGCCGGAAGACTCCTGATGAGCATGATCGAGACTGTCGCCGACGATCGGCCCGAACATCCGGTCGACGTGGTGGAGCGGTTGGCCGCCATCAACGAATGGACCTTCGACCGCGCCGAGGAGGACGAGATCTCGATCCTTGTCGCGGGCGACTGGGCCAATTACGATCTCGCCTTCACTTGGCTTCCCGACATCGAATTGCTGCACGTCGCCTGTTCCTTCGATCTCAAGGCGCCGGCGCGCAAGCGCGCGGCGGTCAGCGAACTGATCCAGCTCATCAACGAGCAGTTGTGGCTCGGTCACTTCGACATCTGGCGTGAGCAGGATCTGGTCATGTTCCGCCATTCGGTCTGCCTCGCCGGTGGCGCCAATGCGAGCGACGCCCAGTGCTCGGCGGTGGTCAAGGCGGCGGTTTCAGCCTGCGAAACGTATTTTCAGGCGTTCCAGTTCGTGCTCTGGGCCGACCGCGCCCCGCGCGAAGCGATCGCCTTCGCCGCCTTCGAGACCCGCGGCTCGGCCTGACCGGCCCGGCCCGAGGCAGCCTCGATTTGTCGCGGTCCGGGGCTGGCGTTTCGGCGTGATTGCGTGTATGAGCCCGCCTTCCCGTTTTCACGCGCGCGAAGACATACGTTCGCGCGCGTTTGGTTTGGAGTTGTATCAATGGCCGTTCCAAGACGCAAAACGTCGCCCTCCCGCCGCGGCATGCGCCGCTCCGCCGACGCTCTCAAAGCGCCGGCTTATGTCGAGGACAAGGACTCGGGCGAGCTGCGCCGTCCGCACCACATCGACATGAAGACCGGGATGTATCGCGGCCGTCAGGTGCTCAAGCCGAAGAACACGCCCGCCGAGGCCTGATCGGACGTTAAACCGCTGTAACGACGAAGCCGGCCCTCGGGCCGGCTTTTTTGCCTTCAGGCGCCATGCGGCGGCAGTCACATGACGGTCCACAGGAAGATCGGCAGCGCGCCGAGCGCCATCGCGGTCGACAACAGGACTAGGCCCGCCACGTCCTCCGGGTGATTCCGGAAGCGCGCCGCAAACATGTAATTGTAGACGGCGACCGGCATCGCGCTTTCGATCACCAGGACGCCGCGGGCGACGCCGGTCAGGCCGAGGGCGAGCGCGACGCCCCAGCCGATGGCAAACCCGCCGAAGAGCCGCAGCGCCGAAAAGGCGAGCGGCCAGATCAACGGGCCGGGCTTGAGCTGCGTCAGCGAATTGCCGAGTGCAAGCAGCATCATGGGGATCGTCAGGCCGCCGAGAATGTGCACGGCGCGGTCGAGCGCGAGTGGCGGTTCGGCGCCGGTGACGCTGAAGACGGCGCCGATCGCGGTCGCCCACAGGAGCGGCGAGAACAGCGTTTGCCTGAACGAGAACCGTCCCGCCGCAAGCGCCTGGCCGATGCCAAAGTTGAAGACGCTGTGCACAGCGAGATACGCTATGGCGAGCGCGAGCCCCTCCTTGCCGAAGGCGAACAGCGCCAGCGGCAGGCCGATGTTGCCGCAGTTGGCGAAGGTCGAGGCCGGCAGGTAGGTCGCGACCGGCTGGCGCGACAGCCGAACCATGAGAAACCCCGCTGCGAGCGCAGTGAGCGTACAAAGCGTCGCTCCGACGCCCATCGTCGCGAGCGTATGCGCATCGAGGCCAGAGGCGCTGAGCGAATTGACGATCAGGCAGGGCGTGCCGACATAGGTCGCTACCATCGAGAAGCTCTGCGTGTCGAAGGGCTGCCTGGCACGCCCCCACGCCCAGCCGATCAGGGCGACCAGCGCCACCGGGCCTATGACATTGAGGAAAATGGCGAGCATGGCGGATCAGCCGTTTCGCGAAGCGACAACTGCGCCCCCGACGATCAGCGCGCAGGCCACCGCGAGCGACGGCGCGGCGGGCGCCACCCCCGCCGCCACCAGAATGAGCGTCGAGAGCACTGGCGCGGCATAGGCCGCGACGCCGAGCAGGCGGATGTCGCCGTGCTTCACCCCGTAGTCCCAGACGTAGAAAGCGAGCCCGACCGGGCCGAGGCCGAGGCCGAGAATGGCTAGCCACTCGACCACACCCGCGGGAACGACGGTCGTTTCGAATGCCGCATGACAGACCGCCGCCAATGCGGCGGTCGCAAGGCAGAAGCCCGCGACCGCCTCGGTCGGCGCGCCCGCAAACGTGCGTGACAGCACCGAATAACCGGACCAGACAAACGCGCAACAGAAGGCGAGGCCATAGCCGACGAGCGCCCGCCCTCCCGCTTCGGCGAAGCTCGCGCCTTTCGCGAGAAAGAGTGTCGCCGCGCCGGCAAAGCCGAGCGCCGCGCCGACCAGGTGGCGAGCGCTCAGCCGCTCGCCCGGCAGGGCGGCGGAGAAAAGCACGATCAGCAGAGGCCAGAGATAGGCGATCAGGCTCGCTTCGGCCGGGGGGGCGCGGCGAAGCGCCGCGAAGTAGAGCGCGTGATAACCGAACAGGCCGCCGACTCCCACCGCCCACACTTTGGCCGGCTGGCGGAGCGCCGCGAGCCGCCCGCGCGCCGCCGCATAGGCGAGCCCGCAAAGGCCGCCAACAGCGAAGGTGAGCGCCGCCAATTCGAACGGCGGCGCCTTCCCCGACAGCGCCGTCATGAGCGCGAGCGTCGACCACAACACGATCGCGCCGAACCCGACTAGCGTGGCGGAGAGGCTTGCGGACCCGGCGACGGACAACGGAGACATGGACCGCGCTGCTATCAGGGGACGGCGGCCGTGGGAAGCGCCGGCGGAACCGGTCGGCCCATGATCGCTGCGGCAAACGCACTCGTCAACATTAACAAGCTTTCATATTGGAGCCATGCAAAGGTTAGGGCGCAGGGTCGATCATCCAGGCAAGGTCGCCTTTCGCTTGGCGGCTGAGTGCGGGATCCAGAATGCGCGACCTCGGTCTATCCACCGCGCTGCGTGTCGCCCTGCTCACGGGCGCCGCATGCGCGGCCGTCGCTGGCGCGGCGGCTGAGACCCCTGCCCATTTGGCGCTTGCAGTCGGAGCGGCAGAGGGGGCGATAGCGCCTCAGCCGTCCGCTTGGCCGGCGTCGTTTGCGGACATCGTGGATCGCGTGACGCCCGCCGTCGTATCGGTCAAAGTGAAGATCGTGGACGCAGACGACGCGGACGGCTTACAGGATCTTTCCCCCAGCAGTCCTCTTTACCGCTTTTTCCGACACTTCGGTCTGCCGGACGACGGCGACCCGGCGCCGCACGGCCATTCGAGCCGAGCGCAGGGATCCGGCTTTTTCATCTCCTCGGACGGATTCATCGTCACCAACAATCACGTCGTCGATCATGCCAGCGAGGTCGAGGTCACGCTCGCGGGCGGCAAGACGATGCCGGCCAAGGTGATCGGCGTCGACAAGAAGACCGATCTCGCCTTGCTGAAGGTGAACGGTCAGGCCTTCCCGTTTGTGACGTTCGCGTCCAAATCGCCTCGAGTGGGCGACTGGGTGATCGCGGTCGGCAATCCGTTCGGCCTCGGGGGAACGGTTACGGCGGGCATTGTCTCGGCGCGCAGCCGTGACATCGGCGCCGGCCCCTACGACGATTTCCTCCAGATCGACGCCCCGGTGAACCACGGTAACTCCGGCGGTCCAACCTTCAACGGCCTGGGTGAAGTGGTCGGAGTCAACACCGCGATCTTCTCTCCATCGGGCGGCAGCGTCGGCATTGGCTTCGCCATCGCCAGCGACGTCGTCAAGACCGTCGTCGACCAGCTAAAGGCGAACGGCGCCGTCACCCGCGGCTGGATCGGCGTCCAGATCCAGTCGGTGTCGCAGGACATCGCCGACAGTCTCGGCCTGAGGAGCGCCAGCGGCGCGCTGGTCGCGGGCATCGAGAAGGATTTGCCCGCCGCCTCCGCTGGGGTGAAGAGTGGAGACGTCATCACGGCATTGGACGGGGAAACGATCCCGGATCCCCATGAGCTCGCCCGCCGGATTGCCTCGATGGGTCCGAAGAAAACGGTTAGTTTGGAGCTGAGTTGCGACGGCGCGCCAAAGACCGTTGACGTGACGCTTGGAACGATGCCGCCGGACAAGGCCGAGAAGGCGGAGCTGGTCCCGGACGGCGATGCGACGGAGCTCGCCAAGCTGGGCCTGACGCTGCGCGCCAATCGGGGCGACGACGGTGTCGTCGTGGCCCGGGTCGAGCCGGACAGCCCGGCGGCCGACGAAGGGCTCAAGCGCGGCGACATTATCCTAGAGGTGCGCGGCAAGGCGGTCACTCAGCCGTCCGATGTCGCCTCGGAGATCGACGCCGCCAAGAGCGACGGAAAGAGAAGCGTGCTGTTTCGCGTGAAATCGGACGATGGCGAGCGTTTTCTCGCCCTGCCGACGCGCGCGTCCTAGAGGTCCGGCGCGCCCCGCCTCCAATCACGGCGCGCCGGCAAACAAATGGGCGGAAGGAAAACATGGGCTCGTCCCCGGCCCAGCGCGGTTGCGCTTCCTTTCGTCCAGTCGGCGGTCGCACAATCCCCGCCCGCGCGACGCCGGCAACGCGGCGGCAGGTCCCATTCAGCCCCCCAGGGATCTGCCGCCGCACCTATTTTGGCCAAGCTGGCCTATCTTGTTATATAGCGGCTCATGCGAATCCTGATCATCGAAGACGACCGCGAAGCCGCAGCGTATCTCTCGAAAGCGTTTCGCGAGGCGGGACACGTCGTCGACGCCGCCCACGATGGCGTCAACGGCTACGACATGGCGCTGGAGGGCGGCTACGATGTCGCGATCGTCGACCGGATGCTGCCGAAAATGGACGGCCTGACCCTCATCGGTTCGCTGCGCAACCAAAAGAACGAAACGCCCATCCTGATCCTGTCCGCGCTCGGACAGGTCGACGACCGGGTCAAGGGCCTCCGAGCGGGCGGCGACGACTATCTCGCCAAGCCGTACGCGTTCTCCGAACTGCTCGCCCGGGTCGAGACCCTGGCGCGACGCCGCCCGGCAGGCGCTCCGGAGGAGACCGTGTACAGGGTCGGCGACCTCACCCTCGACCGGCTTTCTCACAAGGTTACGCGCCGCGGAGAGGAGATCGTGCTGCAGCCGCGCGAGTTCCGGCTGCTTGAGTATCTGATGCAGAACGCCGGCAAGGTCGTCACCCGGACCATGCTGCTCGAGCATGTCTGGGACTACCATTTCGACCCGCAGACCAACGTGATCGACGTCCATGTCTCACGGCTCCGGGCCAAGATCGACAGGGACTTCGATGCTCCCTTGCTCAGCACCGTTCGCGGCGCCGGGTACATGATTCGTGACAGCGCTCGCTAAGCTCTTCCGGGCCACCGCATTTCGTCTCGCGCTGGCGATTTTGGCGGTCAGCGCCGTCGGGGCGGGCGTCGTGCTCGCGATCATCGCCTGGCAAGTCATCTCGGTCGTCGATGAGGAGATCGCCCGAACGATCGACGCCGAGGCCAAGGGCTTGACGGATACCTACAACCACGACGGGCTCGTCGGCCTCTACTCTTCGATCGAGGCGCGCAAGCGCCAGCCTGGGGCAGCGCTTTATCTGCTGACCGACCCGGCCGGCGAAGCGCTCGCCGGCAACGTCGAGCAGATCCCGTTGGAAGTGCTCGAGCGGCACGGCTTCATCGTCGTCAACTACCGGACCAACGGACCGGGTGACCGGGTCCGGCAGGCGCTTGTGCGCATATACAAGGTGCCGCCCGGTTTCCTCCTCCTGGTCGGCCACGACCTCGGCGACCGCGGCCGGATCGAAAGCGTGATGGTCCGGGCGCTGGCCATCTCCCTCATATTCTTTGCCGCGCTTGCGGCCGTAGGGGCGCTGTTCGTCGCCCGCAACGTGCTCAAGCGCATCGACGACATCAACACCTCGGCGCACGGAATCATGAACGGCGACATGACCGGCCAGCTCCCGGTTTCCGGCTCCGGCGACGAACTCGACCGGCTGGCCGTGAGCCTCAACGCGATGCTCAAACGGATCGGCCTCTTGATGCAAGGCCTGCGGGAGGTCAGCGACAACATTGCGCATGATCTGCGTACGCCGCTCACCCGCCTGCGCAACCACGCCGAGGCCGCCCTCGCCTTCGGTGACGACGCCGCCACCTATCGCGCGGCCCTCGAGAAGACGATTGAGGAGTCCGACAGCCTGATCAAGATCTTCAATGCGCTTCTCTTGATTGCGCGGGCCGAGGCCGGCGCTGGCGTCGAGGGGCAAAGCTCGTTCGAACTCGGGGAGGCCGCGCGGGCAGTCGCCGAGCTCTACGAGCCGATTGCGGAGGAGGAGGGCGTGGCGCTGACCGTTTCTGTCGACGGTCCGCTCCATGTCCGGGGCAATCGCGAACTGATCGGCCAGACGATCGCCAATCTGATCGACAATGCGCTGAAATACGGCGCGCACACCGAGGGCGCCGTCAAGCCGGAAATCGTCGTGGCCGCGCGCCGTTTGGGCGACGCCGTCGAGCTGATCGTCGCCGACCGCGGTCCGGGCGTCTCGCCGCGGGACAGAGAACGCGTGCTGGGGCGCTTCGTTCGGTTGGAGGGCTCGCGCTCGCGCCCCGGCTCGGGACTCGGCCTCTCGCTCGCCGACGCAGTCGCGCGCATGCATCGCGGCAGAGTGGAGCTCGAGGACAACCGGCCCGGCTTGCGGGTGCGCCTGATTCTGCCAGCCGAGGCCGGTCCGCTCTCGCTGCCGGGGCCGGCGCAGGCGGTCGTCAATGAACCTATCGCTGGCTGAACGGGTCGCCGGCGCCCCGAGGCTGTCTGCGCCCGCCGCCGCCCGCCGCCGGCTCGAGGCGCTGATCGCCGCCGCAGAAGGGGATGCGCTGGCGCGGCTCGTAAACCTCGGCCGGACGCGCGATCTGCTCCTCGGCCTCGCCGATCATTCGCCCTATCTCTGGACGCTGGCGACGGAGGATCCGGCCCGGCTCGCGCGCCTGCTCGCCCAAACTCCTTGCCAGGCGCTCGACGCCCTCATCGCGGGCCTGACCGCGACGGGCGGCGACGACGAGGCGGCGCTGATGCGGGCGCTCCGCCTCGCCAAGCGTGAGTCGGCGCTCCTGATCGCGCTCGCCGACATCGGCAGCGTCTGGGACGCGGTCGAAACGACCGAGGCGCTGACCCGCTTCGCCGACGCGGCGGTCGCCGCGGCGCTCGCGTTCCTGTTGCGGCAGAATGCGCTCGGCGGCCGGCTGGCGCTCGATCCGGACGCGCCGGACCTTCAGGCTGGCTGCGGCCTCGTCGTGCTCGCGCTCGGCAAGCTTGGCGCGCGCGAGCTCAACTATTCGAGCGATATCGACCTGATCGTCCTCTACGACGCGGGCGCCGCCGCCATTCCCAAAGGCGTCGAGCCCGCGCCGCTGCTGGTGCGAATCACCAAGGCGCTCGCGCGGCTCCTCCAGGAGCGCACTTCCGAGGGCTACGTGCTCAGGGTCGACCTGAGGCTCAGGCCCGATCCCGCCTCGACGCCGGTCGCCCTCTCGACTGCCAGCGCCTACGCCTATTACGAGACGGTCGGACAGAACTGGGAACGGGCGGCATTGATCAAGGCGCGTCCGGCAGCCGGCGATCTCGAGCTCGGACGGCGCTTCCTCGCCGATCTCGCGCCCTTCATCTGGCGCAAGTATTTCGACTACGCCGCGATCGCCGACATTCACGCGATGAAGCGGCAGATCCACGCGGTGCGCGGGCACGAGCGCGTGGTCGTTGCGGGGCACGACGTCAAGCTCGGACGCGGCGGCATTCGCGAGGTCGAGTTCTTCGTCCAGACACAGCAGCTCATCTTCGGCGGCCGGCGGCCAAAGATGCGCGGCTCGCGCACGCTCGACATGCTCAGCGAACTCCATGCCGAGAACTGGGTGACGGCGGAGGCGGTGAAGGACCTGACCGAGGCCTATCTCTTCCTGCGCACCGTCGAGCACCGGCTGCAGATGGTCGCCGACGAGCAGACCCAGCGCCTGCCGTTCGAGCGTGCCGAGCTTTCCCGCTTCGCCCGGTTCTGCGGCTACGATCGGCTCGACGCGTTCGCCAAGGCCCTGACCTTTCACCTGACCCAGGTCGAAAGGCACTACGCGCGCCTGTTCGAGAGCGCGCCGACCCTCAGCGCCGCAGCCGGCAATCTCGTCTTCACCGGCGTCACCGACGATCCCGAGACGCTCGCGACGTTGAGCCGGCTCGGCTTCCAGCATCCGGAAGCGGCGGCCGAGATGATTCGCGGCTGGCATTTCGGCCGGCGGCCCGCTGTGCGCAGCCCACGCGCCCGCGAAGTGCTGACGGAGCTGACGCCGGCGCTGCTCGAAGCCTTTGCGGGTTCCGGCGACGCCGATGCGGCGCTTGCCGCCTTCGATGAGGCGATGGCCCGGATGAACGCCGCAGTCGAGCTCCTGTCGATCCTGCGCTGCAACGACAACGTCCGCGAATTGTTCGGCGACGTGCTCGGCTCGGCGCCGAGGCTCGCTCAGGTGATCGCAACCCGTCCGCATGTGCTCGACGCCGCGATCGACCCGGACCGGACGACCAATTTCGAGGACAGCTTCAACGAGGAGGCGACGCGTCTGCGCGCCGAGACCTACGTCGAGCAGGCGCGCAGCACCGAGGAGGCGCTCGACCGCGCGCGCGACTTCGCCGCCGAGGAGATGTTCCTGATCGGTCTCCACCTGCTGTCGGGCCGGCTCGACCCCGACCGCGCCGGCCGCGCCTACAGCGCGCTGGCGCAGGCGCTGGTCGGCACAATGCTGAAGCAGGTGACAGCGGCCTTCGAAGCCGACCATGGGCGTGTGCGCGGCGGCCGCGTCGTTGTGCTGGCGATGGGCAAGCTCGGCTCACGCGAGATGACAGCGGCATCCGACCTCGACCTCATCCTGATCTACGATTTCCCGGTCGAGGTCGGGGAGTCCGACGGACTGAAACCGGTTGGACCCGTGGTCTACTATTCGCGCCTGACCCAGCGTCTGCTCGCCGCGCTGACCGCGCCGACCCGGCGCGGGTCGCTCTACGAAGTCGACATGCGGCTCAGGCCCTCGGGCCGCAAGGGGCCGCTCGCCTCCCAGTTTTCCGCCTTCGCCCTCTACCAGCGTGACGAGGCCGAGACCTGGGAGCACATGGCGCTGACGCGCGCACGCGTCATTGCAGGCGACCCGGGTCTTGCGGCCGATGTCGCGAAGGCGATCCACGCCACCCTGACGCGCCCGCGCGATCCGGCCGCGGTCGCCCGCGAGGTCGCAACGATGCGCGCGCTGATCGCCAAGGAGAAAGGCGACCGCGACGTCTGGGACCTGAAGCTCGTCAAGGGCGGCCTGATGGACATCGAGTTCGTCGCGCAGTTCCTGAGCCTCGCCTTCGCGCACGAAAAGCCGGAGATCCTCGACGTCTCGACGCGGAGGGCGATCGACAAGGCGGGCCGAGCGGAACTCCTTTCGCCTTCCCACGTCGGAACGCTGATCGAAGCGCACCGGCTCTATACCGACGCGACCCAGTTCATGCGGCTCGCCATAGCCGGCCCTTTCGATCCGAAAACCGCGGCCTCAGGCGTCAAGCGCCGCATCGCCGCCTCGACCGGCTACCCCGATTTCGAAGCCTTCGTCGCCGGGCTCGATGAGGCGCGCAAGCGGGTGCGGGAGGCGTACGAAGCGGTGGTCAAAGGGTGACAGCCGGCAACCGGGAAGGCCGGTCTGCGGCGCCGCAGAGAGTCGCGTCAGCCCAGAGCCAAGGAGGCGTCCATTTTCGCAAACGACGCCGCGGCCGACTGGCCGCCTCTCGACGAGCGCTTGCCCTTATGCCAATACGGCGCATATAGTCACTATCCTATCATGTGTTTTGTTCGCGCGTCTTGTCTTCCGGATGCCCTATCGGGAAAATCACGCCCTCGGCCGACCGATTTCCACTTCCTTCACTTCCCTTCCAAAGGCTTCAATTTATTTCCGAGGGGGCTTCCAAAAATTTCCATGGGCTTCAAAAAATTGCAAAAAATTTCCGCGGATCGAGCTTTATCAATGCGTTACGGCCAGATAATCGGGCTATAATTCGTCATTGCGAAGTTCGACATGTTCGGCTGCGCCAAAGGCGCGGCGACCGGCGCCGGGGGCGGCGGGGCGAGCGGCGCCCCGACGGCGAGCCATGACGGCACGTGGAGCGGCCTCTCCAGCCCGGCTTGCCGCGGGGACGGCCGAGCCCAGCAGGCGGGCGGCGGCGCGACGTCGAGGTTGGTGTCCGACTTCTGGCGGCGGCGGAACAGGCGCGGCTGCGGTTGAGGGCGCCTCGGCGGCGACCGGGCTCTCCGGCTCGATCGGCGGCGGCGTGGGCTCAGCCTCGATGACGGGGCTCTGCGCGGCGACCGGGTCGGGCGATGCGGCCGCCGCCGCCGCCGCCATCTCGGCTTTGACGCCGCGCTCGATCCGGTCGACGAGCATCTTGACCACCAGCGCGTCGCCCTCGTGCGACGGCTGCGGCGCGGCCTTGCGGGCGCGCGTCTGGTAGGCGTCGAGCCGATCGATCGCCTTGATGTAGGGGGCGATCGCCCGGATGTCGCCCTTCGCCAGCGCCTCGCCCGCCATTTTGACGGCGAAGCCCAGCCGCTCGACCTGCAGGGCGGCATGGATGTCCTCGTCGACCGGCTCGAAGCGCCTGAGATGCGCGCCGACGATCTGCCGCACCCGCCGTTCCGAAAGGTTCTCCACGCTGGCGACGTCGCGGTAGCTCCAGCCCTCGCGCAGGCAATCGAGCATGCGTCGCGTCCGCGCCGCCCGGGTGAAGGTGGTGGTGTGTCCCCTCGTCGTCTCGTCCATGCCGTCCTCGCCGGCCGCCGACGGCGGCCTCATTTGGTCAATTAGAACGACGATACACTATAATTCTGTTTTTCGCAATCCTTTGCTCCCGAACGATTCCGGATTTCGCATGCGCGACGGCGACAGGCGCGGGAGCAGGGGTTTGGGGCGACGGGGAATTCGTGGAACCGACTCGAGCGTTAGCTGGCGATGACCGCCGCCAGCGGCGGTGGCGTGGGCATTATGTGAAACGCCCGCATGGGTTTGCCTGTCGTCGTGGGCGCTTTCGGCATCGCGCGCCGGTCTTTCAAAAGTCCATAAGAATTAGGCGTTTTCGCCTTGAATTATGCATGTCGGAAAACGCGCCCAGCTGTAAGGCAACACTTGACAAACGTCAGGCATGGCCTTACCTGCTGCCGTGAGCGCTGAGCTCAATTCACCCCCTGTCTTAGCTATGAAGGGCAGACCGCACATCGCAGCGCAGTGAGGGATATTCAAGGTTTCACTGGCGGAGTCGGAAAGTCCTTATTTGAGGAGGAAAATGTCATGATATTCAATACGGAATGACGGGAGAGAATATGATTTGCTCGTTTCGGAGTCGTGCGTTGAAGCGGTTTTGGCAAAAGAATGATGCTCGGGGCATTAGCCCCAACTGGGTCAACCGGGTTACGCTAATCCTCGATCGGCTCGATGCCGCGACAGGGGCTGGCGATATGGATCTCCCCGGACTGCGGTTTCATCCCCGCCATGGAGACGAGAAAGGCCGATACCAGGTCGATGTGAGCGCTGCTTGGCGCATAACTTTCGGCTGGCAAGGCAACGACGCTGTTGCCGTCGATATGGTCGAAGATCATCACTAAGAGTTTCGTGCCGTTGGCACTCCGTAAGGGTGTCAGCGGCCAGCAGACAGGAAGACACTTATGAGCAGCTATCCGCAAAGGAGTCCCGAACGGCGCCCGACTCACCCCGGCGTTCTGCTGCGCGATGTCGTTCTTCCCGCCCTTGAGAAGAAGGTCACGAAGGTGGAGATCGCCGAGGCGCTCGGCGTCTCCCGGCAAACGCTCTACGATATTCTGAACGAGGCACAACCGATTACGCCTCAGATGGCGGTTCGTCTCGGTGCTGTGTTCAACACGTCGGCCGCCTCGTGGCTGGCCATGCAGAATGCTTATGATCTCTGGAACGCCGCGCGCGACGTCGACACGTCCAATTTGCGGCGTCTTGGTGGCGCAGTGGGGCGACCTGCTGCATAAGGCATTAGTGTAAAGCGCAGCGACGGCCTCGCCTCGCCGCCGCTGCGCTCCCTCTCTCAAGAGTCCCGAATTCTTAGCCAAAAACCCGCAGCCCGATGCTGAATTATGCACTCGCCACTCGCCTTATAAAGAGGGCGAGACGATCCACGAACGCGCTTGATCGGCATCTTTCGTCGAAAAGACCTTCATCGCACCGGGCATCAGAAAGCTGAAAAGTGAAATCGCATGGGCGATCCACTGGACATCGGTGACGACCGCGGCCCGTTCCCAGCGAGTGAGGTGTTGCATTCCGATCTTGAAATCTTCCACGATCGCATCGGCGTCAATGCCGGCAAAATCGCCTCCAAGCTCGTAATAGAGACGAAGGCGATCGTGGCCGGCGAGAGCCTTCTCGACCGCTGGAATGAGGGTCGAAACGTAGTCGGCCTTCGTCACCTGTCCTCGACCCGCGAAGGCGACGACATTTTCGGGAAACCCTTGCAATTGCGCGATCATTTGCGTTCTCCAGCGTTGGACCACTCTCCTGCGGCCCCGATGACGAGAGCCGTCGTCAAAATCAGAACTACTCTTGACCGATCGATCGGTCAATAGTAGATTCTGGCGCATGGCGATCAAGGGACAGCGCACTGCGGCGGGCGAAGAAACTCGCAAGGAGATCCTGAACGCGGCCCTGACGTTGCTGGGGCGTGGCGGCCTGGACGCGTTCAGTGCGGGTGCGTTGGCGCGAGAGGTCAACGTGAGCAAGGCGACGATCTTTCATCACTTCGCGTCGGTCGACGAAATCCTGCTCGCCGCGTGTGATTGGCGTCAGTCCTTGGAGCTTGAAGGACACCAACCGACGTCGGCTCGCGCCTATCTCGACGGCCTCGGCCAGCAACTCGTCCGCGCGGCGCAGGGCGATCCCGTCCTGCTAAAGGCCCAAGCGGTTTTCGTCACCAGAGCGATATTCGATCGCGAAATGAACGCCCGACTGTCCGAAGGCGTTGCCGACATGCACCGCCTCGTCGTCGAGGCCCTACGCGCTCGTCTTCCCTCGAATGTTTCGGACGCTGAGATCGAGTCGATCGCGCGGCTCGCTGAGATGGCGCTCGATGGCCTGATGATCAACTTGGTGATGCGCACTGACGAACGGGCGCAATTCCAGCACGCCTGGACACTGATGGTTGACTTGCTTCTTGCCGGAGCGAAAGCGGGCCAATGAAACGGCCAAAGCCGCGCAGTTCGCCTCGACGATCTGGCGGACGCGCCGCTCCGTCAGCGTCTCGTCACGGGCAACCTCGTCGTAAGCCCAGCCCTCGCGCAGCCGCGCGAGAATACGCCGCGCCCGCGCCGCCCGCTGAACTGCGTTACCCGCCGCCGCGGTCTCGCCTCGGATTGCGGTGATGGGGTCGCTCTTCGCGGGTCGCTCAATCCTGCCCGCGCGGCGGGTCAGTCCAGCTTAAGCAGGGTCGCTAACCCGCCGGAGGACACGATGGCCGGCAACACATATGCTGACAAGCAGCTCGAACTTATCCCCGCTAAAGCCGGCTCACGTTTTCGCCAGCGCGTCGATCAGCGCCTTGAGCGTCGCCACCGTCGAGGCGTCCGCCTCGCCATCGACTTGGCTTGGCCGGAAGTGACGCTGGAACGCCGCTACGACCGCCCGGGTGCGGCGGTCGTAAACGCCCGTGAGTTCGAGGCCGTAGCCATAGAGCGCCAGCATCGCCTGCAGCGCCCGCACCGGCGGCCCGTCTTCCTCGTGGCGGAACAGCGAGCCGCTGGAAATGGGCGCCGGCGCGACCCAATGGCCGACGCCGCCGTCGTGCAGCCGGCCCCACGGAAAGGCTTCGCCCGGATCGCGCTTGCGGTGCGGGGCGACGTCGGAATGGGCGAGCACCCGCTCAGGCGCAATGTTCCAACGCGCGCAGATGTCGCGCGCGAGGGCGATGGTCGCGGCGATCTGGAGATCGGGAAAAGGCGGCGCGCCGCCGTCGTGTCCGGGATTGACGATCTCGACGCCGATCGAGGCCGAATTGAGATCGCTCTCGCCCTTCCAATGCCCGGCGCCCGCGTGCCAGGCGCGGTCGCGCTCGGCGACGAGCTGATCGATCCGCCCGTCCTCCCAGACAAGGTAATGCGAGGAAACCTCGGCGGCCGGATCGACCAGTAGCGCGACCGCATCCTCGCCGGTCGGCATGCCGGTGTAATGGAGGATCAGCGCGTTCGGCGCGCGGATGCCACGCCGTTCGCCGAAATTCGGCGTGGCCAGGAACGCGGCGGCGAGCGGACTGTCGCAGGTCGGACCGGACATCAAACCCCGTCTCTCGACAGGCGACCCCCGGCCCTGCCGCCGCGTCTCACGCGGGATCTCAGTTGTACCACGCTACACAGATGCGGTTGCCATTGACGTCGTAGCCATGGCGCGCGCAATGGTGGCGCGGACGCGTCACGGCGTTGCCGACCAGAGCGCCGCCGACGCCGCCAATCACGCCGCCCGCGATGGCGCCGCCTGCGCTGCCGCCGGAGACAGCCGAGCCGATCAGCGCGCCGGTGCCGGCGCCGAGCGCGCCGCCGACGAGCGTCCCCGTCTGCTGCTGCGTCTGGCAGGCCGACAGCGAGATTGCGCTGGCGAGGGCCAGCGCGAGAACGACGACTTTCCTCTTCATATCCTCAACTTCACTGGGTCCCCACTTCGAGCCAACGCAGCATTGGCCGCAGTCAGGACAATTCGCATGATCCGGATCAATTGAGCGCCCCGCAACGCCGTCTTTCGTCTCAGTAGTAGGCGATGCAGACGGGGTTGTTGTTGTAGTCGTGGCCCCAGCGCGCGCACTGACCGGTCGGCTGCGGGGTGGCTGCGGAGCCGATCAGGGCCCCCGTGCCCGCGCCGAGCGCCGCGCCCGCGAGCGCCCCGCCGGCGCTCCCGCCCGAAACGGCCGAGCCGACGAGCGCGCCCGCGCCCGCGCCAAGAGCGCCGCCGGCGAGAGCGTTGGTCTGCTGCGGCGTCTGGCAGGCGGAGACGGAGACGGCGGCCGCAAGCGCAAGCGAAACAGTTATGATCTTGTTCATCGGCGATAGCCTCCAGTCCTTCTTGATTGCCCCGTCTGACCCCAAAGGGATCGTTCAGTAAAAGGCCACGCAGTTGCCGTAGTAATCGTAGCGCGCGCAGCGGCCGGTCGGCTGCGGGGTGGCGGCGGCGCCGATCATCGCGCCGGAAGCCGCGCCGATCGCGGCGCCCGCGAGCGCCCCGCCTGCGCTTCCGCCGGAAACTGCGGAGCCGATCAGCGCGCCCGTGCCTCCACCGAGCGCCCCGCCCACCAGAGCATTCGACTGCTGCGGCGTCTGGCAGGCCGACAGCGAAACGGCGCCGGCGAGCGCCAGCGAAAGAACCAACATTCTCTTCATGGAATGATCTCCCGATCGATGAAATCGAAACGTCAGGGTTCCCCCCACCGCGGGGCCAAGCCCGCACAGCGGACCAGCCGCCCGCGGCGCATCATTCCCATAAACGGAGTGAAGCTGCAACGAAGGGGCGTAAGAAGCGAGCGCCGCGCCGTTCAGCGCGTCCGGCCGGCGTCGAGAAGCCGCAAAACGATCCAGATCGGCACGACCACCATGGCGCCGGTAAGGAGAATGCGGCCGAACTGGCGCAGATCGGAAAAACCGTAATCGAGCATATGGCGCCCGGTGCGGACAACTTCCGCGAGGAGTGTTGCCGGATCGAGGCCGAAGGCGTCGAGCAGGAAACCGACGGCGAAGGAAACGACAATGAGCCGAACTGCGACCGCCAGAGGCGAGCCGCCAAGGAAGCGGCCGACGACAGGATTGCTCATTTTGCGGCGGCCTCCTGAATCATACGCGCCGGATATCCCTTCTCCCCGCTCGACGCGCAAGCGGGGCGAGGGGCGTCACTGGGGCCGGTTCATTCGCTTAGCTCTTCGGGAACGGCACCACCGTCGGCTTGGCGGCGGCCTCCTCCGGCTCCTCGCCGCCGACCGGCTTTCCATTCACCGTCAGCCTGCCGTGCGTCGCCCCGATCTTGACCGTCGATCCGTCGCCGATTTCGCCCGAGAGCAGCTCCGCCGCAAGCGGGTCCTGCACCCACTTCTGGATCACGCGCTTCAGCGGCCGCGCGCCGTAGTGCGGATCGTAGCCCTTGTCGGCAAGCCACTGACGCCCCTTGGCGTCGAGCGACAGCGTGATTTTCCGCTCGTCGAGCAGCCGCTGCAGCCTGCGAAACTGGATGTCGACGATGTCGCCCATGTCCTCGCGCCGCAAGCGGTGAAATAGGATGATCTCGTCGACGCGGTTCAGGAATTCCGGCCGGAAGTGCCCGCGCACGACCGCCATGACCTCCTTCTCGACCGCCTTCGCATCCTGGTTCTCGTCAAGGTTGACGAGGTACTCGGAACCGAGGTTCGAGGTCATCACGATCAGGACGTTGCGGAAGTCGACGGTGCGGCCCTGTCCATCGGTGAGCCGGCCGTCGTCGAGTACCTGCAACAGGACGTTGAACACGTCCGGATGCGCCTTCTCGATCTCGTCGAACAGCACGACCTGATAGGGCCGGCGGCGGACCGCCTCGGTCAGCGCGCCGCCTTCCTCATAGCCGACATAGCCGGGAGGGGCGCCGATGAGTTCTCGCGACGGAGTGCTTCTCCATGTACTCCGACATGTCGATGCGCACCATCGCGCTCTCGTCGTCGAACAGGAACGCGGCGAGCGCTTTGGTGAGCTCGGTCTTGCCGACCCCGGTGGGGCCGAGGAACATGAACGAGCCGATCGGCCGGTTCGGGTCCTGCAAGCCGGCGCGGGCGCGCCGGACCGCGGTCGACACCGCGGTGACCGCCTCCCTCTGGCCGACGACCCGCCGCGCGATCTCCTCCTCCATCTTGAGCAGCTTCTCGCGCTCGCCCTCGAGCATCTTGTCGACCGGCACGCCGGTCCAGCGCGACACGACCTGGGCGACGTGATTGGCGGTCACCGCCTCGTCCACCAGCGCGCCGGCCTCGCTCTGCTTCTCTGCTTCGGCGAGCCGCTTCTCAAGATCCGGAATCGTGCCGTAGGCGAGTTTACCCGCTTCCGCGTAGTCGCCCTTGCGCTGCGCCTGCGCCAGCGCATTGCGGGCGGCGTCGAGGTCTTCCTTGAGCTTCTGGGCAACGCCGATCTTGTCCTTCTCCGCCTTCCAGCGCGCGGTCAGGGCGTCGGACTTCTCCTGAAGGTCGGCGAGCTCGGCCTGGAGCTTCTTTAGGCGGTCCTTGGAGGCGGCGTCCGTTTCCTTCTTCAGCGCCTCCTGCTCGATCTTGAGTTGCATGATGCGCCGGTCCAGCTCGTCCAGCTCCTCGGGCTTGGAGTTCGACCTGCATGCGCTGACGCGACCCCGCCTCGTCGATCAGGTCGATCGCCTTGTCGGGCAGGAAGCGATCGGCGATGTAACGGTCCGACAAGGTCGCGGCGGCGATGATCGCCGAATCCGTGATTCGCACGCCGTGATGGGCCTCGTACTTCTCCTTGAGGCCGCGCAAGATCGAGATCGTGTCCTCGACCGTCGGCTGAGAGACGAAGACCGGCTGGAACCGCCGCGCCAGCGCCGCGTCCTTCTCAACGTGCTTGCGATACTCGTCGAGCGTGGTCGCGCCGACGCAGTGCAGCTCGCCGCGCGCCAGCGCGGGCTTCAGCAGGTTCGAGGCGTCCATTGCGCCTTCCGCCTTGCCCGCGCCGACCAGCGTGTGCATTTCGTCGATGAACAGGATCACGCCGCCTTGGGCGGCGATCACCTCGTTCAGCACCGCCTTCAACCGCTCCTCGAACTCGCCGCGATATTTCGCCCCAGCAATCAGCGCGCCCATGTCGAGCGACAGGAGCTTCTTGTCGCGCAGCGACTCCGGCACGTCGCCGTTGACGATGCGGAGCGCGAGCCCTTCCACGATCGCAGTCTTGCCCACGCCCGGCTCGCCGATCAGCACAGGATTATTCTTGGTCCGGCGGGATAGCACCTGGATCGTGCGCCGGATCTCCTCGTCGCGGCCGATCACGGGATCGAGCTTGCCGGTGCGGGCGGCCTCGGTGAGGTCGCGGGTGTATTTCTTCAGCGCGTCATAAGCGTTTTCGGCGCTTGCCGAATTGGCGGTCCGTCCCTTGCGCAGATCGTTGATGGCGGCGTTGAGCGTCTGCGGCGTCACCCCGGCGTTCGCCAGGATCTTGCCGGCCTCGGAGCTCTTTTCCATCGCCAGCGCCAGGAGCAGGCGCTCGACGGTGACAAAGGAATTGCCCGCCTTCTGCGCGATCTTTTCAGCGTTGTCGAAGACGCGCGCCGTCGTCGGCGCCATATAGAGCTGGCCCGCCCCTGCCCCCTGCACCTTCGGCAGCTTGGAGAGCGCGAGTTCGACCTGCTGCAGCGCCTCGCGCGAATTGCCGCCCGCCTTGTCGATCAGACCTGCGCATAGGCCTTCCTCGTCGTCGAGCAGGACCTTGAGCACGTGTTCGGGCGTGAACTGCTGGTGGCCTTCGCGAAGCGCCAGCGACTGCGCGGACTGAACGAAGCCGCGCGCTCGTTCGGTATATTTTTCGAGATTCATGGATTCAACCCCCTGGCGTCGCCCCCCGACCCGTAGCGACGGCGGACGACCCGACATTTGGATTTGCCGCTTGGCGGCCTGCGCCCAATGTAGGAAAGGCGCCTTCACCGGGAAAGGGGGCCTCCCGTCTGAAAAGGGCTTAGGAAATCGCCTCTCAGGATCTCGCGCGCTTGAGGAACTCCTGAAGCCACTCGGCGTTCATGCCGGCGATCGGCAGCCACGCCTTGAACAGCGATTCCGGGGAAAAGCGCTCAAGCTCGGCCATCATGCGCTTTTCGACTTCCGCCATCGCAGCCTTCTGCATCGGCTCCACGTCAGGAAGACCCATGAACTGGCGGGCCTCCAACGGCGTGCAATCGACATTGACGGTGATCTTCATCGGACGACGCGCTCCCTTCCCAGATTGGCTGAGGCTCGCGGGCGCGCGGACGCCCCCGAAGTCACCGCTTCTGAGATATATAGGCGCCCGTCGAATTGTGACAGCAGTTTGCGTAAAAAGCCGTCGGACCCGGGCCCGAACGCGCCCGCTTCACGGCCGCCATTTGTCCTTCATTTGTCTTGCGGGAGGCATGTGAACAATATTTAATGTTCCCGTAAGGCAATGATGCCGCCGGTCCGGTATTGTGCTTTGTGAACACGCATCGAGGCGGCGTAGCGCTCAATAGCACTCGCCGCGCAGGTGATGGTTCGGTGGGGGCGCGTTGGGGAGGCAACCGCTAACAGGCGGCGCGCCGATCGTCGGGTCGGGAATTTGCAGGTCCCGGAACGGAATTTGCGCTCGATAGTTCCACCGGCTCCTGCACCTCGCTGCGGGCGGGATGGCCTGCAACCCAAAGGAACGATTATGGAAGACTTGCCTGCCCCTCGGCCTTACCGACACGGAAACCTGCCGAACGCAATGCGGGCCGCCGCCAGGACGCTGCTCGATGAAGCTGGCCCCGAAGGCGTCGGCCTGCGCGAGGCCGCTCGCAGGGTCGGCGTCTCCGCGACCGCCGCCTACCGGTATTTCGCCAGCAAGGAAGACTTGCTCGCATCGGTCGCCGCGGAGGGTTTCCGCGAACTCGCGGCCGCGCTCAGGGCGGCGGCCGACAGCGGCGACCCGGTCAGCGGGATCGGGCCAGCCTACGTCGATTTCGCGCTGCAGAAGCGCGGCCTGTTCCGCCTGATGTTTGGGCCGCTGCTGGCGGATCGCGAGAAGTATCCCGCGCTCAATGAAGCCGTCAACGAAGCGTTCGACTTCCTTCAGAAGGCCATAACCGGCGCAGAGAGCAAGCGGCACGAGGAAAGCGCCGCAACCCTCGCCGCCTGGGGCCTTGTCCACGGCCTGTCGACGCTGTTCATCGACGGACTCGTTCCGGAGAGCCGCGCCCGGCTGATGGCCGAGCAGATCCTGGTTCACGCGAACGCGACCAAGCCGGGATCGACCTTTACGATCCAATAGACGGGCGCCGGCCGCCGCGCGGTTTCAGCCGGGGAGACGCCCGGCGGCCGCAGCGGGGCCGAACGCCTTGCGAGCCCTCACCCGCCGAAAATGACGCGCCGGAACCGGACCGATGCGATCGCATAATAGACCACCCCGATGGCGATCATTGCCGCCATGGGGCGCCAGACGAGCGTGATGTCCGCACCGCGGAACAGCACCGCCTGGGAAAAGGCCACGAAATGCGGCGTCGGGCTGATCGTTTGAATGAAATACTGCAACCAGACCGGCATGCTCTCCATCGGCGTGCTACTGCCTGAGAGCAGTTGTGTCACCATCAGCACCGGCATGGCGAGCAGGCCGAATTGGCCCATCGTCGTCGCGAGCGTGCCAAGCAGGATGCCGAGCGCGGCGACGACGAGCGCATAGATCGCCGCGCCGAGCAGGAACACAAGCAAAGACCCGTTGATCGGGGAGCCGATCCACCAGTGCACGACGAATTGCAGCGACAGCATCGCTGCGACCAGGATGACGAGGCCGTTGGCGATCATCTTGGCGAGCATGATCTCCGACGGCACCACCGGCATGACGAGCAGGTGCTCGACCGTGCCCTGCTCGCGCTCGCGGATCAGCGCCGCGCCGGTGAGGATGACCGTCAGCAGCGTGATCTGGTTGATGACCTGGGTCATCGCCGAGAACCACGCCGTTTTGAGGTTCGGGTTGAAGGCCGCCCGCACGACGAGGTTGATCGGCGCGCCGGTCGAGCCTTCGCGGCCGGAGATGAACCGTTGGATTTCGGCAGCGATGGCGTTGCGCAGCGAGCTTGCGCCGTTGCCGGCCTGGGCGACCGCGGTGGCGTCGACATTGATTTGGAGGCCGGTCTTGCGCTCAGCGCGGATGTCCGCCTCGAAGTTGGGCGGGATTTCGACGACGAACAAGAGTTTGCCCTGGTCCATAATCGGGTCGATGTCGGAAGCGGTGATCTGCACCGGCGGCTGGAAGGTCGGCAGCCGAAGCCCCTCGGCGATGCGCCGCGATAGGTCCGAGCCGTCCTCGTCGACGATGCCGACCGAGAGGTTGGTCGCTTCCGTCACCGCTCCTGTCGCGACCGTGTTCACCGAAATGCTGAACGAATAGGCGACCAGCACCAGCATCACCGGGTCCGCCCTGATGCTTCTCAACTCCTTGATGACCAAATGGAAGATGTTGACCACATGGTCGACGAAGGTCAGCGGCTTGGCTTCGACGAGATGCGGGGCTTTGGGTGAGGGAGCCTCGGACATCTCACGCCTCCTGCTTGCGAAGCAGGGCCAGCGAAAGGACCAGGAAGACAACGGCAATAAGCGCGATCGCGGCGATGTCGCGCCAGAGGTCGACGATGCCGAGCGCCTTGGCGAATACGCCGACCGAAATCTGCTGGTACCAGGACGAGGGGAACGACAGGCCGATCACCCTCGCCCCGCCGGAGAGCGAGGAGACCGGCGCGAGCATTCCGGAGAAATTGACCGCCGGCACGATCGAAAGGATCGCAGTCGCGAAGACAGCTGCGACCTGCGTTCGAGTGAAGGAGGAGATCAGAACGCCGAACCCCACAGTCGCAACGACATAGACGATCGTTCCCACGAGAAGGACGAGGACCGGCCCCTTCGGCGGCACGCGGAAAATGAAAATCGCGATCAGCAACAGGGCGAAGAAGGCGATCATCGCGACCGCAATATACGGAAGTTGCTTGCCGATCAGGTACTCGAATCGGGTGATCGGCGTCGAGCGGAAGTTGGCGATCGAGCCGGTCTCCTTCTCACGCACGACCGCGATCGCCGACATGATCGCCGGAATCAGGCAGAGCAGCAGCATGAAAATGCTGGGCACCATCGCGTTCACGCTGAGAAAGGCCTGATTGTAGCGAAAGCGGGTCTGTATATCGTCGTCCGTCCACGCGTTGGCGCTCCCCGCCCGGCGCAGGCTCCGCTGCAATTCCTCGCCCTGCTTCCTGACGACGCCGGTGACATAATTCTTCGACGTCTCACCTCGGAACGTCATCGCGCCGTCGACCGTCGCGTCGACTTCCGGCGTGCGGTTGTTGAGAAGGTCTCGGCCGAATCCGGGCGGCACTTCGACGACGATCTGAGTGTTCCCGCTTCTGAGTCGTCTCTCGGCCTCGCCCGCCGACCTGATCGGCGGCTGGACCGAGAAATAGCGCGACCCGTCGAAACCCTGAAGCAGATCGCGGCTCTGGGGCGTGTCGTCCTGGTCGAATGTCGCAGTCGCCAGGTTCTCGATATCGAAGGAGATGCCGAAGCCGAAGGCGAACATGAGAATGACGGGACCGACGAGCGCGAAAGCCAACCGGATCGGATCGCGCAGCAGTTCGACCGTCTCACGCCGCGCGTAGGCCCATAGCCGGCCAATTTTGAAGCGCCTCGGCCGCTCGCCTGCCTCGACTTCGGCCGCGGCTGGCGCCGGCGCCTCGGCCTTTTTCGACATGTCGATGCCCGCCGCCTCGGCGAGATAGCCGACGAAGCAGTCCTCTAGCGACGTGCTGCCTCGCTCCTTGACCAGATCCTGCGGCGCGCCGACGGCGAGCACCTTTCCCGCGTGCATGAGCGAGATCCGGTCGCAGCGGTCCGCCTCGTTCATGAAATGAGTGGTGACGAAAATCGTCACGCCATCGTCGCGCGAGAGGTCGATCAGCGTGCGCCAGAACGCGTCGCGCGCGATTGGGTCGACGCCGGACGTCGGCTCGTCGAGAATGAGAATGGAGGGCTCGTGTAGCACCGCCACGGCAAGCTGGAGCCGCTGCTTCATCCCGAGCGGCAGGCTATCGGGACGCGAACCGACGACCGACTTCAGGTCGTAGCGCTCGAGCAGGTCCTCGATTCGGCCCGCGACCTTTTCCGGCGGCAAATGATAGAGCTGGGCGTGGAGCTCGAGATTCTGCGCGACCGTCAATTCGCCGTAGAGCGAAAAGGCTTGGGTCATGTAACCGACGTTGCGCCTGGCCTGCATGTCGTTCGAGCCCATCGGCTCGCCGAATAGCTTGCACGTGCCGCTGCTCGCCGGCAGGAAGCCCACCAGCATTTTCATGGTCGTCGACTTGCCACAGCCGTTCGAGCCGAGAAAGCCGAAGATCTCGCCGCGGGGAATCCTAAAGCTGACGTGGTCGACCGCAACGAAATCGCCAAACTGGCGCGTGAGTCCCTCCGCCTCGATCGCCGGCGTCTCGTCCGGGGAGGCCACGCGCGGACGCACGACCACTTTCTTGTGCAGGGCGCGCTTGGCCTCCGGCATCATGGCGATGAAGGCCTCGTCGAGATTGGGCTCTCCGGTCTTGACCAAGAGCTCCTTCAGCGTACCGGTGGCGATGATCTTGCCGTCGTCCATCGCCATCAGCCAGTCAAAGCGCTCCGCTTCGTCCATATAGGCGGTGGCCACAATGACGCTCATCTGCGGCCGGCGCGCGCGGATGGTGTTGATGAGGTCCCAGAACTGGCCACGCGACAGGGGATCGACGCCGGTGGTCGGCTCGTCGAGGATGAGAAGGTCCGGGTCGTTGATGAGGGCGCAGCAGAGGCTCAGCTTCTGCTTCATGCCGCCGGAAAGCTTGCCGGCGGGACGCGCTTCGAACTTCTCCAGGCTCGTCGCCGTAAGAAGCTCGTCGATCTTGGAGCGACGTTCAGTCGCCGACAATCCGAACAACCGGCCGAAGAAATCGATGTTCTCGAACACGGAGAGCGTCGGGTAAAGGTTGCGGCCGAGGCCCTGCGGCATATAGGCGATGCGGCCGCGCATCTCGCGCAAGGTCTCCTGGTCGGCGATGCTCTTGTCGAAGACGACGACCTCTCCGGTCTGGATGACCTTCACGCCCGCGATGAGCCCGAGAAGCGTGGACTTGCCGACGCCGTCCGGGCCGATCACCCCGACCATGATCCGCGACGGAATGTCGATCGACACGTCGTTTAGCGACACCGTCGCGCCGTACCGGTGCGATACGCCTTTGACCCGCGCGATGGGTTCGCCGGTCATTTTGCGGCGGGGGTCTTGTCGTTCGAGGACCGGGGCGCCGCGACCTGGGGTGCGGAAGGAGCCGGCGCGGCGTCGGTTGCCTTAGGGGGCGCCTGAACGTTGACCGTCAGGTCGTCGGGCCAGGCGACATCGGCCTTGGTGCGCACGAAGCCCATGCCGCGAATGCCCGTCTTGACCCTGGTGTAGAACGCCTGAAGAACGTCGGGATCGATCTTGAGCTTCAGGCGGAACATCAGCTTGGCGCGCTCGTCCTTGGTCTCGACGGTCTTGGGGGTGAACTGCGCGTCGGCCGCGACGAAGCTGACCTTGGCCGGAATGATGCGATCGGGGACCGGATCGAGGACGATGCGCGCCTCGTCGCCAAGCGTGACCCGGCCCGCGTCGGCGGCGGGCAAGAAGATCGTCATGTAGACGTCGGTGAGATCGAGAATGGTGACGATAGGCGCGCCGGCCGCGACAACCTCGCCTGCGCGGGCGAGCTGGTACTGCACGCGTCCGTTGCGCGGCGAGACGAGCGTCAGGTCGTGGATGATCGATTCGATGCGTTCGACCTCCGCTTCCGAGTTCTTGATCTTGGACTGGGCCTGATCCCTCTGCGACTTGAAGCTCGCCACGCCCGCGACCGCCGAGTCGAAATTGCGCTTGCGCTGCTCGAACACTTGCTTGGTGATGAACCCGGTCTTCATCAGCTCCTGGCCGCGTTCAAAATCGGACTTGGCGAAGTCGAGCGCGCTCTGGCGCGAGGTGATCTCAGCCTCCGCGGCGATCAGGGCGTCCTTGGAGCTCTGCACGCTGGCCTGGGCGGCGCGCAGCTGCGCCTCGTATTCGGGCGACGAGATCTTCGCGATGACCTGTCCCTGGGCGACGTTCGACCCCTCCTCGACCGTGACTTCGGCGAGCCGGCCGGCATACTTCGACGACACATCGACCTGGGTCGCCTCGATGCGGCCGTTGGACTTGACGATACCGGCGGGCAGCGTCTCGCCGCGCAGCCGCGCGATCAGGTTCCTGATCGGGCCCTGCGCATGCGCCGACGCCACAGGGGAAAGACCGCCTTCCGGGCCGGCGCCCAAGCTAACAGTTAGAGCAACAGCGCCCATCAGGGCCGCGACCGAGGCGGACCGCCGAACATGTTTCATGATGGGTCTCCTGCGCGAACTCTTAAGAGCGCACACTTCGGTCGAGCCGAGGCCCCAGCTCCGCCTCGATCGTCCAGCTCTGACGCTTTACTAGGCAAGCCCGGCAAGGTTGTAAAGGACGCGCACCGGAGCATTCGATCGCGACAGGCCGGGAGAAGGCGACGAGTTGCCGCGAGGACGATGAAGCCGCACCGCGGGCCATGCTTCCACCAGGCGCCGAGGCGGCTTGCTGCGACCTCAAGCTTCCGTACCACGACCAGGATTGCCCGCCAGGATCTGAATGCTCAACATCAGCACCCAAAGGGGAAAGAGCGCAAAGCTCCAGCGCAGGAAAGAGCTGCCGAGAAGCAGCAGGAGCGCCAACAGATAGCCGAGGGCGGCCAGCCAGCGCGGCGCGAACCGGGTCGCCATCGCGACCGTCGAGGTGGAGATCATGAACACGCCGGCCATCTTGACCATGTAGACATTGACCACGCCGTAAGCGAACGCCCTCGCAAAGCGAAACTCGGGGGCGGCGGCGAAGGCGGCCGGCTCGTCTTTGAACGCGACCAGCGTGGCCCCGACGACAGCCGCGGCGATGAACAGCGTGCTGAGAAACAGGAGGCCGCTGCCGAAGAACACCGTCGCAAAGAAACGATCTTCGCGCCGCCCCAGCCGGTCGCGAATGACGCCGATGAACCACAGAAAGGCGATCCCGGCGAAGGGGATGAGATTGAGCGCCAGCGCGACCTCGTTCGCGTTTATCGCGAGCCACGCGCCCGACGCCTGCGGTTCGGGGGGGATCGCTCGCCAGAGCAACCCGAAGCTCGCCAGGGTCAGCAACGAAAAGGCGACGCCCGCGATGGCGGCGGCCTTCGGGGTTCTCAGCCCTGCGTCCGTGAGACCGTCGATCTGGCTCATGCCCTCGAATCTTTTGCCTGACGGCTCGATCTGACCGACCGGCGCCTCCACCATTATCACCTTCCGGCCGGCCTGGAATTGGCTTTCCCGCGCGCAACCTGCGCGTCAACGGGTCGCCCAAGTCTTAAGGATTTCCGAGCACGAGATATGTGTTAAAGCGCCGTGTTGACCTACCGCAACATTGGCCCACGGTAGTAAAGTGGCAGCTGCGCAATTGAGACGGGGTTTTCGAATCCCCGCGCGCGCAATTAGCCTAGCTTAATGGGAGGAAGAAGATGATTCGCACGCTCAGCGAACCGAAGCACGGCGCGCGCCTGATGAGCCTCTCGTTCGCCGCGTTGCTTGCGGCGGCGCCGGTGCTTGCAGACGCTCAAGACAATCCGGTCGCGCCCCCGGCGGCGTCGGCCGCGGCGCCAGACGCTGCACAGGCGCCCGCGCCGCAGATCAGTTTCAGTCGGGCCGAGCTCGAAAAGCTGCTCGCGCCGATCGCGCTTTATCCCGACAGTCTTCTGGCGCAGATTCTGCCCGCCAGCGCCTATCCGATCCAGATCGTTCAGGTCCATCGCTGGCTCGAGCGCAACGCCGTCGCCGTCGCGAAGAATGATTACTCCGGCATCGACAGCGCCAAATACGACCCGTCGGTGAAGGCCCTCGCCCGCTTCCCCGACGTCATCAACAAGATGAGCGAGAATCTCGATTGGACGACCGACCTTGGCGACGCCTTCGTCAATCAGCCCAAGGATGTCGCGGACGTCATCCAGGAGTTGCGCGCACAGGCTGAGAGTGCGGGCACGCTGAAGACGTCTCCGCAGCAGACCGTCATGAGCAGCGTCGAGGACGGCCGCAGCGTCATTTCCATCGCCCCGACCGACCCGTCGATGGTCTATGTCCCCTCCTACGATCCTGTCGAGGTCTACCAGCCCTACACAGGCGTTGCGCCCCTTCTGACCTACGGGGCGGCCGCGGTGGCGGTCGGCGCGATCTTTGCGAATAACTACTGGAACTGGGGGACGGGCTGGGTCCGCCCGCCGGTCTGGCCGGGCTACGGCGCCTGGCGCGCCCCATATGCGGGCTGGCGTCCGGGCTCCCCGGTGGTCGGAGGCGGCAATGTCATCAACACCGGCAATATCAACGCCGGCAACCGGTGGCGCCCGGGAGGCGACTACCGTCCCGGCCTCGGCAGCAAGCCCGGCATCGGAGGACCCGGCCGTCCCGGCGGCGTTGGCGGCGTCGGCGGCCCCGGCCGTCCCGGCGGCGTTGGCGGCGTCGGCGGCCCCGGCCGTCCGGGCGGCGTCGGAGGCGTTGGCGGCGTAGGAGGCGTTGGCCGTCCCGGCGGCGTCGGTGGCCCCGGCGGCATTGGCGGACCTGGCAAGCCGGGTGGAATTGGAGGCGCTGGACGTCCCGGCGGCGTCGGCGGAGCCGGCAAGCCGGGCGGAATTGGAGGTCCAGGCGCAGGCCGCCCGGGTGCGGGCGCGGGCCGTCCCGGCGGCGCACGGCCCGCAACCCGGCCGGCCACACGACCGGGTAACGCGAGCCGGCCCGCGACGCGCCCCGGCGGCGCGCGTCCTGGCGGCTTTCCCGGAGGCGGGCATCCTGGCTTTGCCGGCGGCGCGCGCCCCGGCGGCTTCGGAGGCGCCCATCCGGGCGGTTTCGGAGGCGCACGTCCCGGGAGCTTCCACGGGGGAGGCGCGCGCGCCGGCGGCTTCCATGGCGGCGGCCACCGCGGCGGGCATGGCGGTGGACGCCGCCATGGCGGCGGGGGCGGTCGCCGCTCGGATATGCGCCTTAAGCACGATATCGTGCTCATCGGGCGGCTTAGCGACGGCCTCGGATACTACCGCTTCGTCTACAACGGCGGACACATAGCCTACGTCGGCGTGATGGCGCAGGAGGTGCAAACCGTCATGCCGCAAGCGGTAACGCTCGGCGCCGACGGCTATATGCAGGTCTCCTACGATCTGCTCGGATTGCCGTTCGAGAGCTATGAGCAATGGGTCTCGACAGGCTCCCACTTGCCGAGCGTGAAACCGGCCACGCAGTGATGGCGAGGGCTAAAAACCTCGCGGCCTTCCTCATCGTTTCCGTAGGGCGAGGCGGAAAGCTCCATCTCGTCCTACATTTTCATAAAGAGCTATGCGCCGTGCGAGACCTTGCACCCTCGATTTGACCGACGCGCGCCATTAGTCGCCGGCGGGGGAGGCAATGTAGGCCATCGCTCCCTTGCACGGGCCGCTGACCTCGCCAAGATGCGGTCGCATGCAGTCGGCGATGGCGCCATATTTGGCGTCGGGGCAAAAGTGCTGGACGTCGGCATGGCACTCCGAAAAGACCCATGCCGCCTTCGACAGCCTCGACGAGCAGCCCACGGAAAGCTCGCTGATGTGCGACTGTATGCACTCTTGGATGCGCCCCTCCCCTGGCGCAACGCCCGCGCACAGGGCCTTGAGGTCGACCGTGCAGTCTCGGTCCTCCGCTCGAACCGATCCGGTCGACGCGGTGAGAAGGATCGCCGCGCCCAGCGCGACCGAATAAAACGCCGTCTTCATGGTCGTATCTCCCTTTGATTTTTTTGACAGACACCCCGAGGTTTTGAGCTAAGCCTCCTCGAGATATTTACGCTTGCGCGGATCGGGACTTCGTATGAAAAGAAATAGGCTCCTCGCAAACATCGTACAGGAAAGCGCCAAGAAAAACGCGCCATCCAGTACAAATTCTGATGTGACATCCATGATAATAACACCCGTATGTGTCAACCAAATATCAAACGCCAAAATCGAATACGCGCACTACTTTCGGTAGTGCCGCTATTCATTATTGACATAGCGAACACCGCCGCTCAGACCGAGCGGCCTGTCCATCGCGTGAATTAAGTGACTTGAGCCCCCGCGTCCGCTATTGTGCGGGCGCTGCTGCGGGGGTTGCCGCGGGAGTTCGCGTGGCCGGTCCGCCGCGTATGCCGCCGCTCATGGCGGCCGGAGCGCCGTCCCTGACGCCGCTGCATCCCGTGCGTCCCTGTCGCCTCTGGGGTCGCCGCGGTCCCGGCGGCCGGGGTGGTTGTCTGCGCCTCGGCGTCTGAAGCCGTCAGCGCTCCGAAGCCTGCGGCGGCCGCCAGCGCAAGAAGGGAGACCACCTTTCGCCGCGAAACTAGTTTCGCTTCTTCCTGGCCACTCATCTTCATCCTCCCGACTCGGGGCTTATCGCGCCCCTCTTCCAAATACGGAATTCTGCCCTATCCGAATTTGACTTACCTCAAGTCGTAATCGAAAAAGCGGAAAAAGGCAAGCAAAGCTTGCTCCAGCATTGTTGACGGCGCTTTCCTCTACAGGCCTTATTTCCATCGGGCTTAACAAAGCAGGCGATCTATTGAGGCTGCCGAGTTTTTAGGAGATCCCAATTGTTCTCGTATTGCTGTACGGCTTCGACATCAATGAATCCAAATTTACGCCAATCCGCTGGCTGACGGAATCTCGTCTCAATGTCGCTGTTCACCGTGACGAAGAAACGAGCGCAATTCCGACTGTTTTCGAGGCCAAACAGGACATAGACCGTAACTTCGTCCGCAACGGCTCCGGTGAAGTGGGAAACGCGAATATACCATGGACCCGCATGCACGGCTCTCACATGAACGGGCTTAGGCGACGAGCCGGACACCCCGACGAGAAGGTCATATTTCTTGGTGCGGCGGTCGGCGAGCTTTGCGTCGAACCCCCGTTTCAAGAGTTCGTCCATCACTAGTCGTGCGCCCACAAGGCCTGCTGGAATGCGCGACCTGCGCTTCTTTTTGGCTCTGCTTTCCGGGATCGCGCTCATCTGACATCGCCCGTCAAGGCAACGACCTACCAGTCCTCATGGCCTCGTCACGGCGGCAGACGCCGCGCCTGTAGCGACCCGTCAATTCGGGTGGGTCGGGTCAGCGGGCGACCGTCACATCATAGAGAATCTTGTGAATTTCGTTGGCGCTCTCTCGATAGGTGAAGGGTTCGAACGAGTCCTTGATCAAGTAGGATAGGGCCTTGCCGTCCTTGTCGTAGTCGCCTCCCCAGATCAGCAGAGCATGGTCGGGCGACCCCCACACCACGGCCTGCCCCCGCGCCAGAGAGCGGTGGATGAGTTCGATCAGGACCTCGATCTTCACGAATTTCACACGTGTTTCAGGGCGGGCGTCGGGATCGTGGGAGGGGCCCCAGGCTTCGGCGCCGTCGGGGGAAAGATCGAACTCTGTCCATTCGTATCCGTCCGTGATGGCATGGGCCAACTTATCCGCGCCCACGACCTGGCCGTCGAGATGCGTGACTTCGGGCACGACGCCGAGTTTGCCGTGGACTTCCTCGCTCAACGCCTTTTCCTTGGCCGAGCGATCGGGAATACCAGCGAGGTCCTTTTCGATCGACTGGGCGATCGGATTCGAGTCCACGATGTCCCGAAAATCGGGCTGAGCGACGATGCCGTCCTTGCGGATGAGCGCGAGAGCCTCCACCGCGAGCCCCCCTTCGGGCAGGCGGGTGGACTCCCCGCGCACCAGACGCTCGAGCCGATCTTCGACCGCCTCGACCTGCATTGCGCCCCGCGAAAGCGAAATCTGAGATCCGGGGTGACGAGAGAGATAGTCCGTTTCCAGCATGCTGAGCGTCGCGTACATCCAGCACAGACCCGTGTCCCCTTGATGCAGGGGTGGGGTAATCGGCAACGCATAGCTTTCCGCGACTTCTTGCGCCGGAGGCGCTGGGTTCGGCTCGTTTGCGAAGGGTCTCTCGACGTTTGTCACAATCGAGACGATGCCGACGAGAGACAGCGAGATTGCCAGCTTTTTCAATTTTCACGCCCTCTCATGGATCGGCATTGATCAGGCGCCCTGGGGGGGGCGCCGCCGTGCCAATTGATCTCCTCCCGTGACTATTTTGGCAAATGTATCATAAGACTCCCGCCGGATGAAGTCAGGCGCGACAGTCAGGCGCGACGGCCGATCCGAGCTCATAACGCGCCGGCTCTCACTCCTCCGACAGAACCTTAATACGACCCTCGCGGATCGCCTTGACGAAGGCCCGGTAGTCGCGAAGGTTCTGATCGGCATATTCGACGGCAAACTCGCACACGGCGCCGTCGAACGTCATATTGGAGCCCATGTAGCCCGCAATCTTCGCGGCGTCTCCCGATCGCGCATGCGCCCGGGCAAGCGCCCACGCGCAAAGCTTGCCGTATTCTCGCAACATGCCAACGTCCCAGTCGTCCGGGACAGCCGAGATCTTGGCGTCGCGCAGCTGGCGGAAGTAATAGTCGCGGCCATTCAATCCGCGCGTCCAGCCGAGAAATATGTCGCTGGCCGACTGCATCAGGCGCTGGCCCGCCACCACCCGCTCGCCGTTGTTCTTGTGCAGGGACCTGCCTGCATAGGGCTCGAGCACCGATTTCCGCGCTTCCTTGACCTGCAGGAAAATCGGGTCGCCGTCGGCGGCCATGAACAATCCGAGGGCGCAGAACGTGCCGACGCTGCCCACGCCGACGGCCTTGATCGCGAAGTCGAACAGATGGAAGCGGTCGAACAGCGTCCGGACGTGCTCGGGCAGCGATTTCCGGTAGCCTTCGAGCGCGTCGGCATATCCAGACGTCGCGCCCGGGGCCTGCTCCTCGGTGGGGTGGAAGATCAGCGGCGGCTCGTCCTTGATTCTTGGCGTAGAGCCCAGATGCTCGACCAGCTTCGGGAACAGGCTTTCGGGCAGGCTTTTCCGGCGCGCCTGCTCCACTCTCTGCCTGACGCGCTCAACCTCACCGCCGTTTGGCAGAACCTTGAGAACGCGATCGAGATCGATACGGTCGTACCAGACCTCGAGGGCGCGCATCGAGGCGTAGTCGATCATGCGTTCGCGGTACGAGCAAACGGCGTCCGTCGCCGCCTTCGCCGCATCACTGTCGGGCAGGTTGAGATGCTGAGCGGCGATGACGATGCTGGCCGTGAGCCGCTTGACGTCCCACTCCCAGGGACCAGGCAGAGTTTCGTCGAAATCGTTGATGTCGAAGAAAATATTGCGCTCCGGCGTGGCGAAGCCGCCGAAGTTCATCAGGTGAGCGTCGCCGCAGGCCTGCACGCGAAGTCCGGATATAGCGGTCGACGCCAGATCGGCCGCCATGACCGCAGCCGATCCGCGATAGAAGGCGAAAGGCGATTGCGACATCCGCCCGAAGCGGATCGGGATCAGCTCCGGGATTCGGCCGTCGTTGGACTCGTGCAGAAGCTCGATCGGATCGCGGCGATCCTTGGGCGGCTTCCAGCCGCCATGCGCGACCCGCGGCGTGGCGTCGCGCAAGGCCTTTCCCTCCGCCCGCCGTTCGTCCGCGGAGATGTAGCCGCCGGGGGAACCCGCGGCGGCGCCTGCCGGCTTTGTCTTCCTGTTCGTGTTGCGCAAGGATGCCCTCCCTCCCCGTGATGCCGATGCCGACGCCCGTAGCCGCAGCGATCAAGTCGACGCCATCATCGATTGTCTCCCTCTATGCGCTTTAACCTATGCGCTTTAACCGCTTCGGGCGGAATAGAGTCTCGACTCTGCGCGAAACGGCGCTCCCCCTCCGGGCTCGATGCGCCCGCGGCGCCGACAAGTTGGCGCAGGGCATCGAGCCCGGCGACGGTTTCCGCCCCTCCGGTCTGCAGAAGTTTCGGCAAGGCGGCGATCGCGCGCTCCTCGTCCAGCACCATGAGTTGAAGCTGTTCGTTCAGCATCGTCCGGAATTCGGCGATGCTCAGCCGCTCGTTCGACTTGCGCGTCTCGCGGATGACTTTCAGCATTCGGTAGCCGCGCTCGTCGAATCCGCCTTCGGGCCGTCGCACATAGATGAGCGCCCGCAGCACGGCCTCCTCGACGCCGCCTTCCTCGAATTTCTCCTCGAGGCGAGCGCGAAGTTCGGCCTGCGCCGTCTCCCGCACAAGATCGTGCTCGATACGATCCGTGGCCTGATCGCTCGGCGAGCCGAGCCCGACCATCGCCTGCAGGAACGGCGACCCATAGGTGGTGAGAAAGATCGTCTCGGTCATGGCGTCCCGCATTTTGCCCCAGTTCTCGAGGGAGGCGGTGATCCAGGACGAAGCTTGCTTCTCCGCGGCGAGCAACGGATTGTCGGCGCCGACCGGCTTCCGGTTGGCGCGAACTTGCTGGGCCATCGGCTTGATCGCCGACATGAACGGGTTCCGGTCGGAGAAGAGTTCGAAGCGCAACCGGTTCGGATGCATCGCGCGCATCGCCTCGGCCATCGGCTCTGTTGCGGAGGCGCGAATCCACGGCTCGGCAAACGTCCGATAGAGGCCGAGATTGATCTCGGACATTCGCGCGACCGCGGCGAAACGCTTGTCGTCGGCCGGACTGTTCGACGCCGAGGGCGCGGATGTCGTCGAGCGTTCGTGGCTCGAGGCGGAAGAGATACTTGCCGTCGACGAGGTCGCGGTTCGCCGTGTCCTCGCCGACCTCGCTGATGACCGCTTCGTAGAGGCCGGGCGGCGTCGCCTCGATCATCTCCATGCAGGTGACGAACTCGCGATGCTCTTTGGCCGCCACCTTGCCGGAGACGAAGATGCCGAGGTGGCCAATGCTGTGATGCAGCGAGTAGATGATCGTCTGCCCGTTGACGACGATCTCGCTTGTGTCGTCGTAGAGGTCGAGAATCCAGTCCAGCGCCTGCTGCGGCGGGGTGATGTCATCGCCCCAGGAGCAGAAGCAGACGATCGGCGACTTGATGGCGCGCAGGTCGATGCGCGCACCTTCGGAGGTGCGAATCTCCCCGGCGGAGAGCTTGTTGCCGACGAACAGGTTGTCGGCGATCCACAGCATTTCTCCGGCGTTGAGCAGCACCGGGCTGCCCCACCAGGTTTCGAATTCGAGGAAGCGTTCCGTCTCGGAATTGACCTTCGAATAGACGTTGTAGGGCTTCGTCCAATAGGTGTTCGCCGGGTTCAGGGACTCGAAATTGGCGACCAGGCTCGCGCCGTCGAAGGTCCCCGCGCCCATGTCGCCCGCCAGCGCCGCCAGCCACGCGCCGCCCATGATTCCGCCGAGATAGCGCATCGGATTCTTGCCGCGAACCCCGGCCCAGTAGGAGAGCGGCGTTCCGGCGAGCATGATCACGCCGGCCAGTTCCGGCCGGACCGCCGCCGTCATCATGATCTGCCAGCCGGCCTGACAATTGGCGATGACGATCGGCTTGCCTTCGGCCTCGGGGTGTCGCTTCGCGACCTCTTCCAGAAAGACCGCCTCGGCGCGACAGACGTCTTCGACCGTCTGCCCCGCAACTGGCTTGGGCAGGAAGCCGACGAAGTAAACCGCGTGACCTGCATTGAGCGCCACGCCGATTTCGCTCTCGGGCTTCATGCCGCCGATCCCGGGACCGTGCCCGGCGCGCGGGTCGACGACGACAATCGGCGGCTTTGCCCGATCGATCGTCACGTCCGCCGGCGGGACGATGCGAACGAGCAGATAATTGACCGGCCGCTCCAGCGTCCGGCCGTCGAGCACGACTTCGGCGGGAAAGCTCAGCACGTTCGGCGCTTCCTTGGCGGCCTGCGCAAGTTGGGTATTGCCCCGCTCGTTTAGCGTCTCGAGAACCAGCACGCCGCGTTGCCAGGCGTCGGTCCAATACTGCGCGGCTGCGCCGAAGAGATTCGAACCTTGGGTCATCAATGGTCCTCCCGACGCACGCATTTCTCCGGAGCATTCCGCTCCGGTCGCCATTTCGGCGGGCGCTGCAAGTCTTCATACTACGGACGGAATGCAGGTCTGTTGATATCGATCAAACGTCGAAGCCATTCGGGCCGGCGGCGCCGGCTTCAATGCACGGACGCAACAGGAGGAATAATGAAGCCGATCTCGCGTTTTGTCGGGACAACGATCCTTGGCGGCGTCCTCTTTCTGACGCCGATCGTCGTGCTCGGCTTCGTCCTGAGCAAGGCGTTCGATGTCCTGCGCCGCGGGCTGAAGCCCTTGACGGCGTTGATCCCGGACGCCCTCGGCTCCGGACCGACCATGACGACGGTGCTGACGATCCTCCTGCTCGGACTCGTCTGCCTCCTGGCCGGGCTCGTCGCCCAGACTCTTCTCGCCCAGCAGATCGTGAGCGGCTTGGAAGCGGCCGTTCTTTCGAAGTTGCCGGGCTATGAGTATCTGAAGGAGGCGGGAACGAGCGTTCTCGGCCTTAGCGAGTTGGAGGAGCACCCGGTCGTGCTGGCCGAACTCGGCGGCGCTTTGCGGATCGGAGTGCAGACCGAGATGGTCGACGGCGGCTTCGTCGCGGTCTTCATCCCCAATTCGCCGAACCCGATGTCGGGATCGGTCTTTTTCATCGCCGCCGACCGCGTTCGTCCGGCCAACGTGCCGCTCGCCACCGCGATCGCCTGCCTGAGGCGGTGCGGTATCGGCTCGGAAACCCTGCTGGGCGGACGGCCCACAGAAGCGCCGCCAACGTGACGCGCGGAGCCGGCCGACCCGCGCCTAGTAGTATCGCGGCGCCATGAAAGTATTGTGGGTGGGGCTCGGCTGATTGAACGGGTGCCGGGTGTAGCTGTGAGCGGGCTGGCGGCGCTCGGGGCGCCCGTGCGGATAAAGGGTCAGCTGGTGCGGGTGCATGGGCACGATATGGCTGGCTGAGCTTTTCGGTTTGCCGCCCGACGTGGACGGTGTCTCAGCCTTCGCCGGCAGGGACGCGAACAGAGGCGCCCACACCACGGCGGCGACGGTCAGCAGCCTTCCGAACCCCCCCATCCTATTCTCATCCTTCCGTTTGCCATAATAAGCGACGGCCGGTCGGGACCGTGCCCAAGGCAGACCGCCAAACAGGCTCCCTGATCGGTGTGCTGCGCAAAGCTCAGAGAGCGCAGCCTTCGGTCGAGCCGAGGCGGCAGCGCTGCCTCGATGGCTCAGCTCTGGCCTTCCCTAGGCATGCGGGATGCGGTTGTAAAGGAGGCGCACGCGGGAGCACAAACCCGGCCCCTTTTTTGCGCTTATCTGCCGGAGATTCGTACCTATATATCGTTCGTACAATGACGGAATTGTCGCCTGGAGGAGAGCAAATGGCCAAGGAAAAACGGCGCAGCAATCGAGAAACCAAGAAGCCCAAGGCGGTAAAATCTGCATCCGCCGCGCCCGTCTCGCCTTTCGCACCGAGGGGTCCATCGGCCGCGACAACCCCAGCAAAACGGAAGTGACGCGCTGCGATGCGGAGCCGCCAGAAGACGGCGATCGTTTTGGCGCCGTTCGCTCCGTCGGAGGTGGATCGCCCTTTGCGGGTACCTATCGCGTCGCCGTCGACGAGGAGGATATAGCCGGTCGCTCGTTCCTCGCCTTCAGGGGCGCCGCGACCAGACGTCGGGTTGCGGCGTTGTCGGCGCCAAGCGGCGCGAAGGAGATGGTTCTCGTCGACTCGGACGAACTCGCTACGGCCATTGACGCCGCTGGCGTTGCGGCGTGAGACGCGTCTCCACCGACTCGAGTGCGATCGTGGGCTATCTCGGTCGGCTTGCGGGCGCCGGAGTTGTGAGGATAGGCGGCGAGGCGATCGCCCGAACGGCTTACGATTTCGATGGCTTTGCGACGCCGCATGGAGGGGTGACGGCCTCCGGCGAACTCAGGCTCACGGCTTCCGACCTCGCAGCGGTGTTTGGCCGGATCGGCGTTCAACTCCTCACCGACGACGGCCGCCTCCTCGACTTGAAGTTTTCGGAAAAGGAACTCCCCGCTGGGACCGCGGCGGCCCACGTCGATGTGAGCGGCGACTTGCCGCGCTCGCCGGCGGAATGGCGCGCCGCGTCGGCGCACCAACCGAAGCCCGAGGCTGCATCGGATTGACACGACAAGCCGGCGCTGTCTCGCCTTGACCACAAGCGATCATATTGCAGGCGCGTTGGCGGCCACATCCTTCTCGACGCGCGAGCCGAGATCGCCGCCAGGGAACCCGCAGGGATCGAAAGGGCGAGTGAACTCGCCCCTTCGAATTTTTAGACCGCAGTCAGGCGATCAATAGTCCATTCCGCCCATGCCGCCCATGCCGCCGCCCGGCATGGCGGGAGCGTCGGGCTTCGGCCGCTCGGCCACCATCGCCTCGGTCGTGATCATGAGGCCGGCGACCGACGCGGCGTCCTGCAGGGCGACCCGCACCACCTTCGCCGGATCGACGATGCCCGCGCTCAGCATATCGACATATTGCTCGTTCTGGGCGTCGTAGCCGTAGGTCTGGGACTTGTTTTCCAGGATCTTGCCGACGACCACCGACCCCTCGACGCCGGCGTTCTCGACGATCTGGCGGGCCGGCGCCTCGAGCGCCCTGAGCACGATGCTGATGCCCGCCTGGACGTCGGCGTTCTCGCCCTCGAGCTTGCCGATCGCGGCCTTGGCGCGCAGGAGCGCGACCCCTCCGCCCGGCACGATGCCTTCCTCGACGGCGGCCTTGGTCGCGTTCATGGCGTCGTCGACCCTGTCCTTCTTCTCCTTGACCTCGACTTCCGTCGAGCCGCCGACCCGGATCACCGCAACGCCCCCGGCAAGCTTGGCGAGACGCTCCTGCAGCTTCTCCTTGTCGTAGTCGGAGGTCGTGTCCTCGACCTGCGTCTTGATCTGCCCGATACGCGCCTCGATCTCCGCCTTCTTGCCGGCGCCGTCGATGATCGTGGTGTTGTCCTTCTCGATACGCACCCGCTTGGCTTTGCCCAGCGTCTGAAGGGTCACGTTCTCGAGCTTGATGCCGAGGTCCTCGGCGATCAGGGTTCCTCCGCTGAGGACGGCGATGTCCTCGAGCATCGCTTTGCGGCGATCGCCGAATCCGGCGCCTTGACCGCCGCGACCTTGAGGCCGCCGCGGAGTTTGTTGACGACGAGCGTCGCGAGCGCCTCCCCGTCGATGTCCTCGGCGACGATCAGCAGCGGCTTGCCGGTTTGCACCACCGCCTCGAGGATCGGCAGCATCGGCTGGAGCGACGACAGTTTCTTCTCATGCAGGAGGATGTAGGGCTCCTCGAGCTCGGCCACCATCTTCTCCGCGTTGGTGATGAAATAGGGGGAAAGATAGCCGCGGTCGAACTGCATCCCCTCGACGACGTCGAGTTCAGTCTCGAGGCTCTTGGCCTCCTCCACGGTGATGACGCCCTCGTTGCCGACTTTCTTCATCGCCTTGGCGATCATGTCGCCGATCGACTTGTCGCCATTGGCCGCAATCGTGCCGATCTGGGCGATTTCCTCGGAAGACGCGACCTTCTTGGCTCGCTTTTCGATGTCCTTGACGACCGCGGCCACGGCGAGATCGATGCCGCGCTTCAGATCCATCGGGTTCATGCCGGCCGCGACGAGCTTCAGCCCTTCCTTCATGATCGAGGCGGCGAGCACCGTCGCGGTCGTCGTGCCGTCGCCGGCGAGATCGTTGGTCTTCGAGGCGACTTCACGCACCATCTGGGCGCCCATATTCTCGAACTTGTCGGAAAGCTCGATCTCCTTGGCGACGGTGACGCCGTCCTTGGTGATACGCGGCGCGCCATAGGACTTGTCGAGAATGACGTTGCGGCCCTTAGGGCCGAGCGTCACCTTCACTGCATTATTGAGAATATCGACCCCGCGCAGCATTCTGTCGCGGGCGTCGCCCGAGAATCTGACATCTTTCGCAGACATGATTTTCAATTCCTTGTGTTGAGATGAGGCAGATGCGGCGTCAGGCCGCGTGCTTCTTCGCGACGCTTGCGCCTTCGATCACGCCCATGACGTCGGACTCCTTCATGATCAGGAGGTCCTGACCGTCGATCTTGACTTCCGAGCCCGACCATTTGCCGAACAGAACCCGGTCGCCGGCCTTCAGTTCGAGCGGCTGAACCTTGCCGCTCTCGTCGCGGGCGCCAGGCCCCACAGCGACGACCTCGCCCTCCTGCGGCTTTTCCTTGACCGTGTCGGGAATGATGATGCCGCCCTTCGTCTTGTCCTCGCCCTCAATGCGGCGGATGACGACGCGGTCGTGCAGCGGACGAAATTTCATGGAAATCTCTTTCACGTCGACGGCCTGACCGGCTCACGAGCAAATGCTCCGGCTCTCGGCGGCAGTCTGACACCCATCATATGGCGATCCTTGGCACTCCATGCAAGAGAGTGCTAACGGCCTTATCCGCCGACCGCCGCCGCTCTGCTCCGGTCTTTCGTGGTCCCCCCCGGGCGGGTCACCCGATCGAGAACGGGGCTGAGCGTTGGGTCCGCCAGTCTTAGCGCAGCGCCATGTTGTGGACTGGCCTCGGCTGATTGAACGCGCGACGTGTGTAGCTGCGAGCGGTGCGCGCCTCGGGGCGCCCGTGTGGATAATGGGTAAGCGGATGCGTGGGAACGATGTGGCTTTGACGCCCGATTGCGCCTCAATCTGCGCCTCGGCCGGCGGGATGCGAATACAAGCGCCGACAGGTCTGCACGCTCAGCAGCCTTGCGAACCCGTCATGCTCGTTTCATCCTCTGTTCGGCTGACGCCGCGATCGCCAGTCCGGACCACGCCCGACTCAGATTGCCAAATTTTCAAGGTGGGTGTCCTGCGCAAATGCCACAGCGCAGCCTTCGGTCGAGCCGAGGCCCCAGCGCCGCCTTCGATGGCCCAACTTTGACGTCTACCTGGCGTGCGCGATACTATTGTAAAGGCGCACGCGGCAGGCCCCCGCAGGCTGTCGTCAAACTGTCATCTCCCTGTCGCAGTAGACATATGCGGCGGTCCTATAAGCCTCTGGACCGCGCGCGTCGTAACTGGGGGACGCGACGTGCGGACGGGGTTCGAATCCAATGCAAGAGAGGCGCTTTATGAAACACACAAATTTTGCTCGCGTGGTTGCGTTCGCTGTCTGCGCAGCCGCGACAACCTACGCTCATGCCGCAAGCGTTTCGGGAGCAGGCGCGACTTTCCCCTATCCGATCTACGCCAAATGGGCCGACATGTATAACAAGGAGACCGGCTTCAAGCTCAACTACCAGTCGATCGGCTCGGGCGGCGGCATCAAGCAAATCAAGGCGAAAACCGTCACGTTCGGCGCCTCGGACATGCCACTCGAGCCTAAGGACTTGACGGCTTCGGGCCTGGTTCAATTCCCGACGGTGGTCGGCGGCGATGTGCCCGTCGTCAATCTCGACGGCATCGGCCCGAACGACCTGACGCTCGACGGCCCGACGCTCGCCGATATTTTCCTCGGCAAGATCACCAAGTGGGACGATCCGGCGATCAAGAAGCTCAACCCGAACGCCAAGCTTCCCTCCAGCGCGATCGTCGTCGCGCATCGCTCGGACGGTTCGGGGACGACGTTCATCTTCACCAACTATCTATCCAAGGTTTCCCCGGAGTGGAAGGACAAGGTCGGCGCCAGCACGGCGGTTGAATGGCCGACGGGCATCGGCGCCAAGGGCAACGAGGGCGTTTCGAACAACGTCGCCCAGACGAAAGGCGCGATCGGTTACGTCGAATACGCCTACGCCCTGGAGAACAAGATGGCGTCGGTAAAGATGATCAATGCGGCCGGCAAGGCGGTCACGCCAAGCTCCGCTGCGTTCCAGGCGGCCGCAGAAAACGCCGACTGGGCGCACTCGGATCAATATCACGTCATTCTGACGAACGAGCCAGGCGCGGAAACCTGGCCGATTGCGGGCGCGACGTTCATCCTGATGTACAAGCAGCCGGAGGATCCCGCCGCCTCGGCCGAGGCCCTCAAGTTCTTCGACTGGGCCTACACCAATGGCAGCAAGGCGGCGGAATCTCTCGACTATGTGCCGTTGCCGGCGTCGGTCATCGCACAGATCGAGAAAACCTGGGCGACGGAAATCAAGGGGCCCGACGGCAAGCCTGTCTATTCGAAGTGACGTCCAGAATTGCGGTTGACCGGCAGATCCTTGGATCTCCCGGTTCGCCATCCAGCGCGGCGCTCCAGTCACTCGGCTGGGGCTTCGCAGGAGTTTCAAAGCGATGACCGAGACCGCGATGCCGCACATACATACGGCAGGCGCCGCAGGGCAGAGCCGGACGCGCGCGGCCAGGCGCTTCGCGGCCGGCGACAAGTTCTTTCGGCTCTTGACGCAAGCCTGCGCGATCGTCGTGCTGTTGATCCTTGGCGGGGCCATTGTCTCGCTGGTCATTGGATCGATACCGGCGTTTCGGGCTTTCGGCCTCGGCTTCTTCACGAGTTCAGATATGGAATCCGGTCACGGAGAAATTCGGCGCCGGCGCGGCCATTTTCGGAACCATTGTCACGTCCGCCATCGCGATGGCGATCGCCGTGCCGGTGGGTCTCGGCATCTCGATTTTTCTCACAGAGCTGTGTCCTCCCAAGTTGCGGCGTCCGATCGGCATCGCCATTGAGTTGCTGGCCGGAATCCCGAGCATCATTTACGGAATCTGGGGCCTGTTCGTATTCGCGCCGTTTCTCCAGCAATACGTCCAGCCAGGCCTCATCGCGCTGTTTTCCGACGTTCCGATAATGAACTCCCTCTTCGCGGGGCCGCCCTATGGCATCGGGATGCTGACCGCGTCGCTGATCCTGGCGATCATGGTCCTGCCGTTTGTCACCTCGATTTCGCGCGACGTATTCGACACGGTGCCGCCGATGTTGAAGGAATCGGCTTATGGGATCGGCTGCACGACGTGGGAAGTGGTGAGCAATATTGTCATCCCCTACACGCGCGTCGGCGTCATCGGCGGCGTCATGCTCGGACTCGGCCGCGCGCTCGGCGAAACGATGGCGGTCACTTTCGTCATTGGCAACGCCCATAAGATCAATGCGTCGCTGCTCGCCCCCGGAACGACGATCTCCGCAAGCATCGCCAACGAATTCACCGAGGCGGTCGGCGATCTCTACACCTCATCGCTGATCGCGCTCGGCCTGATCCTGTTCATGATCACCTTCGTTGTCCTCGCGATCGCCAGGGTCATGCTGATGCGCCTTGAAATCAAGGCGGGGAGATAGCGCCATGTCCGTCTCCTCTCTCTACCCGGCGCGACGTCGCCGAAACGCGATGTGGATGGGCCTCAGCGTCGCGGCTGCAGCCTTCGGTTTGACCTGGCTGTTCCTGATTCTCGCAGTGCTCTTCTGGAAGGGGTTCTCGGGTCTGTCGCTCGCCGTCTTCACCGAGATGACGCCGCCCCCCGGGAGCAGCGGCGGCCTTCTGAATGCGATCGTCGGCAGCCTGATCATGACGGTCATTGGCGTCGCCGTCGGGACGCCGCTCGGCATGTTGGCGGGAACCTACCTGGCCGAATATGGCAAGTATTCCAGGCTCTCCTTTGTCGTTCGTTTCATCAACGACATTCTGCTCAGCGCCCCGTCGATCGTGATCGGCTTGTTCATCTACGAGATCATCGTGGCGCCGATGGGTCACTTCTCGGCCATCGCCGGGGCGATCGCGCTCGCGGTTCTGGTGGTTCCGGTCGTGGTCCGGACGACCGAGGACATGTTGACTCTGGTTCCCAACGCATTGCGCGAAGCTGGCTCGGCGCTCGGTATGCCGCGTTCGCTGGTTATCCAGCGGATCGGATATCGCGCCGTCAGGGCCGGTCTGGTCACCGGCGTGCTGCTGGCGGTCGCGCGCGTGAGCGGCGAGACGGCTCCGCTCCTGTTCACCGCGCTGAACAATCAGTTCTTCAGCACGCAGCTCCTGAAACCGATTTCAAGCCTGCCGGCCGTGATCTTTCAATTCGCGCTGAGCCCTTACACGGATTGGCAACAGCTTGCCTGGACGGGCGCGCTCATCATCACACTGGCGGTCCTGGCGCTGAGCATCGCAGCCCGCGCGCTCTCCGCCCAGCAACGACAGGTTTAGCAAGGTGCCGACCATGAACAACGAAGTCCACGCCCAGAAGCCCGTCAAGCCAGCGAGGGTGAGCAAGGACAAGGTCACGGTGCGGGGCCTAAACTTTTACTATGGCGAGAACCGCGCCCTCAAGGAGGTCAACTTGTCCTTGCGTGAGGGCCAGGTGACCGCGTTCATCGGCCCTTCGGGCTGTGGCAAGTCGACGCTCCTGCGCGTGCTGAACCGGATGTACGACCTCTATCCGGGACAGCGAGCGGAGGGCGAAGTCCTGCTCGAGGGCGAGAACATTTTGTCGCCGGACCTGGATCTCAACCTTCTGCGCGCCCGCGTCGGCATGGTGTTCCAGAAGCCGACGCCATTTCCGATGACGATCTACGACAACATCGCCTTTGGCGTGCGTCTGTATGAAAAGCTGCCCAAGTCCGAGATGGACGCTCGCGTCGAATCTTCGCTCAAGCGGACTGCGCTTTGGAACGAAGTCAAAGACAAACTGAACGCCAGCGGCCTTAGCCTTTCGGGCGGGCAGCAGCAGCGCCTCTGCATCGCGCGCACCGTGGCGATCTCTCCGGAAGTGATCCTGTTCGACGAGCCGACATCGGCGCTCGATCCGATTTCCACCGCCAAGATCGAGGAGCTGCTGGACGAACTGTCCGGGGAGTACACGATCGCGATCGTCACCCACAACATGCAACAGGCCGCCCGCGTCTCGCACTATACGGCCTTCATGTACCTTGGCGAGATGGTCGAGTTCAGTGAGACGAACACCGTTTTCACCTCGCCGCGCGACAAGCGCACTCAGGATTACGTCACCGGCCGGTTCGGCTGAGGGAGCACATGCCGTGGTCGAACATACCGTCAAGTCTTACGACAGGGATCTCGACACGATCGAGCGCCTGATCGCCGAAATGGGCGGCATCGCCGAGAAGATGGTGATCGAAGCCGTGGATGCGCTCGCCAACAGCGACGCGGTGCTTGCGCACCAGGTCGTCGCCGCCGATCCCCGTCTCGACGCGCTGCAGCGCGAGATCGAAGATCTTGCGGTCACGACCATCGCCAGGCGGCAGCCCGTGGCGATGGATCTCAGGGAGCTGATCGGCGCGATCCGCGTCGCCGGCGACCTCGAGCGGGTCGGCGATCTTGCCAAGAACATCGCCAAGCGCACGATCAAGCTCGGGACCGAATCCAAAGTCGCTCGGGCGATCGTCGGGCTCAGGCATATGAACGAGGTCGCGACCGAGCTGATGAAGGATGTGCTCGACGCCTACGCCCAGCGCGACGCAGAGCGGGCGCGCGAGGTGTGGGAGCGCGACGTCGATCTCGACGCGCTTGAGGATTCGGTGTTTCGCGATCTCCTGACGCACATGATGGAAGATCCGCGCAACATCTCGTTCTGCGCTCATCTTCTGTTCTGCTCGAAGAACATCGAGCGGATCGGCGACCACGCCACCAATATCGCCGAGACGGTCGTCTATCTGGTCACCGGCGAGCCGATGCCGTCGGAGCGCCCGCGCGGCCGACAGGAGACGGATATCGACGTCGAAGCCGCCGGAGGCGACGCATGAACCAAGCGCGCAGGGAGATCGTCCGCAGCAACGCGGCGTCGGCTCCGCGCATTCTCGTGGTCGAGGACGAGGCCGATCTCGCGGTATTGCTCGCCTATAATCTCGAGGCCGAGGGCTACGTCGTCGAAAGCGTCGAGCGGGGCGACGAGGCCGAACTCCGGCTGGCGGAAAGCCCGCCCGATCTCGTCATTCTCGACTGGATGCTCCCCGGCGTTTCGGGGCTGGAGATCTGCCGCAGGCTGCGCGCGCGAGAGAATACGCGCACGCTGCCAGTGATCATGGTGACGGCGCGCGGTGAGGAGGCGGAGCGCGTCCGCGGCCTGTCGGTCGGCGCCGACGATTACGTGGTCAAACCGTTCTCGGTGCCAGAGCTTATGGCTCGGGTTCGTGCGCTTTTGCGTCGGAGCCGTCCGGAGCGGATCGCCGACCGGCTTGCCGCCGGCGACCTCGACCTCGATCGCGAAACCCGGCGCGTCCGGCGCGGAAGCCGGGACATCCACCTCGGTCCGACCGAATTCCGGCTGCTCGAATATCTGTTGGAGAAGCCCGGTCGAGTGTTCACCCGAGCGCAATTGCTCGACGGCGTATGGGGGCAGGCGGCGGAAATCGACGAGCGCACGGTCGACGTTCACGTGGGACGGCTGCGCAAGGCCCTGTCGCGCGGCCGGGAGCGCGACCCGATCCGCACCGTGCGCGGCACGGGCTACGCCTTCGACGAGACCTTCGGCAAGGCCTAACCCGACTTCACCAACTCGCGCCGATTTTTGCGATTTTCGGGGTATGCGAGCGCGCCAAGTCATTGATTGTATTGGGCCGAGTGTCCGAGAATCGTCTGTAGTGCCGACCAAGGCCCTTGCGCGGCGTTCGGGGCGGCGCGAGTCTCGGGCATGTTTTTGCGCCACAAGATTCGCCGCAAGGACGGCAAGGAGCATCGGGCCTGGTCGGTGGTGGAGAATCGGCGCGTCGAGGGTGGGCGGGTCGTTCAACGGCAGGTGCTCTATCTCGGAGAGATCAACGACAGCCAGCGCGCGGGTTGGAGCCGGGCGATCGAGGCGTTCGACGAAGGCGGACGCTCGACCGAGATCGCGCTTTTCCCCGAGGACCGCGTCGCGCCGGCCCTCGACTGCGACGTGGTTTCGATCCGGTTGAGCGAGATGCGGTTGCGCCGGCCGCGCCAATGGGGCGCGTGCTGGCTGGCGATGGAGCTTTGGGAGCAATTGCGACTGGACGATTTCTGGCGGCCAGCGCTGCCGCCCTCGCGCGAGGGAACGAGCTGGTTGAACATTCTGAAGACGCTGGCGAGCTATCAGCTGATCTCGCCGGGCAGCGAGTGGCGGCTGCATCGGCAATGGTTCGATGAGAGCGCGATGGGCGATCTGCTCGGCGAGGATGCCGCCCTCGCACTGCCCAACACTCTCTATCGTTGCCTGGACAAGCTGGCGGAGCACAAGAAAGCGCTGTTCACGTTTCTGCGCGAGCGCTGGAAGGACCTGTTTCAGGCCGATTTCGAGGTGCTGCTGTATGATCTGACGAGCCCCTATTTCGAATGCGATCCGCCAGAAGAGGGCAAGCGGAAGTTTGGCTACAGCCGCGACAAGCGTTCCGATTGCGTGCAGGTGGTGATCGCGCTGATCGTCACACCGGACGGCTTTCCGTTGGCCTACGAGGTCATGGACGGCAACACCTCGGACAAGACGACGCTGAAGGCGTTTTTAGCCAAGATCGAGGCGCAATACGGCGCCGCCAAACGCACCTGGGTGATGGATCGCGGCGTTCCGACCGAGGAGGTCCTGGCCGAGATGCGGGGCTCGTCGACGCCGATCCATTATCTCGTGGGCACGCCGCGCGGGCGGCTGACCAAGTTGGAAAAGGCGCTCGCGGTCAAGCCGTGGGAAAACGTGCGCGAGAGCGTGCGGGTCAAATTGATCGAAGACGGGGTAGAGACCTACGTGTTCGCCCGGAGCGAAGCCCGGCGCGAGAAGGAACAGGCGATGCGCCGTCGCCGCCTACGCAAGCTGATCAAGCGTCTCCGCGAACTCCAGGCGCAAGACCTGACGCGCGACGAGCTATTGCTCAAACTCGGCGCGGCCAAGAAAGAAGCCGGCAAGGCCTATGGCCTGATGACGATCCACACGCCGACGAAGGACCAGCCGGTCACGCCGCAAACCTTCCATTTCGCGATCAATCGCAAGAAGCTTCGGGCGGCGCGGCGCCGCGAGGGCGGCTATCTCCTGCGCACCAACATCAACGGCGACGATCCCGGCCATCTCTGGCGGCTCTATCTGCAACTGGTCGAAATCGAGCAGGCCTTCAAGGAACTGAAGAACGACCTCTCGGTCCGCCCCATCCATCACCAACTCGAAACCCGCATCGAAGCCCATATTTTCGTGGCGTTTCTGGCTTACTGCCTGATGGTCACGCTCAAACAACGGTTGAAGGCGCTGGCGCCGGGACTGACGCCCAAAGCCGTGCTCGAAAAGCTCGCCGCGATCCAGATGATCGACGTCGAATTACCCACGACCGACGGCCGAACCGTCCTCCTGTCCCGCCATACCGAGCCGGAGACCGATCACCTGCTTCTGCTGCAACGCCTCAAACTCGAGCTCCCCGCGCAGCCGCCGCCGAAAATCGCCGCCGCGACCGACGCCAAAGCCGCCTGAACTCTCACCCCCTGTAGTGCCGACCTTTGGACTCGCCCCTCAGCGATTCCAATGTGTTCGCCTCGCCGCATACCCCCAGTTGGTGAAGTCGGGCTAATATAAGGCTGCGGAATTCGGATTCTCCAAGCGCCGCTCTGCTTACCCATTTTGGCGGCGCGGCGGGCTGCGTCGATTTGCGGTTTCCGCCCGCGAACCGGTTCGTCCAGTCGCCCGCGCCCCGCCGTGGCAGTCCCCAAAGGTCTTTCCATTGCCGCACGGACAGGGCGAGGACGGATCGCGTTTCAGGTCCTCGCTTCGGACCCACAGCATGACATCGGCGGGCGGGCGGCCCCGCTTGAAAAGGTGTCCCATCACGCCCATCAGCGCCCGGGTGTGGGTGAAGAACAACTCGAGCCCAGAGCAGAGATAGTTGTGGCCCGCTTCGCCGTCTCTCGAGGCGACGAAGCGGTCCTTCGGGCAGCCGCCGTTGCACAAGAACCGCACCTCGCACGCGCGGCACTGCTTGGTGAGCGTGTCGCGCTTGTCTGCGCCGAACTTGCGCATCTGCGGCGAAGCGACCAGATCGACGAGCGGCGTGACGGCGATGTTGCCGAGCTTCTGGCCCGGCTCGACAAAATGATCGCAGGTGTAGACGTCGCCATTGTGCTCGAGCGCCGGCCCATAGCCGCAGGTCGGCGCATGGATGCAGAGGAGATGGCGGCCGAAATAGGCCTCGAGCGTCACGTCGAAGAGTTGCACGAAAACCTTGCCGACGTCGCGCCGGACCCACTCCTCGAAGATGTCGACCAGAAAGCGCCCGTATTGCTCACCGCCGACAGACCGTTCGGTGACCAGGTCGCCGGTCTGCGTGTAGAGGAGCCGCTTGCCCCCCGCGCTCCCGCGCTCGCTCCAGCCCTGGTTGGCGATGGCGAGCGTGTCCGCGGTCGCCCGCTCGACGATCGGGATGAATTGGATCCACTTGGCCCCGAGTTCGTCGCGAAAGAACCGATAGACCTCGCGACCGCGCGTCTGGTTGGCCGCGTTCACCGTGCACAGGATATTGAACTCGACCCCGTGGGCCTTGAGAAACCGCCAGCCGCGCATGACGAGATCGAACGTCCCCTGTCCCCGCCGGTCGCGCCGGTAGGCGTCGTGCAGCTCGCGCGGCCCGTCGACGCTGAGGCCGACGACAAACTTATGCTTTTTGAAAAAGGCGCACCAGGCGTCGTCGAGAAGCAGGCCGTTGGTCTGGAAGGTCTGTTGAATCGTCTGGCCGGGCCTTTTGTATTTTTCGACGAGGGCGACCGCCTTCTCGAAAAACTCAAGTTTCATCAGGGTCGGCTCGCCGCCCTGCCATGCCACCGTGACTTCGGGCGTGCGATGGGCCTCGATGAGCTGCCGGATATAGCTCTCGAGCGTCGCCTCCGACATCCGGTGCTTGTCGTCGGGGTAGAGGGCCTCCTTCGACAGGAAAAAGCAGTAGGCGCAGTCGATGTTGCAGGTCGAACCGCTGGGCTTGGCCAGCAGGTGAAAAGCCGGCGGCGCGGCGGTCGCCCGCAATGGAGGAGGCGCTATCGATTCCGCCGCCATGGACACCCTCTGTTTCGATCGCCCCGGAGCACGATGAAACAGGTCCGATCCTCCACCGCCATTGCGAGCGACCCCCGGGTCAAAGAGCCCGGGGGGAAGCAATCCAGGAATTGTAAGGGCGCTCTACGATCGCTGGATGGCTTCTCCCCGGATCAAGGTCCGGGGGTTCTCACAATGACGGCAGAGGTCGAACTGATATTCATCAGGGTCCAGCCTAGCCGTTCTGACGCAAATTGGCCAATGCGGCGCGTCCGCCCCGAGCGCCGACAATCGGGACAGGGGGAAGCCTCGCGGCTCCCCCCTCCGGCACAACCGTGCGTACGGGTCCGTGCACGGCGGAGTTCCTTTCGTGTGAGTGGCTGCGCCCGGCGGGTCTCATGACCCAGGCTTCGCCATGGATGAGCAGGCTCGCCGCGCCATGCCGCCGAAACGGTTTCGTCATCCTGCGGGCTGTTCGTTCGCCTCCGGCTGCTCCCCACCCCATCTCGTGACGACGCAGTTGCCTTCGGCTACATGTGTCACGACTTCACATCGGTTGGACTTTCACCTCCCTGACAAGACAACATCACGGACGCACCCACCCCGGCATGGCCGGGGGTCTCCCGCTTACGCTAGGATTCCGGCGAACGTCCGGGTAGAACAGGAGTCCTTGCCGGGTGAGCGGAGCGGCGGGCGCGCTACAATCGGGCGCGGCGCCAGCGGGCGCGTTAAAGGGATACGCTCAGTCGGAGGGGACTCCAATGGCCGTCGATCTCGTCAGTCTGATTTCGCAAATCCTTACGCCTCAGCTCGTCGGCAGCCTCGCGCGCGCTGTCGGCGTCAACGAAGCGATCGCGCAAAAGCTGGTCGCCGCCGCGATCCCGACCGTCCTTGGGGCGCTCGCCACCACCGCCGCGGCGCCTGGCGGCGCCCAGAAAATCGTCGATGCGGTCTCCAACTCCGACCCGGATCTCCTCACCAAGCTCGCGGGCGCGATCGGCGGCGGCAATATCCGTCAGCTTTCCGATGGTGCGAACTGGCTCGGCGGCCTGCTCGGCGGCTCCGGCGTCGCCAGCATCGCCGGCGCGCTCAGCCAGTTTTCGGGCGGGGTCCCGTTGCCCGCGGCCCAGTCCGCGATCGGCGCGGTCGCTCACGCGGCGATCGGCGCGATCGGCCAGCAGGATCCCTCAAGCTGGTCCGATTCCTCCTCGATTGCAGCCTTGTTCGGGAGCCAGAAGGACGCGATCGCCGCCGCGCTTCCTCCCGATCTGTCAAAGGCCCTCTCGACGACGGGCTTGCTCGCTGGGCTCGGCGGACTCGGCGGCGCCGCGATGCGGACGGCGAGCGCGACCATATCCCCCGCCGCCAGAGCGCCGACGACCGCCCCTCCCCCCCCGCCTATCGCCGCCCCCCCTCCTCCGCCCGCCGCCGCGCGCTCGAGCGGTTTTCCGATGTGGGCGATCATCGTGCTCGTCGTGATCGTGCTGGCGGCCGTGTGGTGGTTCATGACCCAAAACGAGAAGGCCGAACCGGCCAAGCAGGGGCTGCTTCCGCCCGCTATCGAATACACGATCCGGACGACGCCTGGATCGCTAAGCTGAAGAGGATCGGGGGCTTGAGTTTGTCACAGTCGACTTTTACGGCCGATCGCACGGGCGCGATCGGTCCCAGCGCGTCGGCGCGGCGGTCCCGCGCCGCCGCTGCGATCCTCCTGGCGCTGGCGACGATCGTCGCCGGCTGTTCCAGCCGTCCCTACGGCGACCTCATCGTCGGGACCGCGGCGCCGGGCGCGAGCACGGTCAATCTGCTTGTCGCGACCACGCGCGCGCCGGTGCTCGATCCGCCGGGCGTGATGTTTGGCGGCAGCCGCGGGCGGGGGCTCGACTTCGCCGACATCGCCGTCTCGATCCCGCCCGCGGGCGTGCACAAGCCCGGCGACGTCGAATGGCCGGGCCGCCCGCCCGGCGACCCGGAGCGTGATTTCGTCACCTTGCGCGCCGAGCGCATGGACCTCGCCCAGGCCAAGGCCACGTTCAATGCGCGCGTCGCGCGCACCCCGGGGCACAAGGTGCTGATCTTCGTCCACGGCTACAACACGCGGTTCGAGGAAGCGGTCTACCGTTTCGCCCAGATCGTCCACGACGCCGGCGTCGACGTCGCGCCGGTGTTGTTCACCTGGCCGTCGGGCGGCAACGTGGCGGACTATGTCTACGACCGCGACAGCGCCATGTACTCGCGCGACGCCTTCGAGACGGTTCTCGCCTCGCTCGTCGCCAATCCGAACGTCGGATCGATCTCGATCCTCGCCCATTCCATGGGCAACTACCTGACGGTCGAGACGCTGCGCCAGATGTCGATCCGCAACCATGGCCTGCCGCCAAAGATCCGGGATGTCATGCTGGCTTCGCCCGACATCGACGTCGACGTCTTCCGCCGCCAGATTGCCACGATCGACGCCGAGCCGCGCGCGACCCAGTTCACCCTGTTCGTCTCGCGCGACGACAAGGCGCTCGGCCTCTCGAGCTTCCTCGCGCGCGATTCGACCCGGCTCGGGGCGCTCGATCCGACCAAGGAGCCTTATGAGGCGATGCTCCAGCAAGCTCGGGTGAACGTCGTCGATCTGACCAGCGTCCAGTCCCAAGACTCGGCCAACCACAGCAAGTTCGCCACCGGCGAGGTGGTGACAGCGATCGGCGACCGGCTGGCGGGAGGCCAGGCGCTGTCTGACGCCAGGCCCGGGCTCGTCGAATCGCTCGGCACCTTCACCAAGGGCGCGGTCAACGTCGCCACCGACGTCACGGTCGGCGCGGTTACGGCCCCGATCCAACTCACTGATCCAACTCAGCATGAAAAGTCGGTCGACACCGCCGAGCAGTCGGTCACGCTGGAGAAGTGAGCGTCGGAGGGCGTCATGCCGGCCAGGCCCGGTTTCGGGAAACAGTGGATCGCGGCACGGTCGCACCGTTTCCGTCATTGCGAGCGCGGCAAGGCAATCCAGGGATCGTAGGGCGCCCTACGATCCCTGGATTGGTTTGTCGCTCACGCTCCTCGGCCATGACGGCGTTGGGTCGACGAATATTTGTCTCGATCGAGGCAGTTGCAAAATTGGGAGTTCGGCCAGAGTTTTCGAATTTTCGGGTGATTTTTCGACGGTTGCGAACCGCCGGCGGCCGGTTTCTGGTATGCTGATTCTGCTAGGAACAACAAGCAGATGCCAGGAGCCGCCGACGATGTCGCTGCGGGAGAGCCTATCCTCGTACTGGGAGAAGTTTCAAGGGGAACTTTTCCCTTTTCTCGAAGAAACTGTGGGTTTCCTGACCGGATCGCATCGAGCGCTGGTCACGGTCGTGGATATGACGCGGCTCGAGGCTTTCGTCCCGCACTGGCATGGACTTCCCGGGCGCCCGTTGGCCGAGCGGGCGGCGTTGGCGAGAGCCTTCGTGGCCAAGGCGGTTTTCAATTTGCCGACCACGCGAATGCTGATCGAACGCGTCCAGGCCGACAAAACGCTTCGGCGTCTGTGCGGTTGGTCGCGTCCGTCCGAGGTTCCCAGCGAATCGACATTCTCGCGCGCCTTCGCCGAATTCGCCCAGAGCGAACTGCCCTCGCGTGTGCACGAGGCCTTGATCCGGCAGACCCACGCCGACCGGTTGGTTGGTCACATCGCGCGCGATTCGACCGCGATCGAAGGCCATGAAAAGCCGCGACGCGCCGAACAGCCCGAACCGACCGCGCCGAAGCCGGCGCCCCGCAAACGCGGGCGTCCGCGCAAGGGCGAGGAACCCCCGCCCAAACCGCCCACGCGCCTGGAACGCCAAGCCGGCATGACCCTGAGCCAAATGCTCGCCGATCTGCCCCGGCCTTGTGACGTCGGCGTCAAGCGCAACGCCAAAGGACATCAAGAGACATGGATCGGCTATAAGCTGCACGTGGATACGGCCGACGGCGACATTCCCGTCAGTTGCGTTCTCACCTCGGCTTCCGTCCATGACAGTCAGGTCGCCATCCCGCTGGCTACGATGACGGCGGAACGCCTGGTCAATCTCTACGATCTCATGGACAGCGCCTACGACGCGGCCGAGATCGAGGCGCACAGCCGCGCGCTCGGCCACGTGCCGATCATCGATGCCAATCCGCGCCGTGACGCCGCCCTCAAACAAGAATTGGCGCGAGAGCAGAGGCGTCAGGCGCTGGCGGGCCATCGCATGGCCGAGGACATCCGTTACAACGAACGCAGCAGCGCCGAACGGGTCAACGCCAACCTCAAAGACAATCACGGCGGTCGAACCGTCCAGGTGCGCGGCCCCACGAAAGTGATGTGTCATCTGATGTTCGGCATTCTGGTCGTCACGGTGACCCAAATCATCCGTCTCATCGCATAGCGATCGCGATCGTACGCAACATAGAGAGCCCGTAGCCTCCCAAAATATCGGCAGCTCGGCGAGCTATTGCCCGCGCGCGCTCAGAAACGCCGCTCTCGGCACAAATCGACCCAGGCCGCCGCCGCCAAAATCGGCACAGCTCGGAAATCAATCCAAGTTTGCGCTCTTGCGGAAACACAACCCAGTGCTCCCAAACATTTTGCAAGTGCCTCGATCTAATACGTAGGCGCGGCGGCGCGGACGAGGCTGTCCAGGTCGAGGCGGCCGACTGAACGGCAGAATCCTTTGCGTCTAAAACAGGAGGACCGGAGCTGGCATTTGGGCAAATATGGCTGCTCCAAGAGGGGCGCGATGAGCGAGGGCCGACATCGTCGGGTACAGCCGGGTTGCCGGCGCCGACGAGGACAGAACCCTCGCGCGCCTTCGCGGTCTCCGAGGCGATCTGATCGATCCCGCCATCGCCGCGCGTCACGGTCGGACGGTCAAGCGCACCGGCGACGGCTCGATCATCGAGTTCCGCAGCGTTGTCGACGCGGTCCGCTGCGCGATCGAGGTGCAAAACGGACTCATCGAGCGCAATGCCTGCGTACCGGAGGACCGCCGAATCGAATTCCGCGTCGGGATTCATGTCGGTGACGTCGGCGAGGAGAGCGATGGCGATCTGATGGGCGACGGCGTCAATCGCTGCGCGGCTCGAGGGCACTCCGAAGCCTGGCGCAATTTGTCTTTCGGAGGACGCCTATCGGCAGGTGAGCGGCAGGCTCGAGATGGAGGTCACCGATCTCGGTCCGACCCAACTCGAGAACATCGACAGGCAGATTTCGCGCTTATTCGCTGCAGGGGGAGTCCCTGCAAAGCCGAAGCCGGCGAAAGCGGCGGAATCCGTAACGCCTGCGGCGCCCACGCCGCAGACGAGGCGTTTCGGGCTCGGCCCGCTCGCCGCCGCGCCCGCGGCGCTGCTCATCGTACTCGCGGGTGGCGCTGCAGCGCGAACGTGATGCGGTCGATCAGGGCTCCCAGCGCGCCCAGCGCGCCGTAGGTCAGCGTCTCGTCGCCTTCGATCAGGGCGGGATGATCGGGTCGTTCCCTCGCGTGCGCGCGGATCAGATCAGGCACGGCGCCGAAAGCACGCGCCAGAAGTTCCTGCGCCGTCAAGCCGCGCCTCCCCGTTGTCCGCGCTCAGGATTGCATTTTCTCGAACCACTCATCTGATCGATTTGCGCCGAGGACCCGACCGCTAATGCGGCCACCTTCCCCCCGAGGGGGACGGGACGGTGGCGTC
>CAVYON010000019.1:0-64707 GCA_963770035.1 uncultured Alphaproteobacteria bacterium | reverse complement strand
CCCCCGGCCCCACCATTTCGTCCACAGGCGGCGCCATAAGCAACCTTGGCGGCATAACGAACCTGACAGTGCGCGCCGGCACGACGACGCTATCCGGCTCGAACACTTATCTCGGCGGGACGGACGTCAGCGGCGGCGTCCTGACGGCGTCAGCGGCGAACGCCTTTTCGTCAGGCAGCTACACGGGCATCAGCCCCCAGGGCACAATCGACCTCGGCGGCTTTGCGCAGACCATCAATTCGGTGACTCTCGACGGTGGTACGCTGCGGCGCGGTTCGCTGACGGGCGCGGTTTTGTCCGGCGGCGGCGCCATCAGCGGACTGAGCGGCTCTGCAACGCTGACCACGCCCGATGGCGTGACGACGCTGTCGGGCATGAACGGCTACGCCGGCGTGACGACAGTGGACGGGGGAATCCTGACCGCCTCAACGGCGAACGCCTTCTCTTCGGCGAGTGTGACGACCATCAGCGACGGAGGCGTAGTCAACCTTGGCGGCTTCTCGCAAACGATCGATACGGTCAATCTGTCGCGCGGCTACCTGTACGGTGGCAGTCTGTACAACGGCTCCTTGACCGGCGCCGTTTCGTCCACGGGCGGCTACATCGACGGCCTTGGCGGGTCCGCTACGCTCACTACGACCGGCGGCACGACTGTGCTGTCGACGATCTGGGGTCCAAACACGTACACCGGCGCGACGACCGTGAACGGCGGGGTCTTGACGGCGGAGGCGACCAACGCGTTTTCGCCGGCCAGCGTGACGACCATCAATATCGCCGGCACGGTCGACTTGGGTGGCCTCGCGCAGACCATCAACAGCGTCTATCTGTCGGGCGGCGCGCTTGGCGACGGCTCGCTGACGAGCGCGAACGGCGTCATCTCGACGGGCGGCTCGGTTGCGAGCCTCGGCGGCTCGACGGCGCTGACGGCGAACGGCGGAGTGACTGCGCTGTTCAGCGACACCTATACGGGCGCAACGACGATCAATCGCGGCGCGACGGTCATCGCGTACACGGCGTCGGGATTCAGCGCGAACAGCGCGCTGACGATCAACACTGGCGGCACGGCCGACCTCGGCGGTTACAACCAAACCGTTTCGTCGCTGTCGGGTTCCGGCGCCCTGACGAACAGCGGCGCCGGCGCTGCGGTCCTCACCACCGGCGGCGATAATACGTCCACGACTTTCCGCGGCTTGATTTCAGACGGAACGGGCCAGACGGGCCTCGTCAAGACAGGGACCGGATCTCTTATTCTGACTGGCGCCAACACTTACTCGGGCGGAACGAACGTTGCCGCTGGCGTGCTCGGCGTGGGCAACGACCATGCGCTCGGCGTGGGCGCGCTCACCATGCAATCCGGAACGACCTTGCAGTTCGAGTCGAGCGGGCTGACGATCGCGAACCCGATCGTGTTCGGAACCCCCGCCGGCGCCTCTGCGGGTGGATCGACGTCGGGAGGCGCGGGCGGATCGACGTCGGGGGCGCCGGTGGATCGACGTCGGGGGGCGCGGGCGGATCGACGACGGGAGGCGCCGGCGGAACGACGACGGGAGGCGCGGGCCTGTCCGGTTCGGGCGGAGGTGGGACGATCTACACGTCCGATGGAGCAGGCCTTTCCTTGGGGTTCGGGGGGAACCTGCCGATCGGCCAAGCCGTGGCTGCCGATCCGACCATCGACACCGGATCGTTCGCCGATACGATCTCCGGCGTCATCTCAGGTCCGGGCGAGCTGACCAAGATCGGCTCGGGAACCCTGATCCTGTCGGGGGCGAACACCTACACGGGCTCAACCGACGTCCAGGTCGGCACGCTCGCCGTGACCGGCGCGATCGTCTCGACGGCGACGATCGAATCGGGCGCGACGATCGGCGGCTCGGGCACGATCGGCGGCCTGATCGTCAACAGCGGCGGCACGGTCGCGCCGGGCGTGCTGACGCCTTTCTCGACCCTGAACGTCGCCGGGACGGCGAGCTTCGCCTCGGGCTCGTTCTTAACGGTCAGCATCAACCCCGCCGGCCAGAACGACAAGCTCGTCACGACGGGCGCGACCACGATCTCGGGCGGCACGGTTCAGGTCACGCCCGCTCCGGGGACCTATACGCCGGCCAAAAAGTACACCCTCATAACCGCGGGAGGCGGCGTGTCGGGAACGTTCAGCTCGCTAACGGGTCTGTCGAGCCTCGCCTTCCTGACGCCGGCGCTGAGCTACGACGCCAACGACGTCTATCTCGGGTTCAGCGAGAAGACGTCGCCGCCGACGCCGCTCTTCGCCACCATCGCGCAGACGCCGAACCAGATCGCCACGGCGACGGCGCTGTCGTTCCAGCCGGTCGGCTCTTCGCTCTATAACGCGATCATCGGCCAGACCGCGGCCGGCGCGCTGACCGCCTTCAACGCGCTCTCGGGCGAGATTCACGCGAGCGCGGTCGGCGCAGCCCTCGACGACACGCGGCTGCCGCGCGAAGCGGTGCTCGACCGGCTGTCGACGCCTTACGCCTCCGGCCCGACCCCGAGCGGCGCGCAGAACGTCAAGACGCTGATGCAGCCGACGCCCGCGGCGGTCTTCTCGGCCTGGGGCCAGGCGTTCGAACTCTTGGGGCCACCTCGGGCGGCGACGGCAACGCCGCGACGATCTCCAACGATCTCGGCGGCTTCATCCTCGGCGCCGACGCGACCCTCTCCGGCCGCTATCGCCTCGGCGTCGCCGGCGGCTACACCAACGCGAGCCTCGAACTTCCCGATCGCAGCTCCTCAGGGAATGTCGGCGCCGCGTATATCGGCCTCTACGGCGGCTACAGCGGCGACGCGCTGCAGCTTCGCGGCGGCGCCTTCTACGCGCTACGACCATTACAGCCTGAACCGCGAGGTTTCCTTCCCGAACTTCAGCAACGCGGTCGGATCGGGCTACGGCGGCGACACGCTGCAGGCCTTTGCGGAAGCCGGCTGGCGCATTCCGTCTGGGCGCCCAGTCGATCACGGCGTCGTGGGTCGAGCCCTTCGTTGGCGTGACGGGCGTCGATCTGCACACCTCGAGCTTTGTCGAGAACCCGGGCCCCGCCGCCCTCGCCGGCGCGTCGGAGAGCTACGGCTACGGCGTCACCACGTTCGGCCTCAGGGGCGAGGCTTCGTTCTACGCAACGGCGCCGCTGACAGCCAACGCCATGATCGGCTGGCAGCACGGGCTAGGCCGCGAGACGCCGACCTCGACGCTCGCCTTCGCCAGCGACCCGCTCATCCCGTTCTCGATCGCCGGCGCGCCGATCGCGCGCAACGCGCTCGCCATCGAGCTCGGCGTCGACTGGCGCCTGACGGCGAACGTGAAGCTCGGCGTCACTTATTCCGGGCTCCTCGCGTCGAGCGCGAGCGACAACACGATCAAGGCCAAGCTCGAGGCGAATTTCTGAACGAGCTGCGGGTCGGCGGGCGCAAGTTCCCCTTCTCCCCGCTTGCGGCTACGGCATTCGCACATCTTGAAAGCCGGGCGCTAATCCTTCCCCGGCTCTGCTCTACGGGATGCACACATCTCTCGCGGCTCGCTGCCGGCGTGCCCGACCCGCGGAGGGCGGCTTCCTCACCCCTTGTGGGGGAGGATTGAGGAGGGGGGTCGCGCCGAACTTCGAAAACTTGGCGCCATTTCCCCCGAATGAGAGGTCGGCGCGACCCCCCACCCTGTCCCGCCCCCACAAGGGGGGCGGGGACGCTCGCCGCCATTGAGCGGCGCACGCCTGCTAACCCGACTTTCTCAACCGGAGCAGGCTGGGAACGAATTTTGGGGCTGGGAAGGAGCAAAAGACGAGTCGGATCAATGGCCGGGTTTTGAAATAGCCGTGTAGTGGAGACCTAGTATCTTTTCAGATTGCGCGTTTGGCGTAGACTGGGGTCGCCATGTATTTGCGATCGAATCGCCGTCTCAAGGACGGCAAGGAGCACTGCTACTGGAGCATTGTCGAGAGCAAGCGCTGCGCCGGCGGCAAGGTGGTGCAGCGCCAGGTGCTTTATCTTGGCGAGATCAACGACAGCCAGGAGGAGGCGTGGTGCCGGGTGATCGAAGCTTTCGACGAGGAGGCGCGACAGCCGACCCAATTGGCCCTGTTCCCCGCCGATCGGCCGCTGCCCGAACACGCCGAGGACCACGGCGTGCAGATCCGGCTCGGGGCCATGCAACTACACCGGCCGCGGCAATGGGGCGCGTGCTGGCTCGCCTGCCAGCTCTACGAGCAACTGGAACTCGACCGCTTCTGGGCGGCCCGTCTGCCCGATTCCCGCGAAGGAACCTGCTGGCGGCACATTCTCCAGACGCTGGCGGTCTACCGGCTCATCGATCCGGGCAGCGAATGGCGTTTGCACCGGCAATGGTTCGAGCAAAGCGCCATGGGCGATCTGCTGGGCGAGGATTTCGCGCTGGTCGAGAAGAACACGCTCGTATCGCTGCCTGGACAAGCTCGTCGGAGCACAAGCCGGCGCTGTTCGAGCACCTGCGCCAGCGCTGGCAGGATCTGTTCGGCGCCCGCTTCGACGTGCTGCTCTACGATCTGACCAGCACGTACTTCGAATGCGACCCGCCGGACGACGACAGCGACAAACGCCGCTACGGCTACAGCCGCGACAAGCGTCCGGACTGCGTGCAGGTGGTCATTGCGCTGGTGGTGACGCCCGACGGCTTTCCGCTGGCCTACGAAGTGCTCGCCGGCAATACTTCCGACAAGACGACGCTGCGCGGCTTCCTTGCGAAGATCGAGGCGCAGTACGGCAAGGCGGAGCGGATCTGGGTGATGGACCGCGGCATCCCCACCGAGGACGTGCTCGCCGAAATGCGCGCAATCCGATCCGCCGGTCGCCTATCTGGTGGGCACGCCCGAAGGGACGCCTCGGCAAGCTGGAGAAGTCTCTCGTCGGCCTGCCGTGGCATGAGGTGCGGCCGGGCGTCGAAGTGAAGCTCTTGGCCGAGGACGGCGAGCTTTACGTGTTCGCCCAGAGCCGGGCGCGCATCGACAAGGAGCGCGCCATGCGGAAGCGGCGGTTGAAATGGCTGTGGGCGCGCCTGGCGAAGCTGGCGCTGATGGACCTCACCCGCGAGAGCCTACTGATGAAGCTCGGCGCCGCCAAAGCCAAGGCGCCCGCGGCGTGGCGCCTCGCTCGACATCAAGGTCGATCCCCACACCGCCGCCTTCACTTACGCGCTCAACCGCAAGAAGCTGCGCCAGGCGCGCCGGCGCGAAGGCCGCTACCTTTTGCGCACCAACATGTCTGGGCGCGATCCCGCCGACCTGTGGCGGTTCTACATTCAACTCGTCGAAGTCGAGGCGGCCTTCAAGAACCTCAAGGACGATCTGCAACTCCGGCCGATCTACCACCAGCTCGAGAGCCGCGTCGAGGCGCACATCTTCGTGGCCTTCCTCGCCTATTGCCTGCACGTCACGCTGCGCGCCCGGCTCCGGCCGATGGCCGCCGGCCTCACCCCGCGCGCCGTGCTCGACAAGCTCGCCGGCATACAAATGCTCGACGTCCACTTCCCCACCACCGACGGCCGAACGCTGATCATGTGCCGACACACCGAGCCGAATGTCGACCAGAAGCTTCTCCTGCAACGACTCGGCCTCGCCCTGCCGCCGCAGCCGCCGCCGCGAATTGCCGTTCCCGGTCCGGCGGCGCAGCTCCCGTTGCGCCCCATGTAGTGGAGACCTTCGGCAGCCTACCCTTGATTCCACGCGCCTTTCCGCTCGCGCGCTACCTCGGTTGAGAAAGTCGGGCTAAAAGATGTGTGCATCCCGTAGGGCTCTGCTGGGGAAGGTGGCGCGATAGGGCGTCGAAAGACGCCCGTCTTTCCACGGGCTATGGCGCCGGATGGGGTGTGGTCCGCCGCCGCAACTTTGGGTCGGATTGCACGACCGTCACCGCGAGGCCTCATCGAGTCATCCCTGCTTTCCGCACCCCATCCGGCCCTCCGGGCCACCTTCCCCACTCACATGGGGAGTTGCGAGTTAAGGTCTGAGCGCGGAGGCAAATCCGCTTTGCGAAGCGCGCCGGCCTAATGGCGCGCGGCCGTTTGGGACCATGGACTTCGACGCCGCGATCCGGCGCTTTGCGCCGGAATTGCGCGTCGAAGTCCATGGCGAGAACGACGCCACGTCGACGCGGCGCAGTCACCCGAAGGGCCGGAGCGCGAGCGGAGGAGGCGCGTCAGCGCCTTGACGGCGCGGCGTCGACGTGGCCCTCCCGGGGGGAGCCGTTGGCGGAATGGGATAGGCGCCGTGAGCCTTGAGCCCAAGCGGCTTTGTTTGCGCCAAGAATAGATCAGCGGGACATGCCGAGGCCTTTCCGGTTTGCGCGATCCAAGGTCCAAGCCCGATTTGACCGATCTGGTTTGCACGCCAGATCAAACTCACATTCGGCCGTCGCTCATGGGCGACTGACGCCATGGTTCCGCTTGCGGCGGGCGGGCTCGAGAGGACGAGGCCAATCTTCGTGTCGGCTTTTCAAGCCATGCGGGGAAACGGTTCGTCCACCCGGATCGGCCGAGGCCAAGTCGAGGCCCCGGCGATTGCGTCAGCTCCTTTCGGCCTGGCGGCGAGTTCCTTGCCTTCCGTCAGGCCCAAGCGGCGCGAGTCATGACCGCATGACCGCGCCCTCGATGACCTCGCCGAAGCGCACGTACTTCCACAGGGCCACGAGCAGCTTGCGCGCCAGCGCGACGATCGCCGTCTTCTTGCGCGCTTTGGTCGGATACTCGCCCAGCCGCGCGAAATACCAGCGCGTCAAAGCCGATTGCGGCTGATGGCGCGTCCACAGCCAGGCGACTTCCAGCATCGTCGCGCGCAGCCGCGGATTGCGGCTTTCGATATGCCCTGCTCATGGGCGATCGAGCCGCTCCGCCACGGCGTCGGCGCATAGCCGGCGTAAGCCCCGACCTGCCGCCGATTGGAGAAGGTCCGCGACAGCCCCTCGGACCATAGGATGGCCGCCGAGTCCTCCGCGATCCCGCGATAATCCGTCAGCTTCGCCGCGCCCGGCGCCTGGACCTCGCCGCTCCCTGCCTTCGGACGCGGAGCAAAGAGAATGCGATTGCGCGTCTTCTCCACCGCCTTGATCTGATCGAGCGTCATCTCCAGCCGGTCGAGTTCGCGCTCGATCTGCGCCTTCACATGCCCCGGCAGATCCCGCCCGTCGCCGGTGCGCATCTCCTCAAGCCGCTTTCTCCGATTGCGCGACAGCGGCGCATAATCCCGGATCCCCTGCGCAAACAGAAGACCCTTGATCCGATTGACGTGGGCGACCCGCTCGCCGATCAGCGTCTTGCGCTCGCGGCAAAGCCGCCGTTCGTCCTCCTCCTCCGGCGATGGCGCGACCACCATCGAGCACACCCGCGGCTCTCCGCGCTTGTAGGCCAGCAGCGCCCGCAAAAGCCCTTCCCCGTCGATCGTGTCCGTCTTGGCCCGACGCGCCCGGCGCGGCACGGCGATCGAGGCCGGGTCGACCACATGGCTCTCGAACCCCTCCCTTTCGAGCAGCCGGTGAAGCCAGAACCCGTCAAGCCCCGCCTCCTGAATGACGATGATCGGAAAGGTCCGCCCGGTCCGGGCCGCCGCCTTGCTCCGCAACTCGGCAAACCGCCGCAACAGCCCCGCCACGTCTCCCGCCGCCACGCCGCGCTTCGACATCTTCTCGCCATTGCCGGGGGAAAGCGACGTAATCAGCCAAGTCTTTCGGCTCAGTTCCAACGAAACGAAAATCGCGCCAAACTGCGTGCGGATGGCGGTCGGGTCTTCCAGGTGATCGCGCAACATCGGTCGTCTCCAGGTTGAGTGGATGAGCAACCTCAGTCTGTCCCGAAAGCTCGGCCGCTATCCACCTCCCCATGGAATCTCTCGGGGAGAAGGAGGCGCGCGAACTCGCAGAAATGTGTGAACGCCGTAGCCGCTCGCGGGGAGAAGGGAATGCGCCTCGGCCGGTCCCGGAAGCGCGTGACCGCGCGTCGAGCCCTTAGAGCGTGTGCAACGTACACACCGCGAGCTCGCCGGCGGCCTTGCGGGGAGGGGCGAGGATCCGAAGCGGGGACCCATTTGGGTCTATAGTTGCTGGCGATGCTGCACCCGACCCCGCTGCGCCGCTTCCTCTGGATCGTCCTTGCCGGCGTTTTGATCGGCCTCTTTTACGGCGACCTTCACCACGGAGCGCCCGGCGCCGGCGCGTTCGTCGGCGGCTCGATCGGCGCCGCGCTGTTCTCGCTCGATCGGTTCGTGCTGCGGCGCAACGCCGGCTGGCTATTCCCCCGCTTGCCGTTTCTGCCCTATCTCGCCTTGCGCACGTGTCTTTACGCCTCCGTCATCGTCATCATCAACGCGATCGCGGACGCGGTCCTATCGGGACGGTTGATGGTGGTCGGCGGGGTCGACTTCCTGTTTTCCCTGGTGCTCGTCATCGGCGCTACCTTGCTCTTGAGCGTCAACGAGCTCTTGGGTCCCGGAACGCTGTTCGCCTTCGCGGCGGGGCGCTATTACCACCCGCGCATCGAGGAGCGGGCGTTGCTGTTCATCGACATGCTTGGCTCGACCGCGATCGCCGAGCGCCTCGGCGAGTTGCGCTTTCTCGATCTGCTCAACCGCTTCGTCGTCGACGTGTCGCTCGCCGTCGCCGAAGCGGGCGGCGAGATTCACAAATATGTCGGCGACGAAGTGGTCGCGACCTGGCGGCTCGCTCCGGGCGCGAATGAGGCCGGCTGCGTGCGCGCCTGCTTCGGCGCGTTCGACCGGATCGGCGCGCAAAAGTCCGCCTACGAACGCGACTTCGGCCTCGCCCCCGACTTTCGCGCTGGCCTTCACTGCGGCCCGGTCGCCGTCGGCGAACTCGGCTATCTGAAAAAGGAGATCGCGCTGATCGGCGACACGATGAACGTCGTCGCCCGGATTGTGGAGGCCTGCCGCGAGACGGACAATCGCGTCCTCGCCTCCGCCGCGCTCCTCGCCCGCCTCGCCGCGCTGCCGCCCGGCATGACGAGGCGCCGGCTCGGCGAACTCCCCATGCGCGGCAAGGAGCGGCCGATGGAGCTTTGGGCGCTGGAGGCGGAGGCTGAAGGGCGATAGCGCCTTGCTAAGACAACGTCGGGCCTACGTTTTGACGCGCGTCGAGCCTGTAGAGCGGGTGGAGCGTGCGCACCGCGAGCTCCGTGTAGGGCGATCAGCATCGAGAACTTGATCTTGGAGGACGTGATCGCGCGGATGTCGGCGCCCTTGGCGGCAAGCGCCGGATAGGCGCGGACCGCTAAAACGCCGCGCCGGGCGGAAGGAACGCGCGGATCTCCTGCGCCGGGATAAAATATTTCGCGATGTCGACTTTTCGCGGCGGCGTCCCCTTCAGCTCGATCGTGAACTTGCGGCTCATGATCCCGAGCAGGCACTGCTTCCAGGCGTCGAACACGCCGGAGCCGGAATTGCCCGTGGTGGCGACGTCCGGGATGGCGGAGTCGCCGAAGCGGGAGCGGAATTCGAGCGGGATCGCCTTCGGCGGCAGCACGCGCGAGCGCGCGACGCCTTCGGGCGTTGCGACGACGACGGCTTCTCCGGGTTCGGGGTTGCGCGCGCACAGCGGCGTCCGCCTGAGGCGCAACCGCATCGGCAATGTCGACGGGTCGAAGCGCAACAGCGTGAGGTCGACAGTGTCGAGCGTCCCTTCCTTGACGAGGGTTGTCGGAAAATCCAGTCCGCCGACGACGACATGGGGCTTCGACCAGGCAAACGGCCCGGGCACGTGCGAGGCCGTCAGCACCAAGCCATTGCCGAGGTAGACGCCGTAGCCCGGCCAGCTCTGCTTCGGCGTCCGGTTGACGTGGGCGGCGGTTTCGATGAGGTCCGCGTCGCCGGGAGCGTGGGCGGCGCGGGTCGTCGCCGCGGCGGCGCGGGTCGCGGTTGCGGCCGCCAGGACAGCGCCGAGCAGGGCGCCGACGATCGCGCCGCGCGTCAAGCGCATGTCACGTCCGCGCATCCAGCCCGTAGAGCGAGTGCAGCGTGCGCACCGCAAGCTCGGTGTAGGGCTCGTCGATCAGCATCGAGAACTTGATCTCGGAGGTGGTGATCGCGCGGATGTTGATGCCCTTGGCGGCGAGCGCCTGGAAGGCGCGCGCGGCGACGCCGGAATGCGAGCGCATGCCGACGCCGATCGCCGAGATCTTCACCACCTCCTCGGTGCCGTTCATGCGCGCGTAGCCGATCGCCTCTCGCCGCGCTTCGATGATCTTTTGGGCCCGCTCGAAGTCGGCGCCCGACACGGTGAAGGTGATGTCGGTCGTCGCCGCATCCTCCGACACGACCTGGATGATCATGTCGACGTTGATGCTGGCCTCCGCCAGCGGGCCGAAGATCGCTGCGGCGACGCCGGGCTTGTCGGCCACGTCGCGCAGGGTGATCTGCGCCTCGTCGCGCGAGAAGGCGATGCCGGTGACGATCTGCTGCTCCACGATATCCTCCTCGTCGCAAATGAGCGTGCCAAGCTTCGGCGCCGCCGGATCGTCGAAGGACGAGCGCACGTAGAGCTTGACCCTGTGCACCATGGCCACCTCGACCGAGCGCACCTGCAGCACCTTGGCGCCGAGCGACGCCATTTCAAGCATTTCCTCGAACGAGATCCTGTCGAGCCGCCGCGCCTTGGGTACGATGCGCGGGTCGGTGGTGTAGACGCCGTCGACGTCGGTGTAGATGTCACAGCGGTCGGCCGCAATCGCCGCGGCCAGCGCCACCGCTGACGTGTCCGAGCCGCCGCGCCCGAGCGTCGTCACTCGCTTGGTGGCTTCATGCAGGCCCTGGAAGCCCGCCACCACCGCGATCTCGCCCCCCCTCAAGCGGTCGACCAGCGCCGCGCCGTCGATCCCGGCGATGCGCGCCGCGCCATGGGCGTCGTCGGTGAGGATCGGGATCTGCCAGCCCTGCCAGGAGCGGGACTTGAGGCCCATGTCCTTGAGCACCAGGGCGAGCAGGCCCGCGGTGACGAGCTCGCCCGAGGCGACGATCGAATCGTATTCGGCGTTGTCGAACTCAGAGCCCGCCTCCTTGCACCAGGCGACGAGCTCGTTGGTCTTGCCGGCCATGGCCGAAACCACCACCGCGACCTCGCAGCCGGCGTCGACTTCGCGTTTGACGTGGGCGGCGACGTTGCGGATGCGCTCGACGTTGGCGACCGACGTGCCGCCGAATTTCATCACCAGACGCGACAAAAAGAACCTCGGACCTGTCAGGGGAAGCTGCGCGGCTCGCGCAAGGGGTCGCGGCGCCGTATAAAGGCGGGTCTCCGGCCGGTCAACGGCGCGATGGCGCTCCCGCCCCGCTTGTGGGCGCCGGGACGCGTTCGATCTTCCGGTGGCGGGGTTGTGCGGCGTTTGGTCGCCACAGCGAAGCGAGGTCCAATGAACGCGCAATCCGCCCCCAGCGTCATTGTCGGCGAGGTCGCGCGCTTCGATGCGCTGGGCAACTCCTGGTGGGACGAGGACGGGCCGATGGCGCCGTTGCATCGCCTGACGCCGGTCAGGGTGGCCTGGGCGCGCGACGTCGCCGCCCGCCATTTCGGCCGCGAGGCCGAGGCCGGCCTCCCGCTCGCGGGCCTCAAGGTCCTCGACGTCGGCTGCGGCGCGGGGCTGTTCGCCGAACCGCTCGCCCGGCTCGGCGCCGACGTCTTGGGGATCGACCCGGCGCCGGCCTCGATCGCGGTCGCTGCGCCGCCACGCCGAGGAGACCGGCGCGAAGCTCGCCTATCGCGCCGCGACCGTCGAGGAGCTGGCCGCAGAAGAGGCGCGGTTCGACATCGTCGCCGCCATGGAGGTCGTCGAGCACGTCGCCGATCCGGCGCGCTTCGTCGCCGAGGCCGCCTCGCTCCTGAAACCCGGCGGTCTCTTTCTCGCCTCGACCCTCAATCGGACTCTGAAGAGCTTCGCCTTAGCCATTGTCGGAGCTGAATATCTTCTGCGCTGGCTCAAGCCTGGTACGCACCGTTGGGAACAGTTCGTCACGCCCGAGGAATTGGCGCTGGCGGTGCGACGGGCGGGGCTCAAAGTCGTAGAGCGGAAGGGGGTCGCGTACGATCCGTTGCGCCGGACCTGGCGGCTGTCGAGCGACCTCGGCGTCAACTACCAGCTTGCGGCCAAGAAGCCGCGCTGACCCGCTGTAGGGCGCGGTCGCTGACCGCGCCCGGCGGGGTCGACGACCCCGCCCTACAAGGGTCGCGGCGACGAGGGGTCACCCCTTGCCCGGGCATTCCTTCGCTAGCCGGTCCATGGCCTGGGAGAACCCGGTGAGGGAATAGCTGTCGGTCGTGTCGCCGCCTTTCGCCCCGACGGCCTTCACTTCGAGCGTCACACCCTTCTTCATCTCCGCGATGAGGGCGCTCTCGCGGGCGGCGTTCTTCACCCAGAGATTGGCGCCTTTGGGAAGGAGGTCGAACGTCTCCTCGCCAACCGTGGCGACAGGCGCCGGGGCCGCCTTGCCTTTGGCCTCGGCTTTCGCCTTGGCCTCGGCCTTCGCCTTCGTCTTGCTGGGCTTCGTGTCGGCTTTCTCGGCCTTTTCGGGCTTGTCAGGCGTCGCCGCGCCCCCGGCGACCTCGAAGCCCATGATGAACGACACCTCGTTGCGCACGCCTTCGGCCGGCCGGTCGGAGATGAAGGCGTAGCCCGCCTCGCGCTTGGCGGTAGGCTCGCGCGATTTCGGCTGGGCGAGCGCGTAGCAGATCTTGCCCTTGCCGACCTGGCCCACGAACACGTTCCAGTCGCCGAAGCTCGCGACCAGGTTGGGCTTCGCCGCTTCCCCCTTCTTTTCAACTTTCTTCGTCGCCGCATCGGCGGCGGCGAGGGCCGAAATCAGGGCGACGATGGCCGCGGCCGTGGTGGCGCAGGCGCGCCAACGAGACGAAACGCTGCGAGATCTCATAAGCCTCAACCCTTTGAACCTGTCGCCGCCCGCTGCCGGCGCGTCAGCCCCTTGCCGTGGGATCGGGGCGAAATTCCGGCTCGGCGCTTTGCGCCGCCGGGTAGGCCTTGTAAACCTGCCCTTGGTTAATGAAGAATGTGTAAAACGAGGAGACGAGGATGAAAGCCCTGATCTGTCCGTCGCTTGGTCCTGCATCAACGCTGAAGGTGATGGACATCGATCCGCCGACGCCGCGGCAGGGCGAAGTCGTGGTGGACATCGTCTATGCGGCGCTCAATTTCTTCGACACCCTGATCATCGAGGGCAAGTACCAGCTCAAGCCCGAACCGCCGTTTTCGCCGGCCGGCGAGTTCGCCGGCCGAGTCGCCGCGGTCGGCCCCGGTGTAACCGGATTTGCCATCGGCGACCGCGTCATGGGCTCGACCGGCTACGGGGCGGCGCGCGAAGCGATCGCCGTCCCCGCCAGTCGCCTCGCCCATGTGCCGGACGGCCTGCCGCTCGACAAGGCCGCGGGTCTGTCGATCGCCTACGGCACGACGCTGCACGCGCTGAAGCAACGCGCCGACATCAAGCCCGGCGAGAGCCTCGTCGTGCTCGGCGCCTCCGGCGGCGTCGGCCTGGCTGCGGTCGAGATCGGCAAGGCGATGGGCGCGCGCGTGATCGCCTGCGCCTCGTCGGACGAGAAGCTTGAATTCGCCCGCCGCTACGGCGCGTCCGATACGATCAACTACGCGACCGAGGATTTCCGCGCCCGGCTCAAGACGCTGACCGGAGGCAAGGGCGTCGACGTCGTTTACGATCCGGTCGGCGGCCCGCTCACCGAAGCCGCCCTGCGGTCGCTCGCCTGGAAGGGGCGCCTCCTGGTGATCGGCTTCGCGTCGGGCGAAATCCCAAAGCCGCCGCTGAATCTGACATTGCTCAAGGGCTGCGACATCCGCGGCGTCTATTGGGGCGATTTCGTCGCCCGGGAGCCGGAGGTCAACCGCGACAATATGGCGCAGTTGCTGTCCTGGGCCGAAAATGGGGCCTTGAGAGTCCATATACATGCAAGGTTTCCGTTGCATAAGTATCTCGAGGCTTTCGAGGCGATCTCGAAGCGCCAGGCGCTGGGTAAGGTCCTTTTGGAAATCGGAAAGGATCTGTGAAAAATAAATCTTTCGCCTTGAAAATTATGGTGCAGTGCACCATAATGATTCGCGGGGAATGATGACGCCGAGGCGAAGTTCGGCGAGGACAAAATGAGCGAGAGCAAATCATCAAACGTCGAGGTCCGGCGGCTCTGGCCCTCTGACATGGAGGCCTACCGCGACCACCTGTTGCGGCTTGATCCGCGCAGCCGGCACGAGCGGTTCGGCGGGGGGATGTCGGACGACTTTCTGGTTCACTACGCCGAGCATTGCTTCGGTCAGGGCGACCTCCTGTACGGGGCCTATATCGAGGGCGAACTCGTCGGCGCGGCCGAGCTGCGCTCAAACATGGCGATCTGGAGCGAGCAGGCTCCGTTCGGCCGGCACATCCACGCCGAAGCCGCATTTTCGGTCGAGGAAGGCTATCGCCGGCGCGGCATCGGCGAGAAGCTGTTCCGACGGATCCAGCGCGCGGCTTCGAACCACGGGGTCGAGACGATTGAGATCATCTGCCTGCCCGACAACATCAGCATGCGGAAACTGGCGCAGAAGTTCAAGACGCAGTTCACCTTCGAGGAGTGCAACCTGACGGGCCGCCTGCGCGCGCGCCGTCCGACGCCTTTCTCGCTGATGCGCGAGGCGGCGGGCGATGCGGTCGACTTTGGAACGGCGCTATTCGACGCGCAGTGGCGCGTCTACGCCGCAGGGCACATGCCCGAGCCGAGACAGAGCGCCGCCTAAAGCGGTTGTCCTGCGCGCCACACCGTTTGAAAGGCCGGGCACGACGCCCGGCCTTTCCTGTCTGGGCCTTAACCGCGTTCATACATCTCTCGGTGGGCGCTTAGGGGGATGTTGACAATGTATGCGAACCTGTGTTAACAGAAGGTCGGACACATGCAGTTTTTGGGGGGGGTCATATGAGGTCATCCGTTCGAAGCATTCTGGCGCTGGGAGGCGCTCTCGCAGCGCTTTGCGCCGCGCCCGGCGCCCAAGCCAACGTCTACAGTTTCACGCAGGATGGCTGCAGCGGCAGCGGCAGCGGCGGTTGCGGAGCCTCTCCGTCAACTCCGGTCGGCTCGGTCACCACTGAACTGGAATCGCCAGGCGTCATCGGGGTGACGGTAACCTTGACCTCCGGCGCCTTCCACGACAGCAGCGACCCGCAACATCACGCTTTGGTCTTCAACCTCGCGGGCGATCCCTCCATCACGATCAGCGATCTCCTCGCGCCATTTACAGCGAACGGCGCCCAGTCTGCCGGCAGCCACGGGGCGGCGCCGTTCGGGTCGTTTTCCTATGTGATCAATTTTCGGCACGCGAGCCATCCGCCGGTCGAGACCTCCTTCAGCTTCGACATCTCCGCTCCTGGCCTGACGCTCAACTCTTTCGAGGCCAATAAGGGCGTGTACTTCGTCAGCGACATCTGGGCGAAGGCGAACCAGACGGGCCATACCGGCAACGTCGGCGCGGTTTCCGGTGTCCCCGAGCCTGCCACGTGGGCGATGTTGACGCTGGGCTTTGCGGGCCTCGGGTTCTTGGGCTACCGCAAGACGAAGGGCGCCGCCATATTTGCAGCGTAACGCTGGCGGCTTCCCGCCCGGGCGCAAGCTCTTTTGGGGGAGGCAAGCTCATATGGCGTTCGGAAGCACGCCCGTCTGTCGAAGGGCGGTGAGGGCAGGGGACGCCAATCGCCGGTCGAGTACGTTCAGGCGATCGCAAAGCCGCCGTCGACGCGGAACGAGGCGCCCGTCACCGCCGAGGCGCGGTCGGAGAGCAGGAAGGCGATGGCCTCCGCCACCTCGGACGGCTCGATGAACCGCCCGATCGGCATGCGCGAAAGACGCGGCGCGGAGCGGCCCGGATCGCTCCAGGCGAGCCGCGCCATGTCGGTCAGCGTAATCGTGGGGTTGACGCTGTTGACCCGGATTCGATACCGCCCGAGCTCGTTGGCCATGACGCGCATCGCCGCGTCCAGCGCCCCTTTCGACGCGCAATAGGCGGTATGGTCGATCACGCCCAGGAAAGCCGCGTCGCTGGAGACATTGACGATCGATCCCGGCTGCTTCGCCGCGATCCGGTCGCGGGCGTATTCCTGCGCCACGACCAGCGGCGCCTTGGCGTTGACCGTCATGATGCGGTCGAAGGTTTCGATCGAGAAATCGACGAAGGGCTCCAGCGCCGTGGTCCCTGCGCAATTGACCAGAAGGTCGAACGGCAGATGGGCGCGGACCGCCGCCCGCGTCGCCTCGAGATCGGCGAGATCGACGGCGAGGGTCCGGCAGCCGATTTCGGCGGCGAGCGATGCGAGCTCGTCGTGGGTGCGCCCAAGGGCCAGAACGGTGGCGCCGCGGCGCGCGAGCAGCCTGGCGGTGGTGCGCCCGATCCCCTTGGTGGCGCCGGTCACCAGCACCGTCTTTCCGGCAAACTCGCGAGTCTCGTCGCTCATGGGCGATCCCTCAGGTTTTCAGCCTTGCTCGATTGACATTGTCGCCGAAACAAAGCGCCGCGTCGATGGGAAGCGGCGAGGATGGAGATCGCAGAGCGGCTCAGGAGCCTGGCGACCGCTATGGTCCTCATGGGATAGAGTCCGTCGCTGACTTCATAAGGACTGGCCGAAAGGTTGTCGATCAGCAAAGGTCCCGGCGGGCTATCGGACAGTGGGACAGCGTTCATGAGCATGCAGGGCAAGACCGTGGTCGCCACCGGCGCCACCTCCGGGATCGGCGAGGCCGCAGTTCTCGCGCTCGCCCAATTGGGCGCGCGAATCGTCTTCGTGGCGCGCGACGAGAAGCGCGCCGAAAGGGCGCTGGCGAAGCTCGAAGCCGCGGCGCCGGGGCTCGGACATCAGCTGCGTCTTGCCGATCTTTCGAGCATGGCGGAGACCCGGCGCGCCGGTCTCGCCATCGCGGCGAGCGAGCCGCGCATCGACGTGCTGATCAACAACGCCGGCGCCCTGTTCAGCGCGCGCCACGTGACGCCGGAGGGGCTGGAGCTCACCTTCGCGCTGAACGTCATGGCCTATTTCGTCATGACGGCGGCGCTCCGCGAAAAGCTGATTGCGTCCGCGCCGTCGCGGATCGTTTCGACCTCTTCGATGGCTCAGGCGAGCCTCGATTTCTCCGATCTGCAGGGGGCGAAGCGCTACAACGGCTGGCAGGCTTACGCCCGCTCGAAACTGGCCGACATCCTGTTCACCCGCGAACTCGCCCGCCGTCTCGCCGGGACGGGAGTCACCGCCAATTGCTTCCATCCCGGCGCGGTTGCAACTCGTTTCGGCGATTCGGCCGGGGGCTTGACGGGCTTCATGCTTCCCCTTGCCCGGCGCCTTTTCCTTACACCTGAAAAGGGCGCGGACACGCTCGTCTATCTCGCCTCCTCGCCCGAGGTCGCGAACGTGACGGGCGAGTACTTCGCCAAACGCAAGGTCGCCAGACCCTCGGCCGCAGCCCGCAGCGACGACGAGGCAAGGCGGCTGTGGGAGGCGAGCGAGAAGCTGGCGGGAGCGTCAGCCTAGCGACGGGCGCTCGCCCGGGGGTCAATTGCGGCGGATAAGCCTAACCCGTCCCTGTTCGGCTGGACAAGGCGGCGCCTGGCGCGAACCCGTCGAAGGTGTTCATGCAGATCGTGTCCTCGGCCGGCAGGACGCGCACGGTCGATCGGCCGACGACGGCCGCATAGACCTCGATCGGTTGCGGCGCTCCGATCAGAAATCCCTGCGCTTCCGGGCATCCGGCCGCTCGCAGGAACTCGAGCTGTTCCTCAGTTTCCACACCCTCGGCGATCAGCGGCACGCCCAGCCCGCCACCGAGGCCGACAATCGCGCGGATGACCGCTTCGGAACTCGGGTTGACGTGCAGGCTCGAAACGAACGAGGCGTCGATCTTGATTTTGTCGAATGGGAACGAGTGGAGGTAGGACAGCGACGAATAGCCCGTGCCGAAGTCATCCATCGCCACGCGCACGCCCAAGGCTTTCAATTGGCGCAGCATCGCCGACACCCTCGAGAAATCGTCGATCAGAACGCTCTCGGTGATCTCGAGTTCGAGCCGATGCGGCGCCAGGCCCGTTTCCAGGAGAACCGCGTGGACGAACTGAGGCAGCCCGTCCTTGAGGAATTGCTTGGGCGAAAGATTGACTCCGACAGTCTTGGGCAGCGGCCATGACGCCGCCTCCCGGCAGGCTTCACGCAGCACCCATTCGCCGATCGGCGCAATCAGTCCGCTTTCTTCCGCAATGGCGATGAATTCCGCCGGCGGCACGAGTCCGCGCCGGGGATGGCGCCAGCGCAAAAGCGCTTCGAAGCCGAAAATGTCGTCGTTCGCGCCCGCCTGCGGCTGGTAATGGAGCAGCAACTCATTGCGATCGACGGCGGTTTCCAAGTCCTTGACGAGCGCGCGACGGTCGCGCAAGCGCGTGTCCAGACTGGAATTGAAAAAGCAGATGCCGCCGCCCTCCGCCTTGGCCCGGTAGAGCGCCGCGTCAGCATTGGCGAGCACCGCTTCGACATCGCCATGGTCCGGATAGAGCGCGGCGCCGATGCTGATGCTGATGCGAATCTCCCTGCCGTCGATATCGAAAATCCCGGCGCCCGCGTCATGCAACCGCTCGGCGAGATCCGAGGCGCGCGCGGGCAACGATTTCCCGGATACGATGCAGGTGAACTCATCGCCACCGACGCGGGCGATTTGCGCCCCATCCGCCACCGCCCGGAATTGCTGGGTCACATGCCGCAACAGCTCGTCGCCGACCGCGTGGCCGAAAACGTCGTTGACCTCCTTGAAGCGATCGAGGTCCATGCACAGAACGGCGACCGACGTTCTGGTCTTGTCGGCCTTGGCGATCGCGGCGGCCAGGCGCTGGTTGAAGGCCGCCCGGTTCGGCAGGCCGGTCAGCGTGTCGTGCAGGGCCAGATACCCGATCTTCTCCTCGGACTTCTTTCGGTCGGTGATGTCGATCACGACGCCCGTGTAGCGTGCGGTGAGGCGATCGCCAAAATGCATCGGGCCGCCGCGGGACATCAGCCAGCGCTGCGCGTCCCCGGATTCGTTGGTCCGCCATTCCACTTCGATTTCCCGGCCCGCCGCGATGGACTCACTGACAGAGCGCACGACTGCATCGCGGTCGTCGGGATGGATGGTCTCCAGCCAGGCGGCAGATGTCGGCTCACCGCACCGCGGGTCAAGTCCGTAGAGCCGCCGAGCTTCGTCGGACCAGATATTTGTATTGGTCGCCTGATCCCATTCCCATGTCCCAGCGTTGGCCGACCTCAGGGCGTAGCGGAGACGCTCCTCGCTGCCGCGCAGCGCTTCCATGGCGCGCACGCGCTCGATCGCTTCCCAGGTTCGCTCGGCGACGTCTTCCGCCAAGGACACATCCATCGCGCTCCAGTGACGCGGCTCCCGGTGGTGAAGCGACAGCGCGGTAACGAGCTTTCCGTCCTTGACGAGGGGCACCCGCAGAAATGCGCCGATCTGCCGAGCGAGGTGGTTTGCCGCCGCGATATCGGCTCCGAGACGCGGGTCCGCGGCGACGTTGTCGACGGCGCTGACGTTGCCGGAGCGCAGGTTGTCGAGGAGGGCGAAGCCATAATCCGCAAGTCTGTGGACGCCGATGCTCGTCGGCATCGATCCGTCGGTCCATTCGCGCGTTATGATCGCATATTCCTGCTTAGCGTCTATCTCTGCATAGGCGACCTGATGGCAGCCCAACTGCTTGCCGAGGCGTTCACTGACGACCGCGATGATATCGAAGGGGTCATGCAGCGGTTTGATCGCGTCGGACAGTTCGAGCCGGAAGGATTGGCGTTGAGCCGCCTCGAGCAACTTGGCCTGGAGCCGCTTCTCCTCGGTGATATCCGTGCAAACGCCGTTCCCAATGATCGAGCCGTCCGCCCGTCTCTCGGGACGAGAGCGCAGCCGCGCCCAATGCACTTCGCCATCGTTGCGGCGAATTGGGAGTTCCACCGCAAAATCGGTCAGGTCGCGCCCGGTGGCTTGCTCAGCCTGATACAGCTTGGGCAGAAATTCGGGCAGGACTTTCGCGTACAACACTTTGGCGTCGGCCAGAGCCTCCTGGACCGTAACGCCAGTAAGCTTTTCGACGCCCGCGCTGATATACAGAAACCTAAATTTGCCTTCCGGATCGCGCGTATACTGATACACGACGCTGTCGGGCAGGTTGTCGCCGATCGCACGTAGGCTCGCTTCGCTCCGGCGCAGCCTTTCCTGGTCGGCGACGCTCTCCGTGATGTCCGTCCAAACACCGTTCCGAATGATCTGTCCGTCCGGCTGCCTTTCGGGGCGCGAACGCAGCCGCATCCAGCGGACTTCGCCGTCAACGCGGCGAATTGGAATCTCCACGGCGACATCAGACACGCTGCGCTGGGAATATTGTTCAGCCTCCGTAAGCGTCGGAAGATATTCGGGCAAGACCTGCGTCCGCATGGCATCATCGTCGGCGAGAACCTGCTCGACGGTGAGGCCGGTCAGCTTTTCGATGCCGGCGCTGACGTAGAGGTATCTCGCGACACCGTTCTGATCGCGCGTCCAACGAAAGACGGCGCTTTCGGGCAGGTTGTCGCTGATCGCTCGCAGCGTCGCTTCGCTTTGGCGCAGCCGTTCCTGGTCGGCGACGGCCTCGGTAATATCAGTCCAAACGCCATTCCAAATGATTTGTCCGTCCGGCTGCGGTTCGGGCCGCGAATGCATCCGCACCCAGCGCACCTCGCCGTCCGTGCGGCGAATTGGCGTCTTCACGTCGAAGTCAGACACCTCGCGCTGGCACTTTTGATCGGCCGCCACGAGCGCCTGACGGTATTCGGGCAGGACCAACGAGAGCACAACGCCGGTGTCGACAAGAAACCGCTCGACCGAAAGGCCGGTCAGCCTTTCGATGCCGGCGCTGACGTAAAGATACCTTGCGACGCCCTTCCGGTCGCGCGTCCACTGGTAGATGGCGCTGTCAGGCAGGCTGTCGCCAATGGCTCGCAGCATGGCCTCACTTTGGCGCAGCTTTTCCTGGTCGGCGACGCTTTCTGTGATGTCCGTCTGAACGCCATTCCAGACGATTTCTCCATTCATTTGTCGTTCCGGGCGAGAACGCAGTCGCATCCAACGCACTTCGCCATCCTTGCGGCGAATCGGGGCCTCCACTGTGAAGTCGCTCAGATCGCGCTTGGCGGCTTGTTCAGCCGCCAACACCCTTGGCAAATATTCCGGCAGGACGAGCGCATACAGCGCACCGGCGTCGGCCATAATCTCTTCAACCGTAACGCCGGTGAGCGTCTCAATACCGGCGCTGATATACAGATAGTGTGGGTTTCCAGTCGCGTCGCGCTTGTAACGGTAGACGAAGCTGTCGGGCAGGTTGTCGCCCATCGCGCGCAACATCGATTTGCTTTGGCGCAGCTTTTCCTGGTCGGCGACGTTTGCCGTGATATCCGTCCAAACGCCGTTCCATAGGATCGGGCCGTTCGCCCGTCGCTCCGGACGCGACCGCAGCCGCATCCAACGGACTTCGCCATCCTTTCGGCGGATCGGGGCCTCCACGGCGAAATCGGTCAGGTCTCGCTTGGCGGCCTGTTCAGCCGCAATCAGCTTTGGCAAAAATTCGGGTAGGACTTGCGCGTACAACGCATCGGCGTTGGCCAAAGCCTCTTCTACCGTGACGCCCGTCAGCTTTTCGACGCCGGCGCTGATATAAAGGAATTGCGCGTTTCCTGCCCGATCCCGCGTGTATTGATAGACGACGCTGTCGGGCAGATTGTCGCCGATCGCCCGCAAGGTCGCCTCGCTCTGGCGCATGCGTTCCTGGTCGACCACATTGTCGGTAATGTCTTCGACATAAACCACAATGCCGCCGGTCGCGCCATCCGGGCGGCGCCACGGCTGCAACTCGCACCGCAGCCACTGCACGCCCCTTTCCGCCCCTGTGAAACGCACGCGATCATCGCTGACGACTTCGCCGGCCTGGGCCCGGAGCGTCAGATCTTTCCAGTGCGCGGGCGTCTCGGGAAAAAAAGTATCGCCATGCGACCTTCCGACGAGGTCGCCTTCGAGGCGGAAGACGCTTTGCCAGCGCCGGCTCGCCGCAAGATAGCGCATGTCCCGATCGAACATGGCCAGGGCGCCGGGCGCCTGCGTTATGAAGTAACCCAACCGCGCCTCTTTTTGCTCGGTCAAGCAACGAGCGCAGTCACGAGCTTGCTCATCTACGCTCGGATCGACGACGACGCGGAGGCGTCGATCTCTTTGCTCGGCGAAAAAACGCGCTAAAGCTTTCAGCATTGGCTGTCGACACGTTAAACCTTCGCGCTAACGCTGGCGCGATAACTCGTCGGGTTGCGGGGCGACAACCTTGACGCGCAATATTCGGAGCAACCCCTTAAGATTCCATGTTGGAGGGGAAGGGGCCCGGACCGCCAAGCGCGTCGACAAACCTTCAGAGGCCAAGGCCAAGGAAGGCGCCCGTCCGAGCCCGCGCCGTCAGCGCGCGCCGCCGCACGGCCCCGACGAAGCCGGGTCCTTCGACGGGATTGCCGATCTGGTGAACGTCGGGTGCGCTTGCGCCTCTGCATCGCCGCGTCTCGCCGAAAGGGGCGGGGGCCGCCCCTCTCACCTTAGGGTGTCTGAAGGACGCCCGTCATTTGTGAAGGACTATGCGGAGAGGGAAGCCGCGAAGCGGCAGGGTGAGGGTTCGCTGTCGCGTCCCGATGTCATCGCGCGCTTGCGCCCCGATCGGGGCAAAGGAGCCGTCCGTCAGCCGACGTGCCGTTCGATCATCATCGCCTTGATTTCGGCGATCGCCTTGGCCGGGTTGAGATTCTTCGGGCAGGTCTTCGAGCAGTTCATGATCGTGTGGCAGCGGTAGAGGCGAAACGGGTCCTCGAGGTTGTCGAGCCGTTCGCCGCGCGCCTCATCGCGCGAGTTGATCAGCCAGCGGTAGGCCTGCAACAGGACGGCTGGGCCGAGGTACTTGTCGCCGTTCCACCAGTAGCTCGGGCAGGAGGTCGAGCACGAGGCGCACAGGATGCACTCGTAAAGGCCGTCGAGCTTGGCGCGGTCCTCCGGCGACTGCAGCCACTCCTTCTCGGGCGCCGGCGTCGACGTCTTGAGCCAGGGCTCGATCGAGGCGTGCTGAGCGTAGAAGACGGTGAGGTCGGGCACCAGGTCCTTGACCACCAGCTCATGCGGCAGGGGACGGATCACCACAGGCGCCTTGACCTCGTCGATGCCTCTGGTGCAGGCGAGCGTGTTCAGCCCGTCGATGTTCATCGCGCACGAGCCGCACACGCCCTCGCGGCAGGAGCGGCGGAAGGCGAGGGTCGAGTCGATCTTGGATTTGATCCAGATCAGTGCGTCCAGCACCATCGGCCCGCAATCGTCGCGGTCGACGAAATAGGTGTCCATCCGCGGGTTTTCGTTGTCGTCCGGATTCCAGCGATAAATGTGGAATTCCGTCACCCGCTTGGCGGTGGACGGCTTCGGCCACAACTTGCCCTTGGTCGGGCGGGAGTTCTTGGGCAGGAAGAATTGAACCATGAGACAGCCTTTGAAAGTTCGAATTCGTCAACGCGCGCCAGCGCCAAATTTGGAAAGACCGTGAACGCGGTCGCCGAGGGATGTCGCCCGGACTTTTGCCGCAAACCTGGCATCGGCCGTCACGAGATCGGCGTCAACATGTTCGCAACACGCGAGATACAGGCAATCGTATACCGGATGGGCCATTTCAATCGCCATCCTCAGAGCGCGCGCGACGAGAAGGGTGGAGGGTATTATCGTTTCGAACAGGCGTGGCAACGAGTTGACGCCTTCAACAGCCTGCTGAGCGGTCAGTTCGCCGCGAAGGACTTTCTTCCAAAGGACATTGGCCGTTTCGACGAAGACGAAATCCGGAGCTTGCAATTGCTCGCTCCGATCGAGCAGGCTGCGCGCCGCTAAGCGCTCGGGCTCGTCCACCAGCCACTTTACGGCAACCGAAGCGTCCACAACCAAGGTCATCGATCGCGATCCTCGCGGAGCAGGATCGTGCTGTCCGTCTGGACGATTCCCTTGGGCGTCATCGCCGCGATTCGATCCGCGATTTCGAGCCGACGTCGGCGCCGGTCGACCATGTCAACCGCCTCGACGAGCAGCCTCTGCGCCTGCTCCTCGACGGACAGATGATTTCCGCGCGCGAGTTCGGCGAGCTTGGCGATCACCGCGTCGTCGATATGGTTCAGGACGATCTGGGTCATTCGAAGCTCGCAGGTAATAAGGCGTGGAATTCGACCAAGGGCAGCGCTGAAATATCAAGCTCAAAGTCGGAAATTCTTCGATAAGAAGGGTTTTGTGGCACCTGAAAGCCGTTCGGTATCCTAATATCATCTGGAGTCAGTTGGGCACACTTTCCCAGCTCGAAGAGTTTCCTCCCCTCGTGAGCCTTCCGAGTCGCAAGATCACAACAGCTTCCACGAGCCAAATCTGGAGTCCCGGCCAGCATGGCAAAAAAGTAAGGTTTGCGGTGATGAACCTGATCTTCCTTGCGATTGCGGATACACAGAACGTACCGAATTCCTTTGGCGTCCAGAAGGCCGACGTCATCCCCGACTGGCCAGTCGCCGCAGCCGCCTTCCGCGGTCATTTCGTCGACTGATTTCCTGTTGAAGAGAACGATTGTATCAGGCGCCGGCGAGTCAGGTGCTGGCTGCATGGTAACCTCCTCCAATCCCAGCGACCACAATGTCTCCCGGTCTAGTACACCCGGGCCTTCGGCTCGATGTACGATACGTCGTTGCTCATCGTGTAGGTGTGGACCGGCCGGTAGTCGATCTTGACCGCCTTCCGGTTGGGGTCGATCCAGGCCAGCGTGTGCTTCATCCAGTCGGCGTCGTTCCGGTTCGGGTAGTCCTCGCGGGCATGCGCGCCGCGGCTCTCGAGCCGGTTCAGCGCGCCTTCCATCGTCACCACCGCCTGGACGATCAGGTTGTCGTACTCGAGCGTCTCGATCAGGTCGGAGTTCCAGATCAGCGAGCGGTCGGTGATGGCGACGTCGGCGCCGGCCTGCCAGGCCTCATGGATCTTCTGCTTGCCCTCCGCGAGCGTCTTGTCAGTGCGGAACACCGCGCAATCGGCCTGCATGATCTTCTGCATGGCGAGGCGGAGCTCAGCCGTCGGCGTGCGGCCCTTGGCGTTGCGGAAACGATCGAGCCGCGAGAGGGCGAGGTCGGCGCTATCCTTCGGCAGGTCGGCCTGACGCTCGCCGGACTTGAGCTTCTCGGCGGCGCGCAGACCGGCGGCGCGGCCGAAGACGACGAGGTCGATCAGCGAATTGGAGCCGAGTCGGTTTGCGCCATGGACGGAGACGCAGGCAGCCTCGCCGAGCGCCATCAGCCCGGGCACAATCGAATCCGGATCGCCGCCGACTTTGGTCAGCGCTTCGCCGTGATAGTTGGTCGGGATGCCCCCCATGTTGTAATGGACGGTTGGGAGGACCGGAATCGGCTCCTTGGTCAGGTCGACGCCGGCGAAAATGCGCGCGAGGTCCGTAATGCCGGGCAGCCGCTCGTGCAGCACCTTCGGGTCGAGATGGTCGAGGTGCAGGTAGATGTGGTCCTTGTTCTTGCCGACGCCGCGGCCCTCGCGGATTTCGATGGTCATCGAGCGGCTGACGACGTCGCGCGAGGCGAGGTCCTTGGCCGAGGGGGCGTAGCGCTCCATGAAGCGCTCGCCCTCGGAGTTGACGAGATAGCCGCCTTCGCCGCGCGAGCCCTCGGTGATGAGGCAGCCGGCGCCGTAGATGCCGGTCGGATGGAACTGCACGAATTCCATGTCCTGCAGCGGCAGTCCCGCCCGCAAGACCATGGCGTTGCCGTCGCCGGTGCAGGTATGCGCCGAAGTGCAGGAGAAGTAGGCCCGGCCGTAGCCGCCGGTCGCCAGCACCGTCGTCTGGGCGCGGAAGCGGTGGATCGTGCCGTCATCCATCTTGAGGCAGACGACGCCGCGCACGGCGCCCTCGAAGTCGCGGATGAGGTCGATGGCGAAGAACTCAATGAAGAACGCGCACTGCGCCCTCAGCCCCTGGCCGTAGAGGGTATGCAGGATCGCGTGGCCGGTGCGGTCGGCGGCTGCGCAGGTGCGCTGGGCGGTGCCCTTGCCGAACTCGGTGGTCATGCCGCCAAACGGCCGCTGGTAGATCTTGCCCTCTTCCGTTCGGGAGAACGGCACGCCCCAGTGATCGAGCTCGTAGACCGCAGCGGGCGCGTTGCGGCAGAGATATTCGATGGCGTCCTGGTCGCCGAGCCAGTCGGAGCCTTTGACGGTGTCGTACATGTGCCAGCGCCAGTCGTCCGGCCCCATGTTGCCGAGCGAAGCGGAGATGCCTCCCTGCGCGGCGACCGTGTGCGAGCGGGTCGGAAAGACCTTGGAGATGCAGGCTGTCTTCAGGCCGGCCTCGGCGCATCCGACGCTGGCGCGCAAGCCTGCGCCCCCCGCGCCCACGACCACCACGTCGTAGGTGTGGTCGGTGATCGGGTAGGCCATGCCGCCGAGCGCTGCTGCGCTCGCAGCCGGAGAGCCGTTCGTCGCCATTGCGATGGTCCGTTCTTTTACGTTTTCAGGTGAAGCTGATGCGTAGCGTTGCGTAGATGCAGGCGAGGCCAAGCAGCACGGCGAAGCAGGAGTTGGCGAGAAGCGCCCAGGCGCAGGCATGGCCCTGGACATAGTCGAGAATGATCGACTTCATGCCGATGTGCATGTGCACGACGCCGGCAAGGATGAAGGCGATGAGCAGGATTGCGGGGATGGGCTGGCCGAGCGTGGCGCGCACGCCGTTGTAATCCATGTGCAGGAGCGTGAGCATCATCAGGACGAAGATGAGGCTCAAGGGAACGAGCGCGATTGCGGTGACGTGCAAGGTCCAAGACTCTCCCGTTCCCTTGCGCGAGGACCCGAGGAATCGAACCCGGCCAAGAGGTGTGCGAAGGCCGTCGGAATTGCCAGACATCAGAAGCGCCCCTTACCAGACAAGATAGCCGATCGCCCAGACGACGATGGCCAGCCCGAAGCCGAATACAGCGGTCGCCCAGGCCAGATAATCGCGGGTCGGCGCCTCGAGGCCGTAGCCGGCGTCCCAGATAAAATGGCGAAGGCCGCCAAACAGGTGGGTGAAAAGCGCCCAGGTGAAGCCGAACAGCACGAGCTGTCCAATGATCGATCTGATGAACCACGAGAAGACGCCGAACGCCGCGGCGTCCGTCGAGGCCGCGATCAGGAACCACGCCAGCAACAGCACGCCGACATAGAGCCCGGCGCCGCAGATGCGATGCACGATCGACATCACCATCGTGATTGTGAATTGATAGATGAGGAGATGCGGCGACAACGGGCGCGGACGCAGCTTGCCCCGCGCAACTTCGGTCGATGCCATGCGATCTATCCTGTTTGGTTTGCGCAGCTTCTTAGACCCGCGGTTGAGCCCCCGCAATGCTTCACTTTGTCGCCAAAAGGCCTATGCCGGGTCAAGATTGGCGCTCGAGCGCAGCCTCGACCTCGGCGCGGGTCGGCGGGTTCGAGCCCTTGCGCGTGCAGGTGATCGCTGATGCGGCGGCCGCAAATCGGAGCCAGCGCTCGAGCGCAGCGCGGTCCGGCGCCGCCGAAGCGCCGCCGAGCGCCGAATCCCTGTCCATGGCGGCGAGGAGCGCCGACATGAAGCTATCGCCGGCGCCGACCGTGTCGACGACCTCGATTTCCGGGGCGGGCGCCTGAATCAGTTCGCCTCCGAGCATCGCGATCGCGCCCCGTTCGCCGAGCGTAGCGACACAAAAGCGCGGTCCGGCTCCAGCCCACGCCGCAAGGCTCGCCTCGACGGAGCGGCCCGGATATAGCCAGCGAAGATCCTCTTCGCTGGCTTTGACGATATGGGCGAGCGCCGCCTGCCGCTCGACCAGCGCGGCGACGGCGGCGCGGTCCGGCGTCACCAGAGGGCGGATGTTGGGATCATAGCTCACGGTCGCGCGCTGGCGCGCCGCATTCAGCGCCCCAACCGCGCGCTCGCCGTGCCGGGAATCGACCGCCGAGATCGAGCCCAGGTGCAAATGGCGTCCGGCTTCCGGCCAATCTGTCGGGAAGGGCCACGGGCCGTCGAACGATGTCGCGTCGAGGTAGAAGGCATAACGCGAACCGGTTTTTGCCGTGCCGCGCATGACGAAGGCGAGGGTGCTGGGTCGCTCGTCGCGGAGCACGTATGTCAGGTCGACGCCGTTGTCAGCCAGCGCCGAAGCCAGCGCATCGCCATTCCCATCCTTGGAAATGCGCGACACGAACGCGGTGTGCGAGCCAAGCCGCGCGAGGCCGATCGCGACGTTGTACGGCGAGCCGCCGAGCACCGCGTCGTAAGCGTTCGACCGTTCGGGATCGGGGATCAGGTCGATCAGCGCTTCGCCGGAAATCAAAATCATCCTTGTTCGCCCTCGTTTGGTACTGGGATCAGTGTATACGCCGCCTTCGCCCCCGCGTCAGGTTTCGGGCGAACGCGACCCTGTTTGCTTCTGCGATTGCGCTGACATAGTCCGGTCGGCCGGAGCAAAGCAACGATCCCCGTTCGTCCGGCGCCGCTCCCGGCGGTTGGGTCAAAAGACTCAGCTGACGGCGTCATGCGGATGCGGGCGGCGAAGGTGATGTGCGTGACGATGGCTAGGTTGAAGGGCGCCTTATCGCTGGAAATGGATCACGAAATAACATAAGTAATACGTATATAAGTTGCCACGAACAGTGCGACGGGGCGGCCAGATCGCGGAACGCCACCGTCCGAGGGCGCCGGCGAATCGAAAAAGGCGCCGCAAACGCTTGAAAAAGCTCAAAACGGACTCGGAAATGGCAGACCGCCTCAGAGGGGGACCAGGTAGCGGATCGGGTCGATCGCCTTGCCGTCCTTGCGCAGCTCGAAATGCAGCCGGGGAGTGCCACCGGCGCCGCTGTCGCCGGACTTGGCGATGGTCTCGCCGCGCCGGACCGTGTCGCCTTCCTTGACCTCGAGCTCGGAATTGCCGGCGTAGACGGTGACGAAGCCGTCGGCGTGGCGCAGCACGATAAGCTTGCCGTAGGTCTTGATCGGATCGCCGGCGGCGATGCAGACGCCGTCGGCCGCGGCGTGGACCGCCTCGCCGAGGTGCGCGCCGATGTCGATCCCGTCGTTCGTCCCCGCCTTGAAGGGCTCGACAATCGGGCCGCGCAGCGGCCAGCGGAACCGTTCCCGCAGCGGCTCAGGCGAAGCTTCGTCAGCGGGCTGAGCGCCCTCGGCGGACGGCGAGGTTTCCTGGGCGCGCAGAGCGGGGGCGCGGCCGATCAGCGGAACTGCGGCGACTACGGGAGCCGCGACAAGCAGGGCGGCGAGGCCGCCTCTCGCCAAGCGGTCCGCCATGATTGCGACGTCCCGCTACAGCGCCTTGACGATCGCGTCGGTCATCTTCTTGGCGTCGCCGAACAGCATCAGCGTGTTGTCGCGGAAGAAGAGCTCGTTTTCGACGCCGGCGTAGCCGGAGCCCATGCCCCGCTTGACGAAGAGCACGGTCTTGGCCCGTTCGACGTCGAGGATCGGCATGCCGGCGATGGGGGACTTTGGGTCGGTCTTGGCGGCCGGGTTGGTCACGTCGTTGGCGCCGATGACATAGGCGACGTCGGCCTGCGCGAACTCGCTGTTGATGTCATCGAGCTCGAACACTTCGTCGTAGGGGACGTTGGCCTCGGCGAGCAGCACGTTCATGTGGCCGGGCATGCGGCCCGCCACCGGATGGATCGCGTATTTGACCTCGACCCCCTCCTTCTTGAGCATGTCGGCCATCTCGCGCAGCGAGTGCTGCGCCTGCGCCACCGCCATGCCGTAGCCCGGGACGATGATCACCTTGGAGGCGTTCTTCATCATGAAGGCTGCGTCGTCCGCCGAACCCTGCTTGACCGGCCGTGACTCCTTGGCGCCGGCCGGCCCCGCGGTCTCGCCGCCGAAGCCGCCGAGGATGACGGAAATGAACGAGCGGTTCATGCCCTTACACATGATGTAGGACAGGATCGCGCCCGACGAGCCGACGAGGGCGCCGGTGATGATCAGCGCCAGATTGCCGAGGGTGAAGCCGATGCCCGCCGCCGCCCAGCCCGAATAGGAGTTCAGCATCGAGATGACGACCGGCATATCCGCCCCGCCAATCGGGACGATTAGGAGGACGCCGAGCGCCAGCGAGTCCAGCGCGATCAGCCAGAACCACACGGGCGACTGGGTCGCGTAGAAGATGACGATGAAGACGATCAGCAGCACGCCGAGGCCGCCGTTGATCACGTGGCGCTGCGGAAGCAGGATCGGCGCGCCCGACATGCGTCCGTCGAGCTTGAGGAAGGCGATGATCGAGCCGGTGAACGTGATTGCCCCGATGGCGAGGCCTAGCGACATCTCGATGATGCTGGCCGGGTGAATGCCGGCGCCCTCGGCGATGCCGAAAGCCTCGGGCGCGTAAAGCGCGCCGGCGGCGACCAGGACCGCCGCGAGACCGACCAGCGAGTGGAACATCGCGACAAGCTGCGGCATCGCCGTCATCTGCACGGTGCGGGCGCGCCAGGCGCCCAGGCCGCCGCCGATGGCGAAGCCGAGGATGACCAGCAGCCAAGACAGGAAACCCGAGGGCGGCTTCAGGGCGAGCGTGGTCAGGATGGCGATCGCCATGCCGATCATGCCGTAGCGATTGCCCTGCCGGGACGTGGCGGGTGACGACAGGCCGCGCAGCGCGAGGATGAACAGGACGCCTGCGACGAGATAGAGGATGGCGGCGAGGTTGGCGTTCACGTCCGTCAGCCCTTCTTCTTGTACATGGCCAGCATCCGCTCAGTGACGAGGAAGCCGCCGAAGATGTTCACCGATGCGAGGATGAGGGCGACGAAGCCGACGAACTTGGCGAAGCCCGACCCGCTATCGACCCCGGCGACGCCAACCGAAAGGAGAGCGCCGACGACGATGACAGAAGAGATGGCGTTGGTGACCGACATCAGCGGGGTGTGGAGCGCCGGCGTCACCGACCAGACGACGTAATAGCCGACGAAGACGGCCAGCGCGAAGATCGCGAGACGGAAGACGAAGGGGTCGATCGCGCCGCCCGAGGCCGCATGACCTGCGGCGGCGATCTGGTCGGCGTACGCGTGGGTCGACTGGGCGGCCTGCTGCGCGGCGTCCGCCGCGGCTCTGAGTTTGGCGATTGCAGCGTCGAGATTATCCATCCGGCTCTCCGGTGATGTGGTGCGGGCCGCGAGTTGGGCCTATTTGGGCAGAAAGTTGGGATGAACGATCGCGCCGCCTCGGGTGAGGCCGGTCGCTTTGACGAGCTCGTCGTCCCAGTTCACGGCAAGCGCCTTGTTCGCCTTGTCGATCATCGTCTCGACGAAGGCGTAGAGGTTGCGTGCGTAGAGAGCCGAGGCGGTGGCCGCGAGCCGGGTGACATGGGAATAGCCGACGATCTTTACGCCGTTTTCGGTCGTCACGAGTTCGCCAGCGATGGCGAGCTCGACATTGCCGCCGCGTTCCACCGCAAGGTCGACGATGACCGAACCAGGCCGCATCGACCGGAGCATCTCGGCGGTGACGAGGCGCGGCGCCGGCCGGCCAGGGATCAGCGCTGTGGTGATGACGATGTCCTGCTTGGCGATGTGCGAGGCGACTAGCGCCGCCTGCTTGGCCTTGTAGGCGTCGGACATCTCCTTGGCGTAGCCGCCCGCCGTCTCGGCCTGCTTGAACTCCTCGTCCTCGACCGCCACGAACTTCGCCCCGAGCAACTCAACCTGCTCCTTGGTCGCCGGGCGGACGTCGGTGGCGGTGACGATCGCGCCCAGGCGTCGGCCCGTGGCGATCGCCTGCAGGCCCGCGACCCCGACGCCCATGATGAACATCTTTGCGGCCGGAACGGTGCCCGCCGGCGTCATCATCATAGGCAGCGCGCGACCGTATTCCGACGCGGCGTCGATGACCGCGCGGTAGCCTGCGAGATTGGCCTGGCTCGACAGAACGTCCATCACCTGCGCGCGCGTGATGCGGGGCATCAGCTCCATCGCAAAGGCCGACGCGCCGGATTTGGCGATCGCCTCGATGACGTCGGTGTGACCATAAGGATCCATCGCCGCGACGACCAGCGCGCCGGTCTTCAGGGCGGCTATCTCTTCCGCATTGGGGCGGCGTACCTTGAGCACCACATCGGCGCCGAGCGCGTCCGCGGCGGAGACAAGTCGGGCGCCGGCGGATTCATAATCTCTGTCGGGGACGCCGGCCTTGTCGCCGGCGCCGCGCTCGACCGCCACCTCAGCGCCGAGACCGATGAATTTCTTGACGGTCTCCGGGGTCGCCGCGACTCGCGTTTCGGCGGGATCCGTCTCCGCGGCCACTCCTATCAGCATGAAACCTTCCCCACGACCGTCTTGGTTTGGCGGCTACGCCTCTCCAGCCCGGGCTCTTTGATCGGGTTGGGAGGCGGCCTGATCCGTCAGCCCGGTCATGCCTTAGATCATCGTGGGCGTTGCTGCAACGCGACAAACCGCGCAGCATGGAACGGTCGAACGCCTGTCGACGGCGATCGCTGATATGGACTCAGGCGCGTATGGACTTCAGGCCCGGATCGCGGCGTCGATCTGACGATCGAGCCCTTTGTCGCGGCTCTCGATGGCTTCGACCTTGACGAGTTCAGCCTGCGCCTCGTCCTGCGTGGCCCTAGCTTCATCGAGTTGCGTCGTCAATTCTGCGATCGAACTCTTGAGATTGTCGCGCCGAATCGAGGCGGCCCGCGCGTAGGTCGGATAGGCGAAATGACGCGGATCGCTGATGCCGGCGCGCTTTTCCTCATTGGCTATCTCGCGGTCTAGTTCTCCCGAAATCCGCGCGAACTCGGCCATCATCAGCTCGATCTGTCGAACGCGACGGCGCTTTTCCTCGAGCTGAAAGCGCTTCAGACGGATCAACGTGTCCCGCGACTTCATTTGAGAACGCTCCCTACGACACTGCTTGCAAGGGCGTCGAAGCCCTCGAACTCACGACCACGAGACGCTGGCACATTGGCGCCGGAAGGTTTCGTTTTTGTTACCAATGTTCCGCGGCGGGAGAGAGTCAAAAACGCGCGAGCAGCCGGTCGCCCCGCCAAAGGCGTTAGCGATTCGTTTACGGACTGCCTGAACAATCGAGCGGGATTTTCTTGGTTCGCACCGGGTTCAAACACTCGGAGCGGCAAATGACATTGGAGAAATATCGAGGTAGGTGAATCTATTGCCAACGACCGCTAAGGCAGCGCCTTAGAAGATCTGCGCGCGACGACTTGTTTGGGTCAAGGTCTTGGTGATGCTCGCAGAAGGAAAAAGGGGGTTGAAAAAAGGAAACACAATTTGTTAACCAATGGCCGCCATCTTCGTTTCGAATCAGTTTGGATTTTGGTCCGACGGCGCGCCCGCGAGGGCTGGGTATAGAAGCGATGTACGAAACCGCGGTCAAAGAGCAAGAGGCGAGGCGGGGAGCCTAAAATGCGCGTTTTGTTAATCGAAGACGATGCGGCGACCGCGCAAAGCATCGAGCTCATGCTGAAGTCCGAGAACTTCAATGTATACACGACGGATCTCGGCGAGGAGGGCATCGATCTCGGGAAGCTGTATGATTACGACATCATCCTTCTCGATCTCAACTTGCCGGACATGTCCGGTTACGAAGTCTTGCGATCTCTGCGTGTAACTAAGATCAAGACCCCGATCCTAATTCTCTCGGGAATGGCGGGCATCGAGGATAAGGTCAAAGGCCTTGGCCATGGCGCGGACGACTATCTCACCAAGCCGTTCCACAAGGACGAACTGATCGCACGGATTCACGCCATTGTGCGGCGCTCGAAGGGACATGCCCAGTCGATCATCGTGACTGGGGATCTGATCGTCAATCTCGACCAGAAGACGGTCGAAGTCGACGGGGCGAGGGTGCATCTCACTGGCAAGGAATACCAGATGCTGGAGCTTCTTTCGCTCCGTAAAGGGACAACGCTGACCAAAGAGATGTTCCTCAACCATCTCTATGGCGGCATGGACGAACCGGAGCTCAAGATCATCGACGTCTTCATCTGCAAGCTGCGCAAGAAGCTGGCAATGGCCTCCAACGGCCGCAACTACATCGAGACGGTGTGGGGACGCGGCTATGTGCTGCGTGAGCCGTCGCCGAACGAAGAGCGCATCACCGCATGAGCCGGTCGATCCGGATTGCGGATCACGCGGCCGCCAAGGTCCAGGTCTAGCCCGACTTTGTCAACTGAGGTGGCGCGCGAGCGGAAAGGGGCGTGGAATCAAGGGTAGGCTGCGGAAGGTCTCCACGACATGGGGCGCGACGGGAGCTGCGCCGCCGGCCGGGAACGGCGATGCGCGGCGGCGGCTGCGGCGGCAGGGCGAGGCCGAGGCGTTGCCGGAGGAGGTTGTGGTCGATGTTTGGCTCGGTGTAGCGGCTCATGATCAGGGTTCGGCCGTCGGCGGTGGGAAAGTGGACGTCGAGCATCTGGATGCCGGCGACCCCCGGACTTGATCCCGGACTTGATCCGGGGGACGGCTCGCGGGGTGAGGCCGGCGGCGATCGGCCGGAGCCTCGCGCGCAGCGTGACGTGCAGACAATAGGCGAGGAAGGCCACGAAGATGTGCGCCTTGATGCGGCTCTCCAGCTGGTGGTAGATCGGCCGTAGTTGCAGATCGTGCTTGAGGTTTTTGAAGGCCGCCTCGACTTCGACGAGCTGAATGTAGAATCGCCACAGCTCGGCAGGATCGCGTCCGGACATGTTGGCGCGCAAGAGGTAGCGGCCTTCGCGGCGGCGCGTTTGGCGCAGCTTCTTGCGGTTGAGCGCGTAAGTGAAGGCGGCGGTGTGCGGATCGACCTTTATGTCGAGGAGACGCCACGCCGCGGGGGCCTTGGCTTTGGCGGCGCCGAGCTTCATCAGCAGGCTCTCGCGGGTGAGGTCCATCTGCGCCAGCGTCTCCAGGCGCGCCCACAGCCATTTCAGCCGCCGCTTCCGCATGGCGCGCTCCTTTTCGATGCGCGCCCGGCTCTGCGCGAACACGTAAAGCTCGTCGTCCTCGGCCAAGAGCTTCACTTCGACGCCCGGCCGCACCTCATGCCATGGCAGGCCGACGAGAGACTTTTCCAGTTTGCCGAGGCGTCCCTTCGGGGTTCCCACCAGATAGGCGACCGGCGGATCGGATTGCTGCGGCGCGACAATCAGGATGAGAACCCTTTCCCATCCAGATTGTCGCGCTACAGATTGCCGCATTTCGGCGAGCACGTCTTCGGTGGGGATGCCGCGGTCCATCACCCAGATGCGCTCGGCCTTGCCGAACTGCGCCTCGATCTTCGAAAGGAAGGCGCGCAGCGTCGTCTTGTCGGAGGTGTTGCCGGGGAGAACCTCGTAGGCGAGCGGAAAGCCGTCGGGCGTCACGACGAGCGCAATGACCACCTGCACGCAGTCCGGACGCTTGTCGCGGCTGTAGCCGTAGCGGCGCTTGTCGCTGTCGTCGTCCGGCGGATCGGATTCGAAGTACGTGCTGGTCAGGTCGTAGAGAAGGACGTCGAAGCGCGCGCCGAACAGATCCCGCCAGCGTCGGCGCAGATGCGTGAACAGCGCCGGCTTGTGCTCGACGAGCTTGTCGAGGCAACGATAGAGCGCGTTCTTCTCGACCAGCGCGAAATCCTCGCCGAGCAGATCGCCCATGGCGCTTTGCTCGAACCACAGCCGATGCAGACGCCATTCCCCCCGGGTCTCAGCCCGGGGGCTGGATCGATGAGCCGGTAGCAAACCTGCGTCTGGAGAATGTGCCGCCAGCAGGTTCCTTCGCGCGAGTCGGGCAGACGCTCCGCCCAGAAGCGGTCGAGCTCCAGCTGCTCATAGAGCTGGCAGGCCAGCCAGCATGCGCCCCATTGCCGCGGCCGGTGCAGTTGCATGGCCCCGAGCCGGATCTGCACGCCGTGGCCCTCGGCGTATGCGGGTATCGGCCGATCGGCGGGGAACAGGGCCAATTGGGTGGCTTGTTCCGTCTCCTCGTCGAAAGCCTGGATCACCCGACACCAGGCTTCCTGCTGGCTGTCGTTGATTTCGCCGAGCTAAAACACCTGGCGCTGCACCACTTTGCCGCCGGCGCAGCGCTTGCTCTCGACAATGCTCCAGTAGCGGTGCTCCTTGCAAGGCTTATCCCTTAGAGCGCGCTCTCTCTCCATTGCAGACTGGTTTTGCATATGCAATAGCGTCTCACCATGAGCACCATGAGGAGGTCGGGACTTCGTGCAGCGCGACAATTACGGAGGCCGCTTAGCGACAATTAGACTGGCCAAATCGGGCAGTCGTCGAGTAGCGGTGCGCAAGATACTACATAGTTGTCGTTTGGCAAGAGGGTGTCTTGGCGACAACTACTTTATTTGTCGCTGACTGTTTTCGGCGGTGGCCCGAGTAATTGTCGTGGGGGGTCCGGTGAGCGGCAATCACCCGCGACGGGTTCTGATGGAAAGCTAAGCCAAGTCCGGGGTTTCCTCCTTTGCGGCTCTGCGGGCGGCGGAGCGCTCCCGGTAGCTTTCGCCATTCATTTCGATGATCGTCGCGTGATGGACCAATCGGTCCACCGCCGCCGCAGTCATGGCGGCGTCCGGAAAGACGGTGTTCCAGGCTGAAAACGCCTGATTTGCGGTAATGGCGATGCTGTGCCGTTCGTATCGATGCGCGATGAGTTCGAACAGGACGCTGGTCTCGGCTTGATCCTTACGGACATACGAGAGGTCGTCGAGCACGATGAGGTCGAATTTGTCCAACTTCTCCAGGGCGGCGATCAGGGAAAGGTCACGCCGCGCGGTCTGAAGCCGTTGAACGATGTCGATGGTCCGGGTGAACAACACCCGCTTTCCCGCGTCGATGAGGGCATGGCAGACGGCCGCCATAGCGTGACTCTTGCCCGTGCCGCTTTTCCCGAACAGCAAGAGATTGTCGCCGTTCCTGATCCAGTCTCCGCCGGCGCCGAGGGACAGAAGTTGCTGTTTGCGCACCCCCGGGGCGACGTCGAAATCGAAGCTGGCGAAGGTTTTTCCGGGCGGCGCTTCGGATTGATCGCGATGACGCTGGATGCGGCGTGAGGCGCGCTCGGCGACTTCGATCTCCATCAGCGCGGCGATCGTTTTCTGGGCCGGCCACCCGTCGCGATCGGCGGACTCGGCGATGCGCCGCCAATTGCGCGCGATGCTGGGCAGGCGCAGTTCGGTCAGCAAGGAGGCGAGGAAGGTTGCGTCGGCCATGGTCGTGTCCGTCATGGCCTTCCCTCGCAAGCGGAGGGTAGAAGCCGATCATAGGCCTGGAGGTTTGGCGCGGGGATCGTGACCTCGCTCGACAGGATCGGTTTGCTCGCGAACTCCTTCTCGAGTTTGGCGATGTCGGGCAGCTGGCCGGAGTCCAGGATCGCATCGAGACGGGAGGCCAGAGCGATCTCGCAGGCTTCATGGGTCGACGCCAAAACCAGCAATGCGACCATCGTCCGGCAGGCGTCTCTGGGCGGCAGGGCGTCGTCCAGGACGGTCCAGGCGCGGGTGTAGGCGGCGCGCGGGAAGAGGGCTTCGCGGTAGACGAGGTATCGCAGGGCTTGCGGCTTCCGGCGCAGCGTGCCGATCAGATGATGATAATCGATCGCGTGGCCGCGCGCGCGGTCCGTCCGCACCCGCGTCATGCGCATGACCGGGTCCGGACCGAGGAAGCATTCCAGCCGGTCGTCGAAGAGACGCACTTCGATTCTGTGGCCAATCAGCCGGGACGGGACGGAATAGAGGACCTTATCGACATTGATGGTGCTGTTGCGCGTCACCTTCGCAGTCACCGTCGCGAAGTCGGTGGTTCGACGCTTGGGCAGCGCTTTGAGCGTCTCGCGCTCCGCGGCGACCGCCTTGGCGCGGCGAGCGTTGTGACGGTCGCACACGCCGCCGACGAAGGCGCGGTAGGCTCCGAGACTGTCAAAATCCCGGCTTCCCCGGCGCCGCAGCCTCTGGTCGAGGCGGATCTTGATATGGCCGTTGGCGGCCTCGATGCTGCCATTCTCATTGGCCACGCCGGGATTGTTGCGGGTGGCCTCCATGCCGTAGTGCCGGCACAAGTCGCCGCAGCGCCTGGTGAAATCAAGCTCGGCGTCGCGGTCGAGGTTTTTGAAAGCCGCCGACAGCGAGTCGGTTCGGTGCTCGCGCGGGACGCCGCCCAACTTCCAAAGCGCGTCCTGCAGGCCTTCGGCGACGGCTGAGAAGCTTTCGCCGCCGAGGATCACCCGCACATGCTCCCAGCCGCTGCAAGCCAGCCGAAAATGATAGAGGCGGTGAGGGAAGGGCTCGCCGGCGATGGTGACGGCGAGGCCGTCGGCGACGGTGAAATCCGAAAGCGCCTGACGGCCGGGATCATGGCGCTGAGGGAAGAAAACCTCCTTGTCGCCGCCGTGAAGGGCGCGCCATTTTGCGATGCGACGTTCGAGCGTGCGGCGGACGCTGTCGGGCAGAGCGTCCGGGCCGAGTTCATCCTGAAGGTCCTCGAAAATCGTCACCGCCATGACGCCGGGGATCTCGAGCATCTCCCGCGCCCGCGGCCAGACCTCCGTCAGCGGATCGGCCCGGGTTCGCCAGGTTCGCGGCTGCTTCTTTTGTGATGGCAAACGCGCGTCGTTATCGATGCGACGCGCGGTGCGCGCGCTGAAGCCGGCGCTGGCCGCTGCGGCTTCCTGGTTTTGATGTCGGGAACGGGAGGTCATGTAGAGCATCACCTGGCGGTCGGTCACATGAAGGTTCGGCATCGAGCTCAGATCGTTGGTTATTGAGCTGCGATACCACCCTCGACGCCGAACGGCCGACGTCCCTCAGGGGGACATTGAAACCGCCGTCCGGCAGCGCCGCTTTCCGGTCGGGGCTTTCGCCCCTCCCTTCAACCGGCGCTGCCGGACGCCCTAACCGGCCAAGATAATTGTCGATGAACCGGCCATCTTAATTGTCGCCGTGCAGGACTTCGACTGGTATAGCGGCAATCTGCCGAAATGCCGGGGAAGGGTGTCTTTCTTGCCGAGACCAAAGCCTTGTTCCGCGGCGAAATCAATATTGTCTCCGACGCGATCGTGAACAGAGACGGGGGATGCACGCATGTTTTCGACCGCGGCGGGCCTTGGATATTTTGCGCTTTCGCCTGGAGCGGCGACGAACCGGCGCGCAAGGGCGATTGCATCAGCCTGTCCGGCGACCGACGCGCCTGGGCCGGCGCCAGGCGCGTCGGTCGCCGAAAGATGGAGGCGCTTGCGCCGCTGCCCCACTATTTTCTAAGGACATTGACCTGTAAGAAGGGGCGGGTGGGCTGGTTGATCGGGAAGCTGTGATGACCGAGCAAGTCATGAGTCATCTCACCGACATTTCAGATCTTCGTCACCGGGTGCGGCGCTTGCGCTGGTTTCGCGAGACTTTCAAACAGCAAGCCGATGAGATGGGTCGCCGCTTTCACTTTCGATATTTGGTCGACGAACGCGTGTTGGTGTCCGCTTTCTTCCGGTGGGCGACCATCTTCGAACGGGAGCGCCCGTATTCCGGGCGAAATCGGCGGGATTTCGCGATCTTCGCCGCCGGTCTCATGTTGCGCGAACTCTGCCGAGCCAATCCGGCGAGCAAGGTCGGACAGGGCCAATTCGACAACCTGATCCCGCCGGAGCCCATGGCGAGGGTCTGCGAGTTCTGGCCTGAAGGATATTTATACGCGACCTATTGTCTCAGGCTCGTACAGGCGATCCTCGCCCAGGATTTCGACGTTCGCGTTGATGACAATCCCCACTTGCAAGATGTCCGTCTATGGGAATCGTTTCGGGAGAATTTCGACCAGGATCCCGACACCGCAGTCGGGTTTTTCGACGTCTTCATGGGCGTCGAGCCGAACTGGAGTTTTCCGCAGTATTTCAGCAGCCGACCTGCCGTCAAGGCCGCAATCCTGACCGTCAAGGAGAAGGACTGAGAGGGGGTCGGCATGTCCGCGACGGCGTGCTGGACGAAGCGAAGCCAGCGGCCCGCGGCCGACCCCATGATACCGAGCTCTGCTGGCGCACGGCGCTGAGGCGATGACGGCGCGCCGACACGGCTAGCGCGCCCGTGAGGCGCCAGAGACTTCGCCATTTTATCGACCGCGGCTCGAAAAATCAGGGACTTGCAGGCCCTCTTAACGGCGACCTTGCCGAGCGCCAAAGCTCCGGTCGCATCCTCGGCGCGGACGGAGGTCCATGCGAACGAACCAACGGTTCGATCCCTCGGGCATTGGCGTCACGATAGAACATTGTCAGCGTGTATAAATGATACATGTTGACAATTCGAAATACATGTGTTCGGATGACGGTGAGCAAATGATGGCAAACCCGCTCGCAAAAGCGGCGCGGCTGTTCGGCGGAGGAAGGAATGGCCTGGTGGCAATATGCGCTTCTCGCCCTGGTCATAGCATGGGCCCTGCAAGCGTACGGCGTCTGGCGCCAAACTCAGCATTATCAAGGGGTGTTTAAGGAACTCCGCAAGGGCTGGTCCGACGGCATGCTTGGCGTCGGGGCTGCGCCCGCCAAGCTGGGCAGGGGCGCGATCGTCATGGTGGTTGTCGATCCAAGCCAAATCGTCCGAACAGTGCGCGTGATGCAGGGGCGCAGCGTGTTCGCCAAGTTCAAGGCCCGCGACGACCTCAACGGTCTGTCGCTTACCGAGCTCAAGGCGAAGGTCGAGGGCTCCGGTTTCGATTCGGGCCTCGGCGTCGCCATCGCCAAGGCGATCGAACAGATTGAGAAGGTCGAAGCCCAAAAAGGGAGCGTGACCGGCGCGGCCTCTGGCGCTGCATTCAAGTTGGCGTGATCTTCGCCGGAACTCTGCTAGCCGGCGTGGTCTATTGGTAAGGAGCAGGGAGGAATAGCATGCTTGTCGCACACTTGATAACTCACGGTCAGCATTTGGCCGAATACGCGGCGTTGGCCGGTCCCCCGGATCAGTTGGCGCATGTCGGTCACAACATGATCGTCCTGGCCCAGGCGCCCGCCGATTTCGCCGCCAAGGTGAAGGAGGCCGCTCAGCAGGAACAGCTCGGCTGGCTGACGACGATCGGCAAGCATTTCATCGGCGTGTTCCAGCAGGGCGGGCAGGTGTTCGCCGGCTTCGTTACCGGCATCATTCCGACCCTCGTCGTGCTGATGACGGCCTTTTACGCCCTGATCGGCCTGGTCGGCGAAGACCGCGTGCATGGCGTCGCGCGCGCCGCGGGGAAATGGGCTTTGACGCGCTATACGGTCTTGCCCGTGCTCGCGATGTTCTTCCTGACCAATCCGATGGCCTATACCTTCGGCACGTTCCTCGAAGAAAAGCACAAGCCCGCCTTCTATGACGCGGCTGTTTCGTTCTGTCACCCGATCACTGGCCTGTTCCCGCACGCCAACCCGGGCGAATACTTCGTCTGGGGCGGCGTTCTCGTTGCTCTGCTGGAGCTCGAGAAAGCAGGAAAGGTCCCGCCCTCCTATCACGTCACGGTCGCGATCTTTTACTTCATCGTCGGCGTGATCGTCATCCTGCTCAAGGGCATCCTCACCGAACGCATCACCGCGTTCATGGCGCGCCGCCAGGGCGTCGAACTCTGAGATCGGGGGAGGAGAGTCCTATGGCTACCGACGTTCAATTCAAATCCGTGAAGATCTCGCGCGGGCGGCAGGGCTGGGGCGGACCGCTCGTCATCACGCCGACAAAGGAGCGCGACAAGATCGTCGCGGTCACCGGCGGCAAAATCCCGCCCATCGCCTACAGAATCGCCGAACTTACCGGGGGCACGGTCGTCGACGGTTTCCGCGCTCCGCCGGCCGAGAGCGAAATGGCCTGCGTGGTCGTGGACTGCGGCGGCACGGCGCGCTGCGGCGTCTATCCTCGCAAGCGCATCCCGACGATCAATCTGACGCCGGTCGGCCAGGCCGGGCCGTTGGCGCAATACATCACCGAGGACATTTATGTCTCGGGCGTTGGGATGGACCAGATCACGCTCGCCGATGGTTCCGAGCCGGCCATAGCGGTCGGGGCGGGGGCGACCGCCACGGCGCCGAGAGCGGCGACGAGCGCCGCTAGGGCCGCCGAAGCGCCAGCGGGCGGCGCCGGCGGGTTCATCGACGTGATCGCCTCGATCGGTCGTGGAATGGGCAAGGTGGTCGGCATCTTTTTCAACGCCGGCCGCAAGACCATCGACCAGGTGATTCGCAACGTCCTGCCGTTCATGGCGTTCGTGACCATGCTGATCGGTCTGATCCTGTACACCGGCATCGGCGACCTGCTTGCCAGGCCGATGGGGCCGCTTGCGAACAACATCCTCGGCTTGCTCGTCATCTCGGCGATCTGCGGCCTGCCGTTCCTGTCTCCGATCCTCGGTCCAGGCGCGGTCATCGCCCAGGTGATCGGCGTGGCGATCATCGGACCGCAGATCGCCAACGGCACGATCGCCCCGGCGATGTCTCTGCCGGCGCTGTTTGCTTACGATACGCAGGTCGGCTGCGACTTCGTGCCGGTCGGACTGGCGCTCGGGGAGGCGACGCCGCAAACAATCGAGATCGGCGTGCCCGCGGTCCTGTTCAGTCGGCAGATCATGGGACCCGTGTCCGTGCTGATCGCCTGGGCCGCCAGTTTCTTCCTCTGATCAAAGGACCATTCGCGATGCGATGCTTCAGCACCATTATCACGGCCGTCAGCGACGAGGCGCGGGAACTTGTGAGCGAAGGCGTGCTCATCCTGTTTGCCGAAGGCGCCCCGCCGGAGCTGGCGGAAGTGTCGGTGCTGCATCGCGTTCAACAAGAACCGACAGCGGCGCCGCCCGCTGTCGGCGCTACCCTCAGCGTGGCGGGAACCAAAAGCCGAATCACCGCCATCGGTGAATACGCCTGGCAGAAGATCGGCGAGATGGGGCACGTCGTCATCAACTACAATGGCGCGGAAGCCGCGCCTCGCCCTGGCGAGATCAGCGCTGAAAGCGTCGATCTCAAGTCGCTTGTAGGGGCTCTGCGTCCCGGCGCGGAAATCTGGGTCGAAACCTGACCCGAGCCGTCAGGCATCGGCGACAAGAGCGTGTTTTTGCACATGGAGCGCTGAGGGACGCGTCGTCGCGTCCCGATGCGACGGCGTGGGACTAGCAGCTTTCGTTTTGGACAAATGGGGGCGTCAGTTCGGAGACCAGTGAAGTGCTTGAGCGCAAAGTTTTTGTCCGCCTGAACGAAGGCCTTCACGCACGGCCGGCGACCCAGTTCGTCAAGCTGGCGCGCAGTTTTGCCTCCAACATTGAGGTTGTGCGCGGCGGCAAGAGCGCCAACGCGAAGAGCCCGGTCAAGCTGATGCTGCTCAGCGTGAAGGAAGACGATGAGATTGTCGTTCGCGCGGACGGCGCCGACGAGGCCGAGGCTATCGAGGCGCTGTGTCACTATGCCGCGCAGACCGACGCCGACGCCATCGGCGCGCCGGGAGGCGCCGCAGCTGATCCTGTCAAACGCGGCTCACCCGAAGCGACCGCCGGAGAGCTTTCGAGGGACGAGCCGGTCCCGGACGAACTCGCCGAGGTTTCGCCCCCGAAAGGAGCGCCCGCAAGCTCGGGCGCAGCGATCGGACCCGCCTTCGCGTTTCTTCCGGAGCGAATCGAACCGCCACGGCAAGTTATCGCCGAGGCGGAGATTCCCGCCGAACTCGAACGGCTGAGCATCGCGAGAGCGGCCGTCGAGAGCGATCTCGAGCGTCGCGCCGCCTATGCCGATGCCGGCACCCAGGAGGCCGACATCATCGCCGCGCTTGCTGAGATCGGCCGCGACGTGGAACTGGTCGGACGGATCGAAGCTCATGTGAATTCGGGTTTCGACGCCGTGAGCGCCACGCTCGACGGCGGAGCCGAACTCGCGCGCGAGTTCGAGGCCGTCGAGGATCCTTACTTGCGAGCGCGCGGCGAGGACGTCTCGGCCTATGCGCGCCAAATCGCGCTGGCGCTTCTCGGCAAGCATGAGGCGAGCCTTAGCGAAGTCCCGCCCGGTTCGATCGTCATCGCCGACGAGATCAGCGCGTTCGATCTCGCGGGCGCCAAGGTTGAGAACTTCGCCGGCCTCGTAAGCCTGAAGGGCGGGGCCACTTCGCACGTCGCCATCATCGCGCGCTCCTATGGCGTGCCTGCGGTGCTCGGCCTCGAAATGGATCCCGAGCGCCTGCGCGCGGCAAAAATCGTGGCGATCGACGGAACGACCGGAGAGGTCGCGGTCGATCCGGAGCCTCAGACCGAAGCCGTGTTCCGCGCGCGCGTAGCCGCGACGGCGGCGCGAAAGGCCGAGCTTGCTGCTTACGTGAAGATCGAACCGCGCATGCGAGACGGCCGTTTGATCGAGATCGGCGCCAACCTCGGTTCGCTGAAAGAGATCGAGGCGGCCGTGCAGGCCGGCGCCATGGGCGTGGGCCTCTTCCGCACCGAACTCCTGTTCATGGAGCGCAAGCGGCCGCCGACCGAGAACGAGCAGGCGAAAGTCTATTCGAAGCTCGCCGAAGCCTTCGCGCCCCGCAGCGTGATTGTCAGGACGCTCGACATCGGCGGCGACAAGTCCACGCCGGGCATCTTTGTGCCGCACGAGGACAATCCGTTCCTGGGATGGCGCGGCATACGCCTCTGTCTTGATCAGCCGGACATCTTCAAGCCGCAGCTTCGCGCTTTGTTGCGCGCGGGAGTGCATGGCAACCTGAAAGTGATGATTCCCATGGTCGCGGACGTCGAGGAGTTGCGCGCAACGAAGCGGCTCATCGACGAGTGTCGCGCGGAGCTGACGGCCGAGGGCGTGGCCCATCACATGTTCGAACTCGGCGTCATGGCCGAGACGCCGGCTGCGGCGCTCGCGGCCGAGACTCTTGCCAGCGAAGTCGCCTTTTTTTCGATCGGCACCAACGATCTTACGCAATACGTCATGGCGGCTGATCGGATGAACGCGCGGGTCGGCCACCTCAACCGCGCCGATCATCCGGCGGTGCTCAAGGCGGTCGGGATGATTTGCGAAGCCGCGCGCGCGGCGGGGATTTGGGTCGGCGTCTGCGGCGAGGCGGCGGCTCGCCCGGACATGATCGCCAAATTCGTGGCGCTCGGCGTGACCGAACTGAGCATGAGCCCGGCTTCGATCCCGCTCGCCAAGAAATGCGTCATCGAACTATGAGTCCATGGCCGGGCCTCATTGTCTTTGACTGCGACGGCGTTCTGGTTGACAGCGAAATGCTGTCGATGCGCGCCTACGTCGACATCTTGGCCGACATCGGCGTCGAGGTTCCAGCCGGTGTCTGGTCCCAATGCGTCGGACTGAAGCAGGCCGACATTTTTGCGTTGCTCGAGTGTGCGGTTGGTCAGCCGATCGGGCCGGACGTCCGCGAGCGGCTGTGGCCGCATACACGGGAGCTGTTCGCCTTGGAGTTGAAACCAACGCCCGGGGTGATCGACTTTCTTGGCAAGCTGACGACACGGCGCTGCGTCGCTTCGTCGTCGCAGCCGGAGCGCATCCGGTTCAGTCTCGAGAAGACAGGTCTGACTGGCTTTTTTGGCGACGCCATTTTTTCCACGCAAGATGTCGCGCGCGGCAAGCCGGCTCCGGACATCTACCTCCATGCGGCCGAGCGGATGGGGGCTCGGCCCGCCGACGTCATCGTGATCGAGGATTCCGTGCCGGGGGTGCAGGGGGCGAAAGTGGCGGGAGCGCATGCGATCGGCTATCTCGGCGGCGCCCATGTCGAGCCCGATCACGGGGCTCGTCTCCTGGAGGCGGGCGCAGACTTCGTCGCTCACGACTGGGATGCGGTCGAAAAGGCGCTCATTGCGCTCGCGGACTAGGCAGAGATTCTCAGGCTGGCTAGCGGAGCAAACGAGACAAATTCACCACAAGGAACACGAAGAACCACGAAGACTTACCAAGACCCCTGTCGTTCTTTGTGTCCTTTGTGCCCTCTGTGGTGAATATCGAACTCAAAATCGGCCCATTCGTTGGGCCGGCAAAAGGAATCTGCTTTAGGCGCAGCGCCTCACTCGGCGTGCTTCGTTCGCCCGCGATGTGCGTTTGCAAGGTCGATCGCAGTGGGGCCCGGGCTTCGCCGACGGCGCGGTTCGGGGGCCTATAATTGGCGCTTTCATTCGCGAAAACGGCCCGAGTTCAGCTATAGTGTCGCTGGCAATGCCAGGGAAAACGGCGGCGATGCCAAGGAAACAGGCGCTCACGTGACGAAGACGCACCTTTCTGACCAGTTTGTCTTGGCGGTCAAGGATCAATTGCGCGCCGTGCGTTATCAGATCCGGCGCAGCGCAGAAGGAAGCGGAGCAAGAGCCCATCGCTTTGCGCCGCATGTTCCGCGCCCCGTCGCGCTGGCCGCCGCTTCAGTGTTTTCACAGGTCGAGGCCGCCGCAACCGCGTTCCTGCCGGAGAACGAACACCAATCGGGAGCGCTCGCCTTCCCTCAGCCGGTTTCCGCCTACTTCGGCCCCGAGGCGGAGGAGGCGAACGCCTTGGCGCCCGAGATTTACTATGTGCTGAAGGGGCTGTTGCGCCGGTTCGGCCTGGAAGTCTTTTTCGTTTCGGAGCAGGCCGTGGACGAGGCGGTGGGCGCTCTTAAGGCGCACAGCGGAGCGATGGCGGACGTCGTCCTAGACAGTTCTCGTCCGAGTTCCGAACGCATGGATGCGACGGTCCGGCTTTGCGCCGCCTTGTCCGCCGAACTCGCAGCGGCGCGCCCGATCCGTGAGATGATGACGAGCGCGAGCGGTGAACCGGCCCCGAGGAATTTGGCTCGCGCGCCCAATGACTATTGCGCTCTGATGGTCGGGCTCGCCGTGGCGCTGGCTTCGAAAGGCGACTCGAACGCCGGCGACCTCGACGCCTTGATCGTCTCGGCAGACCTCGCGGTCGATGCGCGGTTCGCAGAACTGTCGACTGCGCTCGGAAATCCGAACCCGTCATCGGCGTTAGCGCGCGAGTTTGCGGCGATGATCCCGTTTCTTCCTTGAGGATCAGCCCGTCTTTTCGCCGGGCTCTTTTTCGTCGATCAACAGGGCCGCGGTCGCTTCGTCGGTGATCAGAGCCGTCGGGCGCAGCAATTTGAACGCACCGATGAGCGGCTTGAGTTTTTCCTTGCCGCCGGAGACCAGCACACGGATAGGCGTCGCGCTGAGCGTCGAGAGCGGAATGGACATCACCCGGTCGTTGATCGAATGGTCGACCAGCCGGCCATTCCTGTCGAAAAAGTTGTACAGCACGTCGCCGACCGCGCCCTTCGCGCGTAACTCGCGGATTTCCGTATTGGAAATTACGCCGTAATAATTTGTGGTCGACTCCGGCTCAGTCGTCCCGACGCTGACGACGACGGCGTCGAGAGACTCGAGAAGTCGTACACTTCCTTGAGACCGCAACGCTCGATGAGCGTGCGCTTGGTGTCCGGGCTGTCCACGACCGCCGGCGCCGCGAGCAGATAGCAATCAGCGAGGAAGATGCGCGAGAACTGCCAGGCGAATTCGGCCGGATTGGCCTGCCGGGCGCGAGTGATGCCGCCGAGCAGCGAAACGACGGAGAGGTGAGGGAGCTGACGCTCCTGGATGAACCCCAGCGTTCGGTTGAGCGTGTTGCCCCAGCCCAGGCCGAGCTTCATGTCGGGCCGCAACATGAGCGAGATGTACTCGCCCGCCGCGGCGGCGACCGCATTGCTCGGATCGGCCCAGGAGGTCGAAAGCGGCGCAACGACGACCTCGGGCAGGCCATATTTCTTCTGCACGTCGAATTCGAGCCGCGAGAGCTCGGCAATGTCGCGGCTCAGCGCCATGCGCACTTCGTTGAGGCCACGCGCTTCCGCGAGCAGGCGCACGACGGTAATCCGTCCGATGCCGAGCGTGTCGGCGATCGCGCCCTGCGTCATCTCTTCGACGTAATACATCCATGCGACCCGCTGACGCAGGCGTGGAGCGCGGCGCCCGAGTGCGAGCGCCCCCGGTGCATTGTCATCCAAGCCTTTGCCGATCTTCGCGGATTTCGGCAATTTCTCCCCACGAGATTGCTCCTGCTTCTTCACCCAATCCTCGGAATTTCAGTGGACGAGATGCATCCCTGTATGGGGCGCCTGGGGATCGAGAAGCTGAACACTTAATTCAAATGACGCTCATTTGAAGCGCTGTCAATTCCACAATCGGCATTGAAGCGAACGCGGTAAGGGCGGCGCCGGATCCCGGACACGGACGGAAAATCCATGCCGTCCAAGCGCGAATATGCCTGAACATTCAGCTTGACAAATTTAAAAAAGTTCACTAGACCATCTCCAGCCTCAAGCGCAGCCAAATGTCGAAGCTTGAGGGCCAACGAAACGATGCGGCGCCGAAAGGCGGCGGTCGGCGAGGTAAACGTCGGCGGGTTGGACGAATGTCCAGCGGCGCCCTCGGCGCGGGACTGGGGCAATTCCAAACCTGCCGAGCGTGCGGCGCAGTGGCGCCGAGCGAGGAAAGTAACTTTTAAGAAAAGGGAGCACGCCTGTGTCGAATATCGCAAAAGTTGGTCTCGCTGCAGATCTCGAACGCTATGCGAAGGCCCATGGGCCGTTGACGATTGAACTCGCCGGCGCTGGACAGATGGGCACTGATATTGTGGTCGAACTGTCCCAGATGCCGGGCGTACGCCTCGGCGCTATCTCCGAAGTTGTCATCGATGCGGCGCGCGCCGCGGCGATCATGGCCGGCCATGCCGAGAGCAGCGTCGTGCTTGCGTCGAAGGCGACCGACGTCGATCGCGCGATCGAGATGGGCAACGTCGCCATCACCGAGAGCTATCAGGCCATGTGCGGGTCGGGCCGCATCGACGTCATCATCGACGCAACCGGCAATCCCAGCATCGGAACGCTGATCGCGCTCGAGGCGATGAAGCAGGGCAAGCACATCGTCATGCTGAACGTCGAGGCCGACATCACCATCGGCCGTTTCCTCAAGGAGGAGGCGCGCAAGGCGGGCGTCATGTTCACCGGCGCCGCGGGCGACGAACCGGCGGCGACGGTCGAACTGATCGGTTTCGCCCAGGCGCTCGGGTTCGAGATCGTGGCGGCCGGCAAAGGCAAGAACAACGCGCTGCAATTCGACGCCACCCCCGACGATTTCGAAAAGGAAGCGCGCGAGCGCAACATGAACGCCCGCATGCTCGTCGAGTTCGTCGACGGCTCCAAGACCGCGATCGAAATGACCGCGGTCGCCAACGCCACCGGGCTCGTGCCGGACGTGCCCGGTATGCACGGTCCGAAGGCGACGCGAGACGAACTGGCGCAGGTGCTGTGCACCAAGGAGGACGGCGGCATTCTCAACAAGTCCGGCGTCGTCGATTACTCGATCGGCAAGGGCGTGGCGCCCGGCGTGTTCTGCGTCGTCAAGCCCCGTCATCCGCGGGTGCTCGAGCGCATGATCGACCTGAAGGTCGGCCCGGGCCCATGCTTCAGCCTGCTGCGTCCCTATCATCTGACGAGCCTGGAAGTGACGCTGTCCGCCATCCGCGCGGCGCGCCTCGGCCACGCGGATCTCGAGCCGCTCGACCGTCCGGTCGGCGAATGCGCGGCGGTCGCCAAGCGCGACCTCGTTCCCGGCCAGGTCCTCGGCAAGATCGGCGAATACGATTATCGCGGATTTGCGATGGAGTGGCTGGAAGCCCGCAAAGCGGAAGCGGTGCCGCTCGGCCTCGCGGAACGCTCGAAGGTCCTGAAGCCGATCAAGGCGGGCGAGAAGCTGACCTACGCCAATTGCGCACCCGACGATTCTCTGGTGCTCACCCAAATTCGGCGGCGGATGGATCAGTCGGATGGCCAGTTCGCGACCCACTGAGCCCGCTTCAACTTCGTTGGCAAAGGCCGAGGATTCTCATGAGCACGTCCAGCGCCGAAAGCGCCCAGGCATCGCAGCCCAATCGTTCGCCTATCTATGACCGGCTGACGAAGAGCGCGTTGCGCGATGCGTTGTACAAGATGCAGCTGATCCGTCGTTTCGAGGAAAGCGCCGAGGACGCCTATGTCCGAGGCCAAAGCTACGGAACGATGCATCTCTCGATCGGCGAGGAGGCGACGGCGGTCGGCGCCTGCGCGCCCTTGTCGGACTCCGACTACATCACCTCGACCCATCGCGGTCATGGCCACTGTATCGCCAAGGGCGCCGAGGTGAAGCGGATGTTTGCCGAGTTTCTCGGTCGCGAGACCGGATACTGCCGTGGACGAGGCGGCTCCATGCACATCGCCGATCCGAGCAAGGGAAATCTCGGCGCCAACGGCATTGTCGGCGGCGGTCTTCCGATCGCCGTCGGCGCGGCGCTCAGCGTCAAGATGCGGAAAACGGGCGCAGTCGTCGTCTGCTTTTTCGGCGATGGGGCGAACAACGAAGGCGCGTTCCACGAGTCGCTGAACATGGCCTCGATCTGGAAACTGCCGGTGGTGTTCGTGTGCGAGAACAACAATTATGGCATGTCGATGTCGACCGAGCGTTCGACCGCAGTCCATCAGATCGCCGAGCGCGCCGCCGCCTATTCGATGCCCGGCGTGACCGTCGACGGCAACAATTTTGCCGAGGTCGCCGAGGCCTCGTTCGAAGCGGCCGACCGCGCCCGTCGCGGCGAGGGTCCGAGCCTGATCGAATGCATGACCTACAGGATCCGCGGCCACTCGAAGTCCGACCGCAATCGTTATCGGACGAAGGAGGAGATCGAGGATTGGAAGGGGCGAGACCCGATCGAGGCGTTCGAGCACGAGCTCAAGTCCCTCGGCGTCCTGACGCAGTCCGAAATCGAATCCGTCCGAGCGGAGGTCGAGGAGGAGATCAAGCAGGGTGTCGTTTTCGCCGAGGCCAGTCCTGTGCCGTTGGCCGAAGATCTGCTGCGCGACGTCTATACGAACTAGGATTGACTCTCCATGGACACGCAGACCCGTGAACTGACCTACGCCCAGGCCATTCAGGAGGCCCTGTCGATCGCAATGGAAGCCGACGACCGCGTCTTCCTGATGGGAGAAGACGTTGGCGTCTACGGAGGCGCGTTCCAGGTCACCGGCGATCTGGTCAAGCGTTTTGGCGCCGATCGGGTGATCGACACGCCGATCTCCGAGCTCGGAGGCGCAGGCGTTGCGGTTGGCGCGGCGCTGACCGGAATGCGTCCGATCTTCGAATTGCAATTTTCGGACTTTGTCACCCTGGCGATGGAGCAGATCGTCAACCAGGCCGCAAAGCTGCGCTTCATGCTCGGCGGCTCCGTCTCCGTGCCGATGGTGGTCCGTCTGCCGTCAGGTTCGGGAACGGGCGCAGCGGCGCAACACAGCCAGGCGTTGCAAGCTTGGCTCGCCCATATTCCCGGCCTCAAGGTCGTCGAGCCGACCACGCCGTACGACGCCAAGGGACTGCTTCTCGCCGCGATCGCCGACCCGGATCCGGTGATGATCTATGAGCACAAGCTGCTCTACAAGACCAAGGGGCCGGTTCCCGCGGGCTACTATACCGTGCCGCTCGACCAGGCGGAGGTTCGCCGACCCGGCCGCGACCTGACGATCGTCGCATCGGGCATCATGTGCGGCAAGGCGCTGGACGCGGCGGCCGAACTGGCGAAGGAAGGGATCGAAGCGGAAGTCATCGACCCGCGCTCCTTGCGCCCGCTCGATCTCAAGACGCTCATCGAGAGCGTCAAGAGAACCTCGCGCCTCCTGTGCGTGTACGAGGGCGTCAAGACGCTCGGCATCGGCGCCGAAATCAGCGCCGCAATTGCCGAGAGCGAGGCGTTCGACTATCTCGATGCTCCGATCGTTCGGCTCGGCGGCGCGGAATCGCCAATTCCTTACAGTCCGATCCTCGAGAAGGCGGCGGTTCCGCAGACGCCGGATATTATCGCCGCCGCCCGCAAGCTTGCGCTGGGACGCATCTGACATGGCGGTCGAGGTCATCCTTCCGCGCGTCGACATGGACATGACGACGGGCAAGATCGCAAATGGTTCGTCGAAGAAGGGGGATCCGTCACAAAGGGCCAGGCCCTGTTCGAGATCGAGTTCGGATAAGGCGGCGATGGAAATCGAATCGCCGGCTACGGGCGTGTTGAGCGGCGTCACCGGTCGCCCAGGCGATGAATTGCCTGTCGGCACGGTGGTCGGCTGGATCGTCGCCCCGGGCGAGACCTTCGCCGAACCGAAGCGCGCGGCGGGCGCAAGAGGCCCTGCTGCGCCGGACGCGGCGCCGACGCACGCGGCGAACGGATGATGTGACGGAGGCTGAAGCCGCACAGTCTGTCGAACCGCATGACGAGCAGGGGCGAGCGCGCGACGCCAAAGGCGCGTCAACTGGCTCGCGAAGACAGGTTGCCGCTGACCGAAGTCGCGGGCAGCGGGCCGAGCGGCCGGATTCAGGCGAGCGACGTTATCGCGGAAGCGGCAAAGCGGAAGGAACCGGTTTCCGCGGCCGCGGCTCCGTCCGAGGTTCAGGCGGGCCCTGCGGCGCGGCGGCTCGCAGCCGAACTCGGCGTCGACCTCGAGGGGCTGAAAGGGACGGGCGATAAGGGCACCGTCACCAAGGAAGACATCAAGACCGCATTCCGCGTGGGCGCACCGCTATCGGGATCGACAGGCGCGGCGATTCCCGAACTGCCTGTGGTGGACTTCGCAAAATTTGGCCCCGTCGAGACGACGCCATTGTCGCGCATCAAGCGGATTTCCGGACCGCGTCTGCATGCCTCCTGGCTCAACATCCCGCATGTCACGCATTGCGACGAAGCCGACATTACAGACCTCGAGGCGTTTCGCCAGTCGCTCGACGAGAAGGCGAAGACAGACAAACAAGAGCCCTATCGCGTTTCGCTGCTGCCGCTCGTGATCAAATGCACGGTCGCGGCCCTCAAGGCGTTCCCGCTGTTCAACTCGGCGCTCGTCCCCGCTAAGGACGAACTGGTTCAGCGCAACTACTGGAATATCGGCGTCGCCATCGACACCCCGGACGGCCTGGTCGTCGCCGTCCTCCGAGACGCCGACAGGAAGGGCGTGACGGAGATTGCGCGCGAACTCGCGACGCTGTCGGCCAAGGCGCGAGACGGAAAGCTGACGCCGGCGGACATGCAGGGCGCGACCTTTACCATTTCGTCGCTCGGCGGGATCGGCGGCACGGCGTTCACGCCGATCGTCAACGGACCGGAAGTCGCCATTCTCGGCGTGGTGCGGGCCGCAATGGCGCCGGTTTGGGACGGAACGGCGTTCCAACCCCGTCTGATGCTGCCGCTGTGCCTCTCCTACGACCATCGCGTCATCGACGGCGCCGCCGCCGCGCGCTTCGTTCGTCATCTCAGCGAATTGCTCGGAGACCTGAGACTCGCGCTGCTGTAACCGGCCGCCACGAACACGAAGCCGGCGACCCCTGTGACCGCGGAGGGGCTCGGACTCGGTCTCTCTCTCGCCCGCTTATCAAGCTTCACTTTTCCGTCATCGGGTCAATTTCGCAGATTGTTGCATCGCGAAATGGTCCTATATGGACGGTATCGCCCCTCTCGACCGGTCTTGAATCGGCCACATGCCGCATCGCGAAAGCGCGTCCCGGACGTTGCCGGGGCGTTCCGCGGCTGCAAAGAGCTCCCGTTCGATAATGTCGGAACTGACGTCCTCGCAGGTTTTCGAACTTTCCAAGCCGAACTACCGCACCACCGCGCTGATCATCGCCAGCGCGCTCTTCATGGAGCAGCTCGAACTCGACCGTGCTCGCCACGGCGCTGCCAACGATGGCCCGCTACTTCGACGTTACGCCGGCGCACATGAGCGTCGCGCTCACGTCCTATCTGCTGAGCCTCGCGGTGCTGATCCCGGCGAGCGGCCAGATCGCCGACCGGTTCGGCGCGCGGACCGTGTTTTCCAGCGCGCTCGTCGTCTTCACCCTCAGTTCCGTCCTTTGCGCGCAGGCGCATAGCCTGCCCATGCTCGTCGCCGCGCGGTTGCTGCAGGGCGCCGGCGGGGCGATGATGATCCCGGTTGGCCGCCTCGTGCTGCTGCGCAGCGTCGATCGGGCCGATCTCGTTTCCGCGATGAGCTGGTTTCTGGTGCCGGGCCTGATCGGTCCGATCCTCGGGCCGCCCGTCGGCGGCCTGATCGTCACCTATCTCGACTGGCGATGGATCTTCTATATCAACGTCCCTATCGGCCTTCTCGGCGTCGTCCTGACATGGCTCTTTATCCAGAACTCGCGCCCAAAGACCCGGACCGCTTTCGACGGCTGGGGCTTCGTCCTCTCCGGAGTCTCGCTCGCCTGTCTGTTGTTTGGCTTCGAAACGACGAGCCGGGGCGTGGGTCAGACCTCGGTCGCGTTTGCGCTCCTCGGCGCGGGCCTCGTCAGCGGGACGGCCTATGTCGTCTATGCGCTCAGGCGGCGCCGCGTCACGCCGATCCTCGATCTCGGCCTGATGCGGATCAAGACGTTTCGGGTGTCGGTGATCGCGGGTTCGCTTTCCCGCATCACCCAGGGCGCGCAGCCGTTTCTGTTGCCGCTGATGATGCAGCTCGCCTTCGGCATGTCGGCCGCCGAGAGCGGTTTCATGACCTTCGGCACCGCTTTCGGCGCCGTCCTGATGAAGGCGGGCGCGCAGCCGATCCTTCGGCGCTTCGGCTTTCGCACGACCTTGATCTGGAACGGGATTTTCTCCAGCCTGCTGTATGCCATCTGCGCCGCCTTCCGGCAGAGCTGGCCGCATTGGGCGATGTTCCTCGTTCTGGCGATCTGCGGCTTCTCGATGTCGCTGCAATTCACCGCCTACAATACGGTCGCCTATGACGACGTGCCGCCGGAACGCACGGCCTCGGGCAATAGCTTCTATACGACGTTCCAGCAGTTGATGCTGTCGTTCGGCATCTGCACGGGCGCGCTGGCGCTGACCCTCTCGAAAACCCTCGCCGGCCGTCTGCATACGAGCGCGTGGGACTTTTCGGCAGCGTTCCTGGTCGTCACCGCCATCTCGCTGCTCGCCGCGCCGGTATGCCTCGGATATCCGCGCGATGCGGGGGCGGAGATGAGCGGCCATCGGCGTGGAGGCGATGAGTTCGAGGCGGATCAGGCAACATAAGGGAGAGTTCGGGTCTGGCTGCTTCGAGGAGCGAAGCAATGATCGCGGTCTCGCGCTTTATGCAGCCCGACCTGCCGCGCGCTGTTCGTCACGCAAAACGCGAGACCTTCGCCGCTTGACAACGGCATGGAGCAAGGTCAATTTCTATCAGGCGATGGAGTTCGCCTTGTAACCGCCCTCGGGGCTGATGACTCCTGTCGAGCCGACGTGGCAGACGGAGCGGGCTGTGGGGTTGCGGGTTCTTCCGTTAGCATGCCTTGAGAGGACCGGCGGAGCGCGCGACGCCGTTCGAGGCGCCCGGCGATGAGCGTCCGCGACGTCCTTCTGCAAATCGCCCAGGTCCTGACCACGCTCTTGCTCGCGCCGCTGCTCCAGGGCGTGATCCTGCAATTCGAGGAGAGGGTCCAGCGGGGGCAGGGGCCGGGGATCTTTCAGCCCTATCGCGACCTCTGGAAGCTTTTCCATAAACAGATTGTCGCGCCGGAAACGGCGTCCTGGCTCTATTGGGCAGCCCCGATCGTCGCCTTCACCACGACGCTGACCGTTCCAATCCTGATCCCGGTCCTGACCAACTATCCCCTGCCGCTGTCGGACATGGGCGACATCCTCGGCGGCGGCCTCATCCTGACCCTTGGATCCTTCATGATCACGCTGGCGGGCCTCGATACCCGCAGCGCCTATGGCGGCATCGGATCGAGCCGGGCGGTGATGGTCGCCATCCTTGCGGAGCCGACGCTGATCCTCGTCTTCGTCGGCATCACGCTGCTGGCGAAGGCGATGCTGCCGTTCGTGGTCAACCATCTTCTGGTGGCTGAGCCGCCGATCTACTGGGGCCCGACGCATCTCTTCCTGGTCGCCGCCTTCTTCGTCCTGCTTCTGGTCGAGACCGACCGGCTGCCGATTCATTCGAGCACGCATATCGAGGTCTACATGATCGACGAGGCGCGCATCCTCGAATATTCCGGGCCGATGCTCGCGATCCTCCGCTGGGCCGCGATGATGAAGCAATTCATCCTCTACACCATCTTCTGCAATGTCCTGCTGCTTCCCTGGGGCCTTTCGGCGGAGGGCACGCCACTCGGCGTGCTGGGCTCGATGGGGGCGCTCGCGCTGAAGTTCCTCCTGGTGGCGTGCGTCGTCGTCGTCGTCGACACCACTCAGTCCCGTCTGCGCTTCTACCGCTATCAGGAGCCGCTCGCCCTATCCTTCCTGCTCGCGATCCTTGCGATCGTCGGGACGCAGTTGAGCTGACCCGCATGCTTGTCGCCCACCTCGAGCCCCTCCCGGCCGCGCTCTTCAGCCTGCTCGCGATCGGCAGCCTGCTTCTGTCGTTCGTCATGCTCGGCTCTCGTTGGCTCCGGCACTATCTCTTCGCCTTCGCCGCGCAATCCTGGCTCATAGCCATCCTGTCGGCTGCGATTGGCTATTACGGCGGCTACCCCGAACTCTACATTGTCGCCATCCTGACGGCGGCCTTCCGCGGTCTCCTGCTGCCCTATCTGATCCTGCGGATCATTCGCCGGATGGTGGTGCATCGGGAGGTCCTTGTCATCCTTCAGGTGAGCTCGACCCTGGTCATTGGGGCCTTCGCCGTCATCTTCGCGCTCGCCGTCGCCTACCGCATCGGCGCGGCCCTCAATCTGGGCGGAACCATCGCGGTGCTGGCGCTGACCGTGATGCTGTCGATGAAGCTGATCGGCTTTCTTATGCTTTCCGTCCGCCACGAGGCGCTGAGCCAGATTCTCGGCCTTCTCGTGCTCGAGAACGGCGTCTTTCTTGGAGCGCAGATTCTCGTCCCGGGCATGCCCCTCCTGCTCGAGATCGTCATCCTGTTCGATCTCCTCATCGTCGTCGCATGCTTCGGCGTGCTCGTACGCTATCTGCTCAGCCGTGTCGGAACCACCAGTTCCCTCGAGCTCAACCGGCTGGTGGGATGATGGTCGTGACCGGGCTATTGGCGCTTCTCTTGGCCCTCGCGCCGGCCTTGGCGATTGTCCTCATCCTGCTAGTCGACCGGGCGCGCGTGGCGGAGGCGCTGAACCTCTTCGCAAGCGTCATTTCGCTGGCGGCGGTTCTCGCGATCCTGGCCCGCTCCGACGCCGCGGCCACGTTCTGGGGCGGATACGTCCTCATCGACGGGCTTGGAATCTGGGCGGTCCTGTGCGCGGCGGTCGTCTACTGTCTCGCGTCCCTCTACGCCGTCGGCTACATGCGGCTCATCGGCGAGGAAGCCCGCCTGCCGCGCTTCTATGCGATGTTTGCGGCCTTCGGTCTGAGCACGCTGATCGCCCCGATGATGAACAACGCGGGGCTTTATTGGATCGCCATCGAGCTCACGACGCTGATCAGCACCTTCCTGGTCGCGTTCGAGCAAGAGGCGACCAGCATCGAGGCCGCATGGAAATACATCATTGTCGTGTCGGCCGGCATCAGCCTTGCCCTGCTCGGCACTGTGCTGTTTTATTGGGCCGGCACGTTTGTGATCGGGCCGACCTACGACATGACCTGGAAGGTCTTGCAGGAGGTCGCTCCGCGCCTCAATCCCGCGCTGGCGTCGCTGGCGTTCCTGCTCGTTCTGATCGGCTATGGCACAAAGATTGGCCTCGCGCCGATGCACACCTGGCTGCCCGACGCGCATAGCGAAGGTCCAGCTCCGGTCTCGGCGCTGCTTTCGGGCGCGCTTCTCAATACCGCCATGGTCGGCGTGGTCCGCTATCTCGCCATCGCCGACGCCGCCGGGATATCGGGGCTGGCGCGGGGAACGCTGCTGGCCCTGGGCGCCTTCTCGCTGTTCGTCGCGGCGCTCTTCATCCTGCGCCAGAAGGGGGTCAAGCGCCTGATGGCCTATTCCAGCGTCGAGCATATGGGGATCATCGCGCTGGGCTTCGGATTTGGCGGTCCCCTGGGGATCGCGGGGGCGCTTTATCACATGCTGAACCATTCGCTGAACAAGTCAGCGATGTTCTTCGGCGCCGGCGCCGTTATGCGCGCCTACCAGACGAAGCGCATTTCCGGGATCCGGCGTGTGCTCAAGCATTTTCCCGTCCTCGGGAGCCTATGGCTGGCGGGCGCCGTCGCCATCACCGGAGCGCCGCCGTTCGCTTTGTTTCTGAGCGAGCTCGCCATCATTCGCGCCGGGCTGGCCGCGTCGCAGGATGTCCTGATTGGCCTCATGGCGGTCCTCCTCATCGTCATCTTCGTCGGCTTCCTGAACCAGTTCAGGATCATGGTTTTCGAGGACGGCGAGTCGAACGACCCTGATCTCCGCGTCGTCACGCCTTGGATGATCGCGCCGATGGGACTGGCGATCGTTCCGCTGTTCGTGATGGGGCTCTGGTGGCCGCAGGCGCTTTGGGATCACTTTCAGACGATCGCGCTGTCGCTTGGCGCTTCGGCTGCGACGGGACCGACGCCATGATCGGAACGCGCGCGCGAACGCTGTCGCCGGACGAGCTTCAATCGACCGCCGAAGCGCTGTTGGGGCAAGGGGGCCGGGTTCGGTTCGCCTACGCCTGGTCGCCGGCTGAGGGCCAGGTGGAAGTGCGTTATGTCGCGTCGGTTCCGGATCAGCGCGAATTCGAAATGTGGGTCGTAAAGGACGCCCGGGAGCTGCCGAGCCTGGCGGCGATTTTTCCCTCGCTTGGCTGGTACGAGCGGGAAATGATGGACCTGAACGGGCTCGTTTTCACCGATCATCCCGAGCCCTATCCGCTGGTCCTGAAAGACAGCGGGCAGGAGCTGATGAACGCCGTCCCCGCCGCGAGCGGTCGCGTTCGCCTTCCCGACATCGACGCCGTCGACGTCCAGCAATTGCCGTTCGGGCCGATCCGGGCCGATGTGCTCGAGTCCGCCGAGTTCACCTTTGTCTACATCGGCGAACATATCATTCATTACCAGCCCCGGCTCTTCTTCAAGCACCGAGGCATGGAGAGCTGCTTTGCGGGCGCGGACCCTCGGCGTTCGGCGATCACCGCCGAGCGCGTGTCCGCTGTGGGCTCGGTCGCGCATGCGCTCTCCTATTGCGAAGCCGTCGAGCGGGCGGCCAACTGCAGCGTCCCGGTCCGGGCGAATGCGCTGCGCGTCCTGCTGGCGGAAATGGAGCGTATCTACAATCACCTCCACTACCTCGGCCATCTTTGCCACACGACCACGCTCAAGGTCGGAGAGGCGCAAGGAAAGCTTCTGGAGGAGACAGCGAAGCAACTGAACGCCCGGCTGACCGGGAGCCGCTTCCTGCGCGGCCTCCTCGTTCCCGGCGGCCTGCGCCGCGACCTCGACCCGGGGCAATGGCTTGGCGACGGCCTCGAGAGCCTCAGAGAGGAGGTCGCGACTTACGTGGGCAAGCTCGAGAACTCCGAGAAGTCATCTCGATCGCCTGATCACCACGGGTCTGCTTCCGCAACGGGTGGCGTTCGACCAGGGCGCGACGGGACCTGTCGCCAGAGCCTCCGGGATCGACCGCGACCTGCGCCGCGACCATCCGTACGCCCACTACGAGGGCCTGCCGCTGACGGTCCCCGCATTCGACGACGGCGACGCTTACGCCCGCGAGCGGGTCCGCATGGCGGAAGTCGAGGCCTCGTTCGTTCTGTGCCAGCGCGTCCTTCTGCTGCTCGAGCCCGGTCCCGTTCGCGCCGAATGCGAGCCCGCGCCTCTTGCCGAAGGGCTTGGATGGTCGGAAGGGCCGCGCGGCGCGGTCTACTACGCGGTTCACGTTGGCGCCGACGGCCGGCTGGCGCGCGTCAAGATCAAGTCGCCGTCCTTCTCGAACTGGCGCGCGTTTCCCTTCACCGTGCATGACACCAACATGATGGACTATGCGATCAACGAAGCCAGTTTCGGTCTGACCGTCGCCGGCTGTGACCGGTAGGAGCGGATCATGGCCCTCTGGACGCTCTTCGGACTAGCGAGCGGAAAGGCGACGACGCCCTGGCCACGAACCGGCGAGGAGTCCGGGCAGCAGGGCGTGCTCGGCATGCCCCGCTACAATCCTGCCGGTTGCCGCGACGGGTGCCAGGAATGCGCCGCCGTCTGTCCGACGCAGGCGATCGAGGCGCGCGACGGCGGTCTCGCCATCGACTACGGCCGCTGTGTCGTTTGCCAGCTTTGCACCGAAGCCTGTCCGACCGGCGCCATGACCCCGTCGCAGGACTGGGCCTTCGGGGTGACGGACCGCCAGGATCTGCGGTGGTCCGAGAAGAGCGTTCCCTCCCCCGGCACGGTAGCGCCCGAACGCAAGGCGTTTCGTCGCAGCCTGCACATTCGTCATGTCGACGCCGGCTCGTGCAACGGCTGCGAATCGGAACTCCAGGCTCTGAACAACCCCTTTTACAATCTCCACCGCCTAGGGATCTTCTTCACCGCGTCTCCCCGTTTCGCCGATCTTCTTCTTGTCACCGGCCCGGTGACCCACGCGATGCGGGAGCCGTTGAAGACCGCCTACGAGGCGATGGCGGAGCCACGCTGGGTGATGGCGGTCGGCACATGCGCGGTGTCGGGGGGAATTTCCGGCGGCAATTACGCCTCGGGGACAGGTCTCGAGGGCGTGCTTCCGGTCGACCTCTATCTGCCCGGGTGTCCGCCGAACCCGGCCGCGATCATGGAAGCCCTGTTGATGTTCCTCGATCGCGCCCCGCAGCGGGTGCGCGGAGGGCGGATCGATGGCTAACGCGCTGCTGCTCGTCACCGTCGCCTTGTGGCTCGCCGCCGCGATCCTCGCCCTCGGCGGCGCCCTCACGCTGAGTCGCGTCGCGCTGGCGGTGGGGGCCGTGGCCGGCGTGGCCGCGGCGGTGGCCGGCCTTCCCGATGCGAGCGAGGCGGTCACACTACCCGGCCGGGTTGCCGCAGAGGTCGTCGATTTTCGCATCGCGCCGCAGGGACTGTGGTTGATGGGCTTCGGACTCGTCCCGGCGATCTTCGCCTGCTCGCTGGCTTCTCCCGCCAGCGCCGGCCGGCGGGGCTGGCTGTTTGGCGTTGCGCTCAGCCTGCTTGGCGCGTTGGGCGTGTTCGGTCTCGAGAACGGCGCCGCTCTCCTGATCGCCTGGGAGACTATGAGCCTTGGCGGCGCCGTCATGGTCCTTTCCGATAATTCGGGTCAGGCAAGCGGCCGAGCCGTTCTCTTCATGCTTGCGCTTCTCGAAGCCGGCGCGGTGGCTCTGATCCTCGCCATCGCGCTTCTCGGACTGCGCGCGGGAGGTCTCGCGTTCGACCAGTACCAAGCCGCCGCGCCGGGCCTGTCGCAGCCCGTGCAAATCGGCCTCGGCATTCTCCTGCTGCTTGGCTTCGGCGCGAAGCTTGGCTTGCTGCCGTTCTATGAATGGTTCCCGGGCGCCTATGGCGCGGCAAGCGGAGCGTCGGGCGCGATCATGTCGGGCGTCGTCATGAATGCGGCCTACTTCGCCCTCGCGCGCGCGCTGATGAGCTGGCTGCCGGTCGCGCCCCAGGGCGCTTTTCCCGCGCTCGCCATCCTGGTCATCGCGGTGGCCACGGTCAGCGCGATTCTGACGATCCTCTACGCCTTCCAGCAAAACGACTGGCGAACCCTGTTGAGCTTCTCGTCCGCCGAGAACGCGTCTATCGCAGTCGCCGCTCTCGGCGCGGCGATGCTGTTCCGCAACGAGCGCCTGAACGACCTCGCCGGCCTTGCCTGGACGGTGGCGCTCCTGCATCTTGCCGGCCACGCGCTGGCGAAGGGCGCGCTTTTCCTCGCGGCGGACGGATTGCAGCGCGCCACGGGCAGTTACCACATCGCCTATGCCGGCGCCGGAAGGCACTGGGTGTTCGGCGTCGGCGCGCTGCTTGCGGCCATGAGTCTGGCGGCGATGCCGCCGACCGCCGGCTTCGTCAGCGAGTGGTTCGTCTTCCAGACCGTCTTCCAGGGCTTCCATCTACCTTATCTCGCCGGCCGGCTGACGCTCGCCCTTACCGGCGCGGGCCTCGCCCTCACGGCGGCGGTGGCGTTCGCCACCTTCGCCAAGGTGGTGGGCTTGGGCGTTCTCTCCCGGAACGGCGCCGAGCAAACGTCCATCGAGCGACCCTATGTCGGCGCGGTCGGCCTCCTCGGCCTTCTGGTGCTGGCGCTCGCCGCGGGAATGCCGCTCTGGCTCCGGGCGCTCGACGGCGCCACGATGGACCTGTTCGGGATGCAAATCGCCTCCCGGATGCATGACGGCGTGTTGCTCGTTCCGCTGACCGCCAAGTTCGCGTTTATTTCCCCGAGCCTTCTCGTGATCGTGATGCCGCTCCTCGCGCTCATTCCGATTGCTCTGGCGGTCGTCCCGTCCCGCCGGCCGGTTCGGCGAACGCCCGTCTGGTACGGCGGGCTCCCGGCCGACCGGGCGCGCGCTTCGACGACGGCGTTGACCTTCTCCAATGCGATGCGGACCTTCTACAGCTTCGTCTACCGGCCGACCGCCGCCACCGAGCGCGATGCGGACGCCGGCGGCTATTTTGTCACCAAGCTGAGTTTCGAGCACGACGTGGCCCCGATTTTCGGGCCTCTGCTGTTTCAGCCCGCCGTCGCTGTCGTGCAGGCGCTGGCTCAGAGGCTGCGGGCGCTGCAGTCGGGGCAGCTCAACCTCTATCTCAGCCTGATCGGATTGCTTCTCGTGCTGATCCTCGGGCTGACGCTGTTCTAAAGACGAAGGAAGACTCGACGTGATCTGGACGTATGGGGCGATTGCGGTGTTTGGCGTGCTGGGCTGCTGGGCGCGGTTCGCCCAGACGACCCTGGTGCAGGCGGTGTACGGCCGGGACTTTCCCTATGCGACAATGACCATCAACGTCATGGGCAGCTTTCTCATGGGGTTTCTGTTCGTCGAAACGCTCGAGCGCCTGACGCTCGCGCCGTGGATCCGCACCGGGGTTCTGACCGGATTCCTCGGCGGCTACACGACCTTTTCGACGTTCGAGATGGAGACGCTGTTGCTCGCCGAGGGTGGGGAATTGGCGAAGGCCGCGCTCTATGTCGGTCTCTCGGTCGGCCTCGGTTTGGCCGCCGCCTTTGGAGGAGCCTACATCGCCAGAAATCTCTGACGGGAGGGAAGCTCATGACCAACGACATCGTGATGGTCCGCGTCTATCTTCACGAGGCCGATCAGGGAAAGCGCAAGCGCCTGATGCAGGAGATCCTCACCCTGCTCCAAGAACGGCACGCCGTGCAGGGCGTCACGGTGTTCCGGGCCATTGCCGGCATGGGCGCAAGCGGAGAGGTGCGGGCCGACGACGTCTTGCGCCTGAACGTCGACCTTCCGGTCGTCGTCGAGTTCTTCGACGAGCCGAAGGTCGCCGAGGCCGCCATAGCCCTGCTCAATGGCCTTGTTCCGGGCGGCCGCATCGTATCTTGGGCGGCGCAGTGTCACGGCTCCGCGCCGCCTCCGCCGAAGCGGGGTAAGCCGACGAGGCTCGGTCGACCGCAGGGCCCAGGCGGTTGGCGGCGTCGCACCGACAGCGTGGAAGTCGCCCGCTCGACGCCGGTTGGTCGATCGATCGTATTCGGGAAGGGCTCAACTTCTCGCTGAGCCCACCTCACCGAGCTCCAAATTTGGATTTCCTCAGGCCTCCGCAGCGGCGCATCGGATCTCCGCAAAGAGCAGGCCGGAGCGGGGTGGGAGGGTCTTGGAATTCCTTGGATTCTCTCGTCCGAAACGAGCCTTTTCAAGGACTTACGGGCGGGATCGGGGCGAAAAAAAATCTTGCGGGCCCGCGGCCTCGGAACTGGGCGCTTCCTCGCCAACGGTCTCGCCCGGCTCGCTCTTGGGCACGGGGTCTTCTTCGTCCGCCGCGAGGTTCTCGGCCACCCAGTTGAGCTTGTCGAGCAGTTTCTTGCGGTGGTCCTCGGTATAGGCGAATGGCTTCACGAGGACGCGCTGATGCTTATCGAGCCGATCGATCAGCTTGATCAGCGGGCCAATGGCCTTGAGGTTGCCCTGCGCCACCTCCTTGCCGACAAGCCGTAGCCCCGGCCGCAGACGTTCGATCTGCATGTGCGCATGGTCGTCGCCGCGGTCGAGGACGCGGTTTTCAAGCACCTGGCCGACGATCTGGCGGACGCGCTCGGCCGAGAGACGCTCCTCCTTGGCGATGTCGTCATAGGCCCATCCCTCGCGCAGCCGCGCAAAGATGCGTTTGGTGCGGGCGGTTCGGGTCACGATGTTCAACCGCCGCCGGGGCTTTTGGACTTGTTCCATGGCGAGTTCGCTCCTTTCCGAATGCCGAAAAGGTAGCACGGGGTTCGGAAGGGCGGAAAGGAAATGCACCATGATTTGGTAAACGCGGAATCAAAACGAGGCCCTAGTGGCGCGCTTCAACGAAATCGAAGGGAGGCGACATCCCCTCCCCCCTTGTGGGCTACGGGATGCACACATCTCTCGCGGCTCGCTGCCGGCGTGCCCGACCCGCGGAGGGCGGCTTCCTCACCCCTTGTGGGGGAGGATTGAGGAGGGGGGTCGCGCCGAACTTCGAAAACTTGGCGCCATTTCCCCCGAATGAGAGGTCGGCGCGACCCCCCACCCTGTCCCGCCCCCACAAGGGGGGCGGGGACGCTAGCCGCCATTGAGCGGCGCACGCCTG
>CAVYON010000018.1:0-9393 GCA_963770035.1 uncultured Alphaproteobacteria bacterium | reverse complement strand
GGGGAGTAGGCCGAAGGAATTGCACCTCCGGCCTCTCGCAGAACGGTGCGTGAAGTCTCTCGACTCACACCGCTCCCATCAGGCAAACGCGCCGATACTGCTTTGATGCCAATGTACGAACAGTCTGCGCCGCTTGTTGGCAATGGAACCAATCATTTGGCCAGCCTGTATTTTGCGTCCTGCATAGCGCTTGTACTTCCGCATCGCCCACGCGATCAATGTGGCGTTGACGTACTTCCACACCGAATGCAGTGCTGCTGGGGAGTAGCGGCCATAGTAGTTCAACCAACCCTGTAGGATGGGGTTGATATCTCTGGCGATATCCGTCAACCGCACATGTGTACGTCTGCGTAGTTTTAGCTCCCGGATTTTCTGCCGCATGGCTTTGAGGGATGACGCGCTGGCTTGAGGTCCATATCCCGTAAACAGTTTGCGATTACGATTTATGGCTGCCTTGGTCCTGAAGCAGTATCCGAGGAAGTCAAACTTCGTATTCGGATAATGGCCTTTGCGTCGCCCGTCCTTGCAGTAGACGATCTTGGTCTTTTCCGGATGCATTTCTAGTTGGCATTCCGCCAGCCGAGTTGCCAGCGCTGCTTTCATAGCAAGAGCTTCGGCTTCGGTTCGGCAGTGCACCAATCCATCATCTGCATACCGGCACCATGGAAGGTCCCGATACTCTCGCGCCATCCAAGCATCAAACGCGTAGTGCATGAACAGATTCGCCAGCACTGGACTGACAACACCGCCCTGAGGAGTTCCACGGGTTCTTTCCACCCGCCTTCCTTCCTCAAGTTCCATCGGCGCCTTCAGCCACCTCTCGATGTACAGAAGGACCCATGTGCACTTTACGTGTTTGCGAACGGCGCGCATGAGCAACGTGTGGTCAATGTTATCAAACAGGCCGCGGATGTCGAACTCTAAAACCCAGTCATGCTGCCGACATCGCCGGCTCGTGGTTTCTATGGCATCCAACGCCGACTTGTTGGGTCGATACCCGTAGGAATCCGCCATGAAGAGGGGTTCCAGAGTCCTTTCCAAGACTTGCTTAACCACCATTTGAGCCACACGATCCGCCACTGTGGGCACACCTAAAATGCGCTGTCCGCCCGTTTTTTTAGGAATGGCGACAGCGCGTACCGGTGGTGGAAAGTAGCAGCCAGAACTCATCCGATTCCAGATCTTATAGAGGTTCCTCATCAGATCTTTGTCGAATTCCTCAAGCGTCTGCTTATCCACTCCGGCTGCACCCGCATTGGCTTTGACCGCCTTGTAGCCGTCGTACACTAGCCTCTTGTCAATATTGAACGGCTTCATCTTTGTTGCATCCATCGCTTCATCCCGTTTCCGGTTGCACGGTGAATCAACCACCTGACCCGATCCCTTTGCTCCGACCCCATTACCGGGTCTTCATCGCTCGTACGGACCGGTCCGCCCCAGTGCTCCACGTCGGTACGCTCGCCTCGTGGCTTCAACCACTTGCACTTCTCCCTTGGCATTGAAGCGACTGGTTCCTGCAGTTCCGTTTGAAAGCCTGTGTCAGATTCACGCCCCCTTTACGCCGGTCGCCACCTGCCCAGTAATCAGGGCTCCCGGCAGGCTTCTCCCAGAAGTTCCACTCGCCTCTGGTTTCGACGACAATTTGATCCTAACGACGCGTCAGCGGAAGGTTTGCTTGCGCTCGTCTCTCTGACACTTACCAGCACAGGTAGTCCCCGAGCTTCAACCCCAACGCTCACCACCGCGACTCTTAACCGCAGCGGCTTGGGGTGGTTTGACACCTACTCCTGAAAGTCGATGCCGATGGGCCGTCCATCATCTTTCAATCAGCTTCCATATGATTCCGGGCATTACTCCTTTCCTTCACATGTTTCTGCAGCACACAGTGGAACAAGATCGAACACCGTCTATTCTCATTCATCACGCAAAACTGGCGCGCCAAACCGCTGCTCAGCTATCGCGTCATCGTCGAACTGATCGGGGCGACGACGACGCAAACCGGCTTGACCGTCCGCTGCGAACTCGACGACAAAATATATCCAAAAGGAATCCTCGTATCCGACGAGCAGATGCAAACCCTCAACATCTCTCGCGATGATTTCCACGGCGAATGGAACTACACAATCGCCCCCTCAGTCGCCTCGCTCGTCAATGCAGTTGATTCCTGACAGGCCCTAAGGGCGCAGCCGGGGGCCCGGTCTCTAGCCCGACTTCACCAACTGGGGGTATGCGGCGAGGCGAACACATTGGAATCGCTGAGGGGCGAGTTCAAAGGTCGGCACTACAGGGGGTGAGAGTTCAGGCGGCTTTGGCGTCGGTCGCGGCGGCGATTTTCGGCGGCGGCTGCGCGGGGAGCTCGAGTTTGAGGCGTTGCAGCAGAAGCAGGTGATCGGTCTCCGGCTCGGTATGGCGGGACAGGAGGACGGTTCGGCCGTCGGTCGTGGGTAGTTCGACGTCGATCATCTGGATCGCGGCGAGCTTTTCGAGCACGGCTTTGGGCGTCAGTCCCGGCGCCAGCGCCTTCAACCGTTGTTTGAGCGTGACCATCAGGCAGTAAGCCAGAAACGCCACGAAAATATGGGCTTCGATGCGGGTTTCGAGTTGGTGATGGATGGGGCGGACCGAGAGGTCGTTCTTCAGTTCCTTGAAGGCCTGCTCGATTTCGACCAGTTGCAGATAGAGCCGCCAGAGATGGCCGGGATCGTCGCCGTTGATGTTGGTGCGCAGGAGATAGCCGCCCTCGCGGCGCCGCGCCGCCCGAAGCTTCTTGCGATTGATCGCGAAATGGAAGGTTTGCGGCGTGACCGGCTGGTCCTTCGTCGGCGTGTGGATCGTCATCAGGCCATAGGCCTTGCCGGCTTCTTTCTTGTGCACGGCGACAATTAAGATGGCCGGTTCATCGACAATTATCTTGGCCGGTTAGGGCGTCCGGCAGCGCCGGTTGAAGGGAGGGGCGAAAGCCCCGACCGGAAAGCGGCGCTGCCGGACGGCGGTTTCAATGTCCCCCTGAGGGACGTCGGCCGTTCGGCGTCGAGGGTGGTATCGCAGCTCAATAACCAACGATCTGAGCTCGATGCCGAACCTTCATGTGACCGACCGCCAGGTGATGCTCTACATGACCTCCCGTTCCCGACATCAAAACCAGGAAGCCGCAGCGGCCAGCGCCGGCTTCAGCGCGCGCACCGCGCGTCGCATCGATAACGACGCGCGTTTGCCATCACAAAAGAAGCAGCCGCGAACCTGGCGAACCCGGGCCGATCCGCTGACGGAGGTCTGGCCGCGGGCGCGGGAGATGCTCGAGATCCCCGGCGTCATGGCGGTGACGATTTTCGAGGACCTTCAGGATGAACTCGGCCCGGACGCTCTGCCCGACAGCGTCCGCCGCACGCTCGAACGTCGCATCGCAAAATGGCGCGCCCTTCACGGCGGCGACAAGGAGGTTTTCTTCCCTCAGCGCCATGATCCCGGCCGTCAGGCGCTTTCGGATTTCACCGTCGCCGACGGCCTCGCCGTCACCATCGCCGGCGAGCCCTTCCCTCACCGCCTCTATCATTTTCGGCTGGCTTGCAGCGGCTGGGAGCATGTGCGGGTGATCCTCGGCGGCGAAAGCTTCTCAGCCGTCGCCGAAGGCCTGCAGGACGCGCTTTGGAAGTTGGGCGGCGTCCCGCGCGAGCACCGAACCGACTCGCTGTCGGCGGCTTTCAAAAACCTCGACCGCGACGCCGAGCTTGATTTCACCAGGCGCTGCGGCGACTTGTGCCGGCACTACGGCATGGAGGCCACCCGCAACAATCCCGGCGTGGCCAATGAGAATGGCAGCATCGAGGCCGCCAACGGCCATATCAAGATCCGCCTCGACCAGAGGCTGCGGCGCCGGGGAAGCCGGGATTTTGACAGTCTCGGAGCCTACCGCGCCTTCGTCGGCGGCGTGTGCGACCGTCACAACGCTCGCCGCGCCAAGGCGGTCGCCGCGGAGCGCGAGACGCTCAAAGCGCTGCCCAAGCGTCGAACCACCGACTTCGCGACGGTGACTGCGAAGGTGACGCGCAACAGCACCATCAATGTCGATAAGGTCCTCTATTCCGTCCCGTCCCGGCTGATTGGCCACAGAATTGAAGTGCGTCTCTTCGACGACCGGCTGGAATGCTTCCTCGGTCCGGACCCGGTCATGCGCATGACGCGGGTGCGGACGGACCGCGCGCGCGGCCACGCGATCGATTATCATCATCTGATCGGCACGCTGCGCCGGAAGCCGCAAGCCCTGCGATACCTCGTCTACCGCGAAGCCCTCTTCCCGCGCGCCGCCTACACCCGCGCCTGGACCGTCCTGGACGACGCCCTGCCGCCCAGAGACGCCTGCCGGACGATGGTCGCATTGCTGGTTTTGGCGTCGACCCATGAAGCCTGCGAGATCGCTCTGGCCTCCCGTCTCGATGCGATCCTGGACTCCGGCCAGCTGCCCGACATCGCCAAACTCGAGAAGGAGTTCGCGAGCAAACCGATCCTGTCGAGCGAGGTCACGATCCCCGCGCCAAACCTCCAGGCCTATGATCGGCTTCTACCCTCCGCTTGCGAGGGAAGGCCATGACGGACACGACCATGGCCGACGCAACCTTCCTCGCCTCCTTGCTGACCGAACTGCGCCTGCCCAGCATCGCGCGCAATTGGCGGCGCATCGCCGAGCCCGCCGATCGCGACGGGTGGCCGGCCCAGAAAACGATCGCCGCGCTGATGGAGATCGAAGTCGCCGAGCGCGCCTCACGCCGCATCCAGCGTCATCGCGATCAATCCGAAGCGCCGCCCGGAAAAACCTTCGCCAGCTTCGATTTCGACGTCGCCCCGGGGGTGCGCAAACAGCAACTTCTGTCCCTCGGCGCCGGCGGAGACTGGATCAGGAACGGCGACAATCTCTTGCTGTTCGGGAAAAGCGGCACGGGCAAGAGTCACGCTATGGCGGCCGTCTGCCATGCCCTCATCGACGCGGGAAAGCGGGTGTTGTTCACCCGGACCATCGACATCGTTCAACGGCTTCAGACCGCGCGGCGTGACCTTTCCCTGATCGCCGCCCTGGAGAAGTTGGACAAATTCGACCTCATCGTGCTCGACGACCTCTCGTATGTCCGTAAGGATCAAGCCGAGACCAGCGTCCTGTTCGAACTCATCGCGCATCGATACGAACGGCACAGCATCGCCATTACCGCAAATCAGGCGTTTTCAGCCTGGAACACCGTCTTTCCGGACGCCGCCATGACTGCGGCGGCGGTGGACCGATTGGTCCATCACGCGACGATCATCGAAATGAATGGCGAAAGCTACCGGGAGCGCTCCGCCGCCCGCAGAGCCGCAAAGGAGGAAACCCCGGACTTGGCTTAGCCCGACTTTCTCAACCGGAGCAGGCTGGGAACGAATTTTGGGGCTGGGAAGGAGCAAAAGACGAGTTGGATCAATGGCCGGGTTTTGAAATAGCCGTGTAGTGGAGACCTAGTATCTTTTCAGATTGCGCGTTTGGCGTAGACTGGGGTCGCCATGTATTTGCGACCGAATCGCCGTCTCAAGGACGGCAAGGAGCACTGCTACTGGAGCATTGTCGAGAGCAAGCGCTGCGCCGGCGGCAAGGTGGTGCAGCGCCAGGTGCTTTATCTTGGCGAGATCAACGACAGCCAGGAGGAGGCGTGGTGCCGGGTGATCGAAGCTTTCGACGAGGAGGCGCGACAGCCGACCCAATTGGCCCTGTTCCCCGCCGATCGGCCGCTGCCCGAACACGCCGAGGACCACGGCGTGCAGATCCGGCTCGGGGCCATGCAACTACACCGGCCGCGGCAATGGGGCGCGTGCTGGCTCGCCTGCCAGCTCTACGAGCAACTGGAACTCGACCGCTTCTGGGCGGCCCGTCTGCCCGATTCCCGCGAAGGAACCTGCTGGCGGCACATTCTCCAGACGCTGGCGTGTTACCGGCTCATCGATCCGGGCAGCGAATGGCGTTTACACCGGCTGTGGTTCGAGCAAAGCGCCATGGGCGATCTGCTCGGCGAAGATTTCGCGCTGGTCGAGAAGAACGCGCTCTATCGTTGCCTCGACAAGCTCGTCGAGCACAAGCCGGCGCTGTTCACGCACCTGCGCCGGCGGTGGCAGGATCTGTTCGGCGCCCGCTTCGACGTCCTTCTCTATGATCTGACCAGCACGTACTTCGAATCCGACCCGCCGGACGACGACAGCGACAAACGCCGCTACGGCTACAGCCGCGACAAGCGTCCGGACTGCGTGCAGGTGGTCATTGCGCTCGTGGTGACACCCGACGGCTTTCCGCTCGCCTACGAGGTTCTCCCCGGCAATACTTCCGACAAGACGACGCTGCGCGCCTTCCTTTCGAAGATCGAGGCGCAGTACGGCAAGGCGGAGCGCATCTGGGTGATGGACCGCGGCATCCCCACCGAGGACGTGCTCGCCGAAATGCGGCAATCCGATCCGCCGGTCGCCTATCTGGTGGGGACCCCGAAGGGACGCCTCGGCAAGCTGGAGAAGTCTCTCGTCGGCCTGCCGTGGCATGAGGTGCGGCCGGGCGTCGAAGTGAAGCTCTTGGCCGAGGACGACGAGCTTTACGTGTTCGCCCAGAGCCGGGCGCGCATCGACAAGGAGCGCGCCATGCGGAAGCGGCGGTTGAAATGGCTGTGGGCGCGCCTGGCGAAGCTGGCGCTGATGGACCTCACCCGCGAGAGCCTACTGATGAAGCTCGGCGCCGCCAAAGCCAAGGCGCCCGCGGCGTGGCGCCTCCTCGACATCAAGGTCGATCCCCACACCGCCGCCTTCACTTACGCGCTCAACCGCAAGAAGCTGCGCCAGGCGCGCCGGCGCGAAGGCCGCTACCTTTTGCGCACCAACATGTCTGGGCGCGATCCCGCCGACCTGTGGCGGTTCTACATTCAACTCGTCGAAGTCGAGGCGGCCTTCAAGAACCTCAAGGACGATCTGCAACTCCGGCCGATCTACCACCAGCTCGAGAGCCGCGTCGAGGCGCACATCTTCGTGGCCTTCCTCGCCTATTGCCTGCACGTCACGCTGCGCGCCCGGCTCCGGCCGATGGCCGCCGGCCTCACCCCGCGCGCCGTGCTCGACAAGCTCGCCGGCATACAAATGCTCGACGTCCACTTCCCCACCACCGACGGCCGAACGCTGATCATGTGCCGACACACCGAGCCGAATGTCGACCAGAAGCTTCTCCTGCAACGACTCGGCCTCGCCCTGCCGCCGCAGCCGCCGCCGCGAATCGCCGTTCCCGGTCCGGCGGCGCAGCTCCCGTTGCGCCCCATGTAGTGGAGACCTTCGGCAGCCTACCCTTGATTCCACGCGCCTTTCCGCTCGCGCGCTACCTCGGTTGAGAAAGTCGGGCTAGCCCGACTTTCTCAACCGGAGCAGGCTGGGAACGAATTTTGGGGCTGGGAAGGAGCAAAAGACGAGTCGGATCAATGGCCGGGTTTTGAAATAGCCGTGTAGTGGAGACCTAGTATCTTTTCAGATTGCGCGTTTGGCGTAGACTGGGGTCGCCATGTATTTGCGACCGAATCGCCGTCTCAAGGACGGCAAGGAGCACTGCTACTGGAGCATTGTCGAGAGCAAGCGCTGCGCCGGCGGCAAGGTGGTGCAGCGCCAGGTGCTTTATCTTGGCGAGATCAACGACAGCCAGGAGGAGGCGTGGTGCCGGGTGATCGAAGCTTTCGACGAGGAGGCGCGACAGCCGACCCAATTGGCCCTGTTCCCCGCCGATCGGCCGCTGCCCGAACACGCCGAGGACCACGGCGTGCAGATCCGGCTCGGGGCCATGCAACTACACCGGCCGCGGCAATGGGGCGCGTGCTGGCTCGCCTGCCAGCTCTACGAGCAACTGGAACTCGACCGCTTCTGGGCGGCCCGTCTGCCCGATTCCCGCGAAGGAACCTGCTGGCGGCACATTCTCCAGACGCTGGCGTGTTACCGGCTCATCGATCCGGGCAGCGAATGGCGTTTACACCGGCTGTGGTTCGAGCAAAGCGCCATGGGCGATCTGCTCGGCGAAGATTTCGCGCTGGTCGAGAAGAACGCGCTCTATCGTTGCCTCGACAAGCTCGTCGAGCACAAGCCGGCGCTGTTCACGCACCTGCGCCGGCGGTGGCAGGATCTGTTCGGCGCCCGCTTCGACGTCCTTCTCTATGATCTGACCAGCACGTACTTCGAATCCGACCCGCCGGACGACGACAGCGACAAACGCCGCTACGGCTACAGCCGCGACAAGCGTCCGGACTGCGTGCAGGTGGTCATTGCGCTCGTGGTGACACCCGACGGCTTTCCGCTCGCCTACGAGGTTCTCCCCGGCAATACTTCCGACAAGACGACGCTGCGCGCCTTCCTTTCGAAGATCGAGGCGCAGTACGGCAAGGCGGAGCGCATCTGGGTGATGGACCGCGGCATCCCCACCGAGGACGTGCTCGCCGAAATGCGGCAATCCGATCCGCCGGTCGCCTATCTGGTGGGGACCCCGAAGGGACGCCTCGGCAAGCTGGAGAAGTCTCTCGTCGGCCTGCCGTGGCATGAGGTGCGGCCGGGCGTCGAAGTGAAGCTCTTGGCCGAGGACGACGAGCTTTACGTGTTCGCCCAGAGCCGGGCGCGCATCGACAAGGAGCGCGCCATGCGGAAGCGGCGGTTGAAATGGCTGTGGGCGCGCCTGGCGAAGCTGGCGCTGATGGACCTCACCCGCGAGAGCCTACTGATGAAGCTCGGCGCCGCCAAAGCCAAGGCGCCCGCGGCGTGGCGCCTCCTCGACATCAAGGTCGATCCCCACACCGCCGCCTTCACTTACGCGCTCAACCGCAAGAAGCTGCGCCAGGCGCGCCGGCGCGAAGGCCGCTACCTTTTGCGCACCAACATGTCTGGGCGCGATCCCGCCGACCTGTGGCGGTTCTACATTCAACTCGTCGAAGTCGAGGCGGCCTTCAAGAACCTCAAGGACGATCTGCAACTCCGGCCGATCTACCACCAGCTCGAGAGCCGCGTCGAGGCGCACATCTTCGTGGCCTTCCTCGCCTATTGCCTGCACGTCACGCTGCGCGCCCGGCTCCGGCCGATGGCCGCCGGCCTCACCCCGCGCGCCGTGCTCGACAAGCTCGCCGGCATACAAATGCTCGACGTCCACTTCCCCACCACCGACGGCCGAACGCTGATCATGTGCCGACACACCGAGCCGAATGTCGACCAGAAGCTTCTCCTGCAACGACTCGGCCTCGCCCTGCCGCCGCAGCCGCCGCCGCGAATCGCCGTTCCCGGTCCGGCGGCGCAGCTCCCGTTGCGCCCCATGTAGTGGAGACCTTCGGCAGCCTACCCTTGATTCCACGCGCCTTTCCGCTCGCGCGCTACCTCGGTTGA
>CAVYON010000017.1:0-6476 GCA_963770035.1 uncultured Alphaproteobacteria bacterium | reverse complement strand
AACCGGTGCGACGGCCCCACCTCGCCTGCGGCTTCCGGCTGAGCGATACTCGCGCGAGGTTCGACAACGCGCGGGGGCTCATTCCATGCATCAGTCCAGGCATGTTGCCGAACTCTTATCAGCGGGTCGAGGTGATCACGGGGCGCCGCCGTCGGCGCGACTGGAGCGATGATGAGAAGGCGCGGATCCTAGCCGAGAGCGCCGAGCCGGAGGTGAACATATCCGAGGTGGCGCGGCGCAACGGCGTCAGCCGGGGGTTGCTCAACGTCTGGCGGCGCAAGGCGCGGCTCGGGTCGAACGAGGGGCCGTTGTTCGTGCAACTCAGGCTCGACGACGCCGTCGAAGCGCGAGCGGACGCGATCGAGCAGCCTCGCGTCGTGGCGCGTCCGGCGGAGCGGATCGAGGTGACGATCGCCGGCGCGACGGTGCGCGTGCCCGTCGGCGTCGATGCGGCGACGCTGGAGCGCGTGCTGGCGGCGGTGAGGTCGACGCGGTGATCTCGTTCGGTCGGGATGTCCGGGTGTTCGTGGCGACGCAGCCGGTCGATTTCCGCAAAGGGGTGCACGGCTTGGTCGCGCTGGTGGCGGAGGGATTGGGCGGCGAGCCCTACAGCGGCGACGTTTTCGTGTTCCGCTCCAAGCGATTGGACAGTTTGAAGCTTTTGGTTTTTGACGGCTCGGGACTGGTTCTGGCGACAAAATGGCTTGAGGACGGGAGCTTCTCCTGGCCGCCTGTTCGCGCGGGGACGATGCGCGTGACGGGAGCGCAACTGGCGATGCTGATCGAAGGTCTGTCGGAGTGGTCGCAGGTGGTCCCGCGGGTCACGAAGCGGCCGACGAAAGTCGCCTGAGTCGCCTTGTTTTGCTGGCGATTCCGGGCGTTTTCGGATAGCTTTCCGATATGGCGATTCGCCCGGAAGATCTCCCCTCGGACCCAGCGGCGCTCGCCGAGATGGTGCTGGCTTTCGACGGCGAGAACGAGGATCTGCGCGCTGAGATCGCCCTGTTGAAGGGCCTGATCTTCGGCGCGCGATCGGAGCGCTCGGCGATCATCTGCGCCGAACAGCTCGCGTTCGATCTGGATCGGACCGCCGGCGCGCAGCCTCCGGCCAACGACGACGAACCGGAGTCGGACGCGCCGAAACCGAAGCGCCGTAAAGCCAGGCGCAACATCGGCGCGCTGCCGGCGCATCTGCCCCGGGTCGAGCAGGTGATCGAGCCGGCGTCCACGCTCTGCCCGTGCTGCACGGGTCAGATGCATCGGATCGGCGAGGAGACGAGCGAAGCGCTCGATCGGGTTCCCGCGTGGCTGCGCGTGCTGCGCACGATCCGTCCCAAGTACGCCTGCCGCGCCTGCGAGGGCCCGATCGTCCAGGCCCCGGCGCCGGCGCGGCTCGTCGAGGGCGGCATGGCGACGACGGCGCTGATCGCGCACATCGCCGCGGCCAAATATGCCTGGCAGTCGACGCTCTATCGCCAGACACAAATCCTGGCGGGCCACGGCGTCGTCGTCGACCGCCAGACGCTGGCGCGCTGGATGGGGAGCGCGGCGTGGATGGTCAAGGGCCTCTACGACCTGCAACTGAAGACTATGCATCGCTTCGAGCGACTGTTCTGCGACGAGACGCCGATGCCGGTGCTCGACCCGGGACGCGGCCGCACGAAGATCTGCCAGTTCTGGGCGCACGCGACGGACGACCGGGCCTGGCAGGGTCCGGCGCCGCCGGCGGTCGCCTACGTGTTCGCAGGTGGCCGCGGAAAGAAGGAGATCGTGGCGCAGCTGGCCGGCTTCGAGGGCGTGCTGCAAGTCGACGGCTATGCCGCCTACGTCTCGCTGGCGGGCGACGGCAAGGTGTCGGGCAAGATCCGGCTGGCGTACTGTCTCATTCACGCGCGCCGCAACTTCGTGAGGGTGCACAAGACGACGAACTCGCCCTTCGCCCGGGAGGTCATCGAGCGCATTGCGGCCGTCTACGCGATCGAGGAGAGAATCCGCGGCCTCGACGCCGGAACACGCCTGGCGGCGCGGCAGGCCGAGACGAAGCCGCTTATGGAGGCGTTGAAGGCCCGTCTGGTCGCGGTGAAGGACGGGATTTCCCGCAAATCGACGTTGATCAAGGCGATCGACTACATGCTCGAACGCTGGGAGGGCCTGACGGCGTTCCTGGACGACGGGCGGCTCGAGCCGGATACGAACACGGTCGAGCGTTCGATCCGGCCAATTGCAATCGGAAAAAAGAATTCGTTGTTCAGCGGCGACGAAGGCGGGGGCGAGACCTGGGCTATTCTTTCTTCGCTGCTTAACACGGCAAAATTGAATGGCGTCGACCCCGAGGCCTGGCTGACCGACGTGCTGGAGCGGATGGTGTCCGGCCGCACGACCAACGACCGCCTGCATGAACTCCTGGCCTGGAACTGGAAGGCCGCGCGCGAGGCCGAAAAGCGCGCCGCGGCATGACGCCATCCAAGCGACGGCGGGAAGCGCGAGGCGCCTCCAAGCCGCTCAAGACGACGATGGCGGACTATGCCATGTCGTTCGAGCGGCTCGGACAATGGATGAGCGAGCGCGCCAGGTCGCCGACGCTTCGACATCCGCAGGCGACGTCGCTCTCCATGCTCGACGGCGCGGTGGCCGCGGTTGTCGCCGGGCCGGTCTCGATGCCGCCCGAGGAATGGGTGTGCCCGCTCCTCGGCGTCGATGCGGACGCCTTCAATCACGACACCGAGGAGTTCTCGGCGATCGCCGCCACGCTGATGAGGCACAACGCCATCAGCGAGACGCTGTCGACGAGGCCGGAGAGCTTCGAACCGCTGTTCGTGCGCTCGCTGGGAGGCCAGGTCGATCCGCAGCCCTGGTGCATGGGCTTCTACGCCGTCATGAAGCTTCGGCTTCTCGTCTGGTCCCGGCTGCTCACCGCGGACAGGACTGAACACACACTGCTGCGGCCGATCCTGATCCACTGCGTCCATGACCCCGGCCGGCCGGCGCTGTCCTCGGCCACGCGCAGCCCGGGAACGCCGCCACTTGCCCGACCCGACTGGCGCGACATTCCCGCAACCGTCGAGGCGCTGCGCCAGTTCTGGATGCCGATACGCTTCAAGCCTCGCGCGTAGGCGTCTCCACCAGGCGCAGTGGTGTTCTCGTACCGCTTACGGACAATGGATGAGCGAGCGCACCAGGTCGCCGACGCTTCGACATCCGCAGGCGACGTCGCTCTCCATGCTCGACGGCGCGGTGGCCGCGGTTGTCGCCGGGCCGGTCTCGATGCCGCCCGAGGAATGGGTGTGCCCGCTCCTCGGCGTCGATGCGAGACGCCTTCAATCACGACACCGAGGCCGTCTCGGCGATCGCCGCCACGCTGATGAGGCACAACGCCATCAGCGAGACGCTGTCGACGAGGCCGGAGAGCTTCGAACCGCTGTTCGTGCGCTCGCTGGGAGGCCAGGTCGATCCGCAGCCCTGGTGCATGGGCTTCTACGCCGTCATGAAGCTTCGGCTTCTCGTCTGGTCCCGGCTGCTCACCGCGGACAGGACTGAACACACACTGCTGCGGCCGATCCTGATCCACTGCGTCCATGACCCCGGCCGGCCGGCGCTGTCCTCGGCCACGCGCAGCCCGGGAACGCCGCCACTTGCCCGACCCGACTGGCGCAAGTTCCCGCAACCGTCGAGGCGCTGCGCCAGTTCTGGATGCCGATACGCTTCAAGCCTCGCGCGTAGGCGTCTCCACCAGGCGCAGTGGGGTTCTCGTACCGCTTACGTCACAACGCCGCTGAGCACGGTCCTACGCTGCTTTGACATGGCGCTTCCCTTCAAGGCCTAGACCCAACAGTCGTGTCACCAGGGGCCATTTCGGCCAAAGACAACCAAAAATTGCCGTCGCAATATCCATCGCGTTAGTCGGGAGTTTCGCGACAGATTTTTGCGACACGAAAAACGTATCCTCCGCCGGAACGCGGACAAGCCCCCTCGTCAGACCAGGCTCGCCGACCGCGCTCGCGTCGTGCAGATCCGCACGGAGACCGGCGACGTCGGCAGAGTATTTGTTTTCGGCGGAGGCGCGGTCTTTTCCAGGCGCGGCGTCGTTTCGAGCCCGGATGTCTCCATGGTCTGGAAAAATCCTCATTGCACGCTATGATTGCACGCAATAAACCGGCCCCGCGCGGCCCTGACCAGCCAAAAATGCCGAAATCAACTCCCAGTGCCCGAAATTGGCCCTCCTTAGCGTGCGCTTTTACACGGATGGGCCTTCGGCCTGCAGCGCGACAATTACGGAGGCCGCTTAGCGACAATTAGACTGGCCAAATCGGGCATTCGTCGAGTAGCGGTGCGCAAGATACTACATAGTTGTCGTTTTGCAAGAGGGTGTCTTGGCGACAACTACTTTATTTGTCGCTGACTGTTTTCGGCGGTGGCCCGAGTAATTGTCGTGGGGGGTCCGGCAGGGCTGTTCAACGCTCTCTACTGAGTCCGTTTTGCAACACGTTCTGACAAAGTGAAGGGCGACGCGCGAAGGAGGATTCCTCGGATCAAGAAAGTCTGAATCTGTCTCTGGCGACCAAATCACTTGGGGGTCGCCTTGAAGTCATTCGAACACCTTCTTTCGATGCTCGCGACAATTCCCGATCCACGCCGCGCTGAGGGCAGGCTCTACCAGCTGCGGCACGTGCTGCTTTTTTCTATTTTCGCCATAGTGAGCGGCGCCAACTCGTATCGCGGTCTGCGAACCTATTTCAAGGTCCATCGGAAAAAGCTGAACGAAGCTTTCGGCATCAATTGGAAAAAGGCGCCCGTGCACACAGCCATCCGCTATATCTTGCAGCGGCTCAGCGCCGAGGAGGTCGAAAGAGTATTCCGCGAACACGCCGCCAACCTGAATTGCGCGCCCGAGGGCACGAACGCGCGCGTCATCGCGTTCGATGGCAAGACGCTGAAGGGCAGTTTCGACAACTTCAACGACACCAAGGCCAGGCAGGTGCTCAGCGCGTTCGCCGTGGATACCGGGTTGGTGCTTGCGCATATCGAAATCGACGAAAAATCCAACGAAATCCCGGCCATGCAGGCCCTGTTGCGCGAACTCGACTTGGCCGACCATATCGTCACCGCCGACGCGATCCACTGCCAAAAAAAACTTTCGAGGCCGCCGACGCCGCAAAGGCGCACCTGATCGTTCAACTCAAGGACAATCAGCCGACCCTGTGTCAGAACGCCGAAACCGCCTGCGCCGCTGGCGAGCCGCTGTCGAGCGTCCAGACCGTGGACGCGAAAAGACGCAACCGCCACGAAACTCGCACGATTGCCGTGTTCGACGCCAAGCCCGCCGTCAAAGACTCGGAATGGGCGTCCCATGTCGCCGCCATCATTCGGGTCGAGCGCTCTGTTGGCTCCTACCAGCCCGCCACCGGCTTGTGGAAGCAATCGCGCGAATCCTCGATATATCTGTCCAATCGCCCGGTCGACGCGAAAACCGCGGCCTGCGCCATTCGCAACCATTGGGCCATCGAGAACAAATCGCATCACACACGCGACGTCACGCTACGCGAGGATTCCTCGCGTATCCGAAAAAATCCGGGGGTCTTCGCCAGAATGCGCAGCTGGGCCTACAATATCCTGCGCTGCAATCAGTCCGACACAATCCCTCAGGACCGCTTCGCCGCCGCGATCGGAGGCATCGAAGCCGTGCTCGCGATGACCTTGTGTAGAGTGCATTGAACAGCCCTGGGGGGTCCGGTGAGCGGCAATCACCCGCGACGGGTTCTGATGGAAAGCTAAGCCAAGTCCGGGGTTTCCTCCTTTGCGGCTCTGCGGGCGGCGGAGCGCTCCCGGTAGCTTTCGCCATTCATTTCGATGATCGTCGCGCTGAATGGACCCAATCGGTCCACCGCCGCCGCAGTCATGGCGGCGTCCGGAAAGACGGTGTTCCAGGCTGAAAACGCCTGATTTGCGGTAATGGCGATGCTGTGCCGTTCGTATCGATGCGCGATGAGTTCGAACAGGACGCTGGTCTTGGCTTTTAATCCTTTCGTACATACGAGAGGTCGTCGAGCACGATGAGGTCGAATTTGTCCAACTTCTCCAGGGCATTCGGCTTCCTTCTGTATGTCCGCATAGCTCTTTGCTCAGCAAGTAGAAAGGAAGCGTGCGCACGGGTTCGTCTTCGCCAGCCGAGGGAGTGACGCGCGCCGTAAATTGCACCGTGCCGGTCTGCGCGGCCGCGCGCGGAGCTTTTGCCATGACGCCCGCGATTAGGAAGAGCACAGAAAGCGTGGAGACTAAAATCCTGGCATAAACTTTCATAACGCCAATCGTAGCAGATACGCGAAGGCTCAGATATGGGATGGTCGTGAAGGTAAACGCCCGGGTGCGCACGAATCTCGCGGACGAAAAGAGATCAGTATAGGTGGAAAGTTACTTCGATGGTTTGGCGGACCGGCGCGGGCCTACCATTCGATCCTGCGGCCGGGCGGAATCGCCAG
>CAVYON010000016.1:0-105894 GCA_963770035.1 uncultured Alphaproteobacteria bacterium | reverse complement strand
TTTCGTGATTATCTCAAGGAAGCGCTGCGGATCATCAGAGAGAAAACGAGCTGATGCTTGGTATCTCTCGAAGGCAAACGGAACGCGCATGAAGATCGTCGAATTTGATGGTCGTGGCCAGAAGATCGAGACCGACAGTCGCTCCATCGCGAGGCGGAAGAGCCACCTCGCGCCACGACCCAATCTGTCTGTGGGAAGGGGCAACGACGGCCGCGGCGTGCGATCCGACGTACAGCTCTACATGTTCCAGACCGGGACCCTTCGCACGAAGACGAAATACATCAAGATGAACCAGGGCGAGGGCGATTTCGAGATCCCCGTGCCGTGGTTCCTGATCAAACATCCCAAAGGCAATGTCGTGATCGACGGCGGCAACGCCGTCGAAGCGGCGCTCGACAAGCGCGCCCACTGGGGCGCCGTGGTCGACGCATACGATCCCATCATGGATCCACCGTAAGCGGCACGGCGATCGCACCTACAAAATCGCACGGCATCCGATAGCATCCAGAGCGGGCAGTGGATGCGTCGGATATCGCCGTGAAGAATGACAGTCATAGTGACACTCATAGAGACAGTCGCACAGGCGATGATCGCTATCGCCGAGTTGAGTTGATCACCGGGACGCCGCGCCATATGCGCAGGAGTGATGAGGAGCGGGCTCGAATTTTGGCGGAGAGCTTTGAGCCGGGCGCGAATATCGCAGCGGTGGCGCGTCGGCACGGGGTCAACGGCGGCCTGCTACATTGTTGGCGAAAACGCGCAAGGGCGCAGGCTCTGGAAGCGACGTTGACGCAGGCGCCACTGTTCGTCCCCGTAGCGATTGCCAAGCCGAGTGAGATGGGCGGTAACGAAGGCGCGCGTGCATCGGCGTCGCCCCGACGGATGATTGAGATTGAGACGGCTGGCGCGCGCGTTCATGTTCCCGAGGGCGTTGACGCCAAGACGCTTTCGGTTGTGTTGGCCGCGCTGGGTCGCGCGTCGTGATAGGCGTTCGCAGCGAGTTGAAGGTATTGGTGGCGTCGCGGCCGATTGATTTCCGCCGCGGGGTCCATGGCTTGGTTGCGCTGGTCGCGCAGGCATTGGGGGCCGATCCCTACTGCGGCAATATCTTCGTCTTCAGGTCGAAACGGAAAGATCGGCTGAAAGTGCTCTTCTGGGACGGGACCGGGATGGTCCTGATGACAAAATGGCTTGAAGAAAGCGCGTTCACCTTTCCTCCTATCGGATGTTCCCCCCTCTTTTGATGCGATTTTTCGTTTTTGTGTTTGTGGGTCAATAGGTTGTCAGGATTTTGCGGCGCCGTGTGTAGCCACTAAAATATAGATGTTTGGCTTGCCATTGTGTGCGAGAAGGCGTAATGTCATAGCCATAATGTTCGTCGACAGCTCGCCCACCTGCGTCAACGGCAAGACCTACCAGCGCCACCTGCTGCGCGAGACCTATCGCGAGGACGGCAAGGTCAAGCATCGGACGCTGGCCAATCTCACCCATTGCAAGCCGGAGGAGGTCGAGGCGATCCGGCTGGCGCTGAAGCACAAGGGCGATCTGCCTCGCATCCTGGCGTCCGCCGCCGAGGGCGGGCCGGAGTTAAAGCAGGGGCCGTCGGTCGGGGCGGTTTGGGTTCTGTCGCAGTTGGCGCGCGAACTCGGCCTCGTCGCCGCCCTGGGCTCGGACCGACAAGGCAAGCTGGCGCTGTGGCAGGTCATCGCCCGCGTGCTCGACCAGGGCTCGCGCCTATCGGCGGTGCGGCTCGCGGGCGGCCATGCGGTCGGCGCGGCGCTCGGCATGATCGGGTTCGACGAGGACGACCTCTACGCCAATCTGGATTGGCTGGCGGACAATCAGGCCGACATCGAGAGCCGGCTGTTCGCCCGGAGAGAGGCGGCCTCGGCGCCCGACGTCTTCCTCTACGACGTCACCAGCACATACCTCGAAGGCGAGCACAACGCCCTCGCGGCGTTCGGCTACAACCGCGATCGCAAGTCGGGCAAACGGCAGATCGTGATCGGCCTCCTCGCCGACGCCGACGGGCGCCCGCTGTCGATCGAGGTCTTCAAGGGCAACACGTCCGACGTCAGGACGTTCTCCTCGCAGGTGAGCAAGGCGGCCGCCCGGTTCGGGGCCGAGCGGGTCACCTTCGTCGGCGACCGCGGCATGATCAAAGCCCCGCAACGCGCCGAGATCGCCGCCGCCGGCTTCCATTACATCACCGCGATCACCAGAGCGCAGATCGACGGGCTCATCGCCGCCGGCGTGCTGCAGATGGACCTGTTCGAGGATACGCTGGCCGAGGTCGAAGGCGCAGACGGCGAGCGCTATGTTTTGCGGCGCAACCCGGCGCGCGCCCAGGAGCTGGCCGCCTCGCGCGCCGACAAGCTCGGGGCGCTGCGAGCCGCCGCCGAAACGGCGAACACGTATCTGCGCGACCATCCGAAAGCGGCGGCGAAAACGCAGATCGCCAGGCTGAAGGCCAGGTGCGAGACGCTCGGCCTCGACAAGTTCGTCGCGGTCGCGGACGAGGAGCGGCGCGTCGTCGTCGCGGTGGACGAGGCGGCCCTGGCGGAGGCCGCGCGTCTCGACGGCTGCTACGCGCTGCGCACCGATCTGCCGAAGACCGCCGTCGACAAGACCATCGTGCACGACCGCTACAAGGACTTGGCCCGGGTGGAATGGGCGTTCCGCGACTCGAAAACCGTGCAGCTCGAGATGCGGCCGGTCTACCTGCGCGACGAGGACCGCACGCGCGGCCACGCCCTCGTGGTCATGCTGGCCTATCTCCTGGTGCAGGCGCTGCGCCGGCGCTGGCGCGACATCGACCTGACCGTGCAGGAGGCTCTCGACCGGCTCGCCAGCCTCTGCCTCATCGAAGTGAGCGTCGGCGGTCGGCCTTCCTACAATCAGGTCCCTACGCCGCGCGACGACGTGCGCCGCCTGTTCGAAGCAGCCGACGTCGCCATCCCCACGGCGCTCCCCCTGGCCTCGGCCCGCGTAGCCACTAGGCAAAACCTCCCACAGCGCCGGAAAGCAAAATAAGTTCAGCCTCTTATCGGGAGCACGCCTCGCATCAGACGGGGGAACATCCGTCCTATTCAAGACGGCGCGGTTGTTCTGACGGCGACGCAGTTCTCGGTTCTGGTGGCGGGATTGGACTGGACCCATGTTGCTCAGAAGGCTGTGAGAAGGCCCAATAAAATCGCTTGAAACCCTTGCTTTTGCTGGCGATTCAGGGAGTTTTTTGCTAGTGTTCCTTCATGGCGCTTCGCCCCGAATCCCTCCCTCGCGACCCCGATCGTTTGATCGAGATGGTGCTCGCCTGCGAGGGCGAAATCGAGTCCTTGCAGGCGACGATCGTGAAGCTGAGGACGATCATTTTCGGGGCGCGGTCGGAAAAGAGCGCCGTCATCATCGCGGAGCAATTATCGCTGGGGCTGGGCGACGTCGCGACGGATGCCGCGCTCTCGTCGCCGGCGAATGACGACGGCCATGACGACGAGCGCGGGAACAAGACCGGTCCGGAAACGCGGAAGAAGCGCAACCGCAACATCGGGGCCTTGCCCAGGCATCTCCCCTGCGTCGATGTGATGATCGAGCCGGAGACGACGAGGTGTCCCTGCTGCGCGGGCGCGTTGCACCGCATTGGCGAGGACGTCAACGACGTGGTCGATCGAGTTCCCGCGGTGCTTCGGATCCTGCGCACCATCCGCCCAAAATACGCGTGTCGGGCCTGCGAGGGCGCGGTGGTTCAGGCCAAGGCGCGCCCGCGCCTGATCGAGAGCGGCATGGTCTCGACGGCCGTCGTCGCATGGATTGCCTCGGCGAAGTTCGCCTGGGGCTCGACGCTGTATCGCCAGGCGCAGATCCTTGCCGGCGATGGCCTCGCCATCGACCGCCAGACGCTGGCGCGCTGGATGAAGCAGGCGGCGTGGATGGTGAAGGGCCTGTATGACCTGCAACTCGCGGCCATGCACAGTCATCCCCGCCTGTTCTGCGACGAAACGCCGGTGCGGGTGCTCGATCCTGGGCGAGGCCGAACAAAAGTCTGCCAGTTCTGGGCGCATGCGACGGATGACAGGTCATGGAAAGGGCCGGCGCCTCCGGCGGTCGCCTATGTCTTCGCGGGCGGTCGGGGCAAGAAGGAGATCCTTACCCAACTGACCGGGTTCGAGGGCGTGCTGCAAGTCGACGGTTATGCCGCCTATGCCTCGCTGGCGGGCGACAAGAAGACGTCGAGGAAAATCCGCCTGGCGTTTTGTCTCGTTCACGCGCGAAGAAACTTCGTCGACGTCCACAAGACGACGAACTCGCCATTCGCCAAAGAGGTCATCGAACGCATCGCGGCCGTCTACGCGATTGAGAAGCGGATCCGCGGCCTCGATGCCGACCAACGCCGCGCGGTCCGGCAGGCCGAGACGAAGCCGCTGATGGAGGCCTTGAAGGCGCGGCTCGAAGCCACGAAAGACGGCATATCTCGGAAGTCGACCCTGGTCGGGGCGATTGACTACGCGCTCGAACGTTGGTCGGGCCTGACGCTGTTCCTGGAGGACGGGCGGCTGGAGCCGGACACGAACATTGTCGAGCGTTCGATCCGGCCGATATCCATCGGAAAGAAGAATAGCCTGTTCTGTGGCAACGTTGGCGAGGACGTCAACGACGTGGTCGATCGAGTTCCCGCGGTGCTTCGGATCCTGTGCACCATCCGCCCAAAATACGCGTGTCGGGCCTGCGAGGGCGCGGTGGTTCAGGCCAAGGCGCGCCCGCGCCTGATCGAGAGCGGCATGGTCTCGACGGCCGTCGTCGCATGGATTGCCTCGGCGAAGTTCGCCTGGGGCTCGACGCTGTATCGCCAGGCGCAGATCCTTGCCGGCGATGGCCTCAACATCGACCGCCAGACGCTGGCGCGCTGGATGAAGCAGGCGGCGTGGATGGTGAAGGGCCTGTATGACCTGCAACTCGCGGCCATGCACAGTCATCCCCGCCTGTTCTGCGACGAAACGCCGGTGCGGGTGCTCGATCCTGGGCGAGGCCGAACAAAAGTCTGCCAGTTCTGGGCGCATGCGACGGATGACAGGTCATGGAAAGGGCCGGCGCCTCCGGCGGTCGCCTATGTCTTCGCAGGCGGTCGGGGCAAGAAGGAGATCCTTACCCAACTGACCGGGTTCGAGGGCGTGCTGCAAGTCGACGGTTATGCCGCCTATGCCTCGCTGGCGGGCGACAAGAAGACGTCGAGGAAAATCCGCCTGGCGTTTTGTCTCGTTCACGCGCGAAGAAACTTCGTCGACGTCCACAAGACGACGAACTCGCCATTCGCCAAAGAGGTCATCGAACGCATCGCGGCCGTCTACGCGATTGAGAAGCGGATCCGCGGCCTCGATGCCGACCAACGCCGCGCGGTCCGGCAGGCCGAGACGAAGCCGCTGATGGAGGCCTTGAAGGCGCGGCTCGAAGCCACGAAAGACGGCATATCTCGGAAGTCGACCCTGGTCGGGGCGATTGACTACGCGCTCGAACGTTGGTCGGGCCTGACGCTGTTCCTGGAGGACGGGCGGCTGGAGCCGGACACGAACATTGTCGAGCGTTCGATCCGGCCGATATCCATCGGAAAGAAGAATAGCCTGTTCTGTGGCAACGAAGGCGGCGGTGAGACCTGGGCGATTCTTGCGTCGCTTCTCAACACTTGCAAACTGCACGGCGTCGATCCCGAGATCTATCTGACCGACGTCCTCGAACGCATGGTGTCCGGCGCGACGAAGAACAACCGATTGCATGAACTGCTCGTCTGGAACTGGAAGGCCGCGCGCGAGGCGCAAAAGGCCGTCGCATGACGACGGAAAAGCGACGAAGGACGGCTGGGAGCGCCGAGCCCGCCAAGACCATGGCCGATTACGCGATGTCGTTCGACCGGCTCGGCCGTTGGATCGACGAGCGCGCCAAGTCAGCGATGCTTCGTCATCCCCAGGCGACGTCCCTTTCTATGCTCGACGGCGCGGCCGCCGCCGTCGTCGCCGGGCCGGTCTCGATGATGCCCGAGGAATGGGTCTGCCCGCTGCTCGGCGTCGATCCGGACGACTTCAACCACGACACGGAGACATTCTCCGCGATCGCCGCCACGCTCACGCGACACAACGCGATCGTCAACGCGCCGTCCACGAAACCGGAAAGCTTCGAACCTGTATTCGTGCGCACGCCAAACGGCGAGGTCGACGCGCGGGCCTGGTGCATGGGCTTCTACGCGGTCATCAAGTTGCGGCTGCTCGCGTGGTCCCGATTGATGAGCCCGAACGCTGCCGAGTACGGACTGATGCTGCCAATATTATTCTACTGCGCCGACCCCCTCCGGCCGCCCAGTTCTCGACCCCCACCGGCGCCGTCTGGATGCTCCGTCCTTCGCTCACGAGTCGTGGCGCGACATTCCGGCCGTCGTTGAGGCCATGCGCCAGTTCTGGATGCCGAGCCGGTTCGCCCGGGTTAAATAGTCGCCGGAGCAGCCCAGGCAGCCCGGGCAGCCCGGGCAGCCTGGGCAGACAGGTGTATGCTCGTACCGCTTACGGACCATCCCGGTCCCGTCCCAGGTCAAGATTTTCAGCCGATCTTTCCGTTTCGACCTGAAGACGAAGATATTGCCGCAGTAGGGATCGGCCCCCAATGCCTGCGCGACCAGCGCAACCAAGCCATGGACCCCGCGGCGGAAATCAATCGGCCGCGACGCCACCAATACCTTCAACTCGCTGCGAACGCCTATCACGACGCGCGACCCAGCGCGGCCAACACAACCGAAAGCGTCTTGGCGTCAACGCCCTCGGGAACATGAACGCGCGCGCCAGCCGTCTCAATCTCAATCATCCGTCGGGGCGACGCCGATGCACGCGCGCCTTCGTTACCGCCCATCTCACTCGGCTTGGCAATCGCTACGGGGACGAACAGTGGCGCCTGCGTCAACGTCGCTTCCAGAGCCTGCGCCCTTGCGCGTTTTCGCCAATAATGTAGCAGGCCGCCGTTGACCCCGTGCCGACGCGCCACCGCTGCGATATTCGCGCCCGGCTCAAAGCTCTCCGCCAAAATTCGAGCCCGCTCCTCATCACTCCTGCGCATATGGCGCGGCGTCCCGGTGATCAACTCGACTCGGCGATAGCGATCATCGCCTGTGCGACTGTCTCTATGAGTGTCACTATGACTGTCATTCTTCACGGCGATATCCGACGCATCCACTGCCCGCTCTGGATGCTATCGGATGCCGTGCGATTTTGTAGGTGCGATCGCCGTGCCGCTTACGATCAAGCCGCTCTACGGTCATCAGGAAGGGGCCGTGCTGGGCTACAATCCCAAGAAGCCGGGGCGTCCAAGCCACTGCTATCACACGTATTCGATGGCTTCGACGCGTCTCGTCCTCGATGTCGACGTCAGTCCCGGCGACGAGCATGCGTCCAGACACAGCGCGCCGAGCCTGTGGGCCTGCTGGATCGTCTGCCGCGCGACCTGTGGCCGGCGCTGCTGCGGGGCGACCGCGGCTTCGGCAACGAGGAGATCATGCGCGAGGCGGAGCCGCGGGCGCTTCCGTTTCTTTTGAAGCTGCGGCTGACCGCCAACGTCAAGCGCATGATCGAGAAGCTCGCCTCGTCGCGCGAATGGGTCGACGCCGGCCAGGCCCCTGGGTCGAAGAGCCCGGGGGAAGGTTCGGCTGGTGGGCTGGAGCCGTCAGCGGCGCGTGATCGTGCTCAGGCGGCGGCTGAAGGACGCCGTGGGGCTTTCCTCGAGCGACGACGGCGGCCCGCCGCAACTTGCGTTCGTCGAGATCGGCGAGGCGACGGAAATCTACGAATACTCGGTTCTGGTCACCTCGCTCGATGAAGACACGGAGGCGTTCGGTCAGCTCTATCGCGACCGGGGCGATGGAGAGAACATTTTCGACGAGATGAAGAACCAATGGGGTTGGGGCGGCTATACGACGCATGACCTTGCCCGTTGCCGGCTCGCGGCCCGGCTGCTCGGGTTGTTTTACAACTGGTGGAACATCTTCGTCCGTCTCGCCGAGCCCGACTTCCACCGCGAGGCGATCACCAGCCGCCCGCTGTTCCTGACGGCGATCGCCACGCGGACGCGGCACGCACGACAAACGACGATCCGCGTGACGAGTTCGCACGCGAGAGCCGAGCCCGCCGCCAAGGCGCTTGCGGCCGTCGCCGCCTTCCTGCGGGGCCTGGCCAAAAATGCGGAGCAGTTGACCCGCCTGCAAACCTGGCGAGCGATCCTGTCGCACGCCTTCCAGGCGTTCCTCGACGGACGTCTCCTCAGGGCCCCGCCCCGCCTCGCGCCAAGCTGATGCAACCTAAACGCGAAATATCGCTGACCGCGCGAACGTCACATCGGCCAACTGCCGGATTTAGGGTGAATTGAGGATGCAGGGCCCGCACAAATACGCCGACTCGCGATAACGATATCTCACAGGCGACGAGTTGGTCGCACAACCGACCATATCCTCTGCATCAGGAGCGGAGCGAGCCCCTTCGGCGAGCCAATCGCCTATCGCCTTAGACTAGTCGCTCGCGTCCTTGAAACTTGGTGGCATTTCTGAATCTCTGTGCCTGCGCCGGCGGGGCGAGGATGGGGATGATTCGTGGCAGGGACAAGCACTGGGGCGAAGAAGTACGTTGTGAAATTGAGCGCGGATGAGCGCGAGCGGATTGAGGCGTTGATCAGCTCAGGCAAGCGATCGGCGCAACTGATCACGAGGGCGAGGATCCTGCTCAAAGCGGACGCGTCGGAGGCGGGAGAAGGTTGGACGGACCACGAAATAGCGGCGGCGTTGGACACCAGCGTCAACACCGTCGGTAGCGCACGGCGACAATTGGTCGAAGAAGGGTTCGAGGCGACCCTGCTGCGCAAATACAATCCGAATTCCGCCCGTCCCCGAATTTTCGACGGCGCGGCCGAGGCCAAGTTGATCGCCTTGGCCTGCTCTCCGGCTCCCGAGGGCTTCGCGCGTTGGAGCCTGCGGCTGCTCGAAGAGAAGGTCGTCGAACTGAACATCGTCGAGAAAGCGAGCGACAACACGATCGGACGGACTCTAAAAAAACACTCTCCAACCGCACCGCAATCGGCAATGGGTGATTCCACCTGACGCCAATGCCGCCTTCGTCGCAGCGATGGAAGACGTGCTGGAAACCTACCAAAAGCCGCGTGATCTCGAGCGGCCCTTGGTTTGTCTCGATGAAACGTCGAAACAGTTGGTCATAGAGACGCGCAAGCCGATCCCAGCCAAGCCGGGGCAACCGATCCGGTACGATTACGAGTACGAACGCAACGGCGTGGCCAACATATTCATGACGTTCGCTCCGTTGGAGGGCTGGCGCAAAGTCAAGGTCACCGACCATCACGCCGCCGGCGATTACGCGCAGGTGCGTTTCCCGACGCCAAACAGATCGTCCTGGTTCAGGATAACCTGAGCACGCACACGGCGGCCTCGCTCTACGTGGCCTTCCCGCCAGAGGAGGCTCGCCGCCTCGCCAAGCGTTTCGAGTGGCATTATACGCCTAAACACGGAAGCTGGCTCGACATGGCTTAAATCATGGCTTAAATCCGAACTTGCCGTCCTGACCAACCAATGCCTCGATCGCCGCATTCCCGACAAGCCAACGCTTGGAAAAGAGATCGCCGCTTGGGAGCAGCTTCTTGCGTTGTCCCAGGTTCGCCTAAATGTGGTATCCAGTCCTGGTTGAGCCGCGCTTCGGGGCTCCGAAGGGACAGCCTGTGGCAAGGGGGCGATCACTCACCGAATTCCAGAAGGAGTTTCCCGACGAGGCGAGCTGTGCGGCTTTCTTGTTCAACCGTCGCTGGCCAAGCGGCTTCGTGTGTCCTTCCTGCGGCGGCAATCGCGCCGCCGCGCTGAAGAGCCGGGCATACACCTTCGAGTGCTATGGCTGCCGTCGTCAGACTTCGATCACGGCGGGCACAGCGATGCACCGCACGCGGCTGCCGCTGACGGCGTGGTTCTGGGCCGGCCATTTGATGGCGACACATTCCAACGGCATGTCGGCGCGGCAGTTGGAGGATCAACTCGGCCTCACCTACAGAACAGCTTGGCTGCTGGCGCAGAAACTGCGGCGCTCGATGGTCGATCCGGATCGCGAACTTCTCGAAGGCGTCGTCGAAGTCGATCAGGCCGAAATCCCTTTCCGTGAAGGCGATATGTTTTTCGAGCCCGGCGACGCGGGCAAAATCCTCATCATCGGCGCTGTCGAGGTGATCGAACGCGACACCCACCTGTCCAAACCGCGCCGCAAACACGCAAAATATCTCGATACCCGTTCAGGCCGCGTCCGCCTCGCGGTGATCGCCGACAACACGGCGGCCTCGATCGAGGCTTTCGTGCGAGCCAATGTAAAGCCCGGCGCGACGTTGCTGACGGACGGCCACGCCTCGTATCCAGGATTGACCGACTACCGCCACGATCCGCGCATCGTCGGCAAGATGGCCACGCACATCGTGCTGCCCTGGATTTATAGGGTCTTCGCCCTGGTGAAGCGGTGGGGATTGGGCACCTATCACGGACTGCGCCGCAAGCACGCCGATACTTATCTCAACGAGTTCGTGTTCCGCTACAACCGCCGCTTCTATCGCCACGCTTCGTTCGAAACCGTGCTCGGCCTCACGGCGCATCACGCGCCCGCGAGCTATTGGGACATCATCGGCCGCGCCAATCCGCGCAAGGGAACCGCGACGCCCCGCCGAGCGCCGAGACGCAGAAAGACCGCGACCGGAATGCGTCAGGACAGCATCGGCGGCGCGGAAAATGGCGGCCAAAATCAAGCGGCTACCGTGCCGACGACACCAAATGTGGATAAACCTGGGACAACGCAATAAGCTGCGCTTGGGAGGCGCACCGAAACAAACATCACGCCAAAGCCGATTGGCAGTTCACCACCAACGATGCCCGCGTCAAACTCAAGAGACTATACCCCCAATTTTGAGCGACTCGGGCGACTAGTCTAGCCTCAGGATCACATCGCTCAACCTCTCGTCGGGCTGTCTCTGGGCCGTGAGTCGGTGGAGCCAGCGAGGCTCGACGTTCAGCGAGTAGCCGCCCGACGGGCTTCACTGCGGGTCCTGTATGGCTCCGCCGCCGAGCGTGTCGACAACCGCGGCGTAGGCGGCGGCGCTAACTTCTATGCGGATCATGGGGCTTTAGACCGAGGAGAACTCTGCGCTGTTGTCTCCGACAGAGCGAGCGGCCTAACTTCGCCCCGCTCAGCTCGGCCTTGGCAAGGTCGAGTAGTCGCGGCGCAGCTTAGCGGCGTCGCCGGTCGGCGTTGCAGCAGTCGCGCCGATGATCGGCATGTCGTCCACCGCGCCCGAAGGCCATTGCGGCGTTTAGGCAGGCGAGTTGGCAAGCTGGCGCATGTCGAAGACTTGCGACTCAAGCAGCCCTTCGACACTGGCGATCCGCGCGGAGCTGCAGGTATCATGGATTTCCTTCAGCCCCTGGTAGGTCGGCCCGTTATAGAATGTGTTCCAGGCCCAGGCCGAGGGAAACTCGAGAAGGACGAGGTCGCGCGGCGTCCAGTCGCCCTCGTGGACCTTCAGCGCGCCGTCGCGCACCAGATATTTCCCCCCGCCGACTCTACGCCGCGCCCCGGCAACTCCCTGTATTCCTGATAGCGTATCGGATCGTCGATCTCGACGTCGATGATCACATAGGTTTTCATGATATTTTCCTCATGCCGCTCAAGCCGCGCGCACACGCGGGGAGCCTAAAGGGGACGCCAGGGAGCGCGATCGTCGGCGAAGCGCCTGATGCGAGCGCGGAGAGACGACTCCGCACCGGAAGACTATGCCCGTGGACGACTCCAACATTGCCGACCCTTTCAGATTTCGGCGGGCTCGGCCTTGATCTGGGTCAACGGAACGATCTTCGCGGGATCGCCGCCGCGCCAAGGGGGAGTTGCCCAACGCCCTCAACGTCGAGGCGAGCCCGTCCGAACCTTCTTTCGCGGGCCGGGCCTGGATACAAGAAGGACGCGATCGTTTCGGTCCACCACGCGCACCTGGACGGCGTGGACCGGCCAGTCGTTCGCGACAACAAAAAAAGCGTCAGCGCCGCTCCCGGCCTCGACGCTCAATTCGCGGATGACGTTGTTGGAGCCATTGACGAATTGGAGCTGATACTGCACTCGACGATCCCCGCCCACGCAGGCAGGTGGCTCGTCTAAGGCAGAAGACTATGATGGGTGACCGGCGCTGATATTCCCCAGCGTCGGCCAATCGCGGGGGCGTGTGCATTGATCTGGCGCAATTCCCGCGCCGGGCGTCGCGTACGGCCTGGCGCACTTTCGCTATCGGCCCCTGAGGCGAGGCAAGCCCCTCGTTTGCGCCGCTATACGAGAAACGGAGACGGGAAGGGACGCGCCAATATCGCGCCGCGCGACCTACATCGGCGGCGCGACGCCGTTCTCGCCGACGACGACGAACCCGGCCGAAAGGGTGCCGTCCCGGCCGCGCTCGGCCGGAACGAACACGGGTGCGCCTGGCTTCAGGTCCGCTTGCGTCGCTTGGGCGAAGGTCACGACCGGCGTACCGTCGGGGACCGAGATTGTCTTTTCCCCGCCCTTGTAAGAGAGGGTAAGAGTTCGCCCCTCGACATCCTTGACGGCGCTGGAGACGGTTGCGTTGGTCATGGTGCTGTTGGGTTTCAGATCCCAGGGATAGCTGCCTTCGCCCGTCCCTTTCATGGCTGCGGGAAAGACGAGGACTTCGACGGCGCCGTCTCCCCCCGCCTCCCGCGGGAGCGAGGCGATCCCAACGAAATCGCCAGGCTTGATGTCGCCGACCGAGGCAGCCGCGACGCCGGTTACCTTCCATCCGGGCTTTAGCGCCAGGGCGGCGGTTGCGCCTTCGCGGGTTTTCACGGTCAGGGTCGAACTGTCCAAACTCATAATCGCCCCGCGGACATGGACGGGCTCCGCCGCCCGGGCGGGAGGCGCCGCCGCCAAAAGCGCCGCAACGGCGACTGCGCTCGCCAATCGAAAGCTGGTCATCGCGTCTCTCCGAAAGGGTCCGAGTACCCGCCCGAACCCGACTACCAGGCGTTTCGTTAGAACACCTCTGCTCGACGCTCTATTCACCGCATTCGTCGGACCGTCCCGGACGCGCTTTGTCGGTCGAGGAAGGCGAATGCGGCGCAAGAGAAATTCTTCAATGATCTCATATGGTACCGCCACCCCGGCTCGAACGGGGGACCTCTAGATCCACAATCTAGCGCTCTAACCAACTGAGCTATGGCGGCCCTTTTTGAGCGGCGCGGAAACTAGTCGGAAAGGCCGGTTCATGCAAGCCCGCGGCGCAGCCGGACGACGCCGGTGGCGGGCCCCGGCCGGGCGGCGGCTGCCGCCGAAGTCGAGATCGGTCCCGGCGTCGAGGCTTTTCCTGTTCGGGCGCATGGATGTCCTGTTCCGACGATCCGAATTCCCTGCTCCAGAATCCGAGTGAAACGGGGCTATGCTTGGTGTGCGGTCGGCGGGGCCGTTGTCGGGCGCGATCGCTGACATCGCTGACCGCGCCGCGGCCGGGTCGACGATCCGGCCCTACAACAGCGGCCGACGACATCAGGCTGGACGGTTGCAAAATGTCGTGTAACTCCCAGGCCGCCCGCGGCGCGTCCCCTCCACCACCTGCGGATGGTCCCCCCCGTTTCGCTACGCTACACGGGGGAGGAGAGGCGGCGCGCCTTTCCTCGCCTGCGCGTGAGCGCGGGGGGACCATGCCATAGCCCGTCGTCAGACGGGCGTCCAAAGGGCGCCCTATGGCTTGGCGGTGTTGGCCGTAGGGCGTCGTCGTTGGCGGTCACAAAAATCATCCTTTGCGGGCGTCCTCTTTGAAAGGCTCAAAACGGCAATGGGGAAGGCCTACAAAATGTTGGCATGGACTTGGCTCAGGTCGGGATGGACTTGGCGCCAGGTCGTCTTGGCGCCGGCGCCAGGGGTCGTCGCGTCGCTGGCCGCTCTGGTCCTCCTCGTTGCCGCTTCGCCCGCCTCGGCCGACCGGCTCGAGCGCTTCGCCAATGCGGCTGGCGAGCCGATCGCCGGGTATATTGCAAAGCCGCCCGGCGCCGGGCCGTTTCCCGCGGTCGTGCTGCTCCCGTCCTGCCTTGGGCTGCCCTCGAACCGGGTGGCGATCGAGACCGCGCTGGTTCGCGCGGGCTATGTCGCGCTGTTCGTCGATGAATTCTCGACCCGCGGCCTCAAGGAGACCTGCAGCGTTGGCTTCCCTCAGCTCGTCCCCGACGCCTTTGGCGCGCTCGCCGAGCTTGCACGCCGGCCCGACGTGGACGCCGGGCGCGTCGCAATCGTCGGCTTCTCGCAGGGCGCGGACGGAGCGCTGGCCGTGGCCGTGTCGCCGTCCGGCGGGGCGCATGGCGTGCCAGACGGCCTCGCGTTCCGGGCGGCGGCGGCCTTCTATCCGCCCTGCGCCAATGAGGCGGGACAGCGACTCGCCATCCCGACCCTGATCGTCGTCGGCGACGCCGACGAGGTGACGCCGGCGGCCGACTGCCGGCGGCTGGCCGAGGGCCAACCCGGCGTGCGGCTGATCGTCCTGCCCGGCGCCGGCCATTGCTTCGACGATCCGGCCTTCGCCGGCGGCAAGCGGGTGCTGGGCATGACGCTCGCCTTCGACGCCGCGGCCGCACGCCGCGCCATGGCGGAGCTGATGGCTTTTCTACATAAGAATATGGCGCAGTAAATCGCGACGAAGCGCTCGGATTTCACGCTTGCGCCACAAAATTGGCCGAAGCGGGGGGCCGGCGAATCAGGAAAAAGGACCAATGAGGGGATGATTGGAAGACGCGAATTTTTGATCGGAGCGGCCGCGACGGCGCTCGCCACGCCCGCCGCGACGGCGCTTGCTTCCACCGGCGAATTGTCGCCTCCGTTGACCGACAAGGCGGCCTTCGTTCTCTGGGGCAAGGCGCATCTCAACGAGGACCCGGTGTATCTCGAGCGGCGCTTCGACCGCTACAAGGAGGTGCTCGCCTTCAACGACCTGTGGACGCCGGCCGAGAAACGCGCGTTCCTACTGACGCCGCGCCAGGAATTCGTCCTGCCCCAGGACAAGGACCAGGCCTATGTCGGCCATTACCTCGACATCGGCTTCGGCGTCACCATCACCCCGCCGGGCACGATGGGGCGGATGACCAGCGCGCTCCAGTTGCGCAACAGCGAGAAGGTGCTCGAGATCGGCACCGGCTCCGGCTACCAGTCAGCGCTGCTGAGCTATCTGACCCCGCACGTCCATACGATCGAGATCATCCCCGAGCTCGCGGCGCGCACGCGGGGCGTGTACGACCGACTGATCGGCGCGGGCTACCGCGAGTACGCCAACATTGTGACCCGCAGCGCGGACGGCTATTACGGGTGGGAGGAGGCGGCGCCCTTCGACAAGATCATCGTCACCTGCGGCATCGATCACATCCCGCCGCCGCTGCTGCAGCAGATGCGCTCGGACGGAATCATGGTCATTCCCGTAGGGCCGCCCGGCGCGCAGCACATCCTCAAGGTGGTCAAGAGGTCCAGCGCGGACGGGACGCCGACCGTGGCGCGTTCAGACATCTTTGGCGGCAAGGTCATCCCGTTCGTGCCGCTGAGCGGCGGTCATCAGGCGGACGGCGACGCCGGGTAGCGACGGCGCGGCGGTTTGGACGGCCTTCGGGTCGACCGAACGGGGAAGGCCCTTGAGCGCGCTTGTGAGGGCGACCGAGCAAGGAGGGGGCGATGAGTCTAGTTCTAGTCACCGGCGGGTCCGGGTTCATCGGCGGACACTGTATTCTGCAGACCTTGGCCGCCGGCCATTCGGTCCGCGCGACGCTGCGCAATCCGGCGCGCGCGGACGAAGTTCGCCGCCAGCTCGAGCATGCGGGCGCGCCGGGTCTGGACCGGCTCTCCTTCGCCGCCGCCGACCTCGAACGCGACGCGGGCTGGCCGGAGGCGGTCGCCGGTTGCGACTTCGTTTTGCACGTGGCCTCGCCCTTCCCGCTCGCCGTGCCGAAGCACGACGACGAGCTCATCCGGCCCGCCCGTGACGGCGCGCTTCGCGTGCTCAAGGCCGCCCGCCCGGCGGGGATCAAGCGCGTCGTGCTGACCTCGTCGTTCGCCGCCGTCGGCTATGGCCACAAGGAGCAGGCCGCGCCGTTCGACGAGACGAGCTGGACCGACCTCGCCGGCGAAGGGCTGACCGCCTACGTCAAGTCGAAGACGATCGCCGAGCGCGCCGCCTGGGATTTCGTCAAGGAAGGCGGGCCCGAACTCGCCGTCATCAATCCGGTCGGCGTCTTCGGTCCGGTGCTCGGACCCGACACCTCGACCTCGATCGTTATCGTCCAGCGCATCCTGAGCGGCTCGATGCCCGGCCTGCCGCACATGACTTTCGGGGTCGTGGACGTGCGCGACGTCGCCGACCTGCACCTTCGCGCCATGACCGATCCCAGCGCCAAGGCCGAGCGCTTCCTCGCCGTCGCCGGCGACTTCGTCACCCTTAAAGAGATTGCGCAAATCCTGAAGACGCGCCTTGGCGACGCCGCGCGCCGGGCGTCGACGCGGGAGCTGCCCGACTGGCTGGTGCGGCTGGCTTCGCTCGCCGATTTGTCGGTCCGCCAGATCGTCCCCGAGCTCGGCAAATCGAAGAATGCGACATCCGGGAAGGCGAAGCGGCTTCTCGGATGGTCGCCGCGCTCGCGCGAGGACGCGCTCGTCGCGACCGCCGAAAGCCTGATCAAGCTCGGCCTCGTCAAACCCTGACGGCCGGCCCGCGCCTTTGCGCCGGCGCGCCTCTGCCGTAAGGACGGACAGGGCGGCCGGGGCGGCGGCGCAGGCGGGGGCGGACCCATGAGGGCCAGTCGAGTCGTAACGGCGATCGTGGGAATTCTTCTCGCGATTCTGATCATCGCCCCCGTTGGCTTGTGGAGCGCGCTGGCGCTCTGGTTCCGGTTGCCGGCGCCGGAGACGGTCCGGGCGCTCGCCGCCGCCATCGCCGCGGCGACCGCTATCGCCACCGTGATCGCCCTCTTCACCCGCATTCGCTGGCGCGCGCTCGCCGCCTTCGCGCTCGCCTTCGCATGCGTCGTCATCTGGTGGAGCACGATTGTGCCGCCCGCCGACGGCGACTGGGCGCCCGACGTCGCCCGGCAGACGACTGGCGCGGTCAAGGGCGATATCCTGAGCCTCTCCGACGTGCGCGACTTCGATTGGCGCAGCGACGACGACTTCACCCGGCGGTGGGAGACGCGCTCCTACGACCTTACGAAGCTCGATTCGCTCGACCTGATCCTGTCCTATTGGTCCGGCCCGAAGATTGCCCATCTGATCATGAGTTTCGGGTTCTCGGACGGGCAGGTCCTGGCCTGGTCGATCGAGGTCCGGCGCGAGAAGACCGGCGTCTATTCGCCGGTCGCCGACGCGTTCCGATCGCACACGCTCGTCTATCTCGCCACCACCGAACGCGACTCGGTCAGGCTGCGCGCGAACGTCCGCGGCGAGGACGTGCGCCTCTATCGGCTGCGTGCCTCGCCCGGGGCGATCCGAACGCTTCTTATCGGCTATGTCGACGAAGCCAATGCACTCAAGCGCCAGCCCGCCTGGTACAATTCGATCACCACCAACTGCTCGACTGCCGTCTCCGCCATGATCCGCAGGCTCGGCGGGACGCTGCCCCTCGACTGGCGGCTGATCGTCAACGGCTTTCTGCCCAGCTACCTCTACGATCACCAAGCGGTGGCGACCGATATTCCGCTCGCCGAGCTCATGCAGCGGGCGCGCATCGACGAGCGCGCCAGGGCCGCCGACCAGTCGCCGGATTTCTCTCGCCTGATCCGGATCGGAATTCCGGCCCCTGACGGCAAGCCGCTGATGTAAGCCCCGTCAGGCTTTTTTGGTTGCGGTCAGGTGGGCGTCGAGCGCTGCCGGGTCGGCGAGCAGCTCAGCGCTCGGCGCCTCATGGGCGATGGCGCCGCGGTCGAGCACGATAGCATGGTCGGTGAACGGAAGAATCTTCTTCGGCTTCTGCTCGACGATGATCATCGACAGGCCCTCGCGCGCGAGTTCGCGTAGCGCCGCCAGGAGTTCGTCGACGATGATCGGCGCGAGGCCTTCGGTCGGCTCGTCGAGCAACAAAAGCCGCGGGTTCAGCATCAGGGCGCGGCCGATCGACAGCATCTGCTGCTCCCCGCCCGAGAGCTGCCGGCCGCCGTTGGCGCGCCGCTCCTCGAGGCGGGGAAAGAGGCCGTACACCCGTTTGACCGTCCAATCCCCGGGAACGGCGACCGCGGTCAGGTTCTCCTCGACCGTCAGCGACCGGAAGATGTTGCGTTCCTGCGGCGTCCAGCCGATCCCGCGATGCGCCCGGACATGCGGAGTGAGCGGCGTAATATCCTGGCCGCCGAACCAGATGCGGCCAGTAAAGCGCGTGGTGACGCCGATCAGCGTATCGATCAGGGTGGTCTTGCCGACGCCGTTGCGTCCGAGGAGCGCGAGCGAGCGGCCGTCCTCAAGCGCGAAGTCGATCCCTTGCAGGACGCGCGCCTCGCCGTAGCCGGCGCTCAAGGCCTCGACGCGAATGAGCTCAGCCATGACCGTCCTCGCCGAGATAAACGGCGCGCACGCGCTCGTCCCGGGCGATCGCTTCCGGATCGCCCTCGGTCAGAAGCCGCCCGGCGACCAGAACGGATATGCGGGTCGCGAAGGTGAAGACGAGGTCCATGTCATGCTCGATGAGGAGGATCGCGACGTCCGAAGGAAGCGCGGCGAGCGCAGCGAGAATATCCTGCCGCTCCTCCTCGGGCACACCGGCGGCCGGCTCGTCGAGTAGCAGCACGCGCGGACGCGTCGCCAGCGCCAGCGCGATTTCGAGCAGGCGCTGCTTGCCGTAGGGCAATTGCCGGGTCGGCTGGTCCATCTCCGCCTCGAGCCCGAATCGGGTCAGCAGGTCCTCGATTTCGGCCACGATCGCCGGCCGCGTTCCCGCGACGCGCCAGAAGTCCGCTCCCGACCGGTTGCGTTCGGAGATGGCGAGACCGAGCGATTCGATCGGCGTCAGGTGGGGGAAGAGCTGGTTGATCTGGAACGTCCGCGAAAGGCCGAGCCGGACGCGTTCGCTCGCCGAGAACGCGGTGACGTCGCGCCCGTCCAGAAAGACCTGGCCCTCGGTCGGCGCGATCACCCCGGTGAGCAGGTTGATGAGCGTCGTCTTGCCGGCGCCGTTGGGTCCGATCAGCGCCTGTCGGGCGCCCGGCTCGAGGGCGAACGAGACGTTGTCCGTCGCCATGAGGGCGCCGAACTGCCTTTGCAGTCCACGCGCCTCGAGAGCAGGGCCGCTCACGCCGCGTCTCCGCGCGCCGGTCGGAGCGACAGGATCGAGGCGGCGCGGCGAACGAAATCCTGAAGGCGATCGCGGCCGATCACCACGAGCGCGACGAGCATCGCTCCGATCCAGAACTCCCAGTATTCCGGCGTCGCCGCCGAAATGACGTCGCGCAGGACGATGAACGCCGCGGCGCCGATGATCCCGCCATAGAGATAGCCGGCGCCGCCGATGATCAGCATCAGCATCACGTCGGCGGAGCGATGGAAGTCGAACAGATCGAGCGACACGATCTGGGTGGTCTGGGCGAGCAGCGCGCCTGCGACGCCCGCATAGGCCGCCGATACGGTATAGATGGCGATGATGCGCCAGCTGGTGGCGATGCCGAGCGCGCCGGCGCGCAGCCGGTTCTCGCGGATCGCCGCCAGCGCCAGCCCGAACGGCGACTGGCGCAGCCTGCGCGCCACGACGAACAGAATGAAAAGGACGACGAAACTGTAGAGCGCTGCGTTGCGCTGGCCGGTGAAGCCGATCGGAAACAGGCCCAGCACCGGATTCATCGAGAAGTTGAGCCCGTCCGCCCCGCCGGTCAGCCAAGCGTTGCGGTTGGCGACTTCGCCGAGCAGCAGCGACACGCCGAGCGTCACCATCAGCCGAGTGAGGTCGGCGCCGCGCAGCAGAAGCGGCGCCGTCGCGAATCCGCCTAGGGCGCCGATCAGCGCGCCGGCGACGAGCCCGAGCGTCGGCTCCGCAAAGCCCTGACTCGCCAGGATCGCGGCGGCGTAGGCGCCGAGCCCGAGGAACGCCGCCTGCCCGAGCGAGACGATCCCGGTCAGGCCGAGGATGAGGTCGAGCGAGAGGGTGAACAGGCCGGCGACGAGAATTTCGTTGATCAGCGCGGCGCGAGAGGGAACGAAGACGATCACGGCGAGGACGACCGCCCAGAACAGGATCTCGGGCGCCCGCCAGCGCTTGCGCCGCCTGAGGTGCGCTTCGATCCGGCGCGCCGTCTCGGAAACCGCCGGCTTCATCATCGGCCATCCCCGCGGGCAAACAGACCTTGGGGACGAATGATCAGCGTCACCACCATGACCGCGTAGATGATGAAGGCGCCGATCGAAGGAACATAGTACTTGCCGGCGACGTCCAGGACGCCCAGGAGCAGCGCGCCGAACAGCGCGCCGAGAATGCCGTTCGAGCCGCCGATGGTCACAACGATTAGGAACGTCACGAGGAACTTGACCGGAAACGACGGATCGATGCCGCCGACGACATCGGCGGCCAAAGCGCCGCCCAAGCCCGCCAGCCCGCTGCCGACGGCGAAGGCGACGGCGAAGATGCGGTCGACGTCGATCCCCAGGCCGTTGGCGACCCTGGCGTCGTCGACCGCCGCCCGCAACTGCGCGCCAAAACGGGTCCTGACGAGAAAGAGCTGAAGGGCGGCCGCGATGATCCCGCAGACGACCACGATGAACAGGCGATAGCGGCCCACGCCGACGCCGTGGAATTCGAGGCTTCCCGAGAGCCACGCCGGCAAGTTGACCTGCCTGGCTTCATCGCCGAGCAGGTAGTCGGCGATCGGCATGGCCATCAGCACGAGGCCGATGGTGAACAGGACCTGGTCGAGCGGGCTTGCGCCGTAGAGACGGCGATAGAGGGTGCGCTCGAGCACGACGCCGAGGATCGCCGGAACGAGGAACGCGGCCGGCAGCGTGACGAGGAACGGCGCGCCGAGGCGCTCCATCATCAGCGCCGTGACATAGCCGCCGACCATAGCGAAGGCGCCGTGGGCGAGGTTGATGAAATTCATCAGGCCCAGCGTCACCGAAAGCCCGCTCGCCAGCACGAACAGCAGCATCCCGTAGGCGACGCCGTCGAACAGGATCGTCAGCATGGACGCCGTCCGGACATCCTGCCCAGCCTCGGCGCTCGACGGATGACCGCGGTTTTTGGGAACAACGCTTTTATTTTCAAGGACTTAGACCAACTATTTCCGCGCTTTTTCGAGTCAGGCTTGCAGTCTTTTCAATGGGTTAGAAGATAGTTCGCATCTCCGACGCGGTCGTCCGACGATCAATCGACGGACGCTCCCGCTCCTGCCAACGCCAACGCTCCCCTGTCGCCCTATGACACGCTCCAGGATGAGGCGGAGGCTGACCGCGCAGCTTGTCGGCCTTCCGCCCCCAGCGCCGGGAATGGCGCGATCGTCCGCAAACGACGGAACCCTCAGTGTTTGGCGGCCTTGTACGGATCCTTCACGTTCGGGATGGTTGCGAACTCGACGTTGTAGAGCGAGCCGTCCTTCTTCTCCACCTTGCGGACGTAGATGTTTTGCACGATGTCGCGCGTTTCGGGGTCGATCGACACCGGACCGCGCGGGCTCATCCAACTCATGCCCTTCATCGCGCCGATCAGCGCGTCGCCGCCGGCGTCGCCCTTGGTCTTCTCCAACGCCTTGTAGACGAGGTCCATGCCGTCGTAGGCCGCCACCGCCATGAAGTTCGGGCGCATCCCGTTGTTGGCCTTCTCGAACGCCGCGACAAACGCCTTGTTCTCGGGCAAATCGTGATCGGCCGAATAGTGATGCGTCGTCACGGCGCCCAGCGCGGAATCGCCGATGGCAGGGAGAAGATCGTCGTCGGTCACGTCGCCGGTTCCGATCAGCTTGATGCCCGACTTGTCGAGCCCGCGCTCGACGAACTGCTTCATGAAGATGGCGCCGAAACCCGAGGGCACGAACACGAACACGGCGTCGGGCTTGTCGTCGGCCATACGCTGCAGGAATGGCGAGAAGTCCGGGTTCTTCAGCGGCACGCGAATCTTTTGGGCGATCGTGCCGCCGCTCTTTTCGAAGGTGTCGCTGAACCATTTCTCGGCGTCGATGCCCGGTCCGTAGTCGGTGACGATGGTGACGACCTTCTTGATTCCATTCTTGAGCGCCCACTCCGCCATCGGCGCCGAGGCCTGCGGCAAGGTGAACGAGGTGCGCGCGATATAGGGCGACTTCTCGGTGATCATCGCGGTCGCGGCGGCCGTGACGATTTCGGGAACCTTCGCCTGGGTCGCAATCGGCGCGACGGCCAGCGCCAGCGGCGTGAGGCCGAAGCCCATCAGCACCTTGGCGTGGTCGTTGGTGACCAGTTCTTCGGCAAGGCGCTTGGTGACGTCGGCCGCACCGGTGTCGTCCTTGACCTCGAGCACGATTGTCTTGCCGGCGACCATGTCGCCGTGCTGCTGCATGAACAGCTCGGCGCCCGCCCTTTCCTGTTTTCCGGTGGAAGCCGATGGGCCGGTCATCGGAAGGATCAGCCCGATGGTCACCGTGTTGTCGTCGGCGAGCGCCGGGGCGGCGGCCAGGATCGCACAGAGCGCGGCCCCGATCGTCCAGTATTTGCCGGTCATTGCTTCTCCTCCCTGGGAATTGCGAACGTTGTGAAGAATGTAATTGAGGCGCGACGTTAGCCGCTCGGACAGGCGAACGGAAGGCCTTCAGGGTCCGTCGCGCCGAGGCGAGAGAGAATTCTGTCCGCCAGGGCGCGATAGTCCGACGCCTCTTCCGTCGTCACCCGGAGCCCAAGTTCGCCGATCGCCTGCTGCCAGCCGACCGAGGCGCTCGACATGGCGTTGCCGAGGCCGAGCCACTCGACGGTCAGCACGACCTCGCGCATTTCGGCGGCCCGCCGGACCCCGTGCGTCATCACCCTTTCGAGCATGTAGGCCGAGCGTTTCTTCCAGTCGAACCCCGGATACGTGTCATCGAGCGAATCGAGCACCGCGCCGATCACGCCGGCTTTCGTTCCGGCGAGCACGCATTCGGCGACCAGCGCCTCGAGCCCCTTCATCATGATCGAGCGGATCATCTTGACCGCCGAAGCCGAGCCGACCGGCCCGTCGTGGATCGTCGCCTCCATGCCGAGCGCGGCGAGCGCGGCGGCCGCATCGCCCGCATGCGGGCCGCTGATCAGCAGCGGCGTGCGGTGAAGGCGCGGGCGGACGGGGGCCATGACGGCCACGTCGACGTAGCGCGCCCCGGCGGCGTCAACTTCCTTCGCCGTGCGCTCCTTCGTTTGCGGGGCGCAGGAATCGCAGTCGAAAAACAACACGCCTTTGCCGAGCCCTGGGATCGCCGCGACCGCCGCCTCGTGCGCCTGATCGGCGGTGACCACGGAAAAGACCGCCGTGGCGCCCTTGACCGCCTCAGGCGCAGTCGAGGCGCCGAAGATGTTGGCCCGGGCGTAGTCGGCGCGCTTGCGCTCCCGGATCGCAGCGTCGGAAGTGTCGGTCTTGATGTCATAGGCCGTGACGACCGCGGCAAAGCCGGGAACAGTGCGCCAGCCCTCGAGAAACGCCTGCGCCGCCTCGCCGAACCCGATGAATGCGATCGCTCCCACCTTCGCTTCCGGCTCGCCCATGCGCGCCGTCACCCCTGCGTCTCGGGCAGGTGGAGGACGAGGCCGTCGAGGACGGGAGAGGCCTTGATCTGACAGGAAAGGCGGCTATTCGGCTTCACTTCGGCCGCGGCCATGTCGAGCATCGCAAGCTCGCCCTCCTCGGGCGGCGGGAGGTCGCCGAGCCGCGCCTCGTCGACATAGCAATGGCAGGTCGCGCAGGCCATCGAGCCGCCGCACTCGCCGACAATCCCGTAGATGTTGTTGGTCACGGCGGCCTGCATCAGGCTCCAGCCGTCCGGAACGTCGATCGTGGTCGCGTGGCCGTTGAACTCGACGTAGGTGACTTTCGCCATGGACGACTCCGGAGCGCGCGCCAATGTTTGTTAGTGGACCGAAAGTTCAAGCGCCAGAGGGCTGCGGAAGGTCGAAGACGGCATCCAGGCCAGCTGGTCGGCGACGCGGGCGTAGCGTGGCGCGACCTTGTGAAACTCCTCGAAAGCGATCTTGGTCGCGAGCCGGGCGATCGACGTGCCGAGGCAGGCGTGCACGCCGCCGCCGAAGCCGAGGTGGCCGCGCGGCTTTCGGCCGAGGTCGTAGCGGTCCGGATCGGGATACTGGCGCTCGTCGCGGTTGCCCGAGCCATAGGCGAGGCAGACGAAGTCGCCTTCCCGCATGGTCTCGCCATGCACATTCACGTCGCGTATCAGCCGGCGCTTGAAGCGTTGCGCCGAGGTGTTGAACCGCAGGCTCTCCTCGATCGCGTCGGCGAGAAGGTCCGGATTGGCGACCACCGCGGCTCGCGCCTCCGGAAAGGTCGCGAGATTATAGGCGAACATCATCATGAATCCGCCGAGCAATTCGACGCCCGCCATGATCAGGGTCGTGGTGGTGAGCAACACCTCGCGGTCGTCGAGCCTGTCGCCGTCGATCTCGGCCGAAGCGAAGTTCGAGATCAGGTCGTCGCGCGGCGCCGCGCGGCGCATGGCGATCACCTTGGCGGCGTAGTCGCGCATCCACTCGAAGGCGGCGAGGTGCTCGGGTCCCTTGGCGCGGGTGCGCGGGTCGCTTTGCACCATCAGCACGGCCTTCTCGCGCACCGTGTCCTCGTCGACGATCGCCTCCGCGCCCGAGGGTAGGCCCAGGGCCGCCATCAGCACGCGGACGGTGAACCTGGCGGAGAAATCCTTGAAGTCGAACGTTCTTTCGTCTCGCAAGTCCTCGGCGGCGGCGCGGGCGATGGCGCGGATCGGTTCGGCGAGGCCCTCGAGGTTGCGCTTCATGAAGGCGTATTGGACGAGCGCGCGCAGGCGGTCGTGGCGCGGCGGATCGGTGGTGCCGAGGGTTGCGCCGGCGCGGTTCGGCAACTCGGTCATCATGTTGCCGCTGGCCGAGGAATAGGTCTTCCAGTCCTGTCCGGCCCCGACGATGTCCGCGTAGCGCGAGAGCACCCACATCTGGGCTTCCTCACTCCAAAAGCACGGCGCCTCGTCGCGCAGGCGCTTGTAGGCGGGGAACGGATCGGCGTCGACCGAGGGCGAATAGGGATCGAAGCGAAGCATGACGTCCTCCCGGGGCAGGTTCTGGTTGTTATGGCGGCGCCATAGCGCCTCTGGCGTGATTTGGGCACCGTAACGCCTGCGAAGGCCGAGCGCCCGGCGAAACGGCTGTCAAAAATTGCACTTTTCGTTCAAACTGCGCTGAAGCACGGGGTCTATAGGAGTCCGTTTAGGACACTCAGCAAAATGGGTGCGCCAAATTCTTCCTGAATCCATTCAAGCATCCCGCGACCGTCATTGCGAGGAGCGACCCCCGGGTCGAAGAGCCCGGGCGGACGAAGATTCCATGGGGGTGGATAGCGGCCGGTCTTTGGTCAGACTGGGGTTGCTGATCCACCGCTCTGGAGACGACCGATGCCGCTTGACCGCCCTTTCACAGAGACTGCCGCTATCGGTTCGCAGCTTGGCGCGATTTTCGTTTCGTTGGAACTGAGCCGTTCGACGTGGCTTGTGACTTCGCTGTCGCCGGGGGCCGGCGAGAAGATGTCGAAGCACACGATTGAGGCCGGCGACGTTTCGGGACTGCTCGGCTTGCTGGCCGAACTGAAGCGCAAAGCGCTGGCGCGGACCGGGACGCGCTATCCGATCATCACAATCCAGGAGGTTGGGCTGGACGGCTTTTGGCTCCACCGGGTCCTCGAGGAGGAAGGCTGCGAGAGCCTCGCCGCCGAAAGCGGAATCCTGGTGCGGTCGCTGAAGAACGCGACGACCGAATGTGAGGTTGGTCCGGCGTACAAACCGGATCTCGCAAACAGGCTCGAACCACGGATCGGACGCCAAAAGCAAAAGGAGCGCCTCATGCCAACATGACCCCCCTTGACGAGGCAAACCCCCATGTGAGCAATCCATGCCGCCGCCGCGCCCTGCGGCATGGATTGCTCTTCGCCTTCGGCTCGCAATGACGGTGTTGGGTCGGCCGGACTTCAAGACAAGTGAGATGTACCGATGCGACACAATCTTCGAGTGAATGGCGCGCGACTGGCCTCGCGCCTCCAACGGCTGGCCGAGGTGGGCGCGCGGCCGGACGGCGGGGTCAACCGTCTCGCCCTCACCGAAGCCGATGGGCAGGGCCGCGACCTCGTCGTCCGCTGGATGCGCGAACTCGGCCTCGCAGTCACGATCGACGCGATCGGCAATGTCGTGGGCGTTCGGCGCGGGCTCGAGGACGGCGCTCCGGTGATGATGGGAAGCCACATCGACACCGTCGAGACCGGCGGCCGCTACGACGGCGCGCTTGGCGTTCTCGCCGGGCTTGAGGTCCTGGAGACGCTCGACGACGCCGGCCTTTTCACCCGGCGGCCGCTTGCGGTCGCGTTCTTCACCAACGAGGAGGGCGCGCGTTTTCAGCCCGACATGTTTGGCAGCCTCGTCTTTACCGGCGCGCTGCCGTTAGAAACGGCGCTGGCCACAGTGGGCGTCGACGGCGGCGTCGCCGGCGAGGCGCTGCGACACATCGGCTACGCGGGCGAGGCGCCGGTGGGGCGGCCTAATGTCCACGCTTACGTCGAATTGCATGTCGAACAGGGGCCGACGCTTGAGGCCGAGGGCTTCGCCATCGGCGCCGTCGAAGGCGTGCAGGGCATTTCCTGGACCGAGCTGATCCTCACCGGCCAGTCGAACCACGCCGGCACGACGCCGATGCGGATGCGCCGCGACGCCGGTTACGTCGCCGCCGAGATCGCCGCTTTCGCGCGCCGGATCGCCCAGGACATCGGCGGCAACCAGGTCGCGACCGTCGGCGCGCTGACGCTCATGCCCAATCTCGTCAACGTCGTGGCCGAAAAGGCGGTGATGACGGTCGACTTGCGCAACACCGACAACGAGAGGCTCATGGAGGCCGAGCGCCGGCTCGCCGACTTCGTCGCCAACACCGCCGCGTCCGAGGGCGTGACGGTCGAGAGCCGCACGCTCGCCCGTTTCGATCCCGTCACCTTCCCGGCCCCGCTCGTTCAGCGGGTCGAAACGATCGCGCGCGAATTCGAGCTCAAGGTGAAACGGTTGCCGAGCGGCGCCGGTCATGACGCGCAGATCCTCGCCGCCGTCTGCCCGGCCTGCATGATCTTCGTGCCGAGCGCGGGCGGCATCAGCCACAACATCGCAGAATACACCGCGCCCGGCGAGTGTGCTGCCGGCGCCGACGTGCTGCTCCGCCTCGTGACCGAGCTCGCCGAATGAACTCGTCCCCAAACGACCTCGTCCTGAGGAGCCCGCGCAGCGGGCGTCTCGAAGGACGGGAACCCCGGGCGGCGGCCAATGAGCGTCCTTCGAGACGCGCCTTCGGCGCTCCTCAGGACGAGGGTGACGTTCTATGACCCGCCAGCTCATCCGCAACGCGATGATCGTCACCGGTGACGGGCGGACGCCGCCTTATCCCGGCGACGTGCTGATCGACCGTGACGTCGTCGCGGCGCTCGGCGCTGTCAGCACAACAGAAGCCCAGACCGCGGACCGGGTGATCGACGCGGGCGGGCGCGTGCTTTCGCCAGGTTTCGTTGACACCCACAACCACGGCGCGCTCGGCGGAACGGCGCTCTCCGAAAGCGGTCTGCCGGTCGCCTGCGAGCTCGCCATCCTCGGCGGCGTGACCAAGCGAATCTGCGGCGTCGACGGTCTCTCGCCCGCGCCCGTCGCCGAGGCGCAGCGCTCACAATACGCCGCGCAACTGAAACCGCTCGACGGCGCCATCGAGGGGACATGGACGTGGACCTCGGTCGCCCAGTTCCTGGCCTGGCATCGCGGCCGTTCGGTCACTGACATGGGGCTCTATCTCGGCCATTCGGCGGTGCGCCGGGTCGTCATGGCCAACGTGGCGCGAGTCGCCTCCGACGCCGAGATCGACGCGATGGCCGAGGTCGTTCGGCGCGAGGCGCCTCTCACGCTCGGCCTCTCGACCGGCCTCGTCTACAACCCCGCTGTCTATTCCGACGAGCGCGAGATCGCGGCGCTTGTCCGCGCGTTCAACGGCGTAAAGCCCGGCGCGCTCTTTCCCCATCTGCGCTCGGAGAGCGACAACATCATCGCCAGCGCCAAGGAAGTGATCGGCGCCGCGGTCGAGGGCGGCGGCGGCTACTGCAACGAGCACTCGAAGATCGCGGGGGCTCAGAATTACGACCGCATCGGCGAGCTCGAAAGCCTGCTCGCCGAGGCCGCCTCGCTCGTCCCGACCATGGAGAACATGTACCCATATACAGCCGGGTCGACGACCGGCGACGCCATCTTTCCGCCGGAGATGCGGGCGGGCGGACGGGCGGAGTTTTTGGCGGCGCTCGAGGATGCCGCGATGCGCGCGGCGATGATCGCCAAAATGCGCTTCGAAACGAGAACTTGGGACAATTTCATCCATTTCTGCGGCGGGCTCGGCGGCATCCAGATCGCCGGGGTCAAGCCCGGCGTGGGCGACGCCTTTCTCGGCCGCCGCCTCGCCGACGTCGCGCGCGCCGCCGGCTGCGTCGACGCCGACAGCGCCGAGGCGTTTGACGCGGTGTTCGACTTCTTCGCGGCGAACGCAGGCGAGATCGCGATCATCTCGCACTACGGCAATGACGCGACGATGGAGCGGTTCTTCCGCCGCCCGACCATGGCGATCTGCACCGATGGCTTGATGCCGGGCCCGGGCCAGAAGCCCCACCCGCGTTCGCTCGGGTCATTTCCGAAAGCGCTGCGGATGGCGCGCGAGATGGGCATTCCGCTCGCACAGATGGTCTGGCGCATGGCGACGCTGCCGTGCCGCTTCCTCAACCTGCCCGACCCGACGCTCCGCGTCGGCGCCGACGCGTCGCTGACCCTGTTCGACCCGGCGACGGTTCGCGAGCGCAACGACTATCTGAGCCCGGAGATCCGCCCGGAGGGGATCGACTGCGTGTGGATTCATGGCGCGCTCGTGCTCGATCATGGGCGGCTGATCGTCGCCGCAGCCGTTCCCGGGGCGGGTGCTGGCGAGCCCGATGCGGGCATAGCGATCGGCGACGCCCTTCCGAACGCCTACTCGAGATTCGCGTGCCGCTCGAACATTGTGCTCGAGTCGAACGCCTTTTTCTCCATCAACCTCAGGACGACGATGTCCAGCACAATCAGCAGGCTTTGCTCGAACAGCGATCCCATCGGCTGCACCGATGCGATCTGAGCTTCGCCATCGGCCTTCGGCGTGGATGCGGGGATTCTCACGACGGCGTCGGCCAGCTGTCCAATCGGCGAGCCCGGAAAGATCGTCACGAGCGCAAGACTTGCCTCGAGCGTCTTCGCCTTGTTGGCGATGGCGACAAGGGTGGCGGTCGCGCCGGAGCCCGATCCGATGACGAGCAGATCGTCGGCCTTGATGGCCGGCGTTACCGTTTCGCCCACCACATAGACGGTGAACCCCATGTGCATGAGCCGCATGGCGAACGCCCGCATCGCCAACCCCGATCGGCCGGCGCCTGCGACGAATATCCTTTTCGCGCCGAGGACGAGATCGGCCAGTCGTTCCGCCTCCTGCGGGGAGACGGCTTTCAGTGTGCGATCCAGTTCGCGGATGACCTCTTGCGCGTATTCCGTGATGTCCACCGCTGATATTCCTCTGGGCGGTCGCCGCCGTTATTGGTGCTGTAGACGCAGTACGCGGTCGTTGACAGTCACCGGCCGCGTTCGCCGCGATCAACGATCGCGGCTACAATCCGATCTATCGCGGGGATGCCCGGTTGATGAGTTCGCGAAACGCCTTCGCTTCCTTGACCGGGTCGTGGGCATGTCGAATGGCACTTCCGACGATCGCCACGTCTGCGCCGAGATCGAGGTAACGAGGTAGGGTATCGACGGAAATGCCGCCGGCGACGAAGATTGTCGACGACCGGCTGTGCGCCTTCATCAGCTTCAGGTCATCAAGCGGAGTGCGGCCAGCCGCCTGCTGGTCGACGCCGGTATGGACCGCCAGGGCCCTAACGCCGATCCCTTCGAGCTCAGCGATCCGTTGCGGCATGTCGGCCACGCAAATCATGTCGACGACGACGGTCTTGCCGTATCTGGCGGCGGTCTTCAGGCAGCCTTCGATGGTGGCGAGGTCGGTCACGCCGAGCACGCTGACATAGTCCGCGCCCGCCTCGAACGCCGACCTCGCCTCGTACTCGCCCGCATCCATGATCTTGGTGTCCGCGAAGACTTTCAGGCGCGGAAAACGCGCCTTGAACTCGCGCACCGGAGCCATCCCGTCTTCGATGATGAAAGGGGTCCCGATTTCCACGATGTCGATGTATTCCCTTACCCTTTCGCCAAGGCTGATCGCGTCACCCAGGGAGATGTCGTCCAGCGCCAGTTGCAACTTCATGGCCCAACTTCCTCGCCGGACAGCCCTATCAGCCGAGGCTCCGGTTTCTCAATAGACGAGATCGCGGAGCGTTACGATGCGACCTTGCGAGGCGGCCTCCATTCCCGGCCCGGCGCTGACCACTCCGGTTCGCGCACCAAGGGGCGTGGCCGCCGCGACCCCCTCCTTGAGCAAGACGAGGAGCGCGCGACGCGTCCTCATTCGACTGCTCACAAGGCCCCCTTTCCCCGCGTGAGAAGGGAAGCCTGGCCGGGTCTTGCGACCCGCCGAACCGCGCCCCCTCCGGGCCGCGGCGAAATCAAAAGCAGCGCACCTCGGCTTCGGCCTGGGCGCGCCGCAAGTCGGCGAGGTCGTCCTTCGCGACGACGGCGCCGCGGAACATTTCCCCGAACCGTCCTGGCGTCTGGCTCAGAGATGCGACGGTTTCTCCAGCCACATAGGCGTCGTAGGGCAGCAGCGAAGCGATGACATCGATCGAACAGGAGCACTGCTCCAACGATTCGTGAGTCTCGCCGTTCGTCTTCATGCACGCGAACACATAGTCGGCCCGCGCGGCGGTCGGATAATCGTTGACGACGCCGCTTGCGGCGGCGGCGCAACGCACGCCGCCAACCGTCAGGATCATCAGGACCATTGCCGAACGCGACCGACGCATGTCTCTCTCCCCTCGTCCCTTTCCGGCAAGATAGCACAAGCGCGCGCGTACGGAATCGGCGCCGCGCACGGCCGATTCCGCTTATGCGCAAGCGCCAAGCCGAGCCGCGGCAAGCATTGCGACGGCCGCCGCAGGCGCGCAACGCGACGCTTCGGCCGGCGCGTCGATCAGGGAGGCGAACGTTCGCCAGGGACGGCCCAGCCGGCGAGCGACTTCCGCCGTGATCGGTTCGCCGATCCCTGCTGCGACCACCGGCGCCTCGGCGGCGAGGTCGCCGCGGGACAGGCGTAGCAAAGCGGCGTCACAAATGTCGCGCGTCTGCGCTTCCGCAAACCAGCGCGCCAGCGCCAGCCATTCGGAGACGTCGGCTTGGTCCGCTTCGCGTCCGATCATGCGCGCGAGTTGCGCGCAAGAGGCGCCGATCGCCTTTTCCCGCCCGTCGGCCGTCGACATCATGTCCGCCCCGTCAGGCAGAACGCCGAGAATGCGGTACACATCGGCGCTGCTGGCGAAATATTCGTTCATCAGCGGGGTCCAGACGCCGCGGAATGGCGCCCGGGCGCCATCGCCATGACGAAGCTCCGGGTCATGCCGCTATAGACGAGTTCACCCGCGGCGAGGCGCTGAGCGTCGTCGGAGCCGACAGACGCAACCACTCCGTCGGACACGGGGATGAGATCGACCGTGGTCGAGCCGACGTCGATGAGCATGGCTTCGGGGAGCCGCGACGCGACCAGTTCCGCGCTCGCGCGCCAGTTCGCCGAGGCGATCTCGGCGGCATGGATGTCCACGTCTTGCGATCCGACGAATCCTGCCGCCCCGGCATAGAACCGCGCCGACGCTGGCGCGAGATGTTGGACGGCGATCGCCGCGAGGCCCACGACGCCCTCCCGTCGCGACGGGAAGGCGTCGCATAATTCACCGGTCATCGTGAGCGCATGCGCGTCGACGTCGCCGAGTTGCTGTTTCAGCCTATCGAACGCGGAATGCAGCGATTCGAGGCCAATCCACAGCGGCGTCGCCGCCTGAGCCGTCGCCTCAACTCGGCCCCTCGCGACCCTCGCCGCCTTCAAATGCGCGCCGCCGATGTCCCAACCGATGACCACGCTCACGAATGCCGCTCCCTCGCTGGTCGAAACGCTACCGCCGTCCGGGCAAGCCTTGCAACTCCTGGCGCAAAAAGGTCGCCAGCTTAATGGCGAGCGTGCGGGTGCGGTCACCGAGCGGTGACCGCCCTCGGTCCTCAGCGAATATACAAAACCTTCAACACGTCCCTGGAAACTGCAACTTTCCCATCCGCGCAGGCCTCCTCGCAACCTGCTAGCAGGTTGTCTTCTCGCGTCGCGGTCCGCGATCGGTCCAAGAAAACCATGTAATATCAAGGTGTTGTCGACACAACAACCCTTCGGTTGCGGGGCTGGATCTGATGCGGAGCAGGGAACTGAACAGGGTCAAAAGAGCAACGAACAGGTCGTTATCAGGTCCGATCAGGCAAAGAACGGGCGGCTGAACCCAGGGCGCCAACTGGATGCCGCCAAGTTGCAAGGGGCCCAGGATTCCTTTTGCGACCGGGGGTTGCCCTTGCGGACCGGCCGGGCAAGGGGCGCAGACGCGATTTGGACAATCGACTCTGCAGGAGGTCTCGGTTCTGAAGTTCAGCGCGCTCCCCGTCCCAACTGGGCTTTCCCCGTCATTTCCCGATCAGGTCTTTTCCGTTCAGGAATTTCCTATAGGCCGCCATGGCCTCGTCGCCGAAGGCGCCGTCGCTCAAGAACGCCGTCAGCGATTCGTCGGAGGCTCCATTGTTGATAGCCACCAGCTTCGCGCCATGGTTGTAGTGCCAGGCGAGGTATGTCTCCCAACTCACCTTCAGCGGCGCATTCGGATTGGAGAGAGCGGCGTTGGCCTCAACTCCCCCCCAGTCCGGATTGTCATGCTTGGCGAGTTGGTCATAAAGCGGCTGCAATCCGTTAGCCAGGGTATCGATCGGGTAAGTCGTCCACCCCGGCCGCGCAAACGGATTGAAGGCGACGTCTAGAGGAGCGTCGTTCGTTTCATTCTGCGGCAGGGGAGCGGGAACATGAGTATAGATGCGTGAGCAGGGGATTCCGGCCTCGACAAACTGTTGGTCCCAAGAACTCAGTGAATTTCCGGATTATGTCGACGAGGGCTTTGTGGATATCAGCTGGCGGATTGGCCTTGGTATAGCCGGCGTTCGTGAGTGCGCAATAGCCCAGCCGGCCGCGCGGCGCTTGATCTTCATCCATCGCCGTCGCAGCGTGCAAGAGTGTCGCCCTTGCCTGCGCTTCCAATGGATTGGCGTCGGACGCTTTCGGTGGGAACTGAGATGGCGTCGGAACTGAGGAATAATCGTCGAACGAAAGCTCCTGGCCAACTGTGATGCCGGCAAAGAGATATTCCTCGTTATCCCGTCGAAGCTTACCAAGTTCTTCTTGCAAGGCTGGGCCGACGACTTTGGAAACGATGCGCCTTATTTCTTTTTGTACAGTTGGACTATTATAACACATATGCGGCGCCGGCGATGGAGCGCCCACCGGCGTAAAGTATCTCCGCTTGTTGGGCGTGCCTTCCCAGTCGTACCATTCGACGTTCTTTCTGTTCTCCGGGTTGTATCCCGGTTTTCCCGGATCATACCAGTTCCAAAGATCGGGCCGCTGCTCCCAGGCGATGTGATCGTCGACGTTGAAATGAACGGCGACATTTGTCCGCCTGGCAATGTAGAACGCCTCCCTTATCGATTGGACGATCTTTCTCTCGTCGCTCCACCAGACGGGGATCAGCGCACCGGCGCCAAGCTGTCTCGTCTTGCCGTCCCCGGTGGTTCCGAGCTTGGCCGCAAAGGCCCCGATACCCTGCAAGGGGTTGTCCCTCCCGCCGGGTACGGGGCCCCAAAGGACAAGATATTTGATGTCGTTCGCCACGTTTGGGCAGGCTCCGTCCGCCGGCAGGGCGGGCGACGCGATGGCGAGCAAACCCAGCGCGGCAAGGACCCCAATCATAAAGGACGACGGTAGAGCGAACAGTTCCGGGCTCATCATGGATCCCCGACGGTCCTCGTTCCAAATAGCCGCGATCCGACCTCTTCCGGTCGAAAGGCCCTGTCAGTAGCGATGCTCCATGTTTCCGGTCAGGCCGGCCCAGGCGCCCTTGAAACAGGCCAGCAAGTGTTCGCCATGGCTAATGGGCCGGACCGCGAAAGTCCTCGGGAAGGTGAAAGCATGAAGGATAGAGCGAAAGATCCAGCGAGGGCGATAGGGGCGACACTGGTACAGCCAAAAATAAATCATGTTCCTTATGTGGTAATAGCAACGCTCCGGCGACATCTCGATGAGCCTGATCGAAAGGGGTCCCAGACGCCACATTTTCGCTGTGACTCCGGGAGCGCGGCCGACATCGTGGTGGAGGATACAATTGTCGACGACATAGCCGGTCAGGCCCAGGTTGCACGCCCGATAGCCGTATTCGAGTTCGGCCAGATCCATGAAGTAATCTGCCGACGGCAAGCCGATCTTGGCCGCCGCCTGCATCCGGAACAACGAGCCCGACCAGATGTAACAGTCGCAGCGACAAAAGCCCGCCTTGGCGTCGTGGGTTGCATATTCGAAGCCCGACTTTGTCAGCACGATCGGCTTATGCCCGGCCTCGTTGCCGTCGGCGAGCCGGCAGGCCAGGAAGCAGACGTGATCCCGCTGCGGCGGGGCCATGCCTTCAAAGAACGCCAGCAGATTTTCGAGCGCGTCGGGCTCCGGAACGCTGTCGACGTCGAACACCCAGGTCCAATCGAAGCCATGTTCCAGGGCGTAGGAAAAGCTCATTCTGATCGCCCCGCTAGCCCCGAGATCCTCGGCGTTGCGAATGACGACAACGTCTTCCGCAAACGCTCGGTCGACGGTCCCGTCGGTCGACCCGTTGTCGACGATGACGATGGCGTCTGGCTGGCGAGTCTGACGGCGCAGCCCGCTCAGAGCCTGCTCGATGAACGCGGCCTCGTTGAACGTGGTGATATGGGCTAGAACGCGCATAGCTCTCTATCCCCACAGATATCGGGCGGCGCCTCTCGATCGTCTGCCTGGCGGGCAAATGAACGAAGCTGATGAACGCCGTTACAGGCCATGGGTCAGTACCGGCGCTCCATATGCGCGGTCAAGCCATCCCAGAGTCCGCGCACGCAGGCCGCGAGCTGCTTGCGATGGCTGACCGGTCGGAGCAAAAAGATCGCCGGGAACCACAAGGAATGGGCGAGGACCTTAACGACGCCCCGGGGGCGAAGCGGGCGACACTGGTACAGCCAGAAATAGACCCAGTTGCGAGCATGGTAGTAGGTCCGTATCGGAGATATTTCCACGAATCTCAACTGGAATCGACCGAGGCTCCACACGCGTGTCACGTCGACTCCGGGGCGGCGACCGACATCCTGATGGGTAATGCTGTCGTGGACGATGTAACTGGTGAAACCCAGCCGGCGCGCCCGGTAGCCGTACTCCATCTCGGCGTCATCGAGCACGTAGTTCACCGAGGGCAGGCCGATTTCCGCTACCGCCTGCATCCGAAAAAGCGAACCGGTCCAGAGAAAATAATCGCACCTCGTATGCCGCCCCTTGCCTCCCTCCATCGGTGCGAACTTGATGCTGCGGTCGGTGAACACGGTCGGTTGGTGCCTGACCTCGCCCTCTGCATTCATGAGCCTGCACGCTAAGAAACAGATTTTCTCCAGCTCCGAGGGCGGGAGGCGCTCGAAAAAGGCGAGCAAGTTTTGCAACGCGTCTGGTTCCGGGACACTGTCGGCGTCGAACACCCAGGTCCAGTCGTAATGCTGCTTCAGAGCGTGGATAAACCCTTGGACGATCGCCCCGCTCGTTCCGAGGTTTGCGGAATTGCGAACGACCGTGACGCCGTCCGGGAAAGTCCGATTGAGAGTTCCATCCGTCGAACCGTTGTCAACGAGAACGACGCCATCCGGGGGTCGGGTTTGGCGACGAAGTCCCGCGAGCGCCTGCTCGACGACCGCTTCGTCGTTCAGCGTGTGGATATGGGCCAGAACGCGCATCGGGTCTCTTGGCTGGAACCGCGGGCGGCCGCAGAGCCGGCTCGTTGCGCAATCACGTCACGGCTCTTGAGTACCGGCGCCCGGTGCGCCTCGTCAAGTTAGACCCGAGCAGGGATCAGTAGCGCTTCGCCATATTGCCGGTGAGGCCATGCCATATGCCGCGAAAGCAGGCGGAAAATTGGGATTTGTGGTGGCTCGGCTCCGCCGCGAAGTTCAGGGTCAGCAAAACCGTGCGCCATGCGGCCCAACGCAGCGGCCGCAGCATGCGCCGCGGCTTATGTTGATACAGCCAGAAATAGATCAAGTTTCTGACGCTGTAATACGTGCGGATCGGAGGCGTTTCATTTGACACAATGCGGATCGGCCCGAAACGGTACGCTCTGGGAGGCGCTCCCGGCGCGCGTCCGACGTCATGACGTATGGCGCTGTTATGCACGACATAACTGGTAAAGCCGCGTTGCCGCGCGCGGTAGCCATATTCGATCTCGGCAATGTCGAGCACATAGTCCGCCGACGGGAGACCAATCCGCTCCACCGCCGCCATGCGAAAGAGCCCCCCGGACCAGAGTATGCAGTCGCATTCTGTGAAGGCGCTGGCGCGGTCCAATGGAATGAACTGCAGTCTCCCCCCGGCTAGGGTCATGGCTGGCTGCTTGGGCTGCCCGGATCCGTTCAGCGGCCAACCGATCAAGAAGCAAACACGTTCTTGCTGCGCCGCGGGCAAATGCTCGTAGAAAGCGAGCAACTTTTCGAGGGCGTCAGGCTCCGGGACCGTGTCGGCGTCAAACACCCAAGCCCAATCGAAACCGTGGCGCAAAGCGTGTTCAAAGCCGATCCGGATCGTGCCGCTCGTGCCGAGATTGATCGGATTTCGGTAGAGCGTAGCCGTTTCGGGGAAGGTTCTGTCCAACGTCGCATCGATCGAACCGTTATCGACAATCACGACGGCGTCAGCCGGCCGCGTCTGACTCCGGAGCCCCTCGAGCGCCTGCTCGATCACGGCTTCGTCGTTCATCGTGTGGATGTGGGCCAAGACGCGCATCTTTGCCACCGAAGAAAGAAAGAGCGAATGCGGTTTGAACGCCGCGAACGTCGCTGGCGCTCGCCAACCCGCTAAAAGCGGGCTGCGATATTGCCGGTGATTCCGTCCCAGATGCCGCGCAGGCAGGCGTGAAGGTGGGCGCCGTGCGTCATGGGGCGGAGGGCGAAATTCAGCGTAAACAAAGCCGCCTGCCAGCCAACCCCACTCATCACGCCGCGCCCCGGCCTCGATCGCACGCGAAACAGTTCGCGAACCTTCGCCCAGCGGCCATCCTTCATATCGTATAACGTGAAATAGAGCGTGTTTCGGCACGTAAGATAGCATCGAAAAGGCGCTGTATCATAGAAGGTGAGGTTAATTGGACCGACTTTTATTCGCGTCGGGGTCAGACTTTGCTCACCGCGGATATTGTGCCTAAGAATGGCGTCTTGATGAATCCAAGCTTTGTACCCTGCCTTCATTATACGATACATGTATTCCAATTCGCCGCGGTCGACGAAGTAATCCGGGTTGGGAATTCCGATTTTCCGGACTGCGGCCAAACGGTACAAGCCCCCCGACCAGATTGTCATATGGCATTGGTAGACGCTCTCGTCCGGGGCGGGGTGGACGACCATCCGTCCATGGGCTGTGAAGATAAGGCCGTGAACCGGTTGTTGATCCATGGACTGATCCAACGGCAGGCAGGCGACAAAGCCGGTCTCCTCTTGCCGTTCGGTTGGAAAGCCGGCGTACAAGTCGAGTAATGTCGCCAGGGCCTCCGGGTCTGGAACGCTATCGGCGTCCAGGATCCACATCCAGTCGAATTGTTGCTCCAAGGCATAACGAAAGCCGACGCCGATCGCCCCGCAGCTGCCCAAATTCGCGGAGTTGCGAATCACTTTGACTTGATCGGGAAACGTCCGGTGCAGGGTTCCATCGGTCGAAGCGTTGTCGACGAGAAGAATGCCGTCGGGAGGTCGCGTTTGGCGGCGCGCCGCATCGAGCGTTCCTTCGATCACGTCGGCGTCATTGAACGTGTGAATGTAGGCTAAGACGCGCATTGGCTTCGTGAACCGGCTGTCGCCCCTTGACCGCGGCCGGCGCGGAAGCCGGGTTTGGCGCGCCGACGGGAGATGACGATCGACCTTACGCCGCCGGTGCCGCTCACGAGCGCGACCGGCGGTAGTAGCCGCTGTAGGGCCGTTTCGAGGGTCCATGGATCTTCGACTCGAACCGGTTGAGAACGGCGCCTACGAGGGGCGTCCCGACCGCCCCCAGTTGCTCCTTGACCCGCCGTATCTCGTCAAGATCGGCGTTTCCGGTCCTCACGACCAGCAGCACCGCGTCAACGATCTTGGCGAACAGCAGCGCGTCGTTGACGGCCAAGACCGGGGGCGAATCCAAGAGCACGATGCCGAACTGTTGCGAGAGGAACTTGAACGCGGTTCGAGCTTTGGCCCAGTCCACCGCCCCAAGGGCGGTCGCCGGTTTGCGGCCCGCCGGCATAAAGCTGATGGCTTCCGCTCCCCTCGTTTCCGATGCGTCAAGGGGACGGATCGCTTCAGCGGCTTCCGCCTGACCCAAAAGGAATTCGATAAGTCCCAAGCCGTCGCCGCTGCCGAGCGAAGCGGTCAACGACGACCGGCGCAGATCGCCGTCGATCAGGAGCGCCTTCTGTCCCGCCTGTGAAGCGGTGAGCGCCAGACACAACGACACCGTTGTCTTGCCTTCGTCCGGAGCTGTGCTCGTCACCAGAACCGAGTTGCCTGTCGCCAGCGGCGGAGCGAGCCGCAAATCGAGCAAGAGTTCGTCATAAGCGTCTGCGACGTCCGGGTTCTCGAGCATGGTTCGCGCGAGCAAGACTCGCGTAGCGCTCTTAGGCTCTTCCACCCACGCCGTCGCCAAAAAACGCCTTCCCCTCAGCAGCCCCTTCGTAATTATGGGCTCCTCATCCTCGAATGTCCACTTGTAAAATCCTGGCGGCAGGGAGCCGATGATTCCCCTTCCGGCCCATTCGAGGCCCTCGGGCGCCGGCTAAGGACGTTCGACGTTGACAGGCGATTCCGCCAGCGTCAGCTATAGGGCGCTGCCACAGCCGCGCCGGGTGCAAACGCCTTGAAAATTCTCGCATCCATTACCTGCTACAATGAAGCCGACATCGTCGGCGCGACGATTGAAGCGGTCCTCCGTCAGACGGCGCCCGTGGAGCAGGTTGTTCTCGTTGATAACGCATCGACCGACGGCCTTGCGCAGTCGACCTTTTCGCCGAAGGTCACAATCGTGCGGAACACGGTCGATCTTGGCTCCGGCGGGGGCTTCGCCACCGGATTGAACTTTGCCCGCGAGCATGGATACGGCTGGGTATGGCTGATCGACGCCGACACCCGTCCCGGCCCCAATATCCTAGCGTTGTTGATCGAAATGTTGCGCTCGAGCGGACCGGACTGGGAACGGAACGTCGGCGTCGTCAGCCCCTCTCACAACCTCCTCAATCGGGGACACCTGGACCGAGGGCGCCTGCTGACGCCGGGCGGCCCCCGCCATGCCCGGCTTGGACCGGGCGCCGCCATCGATTGCGACGCGGTTATGTGGAGCGGCGCTCTGATCAATATCGCGGTCGTGGCCGAGGTTGGCTTGCCCCGGGCGGGCAACCGCGGCTGCTGGGAAGACCTGTCGATGGATTACGGGGACATGGAGTACACGTTCCGGATTCGGCAGGCGGGATACAAAGTGCTTGCGCATCGCGATTGCGTGATTGAACACCGGGTGGGCGATCCGCTGCATCGACGGGTCTTGGGCGTCGACGTCCGCACAACCAATCACTCGGCATTTCGTCGGTATCTCTATTTCAGAAACCTGCTGTTCTTTTGGTTGCGCCTGTACCCTCGGCGCAATTGGCCGCTTTTGACTTTTTGGTTTTGTTGCAGGCTGGCGACCACGCTCAGCGGGATCCTTCTGGTCGAGCGCCAGCGCGGCTCCAAGATCCGGGCGTGCTTTCTCGGTATTCGCGACGGCGTCCTCGGGCGAATGGACCGAAACTTGACCACCTCCGCCTAGGACGCCAATCGCTGGTCCGGCGGCTGCTGATCGATGATGGTCAAGATTGCCGCGCCCGCCTCAAGTCAAGTCAAGTTGAGGCGGCGGCGCTCGCCGGCGTGTCGTAAGAAAGCCCCAGAAAAGCAGGCTCTCTCGCGAGGAGGTCCGAATACCGACCCGAATTGCGGATACGCCCGTCGTCGAGAATGTAAATACAATCGCAGTTTTTCACGAAAGCCAATCGATGCGCGACGACGATGATGGTCTTTTTTCCTCTCAGTCCGCCAATGACCTCGACGATCGCAGCTTCGGTCGCGGGATCCAAATTCGCGGTTCCCTCGTCGATCACGAGGACCTCGGGATCGCGGTACAAGGCCCGGGCAAGACCCAGCCGTTGGCGCTCCCCGCCTGAAAGACGACCGCCCCGCTCGCCGACAGTTGCATTCAGCGCATCCGGAAGAGAGCGAACAAGGTTATCGACCTGTGCAGCGCGAAGCGCCTGCCACACCCGGTCCTCGTCGATCTCCTCGTCCGGCACGCCAAAGGCGACATTGCGCCGGATGGTGTCGTCGATCAGATAGACACTCTGGGGGACATATCCGATGTTTCGCTGCCAACCGGCGACATTGTCGCGCAGATCATGTCCGTCCACGAGTATTCTTCCGGAGCTCGGGACCAGGAAGCCCATCATGAGATCGGCGAGCGTGGTTTTGCCAGCGCCGGTCGGCCCGATCAGGCCGATCCAATGGCCCTTCGGAATGACGAGCGACACGTCCTCAACCGCAGCCCTGCGCGCTGCGGGATACGCGTAAACCAGGCGTTCGATCGTAAGCCCACGCCGGAACGAAATTGGAGCCACTTGTCGGTCGTCAGAATCCGCAGAGGTCTCCGACGGTTGTTGACGCAAAGCGAGCAGTTCGTGATAGATGACCTCGGTTGAGGCATAACGATAACGGAGTTGCGAAAGCGCGCCGCTCAAACGGCTGGTTGAGGGGATCAGTCGGAACGCGGCCAAGACAAACATCCCAAGATAAAGCAAGCTCGACTGCAGGTCCTGCCCGCGCGCCAAGAGGATTGCGGCAATTGCCACCATTGCGGCAACAGCAAGCGTATCCATGAGGAAACGCGGAAACGTGCTAAAAAAAATCACTGACCGCGAGCCATTTGCAAAACGTTGAACATTGTAGCTGTGCTGATCAATAAAGAACGAGCGTCGACCTGTTATAGTAATCTCTTTCACGCTGTTGAGCGCCTGCTCGGCCCACTGAATCATCAAACCGAAACCTTGTTCGGCTACACGGCCTGACTTGGCCAACCGAGCCTGCGTCAACCGATAGACCAAGGCGGTCGGAAGGGCGAGCACCACCACAGCGCCAAGCGTTTCCAGGGGCTGGACGACCATCAACAAACAGGTGAGCGCCCCAAGAACCAAAGTTTCGCCAAGGGCAATGAGAACATTAACCAGGAAGATGTTGGCGAAGTCCTCGACCGAACGGGTCGTCACTCTGATCAGTTCCGCGCTGTTGCGCTGGACATGCACGATGTAGGGCGCCGCCAGGTAGCCGGCGAGCAATTGCCGCGCGAAGACTCACCTGCTTCCTCATGGAGTAGCCAAAGAGCCAACGGTACAAGAATATGAGATAGCCGGTCTTGACTGCGAAGAGCGCTATCAAGGCGAGACCAAGACTGAAAACCAATTCCTGCGGCGACCGGATCTTCAGATGCGACAAGAGCGGTCCCATATGCGCCGACTTCGAGAGCATCTCAGGCTCCTTGAGTACGGCGATAAACGGGAGAACCACTCCGACGCTCACCGTCTCGAGCAAAGCGCCAAGGACCATTGCGCACAGCAGAAGCGCGCCCTCCGTTCTCTCGCGCGGAGTAAGAACATACCAAAGTTGATTAATGAGCTTCACGTCTCGATCTCGTTCCCAAGTCACATACAGGCTAGCTTGCCACAGAATCCGGCGCCAGCCTTGATGCGCGTCTGCCCGGTCAGGGGCTTCGATGTCTTTGCGCTTGATCTCGGCCGCCGCCGAGCGACCGATGACGGGAACTCTCTCTGTCTCTGTCTCTGTCTCTCTCTCTCGACTGCAAAAGGCATATTGTCGTCGAATGGGCCGCGGGCGACATCCCGAATTCTGCCGATTTGTTCGTCACCGGTACGGCTGCCCCACCTCGCTTGTGGCGTTCGGCTGAGCGAGGCTCGCATTTCGATTTTCTCATGCGAGGGGCGCTCATTCCATGCATCGGGCCAGGCATGATGCCGACTCTTATCAGCGTGTCGAGGTGATCACGGGGCTGCGGCGTCGGCGCGATTGGAGCGATGCGGAGAAGGCGCGGATCCTGGCCGAGAGCGCCGATCCGGAAGTGAACATTTCCGAGATGGCGCGGCGCAACGGGGTCAGCCGGGGATTGCTCAATGTGTGGCGGCGCAAGGCGCGGCTCGCTGCCATCGAAGGGCCGCCGTTTGTGCAGATCCGGCTCGACGACGGCGCCGAGGCGCAGCCGGACGCGATCGATCAGCCACGCGTTTTGGCGGGTCCGGCCGAACGGATCGAGGTGATGATCGCCGGCGCGACGGTGCGCGTGCCGGTCGGCGTCGACGCCGTGGCGCTGGAGCGCGTGCTGGCGGCGGTGAGGTCGACGCGGTGATCTCGTTCGGCCGGGATGTCCGGGTGTTTGTGGCGACGCAGCCGATCGACTTCCGAAAAGGCGTGCATGGTCTGGTCGCGCTCGTGGCGGAGGGTCTGGCCGGCGAGCCCTACAGCGGCGACGTTTTCGTTTTTCGCTCGAAGCGATCGGATCGTTTGAAGCTGCTCGTGTTCGACGGCACGGCGCTGGTTCTGGCGACCAACTGGCTTGGTTGATCCCGCCGCCATGGTCGTCATCAGATGTCCACCAAATCGCAGGTGGACACCTAATCGATGCCAACGACATCCCGTTAGGCGGCCATTGCATCACGCTTACGATCGGTCGGCTCTGGAACGAAGCTTGAGGCTTTGACCACGAAGTCGTCATGAGCCGCAAAAGTGACGATCAACGAACTGAGCTGCGTGGTCCAAACATGGTCCGCATCCGCAAATGCCGAGGCCAAGCCATCCGTACAATCACCTAAATCTCTGAAATCATTGGAGCGGGCGAAGGGAATTGAACCCTCGTATGAAGCTTGGGAAGCTTCCGTTCTACCATTGAACTACGCCCGCTCGGCGCTTTTACGCACTGGCAGGAGAGGAGGGACTCGAACCCCCAACCCCCGGTTTTGGAGACCGGTGCTCTGCCAATTGAGCTACACTCCTAATAAGCGCTCCTTCTGCCGCATCGCGCGCGCGGATGCAAGCGGCGCTAACGGTCGCTATTGACGTCGGCGAGAGCTCTGGTTCAAGCGCTCGAAGGCCCGCTTTGCCGGCTCGCCGCGCTCATTTCAGCGGCCTGCCGGCGTCGATCCGCCGCCTTGACTTCGCCTCCTGCTGCCGCCAGTACCCCCGCGCCGCCTGCGCCTTGGCGGCCGGCGTCGGGATCAGCATGCGCACCTATCTCAGCTTCGAACAGCCGGTCGCCGACATCGACGCCCGCATCGACGAAATGCGGGCGGTCGTCGCAAACGGGGACTCGGCTGCGCTCGCCGAGGAGATCGCCAAGCTCGAGGCGAAATCGGAAAAGGCCCTTGCCGACCTCTACGCCGCCCTCACCCCCTGGCAGAAGACCCAAGTCGCCCGGGTGCAGGGCCGGCCGCGCTGCGCCGACTACCTCAAGGGCCTGATCGCCGATTTCACTCCGCTCGCGGGAGACCGCTATTTCGGCGAGGACCAGGCGATCGTCGGGGGCTTGGGCCGGTTCGATGGCGCCTCGGTGGTGGTGATTGGCCAGGAGAAGGGCCACGACACAGAGAGCCGCCTCAAGCACAATTTTGGCATGGCCCGTCCGGAGGGCTACCGCAAGGCGGTCCGGCTGATGGAGCTTGCCGACCGGTTTCAACTGCCGGTGATCGCGCTTGTCGACACCGCGGGCGCTTTTCCCGGCGTCGACGCCGAGGAGCGTGGGCAGGCCGAGGCGATCGCCCGGTCAACCGACGCCTGCCTCGCCCTCGGCGTCCCCAATGTTGCGACGGTCATCGGCGAGGGCGGCTCGGGCGGCGCCATCGCCATCGCCACCGCCAACAAGGTGCTGATGCTGGAGCACGCGATCTACACCGTCGCCTCGCCCGAAGCGGCCGCCTCGATCCTGTGGCGGGATTCGTCGAAGGCGCAGGAGGCGGCGACCGGCATGAAGATAACCGCGCAAGACCTGCTCAAGTTCGGCATTATCGATACGATCGTGCCGGAGCCGGTCGGCGGGGCCCATCGCGACCCGGAGGCGGCGGTCGTGGCGACTGGCCGGGCCATCTCCGACGCCCTGAAGGCGATGCAGAACATGAGCCCCGACCAGATCCGCGAGGCGCGGGCGGAGAAGTTTATGGCGATCGGGCGCAAGGTGTAATTTAGCGGGTCTCCTGTCGGGCGCCGCCTTTGTAGCCGCGGTCGCTGACCGCGGCGGCAGGGGCAACGACCCCGCCCTACGGCGCCGCGGCCGGAGGAACGACACGCCTTCGATTTGACCGTCGCATGCGGCTAGGTCTCGCGGGTCCAAGGGGATACAATAGTAGGCAGCGCATCAGGTAGACCATCGGCGTCGAAGGGAGGGAACTCCATGCAACAAACCTGGCGCTGGTTCGGACCGGACGATCCGGTGAGCCTCGAGAACGTCGCGCAGGCCGGCGCGGCGGGCGTCGTCACCGCGCTCCATCATCGCAACCGCGGCGAGGTTTGGGCCGAGGACGAGATTCGCGAACGCCGCGCAGCGATCGAGCGCGCGGGCCTCGCCTGGACAGTGGCCGAGAGCATCGGCGTCGGCGAAGAGATCAAGACCCGCGCGGGCGACTTCCGCCAGAAAATCGACAATTACAAGCAGTCGATCCGCAACGCAGCCCGCGCCGGCGTCAAGGTGTTCTGCTACAATTTCATGGCGATCACCGACTGGACACGCACCAACCTCGACTGGCGCCTGCCGAACGGCGGGACGGCCTTGCGCTTCGACGCGGTCGATTTCGCCGCCTACGACCTTTTCATCCTGGAGCGCGACGGGGCTGGGGACGACTACCCCGCCGACAGGATCGCCGCGGCCAAAGCGCGGCTCGAGGCGATGGCGTCCGAGGTGAGGCAAGCGCTGGAAAAGGCGTTGATCGACTGGTTGCCGGCGCGCGACTTCACCTATGACCGGGCGAGCTTTCGCGCGGCGCTGGCGCGCTACCGCGACATTGGCGTCGAAACGATGCGCGAAAACCTGTTCGCCTTCGCGCGCGAGATCACCGAGGTCGCCGAGGAGGAGGGCGTGCGCCTCGCCATTCACGCCGACGACCCGGCCTTTCCGATCTTCGGCCTGCCGCGCGTGCTGTCGACCGCGGCGGACGTGCGTAAGCTGTTTTCGGCCGTGCCGTCCAACGCCTGCGGCCTCACGCTGTGCGCCGGCTCGTTCGGCTCGAACCCGGAGAACGACCTCGTCGCCATGGCGCGCGAATTCGGGCCGCGCATCCATTTCGTCCACCTGCGCAACGTCAAGCACGAGCCGGACGGCTCGTTCTTCGAGGCCGACCACCTCGCCGGCGACACCGATCTGGTGGCGCTGATCGCCGCACTGATGGGCGAAGAAGCGCGCCGCCGCGCCGAAGGCCGGGCCGACGCCGAGATCCCGATGCGGCCCGACCACGGCCACCTGTTGGGCGACGACCGGCTGAAGCGGTCGAACCCCGGCTATTCCTATATCGGCCGCCTCAAGGGCCTCGCGGAACTGCGCGGGGTGATGCAGACGGTCGAGGCGTTCCGGGCGGGGCGGGTGAAGTGAGAGACGCCTTTCGAGCCCATCTGCCTGCTCATCAAGGTCCGCCCTTCTGCGCGGGTTGAAATCTCGGCCGTCGCCTTACAACCGACCGCGCCGGATTTGGCGGCCTCGTCTAGCCGCCTGTCCCTTACCTGATCCGACCTGATAACGACCTGTTCGGCGCCGTTTTTGCCCTGTTAAGGTCCCTGCTCGGCGCCCGCTTCGAGCCGCCACCGTCGGGTTGCAGTACCGGCAAAGCCTTGACATCGCACGGCTTTCCGCAACCAAGCGCCGCGGCGGCGCAAAAGAACGCCTGCTAGCAGGCCAAGTGCAACGGTCGTCTACGCGAATTCCGCCATCTCAAGCCTTGTCACAAACACAATCCCGATATAGAAGGCAGACGATTTTGGACGGCCAAGTTCTCTCCAATGCGCTCCGGCGCATCGACGACACTTCCCTTCAATTTCGACCTGTTTGCCGTGAATACGTCGTTCCCGGCGAATAACACCTTACGATTGAAAGGATATCGTCATGACGATCGGAACTGTGAAATGGTTCAATCCCACCAAGGGCTTCGGCTTCATCCAGCCTGACAACGGCGGACCGGACGTGTTCGTGCACATCTCCGCCGTCGAGCGCGCCGGCATGCAGACCCTGAACGAAGGCCAGAAGATCCAGTTCGAACTGGTTCGCGACGCCAAGTCGGGCAAGAGTTCGGCCGGCAATCTCCAGGCCGCGTAAGCGGCGCCCGCTCACCGGCCGCGGCCCGCGAGCTGAGATTGTCCTAACCTCCCAAGCGAAAGGCCCCGCCGACATCATAGTCGCCGGGGCCTTTGTTTTGGCGGGGCCGCCCGCGAAGGCGACCCCTCTTTTCTTGGCTTTGGCTCAGGGTTTGTCAGTAGCCCTACGAGCCGCATCCTTGACATCGCCGGCCGCCGTGTGCGCGGCCCCTTTGGCCTTGTCCATCTTGCCTTCGGCCTGCAGCGACTTGTCATCCATCACCTTGCCGGCTGCGTCCTTGACGGCGCCCTTGGCCTTGTCGACCGCGCCCTTGACGTGTTCCTTGTCCATGACTCGTGTCCTTCGTTTCGCCACCCGCAGCCCAACAACGAGCGGCACGCCCATGTGTTCCGTTCCCCATAGGCCATGAGGAAACGGGCCTGAGCCGCCGGGTTGGCGATCCCTCCGCACCTCTTTCATCAGGGTGTCGCCAGCTTCCGTCAGCGCCGCGTTGGCAGCGCGGATGAGACCAGCTTCAACGCCCGGTCGCGCCGGCGGACCAGCCAAGGGAAAGCGCCGGTCCACCCGGCGCGACAGCGACTCCCGCTCAAGTGCGGCAGGTCGTTTCCTCGCAAGTTCAAGACAATGTGATCCGGCGCCGCCTCAATAAACGCTCAAATCGCACTATGTTCGACAGTGTTGACAGCCCACGCTCGGCGACGGCGGTTCAGCCTCGGCCTGAGCGATAAAATGGGCGCAGCGTCTCAATAGCAATTACAGGCCGGTTTATGACAGCCGTCGTTCGGTTAGCGCTCTCGCGTCCCTACACCTTCGTCGTGATGGCGATTTTGGTGATGATCTTCGGTGCGCTTTCGATATTCAGGACTCCGACGGATATCTTTCCTAATATTGGAATTCCGGTCATCTCGGTCGTCTGGGGCTATACCGGCTTGTCGCCGGACGACATGACCGGCCGCATTGTCTCGCCCTATGAACGAGTGCTCTCGACCACCGTCAACGACATCCAGCATATCGAGTTGCAGTCGTTTCCCGGCATGGGCGTCGTCAAAATCTTCTTTCAGCCGAATGTCGACATCAATGCCGCACAGGCCCAGGTCACGTCGATTTCGCAAACCATTCTGAAGCAGCTTCCTGCAGGCGCCACGCCGCCGATCATTCTGGTCTACAACGCCTCGAGCGTTCCGATCATCCAACTGGCCTTGTCCAGCGATTCGCTTTCCCAGACACAACTCTTCGATCTCGCCATGAACTTCATTCGGCCGCAGCTCACGACGGTGGCCGGCGCGCAGCTCCCATTCCCCTATGGCGGCGCCACCCGCCAGGTGCAGATCGATCTCGACCAGAGCGCGCTGCGCGCCCACAATCTTTCAGCGACCGATATCGGCAATGCGCTCGCCTTGCAGAACCAGATCAATCCGGTCGGCACGGAAAAAATCGGCGCCTACGAATTCACCGTCGACCTCAATGACTCGCCCAAGGCGGTCGCGGACTTCAACAATCTCCCGGTCAAGGTGGTCAACGGCACGGTCGTGTTCATGCGCGACGTCGCCTACGTGCATGACGGCTCGCCGCCGCAGACCAACGTCGTTGAGCTCGATGGGCGCAAGGGCGTTCTGATGTCCGTCCTCAAGATCGGCTCCGCGTCCACGCTCGACATCATCGACGGCGTCAAGGCGCGCCTCCCGGGAATCGAAGCGACCCTCCCTCCCGGGGTCAACCTGACCTTCGTCGGGGACCAGTCCCAATTCGTCAAATCGTCCGTCGCCGCGGTCGTGCGCGAAGGCTTGATCGCGGCCACGCTCACCGGATTGATGATCCTCGTCTTTCTCGGCAGCTGGCGCTCGACCCTGATCATCACGGTTTCGATCCCGCTTGCGGTGCTCTGTTCGTTGACCGCGTTGTCCGTGCTCGGCCAGACCATCAACGTCATGACGCTCGGCGGCCTGGCGCTGGCGGTCGGCATTCTGGTCGATGACGCGACCGTCACGATCGAGAACATCAACCGCCACATGGAGGAGCATGGCGAGGACATTTTGACCGCCATCACCCGCGGCGCGCAGGAAATCATGCCGCCAGCGACGGTCGCCCTGTTTTGCATCTGCATCGCCTTCGTGCCGCTGCTCGCGCTCGGCGGAGTGGCGGGCTATCTCTTCCGCCCGCTCGCGATGGCGGTCGTCTTCGCGATGATCGCCTCCTACATCCTCACCTACACGCTCGTGCCGACCATGGCGCATTTTCTGCTTGCCAATCAGCATCAGCACTCGACGCAGGGCGGGTCGGGCGAGCCGCCTCGCATCGGGATTTTCGGCCGCCTTCAGCGCGGGTTCGAGGCTTATTTCGAGAAGTTTCGCCAGGGCTACCTCAGCCTGTTGCGATTGGCGCTTCAGCACCGTTTCGTCTTTGCCGGCGGCTTCGTTTGCGTCGCGTTGCTGTCTCTCGGCCTTGCCCCGTTCCTCGGGCAGGACTTTTTCCCCTCGGTCGACGGGGGCGCCATCAAAATCCACATGAGGGCCCCGACCGGAACGCGAATCGAGCAAACCACCGTGTTGGCCGATCAGGTCGGGCAGGCGATCCGCGCCATCATTCCGCCGGACCGGCTCATGAGCGTCGTCGACAACATCGGCCTGCCGGTCAGCGGCATCAACCTCTCCTACAGCAACACGGGAACGATCGGCGTCTTCGACGCCGACATTCTCGTGACCTTGCGCGAATGGGCGACCCCGACCGACGTTTACGTGAAGGCCTTGCGCGAGCGACTTCCGAGGGCGTTCCCGGGCTCGACCTTCTCCTTCCTTCCCGCCGATATGGTGAGCCAGATCCTCAACTTCGGCTCGCCCGCGCCGATCGACGTCCAGATCGCGGGCGCCGATCTCGAGGCCAGCCGCGCCTTCGCAACCAAGCTCCTGGCGAAGATTCGCCATGTCCCCGGAATCGCCGATCCGCGCATCCAGGAAGCCTTCCGGGACCCCGCCCTCCGGGTCGACTTCAACCGCGAATTCGCCGGCGTCGTGGGCCTCACCGAGAACGACGCCTCGACCAGCCTTCAGACGACCCTATCGGGCAGCACACAGACGGCCCCGACCTACTGGCTGAGCCCCGCCAACGGCGTTTCCTACGCCGTTTCGGTCCAGACCCCGCAATATGGCATCGACACGCTTGGAGACCTCAAAAACCTGCCGCTCCAGGCCCCGAACTCCCAGCAGCTCCTGGGAGGCCTGGCGACCCTTTCGCCCGAGCCGCTCAACGCGATAGTTTCGCAGTATGACATCCGTAACGTTGTGAATATTTATGCGACGACCCAAGATCGGGATCTCGGCAGCGTCGCCGCGGACGTCCAAAAGATCGTCGACGACTCCCTCGGCGAGCTTCCCAAGGGGGCGACGGTCACCATCCGGGGCCAAGTGGCGACCATGGCGAGCGCCTACCAGCAGCTCATGATCGGCTTGGCTTTCTCGATCGTGCTGATCTATCTTCTGATTGTCGTCAACTTCCAGTCCTGGCTCGACCCGTTCGTGATTATCACGGCGCTCCCGGCCGCCCTCGCGGGTATCGTGTGGATGCTGTTCCTGACGAACACCACCTTGTCGGTTCCCGCCTTGACCGGCGCGATTATGTGCATGGGCGTGGCGACGGCAAACAGCATTCTCGTGGTCAGCTTCGCGCGCGAACAACTCGCGGAAGGCAAGAGCGCCGTCGACGCTGCGCTCGCGGCCGGCGCCACGCGCTTCAGGCCTGTCTTGATGACGGCGCTCGCCATGATCATCGGCATGCTGCCGATGGCTATCGAGCCCGGGCAGAACTCGCCGCTCGGGCGCGCCGTCATCGGCGGTCTCCTGTTTGCGACGTTCGCGACGCTCCTGTTCGTGCCGACCGTGTTCTCGATCGTGCACCGATACCCCAGCAAAGCCAAAGCCAAAGCCGATGCGCCTGAGCCGCTCGCCGGCCTGCCCTCCCACGCCTGATCCGGAGTCTTCCGATGTCTTCTGAAACCACTCCGCCGAAAAGGCGCCGCGTTCTGCTTGTCGTCAGCGTGCTGGCGATCGGCGCCGTCGGCCTTGCCGCCTCCGGCATCATGGACCGCGCCCGCAGCAAGCAGGAGGTCGCCGCCTGGACCAACGCCCAGACCATTCCGACCGTGCGCGTGGTGCGGCCCGAGCGCGGGTCCGGCGACCAGGACCTGGCGCTGCCGGGCAACGTCGCCGCGTTTGTCACCGGCTCCCTTTTTGCCCGGGCGAGCGGCTATATCACGGCGTGGAACAAGGACATCGGCGCCCATGTGACGAAGGGCGAGATCCTGGCGACGATTTCGGCGCCCGATCTCGACCAGCAGCTCGAAGAGGCGAAGGGGCAACTGGTTCAGTTGCAGGCCGCCGTGGAACAGGCGCAGGCGAACGCCGATCTCGGCAAGGTGACCGACCAGCGAACGGCGCAGCTGGTGGCGGAGGGCTGGTCGAGCAAGCAGCAAGGCGACACCGACCACCTGACCGCCGCCGCGCGAGCGGCGGCGGTGTCCGTCGCCAAGGCCAATGTCGTGGCGCAGCAGGCCGCGGTCAGCCGGCTCGAGCAGCTGACCGGCTTTGAAGCCATCAAGACGCCGTTCGACGGCGTGGTGACGGCGCGCAACGTCGATATCGGCGATCTCGTCAACGCCGGCGGCACGACCGGGCGCGCCCTGTTTCAGGTCGCCGACATCCACCGCATGCGCATTTACGTCAACGTTCCCCAAGCCTTTCTCGGCCAGCTCGCGCCGGGCGTCAGGGCCACGCTGCATCTGCCCGGCCAGAAAGAGACCTTTGAGGCCGAGCTCGTGTCGACCTCGAATGCGCTGGCGGAAAACTCGCGCACCGCCCTGATCGAGCTGCAGGCGGACAACCCGGACGGAAAGCTCTGGCCCGGCGCGTTCGCCGAGGTTCATTTCCACATTCCCGCCGACGCGGACACGCTCTCCGTTCCGCTGACCGCGCTCGTCTTCGGCCCCCACGGCATGCAGGTCGCCGCGCTCGACGGTGACGACAAGGTCGTGCTGAAGCCGGTCGCCCTCGGCCGCAATCTCGGCAATCGGGTGGAGATCGAATCCGGCCTCCTGCTGTCCGATCGGCTGATCGACAGCCCGCTCGAATTTACCGAGACCGGCGACAAGGTGATCGTCGCCAATTCGGACCCGAACGCGGGTCAGCGCGAATTGACCGCGAGCGCAAGAGCCGCGCCGAGCAAATCGCCGAGTCTTTGAGCAGGCCGGAAGGGTCCCCCGGCCGACCGGGAAAGCCGTCGGGGCTGGCGGTGTCCGGGATCGGCTGAGCGCGGCCTCGCGGCCCCAGCGGTCGCCGGCGCTGCTCACCCGGAGCCAGGCCAGCCCGGTGGATCGGCGCCTTTTGGCCTTGCACGACGGCGACGAGGGCTAAGAGCGACGCCGGTTCACAGTCGACGCAGCACAACCCATGCGCAACAAGTCGCCCCCTTCGGCCAAGGTTCATGCCGAAAAATCTTCCCGCGTTGTGACTGCATTACCAAAATGAAACCTGGGTGCGTCATCATGACAATTCGTTAGGCCTAACGCGATATGCCAGGCTGTAACAACCTCTGGGGTAGAACGAATTCAGGGACATTGTCGTGACGCTACACTCGCCATTGCAAACCCCCTTTCACCTGGTCGCTTCGGGCGCCTTAGCGCTCGCGCGCGAGGACGGCGCCAGAATGAGCGATCAACCGCAGAGCCTTCCCGTGTGGTCCGAGTCTTCCCGGATCGCGGGCGTTGACGCTTACCAAGAGGCCTCTGTTATGGAGACTTGGTTGCCGCCGTTCTGGTCCAGCGCGTCCGATGACGGGTCCGGAGACTTAGCGATCTCGGAGCGTCCTGCTCCGGCGACCCTGCACGACGCCGCCCACGCCCTGATGAACGTCTAGTCAATTGAACGTCTAGTCAATGTCGAGAAATGCAGCTGGAAACATCTTCATTCCAAAGGCTTACGCGATTTATATTGCGGCATATACAAAAATGTGATATCAAGGTTCTGTTTGCCGAAAAAGCCGCTGATGACCGTCTCAATCCAAGCCCGATCGCCTTGCCATTCGCCGTCGGCGCGCCTGCCGCACTGTCGCCGCCGTACGGGAGGTCAGGCGATGCGCAAGCGTTGAGCGCTTCCGACCGACCGTTCCCCTTTTCGCGCGGGAGGAGGCCGAGCGGAAAATTATTTTCCGCCGCAGGTCACGCGTAAGTCATTGATATTCCTCGATTCGAACGAGAGAATCCAAGGAATTCCAAGCGTTTCCAACGCCGCTTGAGCCGGGAATTCGCGGAACCCCGCAGCAAGCCCGCGCGGGCCTGAGGAAATCCAAATTGCGCTTCTGTAGACGCGGTCGTTGACCGCGTCGGCCGCGATCAGCGATCGCGGCTACAAGTCGCCCTACATCCCCCCGAGGTGGTCGGCGACGGCGAAGATGTCCTTGTCGCCGCGGCCGCACAGGTTCATCACCATCAGGTGGTCCTTTGACCGCTTTGGCGCGAGCTCGATCACCTTGGCGAGCGCGTGGGCGGGCTCGAGCGCCGGGATGATGCCTTCGAGCTTCGACAGCAGCTGGAACGCGTTCAGCGCCTCCTCGTCCGTCGCGGACAGGTAGGTCACCCGGCCGACGTCGTGCAGCCAGGAATGCTCCGGCCCGACACCCGGATAGTCGAGGCCGGCGGAGATCGAGTGGCCCTCCAGGATCTGACCGTCGTCGTCCTGGAGCAGGTAGGTGCGGTTGCCATGCAGCACGCCCGGCCGCCCTCCGGCGATCGAGGCGGCGTGGCCGTTGTCGACGGCGAGCCCGTAGCCGGCGGCCTCGACGCCAAAGATCTCGACGCTCTCGTCGTCGAGGAACGGATGAAAGAGGCCGATGGCGTTCGAGCCGCCGCCGATCGCCGCGACCAGGCTGTCGGGCAGCCGCCCTTCGGCCTCCATGATCTGCTCGCGCGTCTCGTTCCCGATCACGCACTGGAAGTCGCGCACCATCATCGGATAGGGGTGCGGCCCGGCGGCGGTGCCGATGCAGTAGAAGGTGTCGGCGACATTGGTCACCCAGTCGCGCAAGGCCTCGTTCATCGCGTCCTTCAGCGTCCGCGCGCCGGCCTGGACGGGGCGCACCTCGGCACCCAGCATCTTCATGCGGAACACGTTCGGCTTCTGCCGCTCGACGTCAACCGCGCCCATGTAGACGACGCAGTCGAGGCCGAACCGGGCGCAGGCGGTGGCGGTCGCGACGCCGTGCTGGCCGGCGCCCGTCTCGGCGATGATCCGCTTCTTGCCCATGCGCCGGGCGAGCAGGATCTGGCCGAGCACGTTGTTGATCTTGTGCGCGCCGGTGTGGTTCAGCTCATCGCGCTTGAAATAGACCTTCGCCCCGCCGAGGCGCTCGGTCAGCCGCTCGGCGAAATAGAGCGGGCTCGGCCGTCCGACATAGTGCTTGAGCAGGTGGTTGAGCTCGGCGTGGAAGGCCGGGTCCGCCTTCGCCTCCGCGTAGGCTGTCTCCAGTTTGAGGATCAGCGGCATCAGCGTCTCGGCGACGAACCGGCCGCCGTAGATGCCGAACCGCCCGCGCTCGTCCGGCCCCTTGCGGAAGGAGTTGGGCTTGTCGAGCTTGGCCATTCATGTCCCTCCAACGGGCGCGCGGAAGGCCGCGCGCGCGGCCGCGACGAAGGCCGCGATCTTCATTTCGTCCTTGACGCCCGGCGCGCGCTCGACGCCGGACGACACGTCGACGCCGCGGGCGCCGGTCGCGCTGATCGCCTCGGCGACGTTGCCGGGCGTTAGGCCGCCCGACAGCAGCCAGGGGCGTCTTGGGGCGAAATCGCGGGCGAGCCGCCAGTCGAACGGCAAGCCGTTGCCTCCGGGCCGGACCGCCCCCTTGGGCGGCTTGGCGTCGATCAGCAGAAAGTCGGCCGCGTCCTCGTAAATCCCAGCGACGGCGAGGTCGTCGGGCGCCGCCACGCCGACCGCCTTCATCGTCGGCTTGCCGAAGCGCGCGCCGACGCGAGCGACCCGATCCGGGCTTTCCTTGCCATGCAGTTGCAGGATGTCGGGGTCGAGCGCCTCGATCACGCCGGCCAGCAGGGCGTCGTCGGCGTCGACGGTGAGCGCGACGATCCGCGCCCGGCCGCGCGCCAGGGTCCCGAGCGTCCGCGCCGCCGCCAGACCGACGTTGCGCGGGCTCTTGGGGAAAAACACGAAGCCCACCATGTCCGCCCCGGCCGCTAGCGCGGCGTCGAGCGCAGCGGGCGTGGAAAGACCGCAGATTTTGACGAGAGGCGCCATCGACGCCTCTTTCGGTCAAAGCGCCCGCGCTGTCAAAGGCGCGACTTCCTTCTCCCAGGGAGAAGGTGGCGCGGAGCGCCGGATGAGGGGTTTGCGCCCGCAAATTCGGGCTCGGTCCCCTCATCCCCGGCCCTTTCTCAAACGGAGAAGGGAGTTTGCGTCAACGTCAGCACAAGCGCCGAATTGCGGTGATGGGCTTCGAGGTGCGGACGAAGGGGGCGACCTCCTTCTCCCCTGGGGAGAAGAGCCTGCCCTTGAGCTTGACCCGACGGTGGCGGGGAACGGCGGATACGAAGGTCTGCGCCCTCACGAGGCCAGCGCCGCCAGGATGCGCGCCCAGGACCGGGCGCCCTTCACGAACGAGGTCCGTTCGTATTTCTCATTCGGCGAGTGCATGGCGTCGTCCTCGAGCGAGAAGCCGACCAGCAGGCTGTCCATGTTCAGCTCGCGCTTGAACGAGCCGACGATCGGGATCGAGCCGCCGCAGCCGATCAGTACGGCGGGGTTGCCCCATTCGGTCTCGAGCGCGCGCCGGGCGCGGCGAAGCGCCTCGTTCTTGACCGGCAGGGTGATCGCAGGGCTGCCGCCGTGGCCGATGAACTCGGCCTTGATGTCGGGCGGCAGCCGCGCTTCGACGAAAGCGCGGAAGGACTGGACGATTTGCTCCGGGTTCTGGGCGCCGACCAGCCGGAACGACACTTTGGCGCTCGCCTTGGCGGGCAGCACGGTCTTCATTCCCACGCCCGTGTAGCCGCCGACGACGCCGTTGACCTCGCAGGTCGGGCGCGACCACACCTGTTCGAGCAGCGTGCGGCCGCGCTCGCCGGCGAGCGTCGTCAGGCCGACATCGCCGAGGAAGGACTTGGGATCGACATCGAGCGCGTCCCATTGCGCCTTGATGTCCTCGGGCAGCTCCTCGACGCCGTCGTAGAAGCCGGGCAGGGCGACAGCGCCCTTGTCGTCGTGCAGTGCGCCGAGGATGCGCGCGAGCGCGTGGATCGGGTTGGCGGCGGCGCCGCCATAGACGCCCGAATGCAGGTCGCGGTTGGCGCCGGTGAGGATCACCTCGTCGGCGACGATCCCGCGCAGCGCGGTGGTGATCGCCGGCGTCGAGGCGTTCCACATGCCGGTGTCGCAGACGAGCGCGATGTCGGCTTTCAGCATTTTGGCGTTTTCAGCGAGGAAGGGCGCCAGCGACGGCGAGCCGGTCTCCTCCTCGCCCTCGAACAGCGCGGTCACCGCGCATGGCGGTCCGCCGAGCTGCTGGAAGGCTCGGCAAGCTTCCAGGAAGGTCATCAGCTGGCCCTTGTCGTCGGAGGCGCCGCGCGCCACGATCCGCTCGCCGCGCGGTCCCGCCTCGAGCCTGGGCTCGAACGGCGGCGAACGCCAGAGATCGAGCGGATCGGCCGGCTGGACGTCGTAATGGCCGTAGAACAGCACGTGCGGCGAGTCGCGCCGCGCGGCCTTGATGCTTCCGACCACCATCGGCCGCCCGGCCGTCGGGTGCTTCTTCGCCTCGAAGCCGATAGCAGTGAGTTCGGTGACGAGCCAGTCCGCTGCCCGCTCGCAATCGGGGTAGTGGTCGGGCGCGGCCGACACTGAGGGAATTTTGAGAAAGTCGAACAGACGGTCGAGCGCCGGCCCGGTGTCGGAGTCGATTGCAGAGAGCGCGTCGTCCAGCATGGTCATAACCTTTCGCCCCTCGGTATCGGTCGTTCGCATCGGTCTTTCGCGTCGGTCCTCGCCGCCGTTGTAGCAGGCGCGAGCCCGGTCTTCCATCGGCCGGCGGACTCGCGGGAGCGGGCGAGTGGTCAAGACCTACGCTGGTCCCTACCTGGGGCCGGACCCGACGGCGCAGCGCATGGCGAGTATCGAAGTTTTACGGATCTAGCGGACCGCGGCGGCGGACGGAAGATTGGGCTCCGTTGACTGTCACCGTGAGCGAACCCTTGCGCAGAACGAAAAAAGATCCCGTCTCATGGGTGGCGCTGGCCTCACACTCAGCGCTTTGTTTGGCGTCATGAGTTACGACGCCGAATCGACCGGATCGCCCGGGACGCATGACGTCCAGCCGCATTTTACGCCGAGGCGCCGCACAGCCGACCGCTTGTCATTCATCATGGACCAAGCGAAGCGGACGGCTTTCGGAACGGCATTCCGGGCGCAGCCGCGGCCTTCGCGCCGCATAACCACCAGCGATCAAGCCGATCTGGTCTGCGACCGGAATTTGCAACGAGCCATTGGTGAACCGCGACGAATATCTCCGCCGATCCTGCATGCTTCGATGATCTTCGGCATACCTCTGCCATCCGGAAGCGGCGGAGGGGCCGGAAGCCAAACTGGCCGAAGGACGACCAGCTACGTTGACAACGATTCGCCGCTCGGCGTACTCCGAACCAAGGCGACGTAAATCACGATCCGACAGTGCCGTCCGCATTGGGATGGACGGCAAGCAGACGATGGTAAACCCGGTCCGGTCGAACCGCAAGCGATGGATACAATCGCCATAAAGGCGCCGCAAATGGTCTTCTCGGTCGGGAGAACCAGCGCCGTCAAGCCATTCCTCACGTGGATGAACACGTGGCGACGCCGGTCTTACTCATGTGCGCGGATTGATGCGCGGCCAAAGCCGATGCCCGGCAACGATCGCCGAGGTATGGTGACACGATGGCGGTCGGCAAGATGCTCATGCCGCTTGACGACCGTCAAGGTCGCCGACAACCGATCATGTTTACACCACCGTCAAGGCCCTAACCAGTTCTCTGCCGGACGCGGCGCGACGCCTTTCAGCAGCGAAAAACACACCAACTGGGCGTGGGTCTTCCGCCATGCCGGCGATGGTGGCCGGCCGGGCCACATCAGGCCAGGCGAAGGTTCGACTGTGACATCATTTCGAATGACTAGTTCCGACTTTCTTGTAACCGCCGACGATCCGCCCGCTGAGTTTGCCGCTGAACGGGAGGACCGCGGCAAAATCCCGTATATGGGTTACGACCAGCTGGACTACTCACCGTGTCGAGACTCGATCCGTCGGATCGATCTTCCTATTTTGACGGCGTCGCGCGATCTGTCGCCTTTGCCGCGCGCGATGGAAAGCGGTGTTCGCGGCCAGAAGAGGCGCGGCGACTTGCGGTTGAAACGATCCTCGATTGGCGACGTCCCCGAAGTTTTTCAATCTTTCGCGCCGATAAGGCCCGTTAGACGCGCGACCGTTTGCCGACACAATTTACGGCGACTGCGGGTCAAGAATGCCATCTGATGGGCTGGATGAGCCTTAAGGCCGGCGCGTGCCTGAGTCGTTCGAGCGAATGACCGCCGTGCCATTGCCGGCCAGCTTCACCATCGATCAGGTGGCCAGCCAAGGCGACGCCGACGGATTGAGTTGCGGCTGAACAAGAGGTCGAAGGCGGCGCCGACGGCATTGGGGCGTCCTGGCGCTTCACGCGCCCGTGTCGCAGACGAGCGCGACGTAATATTTCAGCATCATGTATAACGTCAGCAACATGGTCGTTTTCCTGAACGCCGGCCGACGATGTAGCGGGCGGCTCCGGTCCTTCGTCGGTAAATTCCCGAAGAATTGATTTGCAAGGGCAGCCCGTGTTGTCATGAGATTGTCCTGATTGTGGGACTTCATCGGCGTCGCTGGCGCGCCGAGCAAAAAACTCGAGGAGGAAATTGTGTCGACAAGAGCTTTTGCAGTGTCCTTGGCCGCGCTCCTTGCGTATGGCGGCGCGGCTCAGGCGCTGACTTTGACGAGCCCCGACATCAAGCCCGGCGCCCGCATCGCGGATGAGCAGGTCTATGGCGGCTGCGGGGGCAAGAACATCTCTCCGGCGCTGAGCTGGTCGGACGCCCCGAAGGGCACGAAGAGCTTTGCGCTCAGCGTCTACGATCCCGACGCGCCGACCGGAAGCGGGTTCTGGCACTGGGTCGTGTTCGACATCCCGCCGGACGTGATGAGCTTGTCGAAGGGCGCCGGCGATCCCAAGAGCGACGCTGCGCCGAAGGGCGCCATCCAGAGCCGCACCGATTGGGGCGTCCCGGGCTATGGCGGTCCGTGCCCGCCCAAGGGCGACAAGCCGCACCACTATCACTTCACCATCTTCGCGGTGGACACGGACAAGCTCGGCGCCGACGAAAATTCCTCGGCCGCGGTCGTCGGCTTCAATCTTCACTTCCACACGCTGGCGAAGGCGACGCTGACGGGCGTTTGGGGGCACTGAGCCCCGCGAAGGCGGAGCGAAGCGCGAGTTTGCTCTGGCGCTCTTCCTTCAAGGGAGGCCGCCGGCGCGTCCGTTCTCCCGCATGCGACGAGTAACGGGGAGAAGGGATGCGCCCCACCGAAGAGCAACGCGCTAAATCATCGCGATGCGCGACAGGACGCTCCGGACGTCCGCCTGCATGGCGGCGATCGCGGTCTCGTCTCCGGACAGGTGCTTCAGGAGACCGCGCTGGAAGAGTCCGTCCATGATGGCGTAAACGGCGGAAGGCGACAGCGCCTGCGGCGCGCCGCTGAGCTCCAAGAGGCGCGTCACGATGCGCCAGATCATGTCCTCGAGGCTCTTGTCGATCTCGGCGATGTCAGACTGGAACGCCGTCTCGTACATGGCCTCCGCCCGGATGTCGTACCACAGGCGATGCAGGCGCCCGTCTTCCCGCACGGTTTGGCCAAGGGCGTGGACAAAGCCTTGCACGAGCTCGTCGCTGGATCGGGCCGCCGCCGTGACCTCGTCGTAGCGCGTCACGCAGCGCGCTTTGTACTGACGCACGCTGCACAGGATGAGATCCACCTTGTCGGCGAAGTAATAATGCAGCACGCCATGACTGAAGGCTGAGTTCTGGGCGATCTCGCGAACGCTGGTGCGGGCATAGCCGAGTTCCGACAGCGTCTGCAGCGCCGCCTCGGCAAGCTCCGCCCGCCGCTCGGCGAACTTGTCGATCGGCCGCCGAGGGACCCGATCCAGCTTCGTCACATTTCGAGACGCCATCGGCTCCTGCCGCTTACGCTTCCGATCGAGACCGACGGATAGCACGCGGACCCGCGCGTACAAGCCGCGACCTCACTTCGACGCCCATGCAAGATTTATTGGACAGTCGTATAGGGAAAACTTGACAGATGTCAAAACTTATCCTTCTCTGAAATCGGGCCCAATCGGGCTATCGCCAGGGAGGAGACCCATGCCGAGCTGTTCGGCCTGTCTGCGCGTGCACGCCTCCTCCCCAACGCTTCGGCTTTGACCAGACAATGGAGACATCCCCATGAGCAGATTTGACCTCACCGGCCGCAAGGCGCTGGTCACCGGCGGCGCGCGCGGTCTCGGCGCCGGCATGGCCCTGGCGCTGGCCGAGGCGGGCGCGTCGGTGATGATCGGCGACATTCTCGTAGAGGCCGGCGAGGCGACCGCGAAAGCCATTGCCGGCAAGGGCGCGAAGGCCGCCTTCGTGACGCTCGACGTCACTGACGAGGCGAGTTGGGAAAAGGCGGTCTCCCGGACGATCGACGAGCTCGGCGGCTACGACATTCTCGTCAACAACGCCGGCGTCGAGATCACTTCGCTGGTGGTCGACGTCAAGCCCGCCGATCTGCGCCGTATGTGCGACGTCAATGTCCTCGGCGTCGGGCTCGGCATGAAGCATGCCTTCCGCGCCATGAAGTCTGGCGGCCCGGCCGGCAGGGGCGGATCGATCGTCAGCATTTCCTCGGTTGCCGCGACCATCGCCTTTCCCGGAATCGCAGGCTACTCCGCGACCAAGTCCGCCGTCGACCGGATGACTCGGGTCGCCGCCATGGAAGCGGGCAAGCTTGGCTACGGCGTCAGGGTCAACTGCATCTATCCCGGTCTCGTGCCGACCGACATGGGGATGCAGCTCGCGGCCGACGTCGTGACCGCCGGCCTCTTCCCGAGCGGCGAGGCCGCCGTCGGCGCCGTCATCGAGCAGACCCCGCTCGGCCGGCTGGGCGAGGTCGCGGACATGGCCGACGCCGTCGTCTTCCTCTGCTCGGACGCGGCGCGCTTCATCACCGGCGTCGGCCTGCCCGTCGACGGCGGCATGGGTATGTAACGCGACAGTCACAAAAAGGGAGGACCTGCATCATGGCCAAGAAACCTGTCATCGTTTACGGCGCCTCGGGCTACACCGGGCGCCTCGTCTGCGAATATCTGCGTGAACTGGGGCTGCCGTTCGTCGCCGCGGGCCGCGAAAAGGCCCGCGTTCAGGCCGTGTTGGACAAGGTCCCGGGGATCGAAACGGCCGACTACGAGGTGGCGGAGGTGGCCCATGAGGTCGGCGCCCTGACGGAGCTCTTCCGCGGCTCGAAAGTCGTCAGCAACATGGTCGGGCCGTTCAGCAAGTACGGACCTGAGGTCGCGGAAGCCTGTCTGGCCGCGGGGTGTCATTACACCGACACCACCGGCGAGCAGGACTGGGTTCTCGACGCCAAGACGCGCTTTGGCGCCAATTTCGCGGAGCGGGGCCTGCTCATCTCGCCGGGCGTCGCGCAGATGTACACGACCGGCGAAATCGCCGCCAACATCTGTCTCGAGACGCCCGGGCTCGATACGCTCGATATTCTGGTCTTATGGAAAGGCTTTCCGACCTACGCCTCGACCCAGACCATCTTCGCGATCCTGCAGGCAAAATGGTACTATCTCGAGCGCAACACCTTCGTCGAATGGGCGCAGAACACCCACTATGAAGTGAACGTGCCGGGCCAGCACGCCCATGCGCTGGTGACGCCGTGGGCGGGCACCTCCCATCCCGTCTGGTTCAAGGACGACCCGCGCGTCGCCAATTGCAAGGCGCTCGGCGGCGTGTTTGCGCGCGAGGTCATGGAAGGCTTCGTCGCCACGCAGAAGATGTTCGAGGAGCAGATCAAGCCTCTGCCCCCCGATCAGCAGCAGGCGGCGCTCGCCAATATCGCGGCCTCGATCCAGGCCGGCATGCCGCCGCGCGAAAATCCGCGCGTCAATATCTCGCTTGACTCCGTCTACGCCTCAGGGCCGCTCGGCCGCGCCCATTGCGTCATCCACGGCAATTGCAACTACAAGCAGACCGGCCTCCTGCAGGCCTTCGCTGCGGCCTCTCTTCTTCAGGCGCCGCCGCGCAAGGCCGGATTCGCCTCGGCCTGCCAGGCTTTCGGGCATCGCGACCTGCTCGGCGTGCTGAAGAGCCACGGCCTCGTCATGAATCCGGTCCTCACCATCCACGCCTGACGCCGGCCAGCGGGAGCGAGCCTGTCTCACCCCGCGGCTCTCGCTGGAGCATCCCGCCCATGCGGCTGATCGACGATCTCGGCGAGGGCCCATCGCTCGGCGTCGACGCATCCTGCATTAACCATTTGACCGCGACATTTCGCCAAAAAGCGGTTCCAGGCTTGCCTTTAGCGAAGGGAAACCGTTGGCCGCCGCTGTCGCCGATTCCGGCGCTGTTTGTACCTGCTTTCTCTTCCGAGTCCCGATCCGGAGCCGCCGGGCGACCCGAGCGGAACCGTCAGTTGACCATTCCCACAGAGTCGCAGCCTTCGCTCGCCCGCAACGCTTGCAATCCAATGGGCGTCCGCGCCCGACTCAGCCGTTGCCGATTCCGTCCGCCTTTGTGCCGGCTTTCTTTCTCCCGGTCCCGTAACGGAACGCAAGCCGCTGCGCCCGCGGAAGGCTCCAATAACGCTGAACCGAAGTCGGGCCCTCCCAGCGGTCGATTGCCTCTTTGCCATTGCCGGGCTAGCCGGCAGCCGGGGGAGCGCCCGATTTCTTCCCGTCTGTCCTCCGCCCTTGCGCCGCGTTTGGGCGCAAGGGCGGAGGGAGCCCTATTCTTGTCGCTGTAAGAGACCGCCCTCCGACCCAAGATTCGACTCGCTTTGCATGCGATTTGGAGTCCTCGTCGGACGTCGCCGATTCGTACTCGCTTTGTTTGCCTCCTGATCGCCGCGAGTCCGACGCCTCGCAGTCGGCAGCCTCGCCTCGACAGCGCAGAGGCGTCCGTTATAAAGCGCAGGCAAGCGTTGTTCGGAGTTCCTGGTGTCCGTTGCGCCTACCGTCATCCGCCAGGTCGGCGGCGACGAGCTGATATTGTCCCTGGCCGGTGACTGGACAGTCGCCAACAGCGCGGCGCTCGAGGAGCGAGCCGCTTCGCTGGCCGAGCCTGCGCGCCAGGCGGCGGGCGTGATCCTCGACCTCTCCGCGGTCAAGCGCATGGACACGGCCGGGGCCTGGGCGATCGACCGGGCGCGCACCGAGCTGGCCGACGCCGGGGTCAAAGCGTCCTATCGGGGCGCGCGGCCGGAGTTCGCGCTGCTCCTGAAGGACGCAGGTTACCAGCCGATCGACCCGCCGAAGCCGACCCATGCGCCAACGGTGGTCTCGCTGCTCAGCGCGGTGGGCGAGTCGGTCTACACCGCTGGTTACGATCTGGCTGAGGGCGTCAGCTTTTTTGGCGAGCTGGTGGCGATGACGATCCGCCTGCTGCCCGCGCCACACCGCTGGCGATGGACCTCGATGACCTACCAGCTCGAGATGTACTCGCTGCGCAGCGTGCCGATCATCATGCTGATCAACTTTCTGGTCGGCGCGATCGTCATGCAGCAGGGCATCTTCCAGCTCGCACAGTTCGGCGCCTCGCCCTACGCCGTCAATCTGGTCGGTGTGCTCGGCTTGCGCGAGCTTGCGGTGCTGATGACCGCGATCATGGTCGCGGGCCGCACGGGCTCTGCGATCACCGCCGAAATCGGCTCCATGGCGATGCGGGAGGAGATCGACGCCCTCAGGGTGATGGCGCTCGACCCGCTCGAAGTGCTGATCATGCCGCGGCTGATCGCGCTGGTGATCGCCCTGCCGGTTCTGACCTTCCTCGCCGACCTCGCGGAACTGGCTGGCGGCCTCATGGTGAGCTGGCTCTACGCCGGCATGACCCCCATCGTATTCGTCACCCGTCTTCACAACGCCATCGCCACAGAAACCTTCGTCGTCGGCCTGATCAAGGCGCCGTTCATGGCCGCCACCATTGGGGTCATAGCCGCAGTCGAGGGCATGGACGTGCATGGGTCAGCCGAGTCGCTCGGCCAAAACGTGACCGCCTCGGTGGTCAAGTCGATCTTCATGGTCATCGTCATGGACGGACTGTTTGCAATGTTCTTTTCCGCGGTGAACTATTGAGCGGGGCCGAAGACCCGCCCTCGTCCACGCCCGAAGTCGTCATCCGCGTCCGCGGGCTCAAGGTCGGTTTCGGCGACCGGCTGGTCATGGACGGCCTCGACCTCGACCTCTATCGCGGCGAGGTGCTCGGCTTCGTCGGCGCGTCCGGCGCCGGCAAGTCCGTGCTGACTCGCACCATTCTCGGGCTGATCCCCAAGCAGGCCGGCACCATCGAGGTGTTCGGGCAGGACCTCGATCACCTGACGCACCACGAAAGGCTGCTCGTGGGCGAGAGCTGGGGAGTCCTGTTCCAGGAAGGCGCGCTGTTTTCCAGTCTCACCGTCCGGCAGAACATCGAGATGCCGATGCGCGAGCATCTCAAGCTGTCGCAGGAGATGATGGACGGCCTGGCGGCGCAAAAACTGCGACTCGTCGGACTGCCGCAGGACGCCGCCGACAAGTTTCCTTCCGAGCTTTCGGGCGGGATGACCAAGCGCGTCGCGCTGGCGCGGGCTCTCGCTCTCGATCCGGCGATCGTGTTCCTCGACGAGCCGACCTCGGAACTCGATCCGATTTCGGCCGGCGATTTCGACGATCTCATCGCCACATTGCAGAAGACCCTCGGGCTCACGGTGTTCATGGTGACGCACGATCTCGACAGCCTGTTCGCCATCTGCAACCGCGTTGCGGTGCTCGGTCACGGCAAGGTGTCGGCAGTCGGAAAAATCGAAGAACTCTTGCAATCCAACGATCCATGGATCAAAGCCTATTTCCACGGCAAAAGGGGCGTGGTGCGGGCCGGGGCGAGGGCTGCGCCGTCTCCCGCGCCTCACCTTGCGTAAGGCGCGAGATTAGAGATGGAGACCCGAGCCAACTTCGTCCTGATCGGCGCCTTCACGCTCGCGGCTGTCCTTGGCGCGTTCGCCTTCATCATGTGGATCGCCGGCTACGGCGCGAGCGGTGCGCACAGGCATTACGAGGTCATCTTCAACGGCTCGGTCTCCGGTCTGTCGGTTGGCTCCAACGTGCTGTTCAACGGCCTCAAGGTCGGCGAGGTCACCAATCTCCGGTTCGTGAAGGACAACCCCAGCCAGGTGATCGCCGACATCGACGTGACCAATGAGAGCGCGCCGATCAACGCCAACACCAAGGCGCAGCTCGAGACCCAGGGGCTCACGGGCACGGGCGTGGTCGCCCTGAAGGGCGGCGAGGTGAAGGGAGCGGCAGACCTGACCGGCAATCCGCCGGTCATCCCGTCGCTGCCGACCGCGACGCTCGCCGACCTGCAGACCAAGGCCGGCTATGTGCTCGATCTCGCCAACAAGGTTCTCGTCGACAACGCCGCGGGCATCCACCAGACGGTCGACAATGTGCAGCAGTTCTCGATGGCGCTCGCCCACAACGCCAGCCGGATCGACGAGGCGCTGGCCAGCATCGCCGATCTCGGCAAGACGATCGGGCCCCTCGCCAGCAAGGCCCAGACCCTGTCGGAGGACGCCGACGCCCTGATCAAGTCGATCGACGCGGCAAAGGTGAACGAAGTCATCGGCAACGCCCAGACTTTCTCGAAGGCGCTCGCCCACAGCTCCGACAATACTGAGGCGCTGCTGCGGGATGGGGCGGACTTTATCAAGAAGCTCAACCAGTCCTCGGCCAAGCTCGACTCGGCGATCACCGACATCGACGCCATCGCCAAGGCGGTCGATCCCGACAAGGTGGCGCAGGTCGTCGATTCGGCGGCCGACGTCGCCAATACCGTCCGGCAAAACCGCGTCAACATCGATGCGACGCTGAAGAACGCGGCGGAGATTTCGGCCAAGCTCAACGAACTCGGCCGACAAGCTCGACGGACTGATCACGAGCGCGCAGACCTTCCTCGGCTCGCCGGGAACCAAGAGCGCGCTGAGGAGCATTGGCGACGCCGCGCAGTCCGTCAGGAAGCTCGCCGATGATCTCGACGTGCGGATCAAGGAGATCTCGGTCGGGCTCGCCCGCTTCAGCGGCTCTGGCTTGAGGCAGTACGAGGCGCTCGCCGTTCAGGGGCAGCGGGTGCTCGACGACATCGACCGGCTCGCCCGCTCGTTCGAGCGCAACCCCAGTCAGCTCATCTTCGGCGCGAAGCCTTCGTTGCCGGAATATCGGAACCCGGAGTAACGATGGCGGCGGGGGCGGGGTTTCGGATTTCGGGCCGGGTCGGCGGGGTGGTGTTGGCGCTGGCGCTCGCCGCGTGCTCGGGGGCGCCGCTGACGGTGTATGACCTCACCGCCGCGCGGCCGCCGGCGGCGCGTCCGCTGCATGCGCAATTCCGCGTCGCCGCGCCTGTCGCCACGCTCGATCTGGACAGCGACCGCATCCTCGTGCGCGACGGCGTGACGCTGGCGCTCTTGCCGGGCGGCCGCTGGCCGCAGCAACTGACGTCGTTGTTTCGCGCCCGGCTGATCGAGACGTTCCAGAACGCCGGCCTCACCCGCTCGATCGATGGCGGCGCCGCGACCGCCGAGTACGAGCTCGCGCTCGACATCCGCTCGTTCGAACTCGACGCGACCGCCTCCGAGGCCCACGTCGAGGTGGCCGTCAAGATCGTGTCGCTGTCGAGCGGCCGGATCGTCGACGTCGCGATTTTATCGGCCCGGCAGCCTGTGTCCTCGAGCGACGCGGCCTCGGTCGTCGCCGCGCTCGACCGGGCCTCGGCCGAGGTCATGAACCAGATCGTGCAGTTCGTCGCCCGGCGATTGTGAGCGGAGCAGCACCGGCGCCGGTCGAGCCGTCACAGTCTTACGGCGCCGCCTCGCGACGCCTCGGGCCCCGCGGCCCGCGGCGAGACCGAGGATGCTTTTCGGGACCGGAAACTTCGACTTCGACCACGGGGACAGCGGCCGTCACCGGCTGCGCGCCAAACAGCGCGGCGAGCTTCTGGCCGATCGGCGAACCGAGCCCCGTGCACGGGTCGGGGCCGATTTTGGCGCGATAGAAGCCGTTGTCGCCGGTGACGATGTCGGTAAAGCAGGTCTGGTTCAACCAAAGCCGCGGCGTAATGAGTGTCTCCAACGTCGCGAGGCTGAGCTTGCGGCCGAAGGCGGCGAAAAGACCTGCGTACAGGGGCGCCACCGCGCTGGTCCCGCCGAAGGCCAGGGTCTGACCGTGCACCACGATGGCGTAGCCGAAGTCGACGTCGGCGTTGGCGGCGACGTCCGGGACCATTCGGCCCGGCCCGTGCGGCGCGCCCGCCTGCCAGGGGGGCATCGGCGTGAAGAGGGTCGAAAAGCCGCCGCCGGTCCCCGAGCCGCTGGGGTTGCCCGGATCGTTGTTCCAGACGGTTTCCTCACCGCCGCCGCGCGGCTTCGACGTGCCACCGCAACCTACGATGAACGGCGATGACGAGGGCAGATCGACGTTGGCTGGGGTCGGGCCGCCGTCGCTCGAATCGTTGTCGCCGGAGGCCGCAAACACCGTCATGCCGGCGCGCGTGGCGGCCTTTGCTGCGTCGTTGAGGTGGCCGGCAAGGTCCATGCCCGCCGCCTGTCCGGCGGCCGTCCAGTTCGCTTCGTCCGTTCCCCACGAGATGGAGCAGACGTCGCAACCGTCCGCCGCCGCCGCCGCGATCGCTGTCGCCATCGATCCCCAGTTGCGCGCATCGGCCCAGTAGACGCGGATTGTCGCCGGCTTTCCGGTCGCGACGCTATAGGCGGCCGCGGCGACCTGGATGTCGAGGGCCACCTCGCCGTCCGGGTTGGCGAACGGATCGCCGCCGGGGTTCGGCGCGTTTCCTGCAACTCCGAGCGGCACGTCCACGACAGTCGGCGGCGGAAGCTTGACCCGCTCGAAATAGGCGTCGATGTCGGACTGGACCCACCCACCGCCGAACTCGAGGAGCGCGATCACGCCGCCGCCCGCGAGGCCCGCGGGCCAGGAATAGGCGGCGCAGAGCTCAGGCACATCCCAGGCGCGCGAGCCGGCTGCGGCGGGGCGGATCGCGCCGCTCGGCCTCCTCAATTTGAAATAGGGATGGATCGGCGCTCCGATCAATCGCAGGGCCGCCGCCATCCGGAAAAGCCGTGCCGCGACGGCGTGATTTGCGCGGTCGTAGAGCGTTGCGAGGTCGGCTTTCAGCGCGGTCCGCGAGTCTCCGTCGAGATAGATCATGTGCCCGGACGGGTAGCTGCGGAACGTCAGGTTGGCGCGCGCAGCGGCGTTCTGAAGCGGCATCGCGTCAAGCGTCAGCTTCGTCTGGGTGAACGGCGTCACGGCGTCGAAATAGCCGTTCGCCGACAGGACGAGGAGGTACGGGTTGGCGGCCATGGTCGCTGCGAGGTCGCCGGCCGTATAGAGCGTCGGATTGCCCTGGGTGTCGGGCTTCTGGACCACGCCGGCCGGATCGGTGTGGCTGAAGTCCCAGAACTGGAACGCCTGGTCGTTGAGGTCCATGAAATTCGACGTCGAGGTGAACAAAAGCTCGGTATTGAGGTACGTGTTCCACATTGTGGTGTAGACGCCGCTGACCGCCGCCATCGTCGGGTCGTTCATGCCGCCGTCGGGCGACACGACCGCCGAGATCCCCGTGTCGATGCCGGTCACGCGGCCGTCGTAGGCGCCGAGCGCAAGCCCCTGGTCCTGCATGAGGGTCGTCAGGAAGAGGGAATGGCCGAGCCGGTCCGACGCCTCGACGTTGAGCTGCCAAGCGATCAGGACATTCGCGGGAATGCCGAGATATTGGGACAGCGTCTGGACGGTCGCCGGATCCTGGTCGGGATAGGCGGCGAGCGCTTTCGCGTAAGGTCCCGAGGCGAACGCGGTCACCGTGTCCATGAACCCTGGCAGGTTCGGCGGCGGAGGGTTGAGGCCGGTTCTATGGTGATACCAGGCGTCCGCGGCATAGGTCGGCATGAGGCCAGCGGCGTTGGTGAAATTCGCCGGGTAGTCGAGAACGCTCGATTGCAGCGTCAGGCCGTTGAGGTCGATGCCGTCCTCGTGCAGCATCCAGGCGAGCACGCAGGTGCGCGCCGTGCCGTAGGATTCGCCGTACAGGAATTTGGGCGAATTCCAGCGGCCATTGGCGGTCAGATAGCGCTTGATGAACTGCTTGATCGAGCGGGCGTCCTGATCGATCCCCCAAAATTCGCGGTTCTTGAACGGTGAGACTGCCGAGGAATATCCCGTTCCGACCGGGTTGACATAGACGAGGTCGCTGCGGTCGATCAGGCTGTCGGGATTATCCTCCATCGTATAGGGCGGCGGCGGCGTGAAGCCCGGCAGGCTGGTCTTGATGCGGCGGGGGGCGAACGAGCCTAGCAGCAGGAACACCGCGGACGAGCCTGGGCCTCCATTATAGAAGAAGGTCACCGGCCGCGTGTTGGCCTGAGCCCCGTCCCTGGTGAAGGCGACATAGAAAAACTTGGCCGACGGCTTCGAGCTGACCGGGTCGACCGCGACCAGATGGCCCGCGGTTGCGGTATAGGCGATCGAGGCGCCGCCGACCGTCGCAACGTGATGCGTAATCGCTGCCGCCTCGGTGACGTCGGTAATCGAATCGTCCGGACCCGAGCCGTAGGCGGTCGTATCCAGATAAGGCTCGCCGTCCGCCCGGCTGCGGAGCGGATCTGCGCCAGGCTGTAGGCTTTGGCTCATCGCCTTTCCTCCTGATGGCGTCTTCGCCAACGCCGATTATCGCCACCCTCGCCCTCTGCGACAATTTTTCCGGAGCGACCAGCCCCTTGCGCGGCTCTGGCTATGGCGCGCGCCAGCTTCGCCCGACAGAAACATACGCGCTTCGTCGCATTTGGCTCAATGCGAATCGGGCGATGTCAGTTCCTGGCTCGATCGCCTGTCGCGGAAGCCGCGGCTCGCGCGCGAGCCGGTCGTCGCGATGTCATGGCTCACAGCGAATTCCTGCGCTCGGCTCGGCGCCCGTAGTTCGACCCAAAAGCCCGCCGGGCTCGAGAAGGCTTGGACCGGGGCCGGGAACCGTATAGTTTTCACCCGAACCGGGGCGGGCGGGATCGCCTCCGTGTTCTGGTTTCCTTCGAGGCGCCCAACATGATCGTCGACGCTGTCGCTTCCGAATCGCTTTCCGACGAGATCGTCCGGCATGGCGTCCGGTCGATTCTCCACGGGACGCTGACGGAAAAGCCCTTCCCGCACCTTGTCTTCCCAGGGTTCTTTTCCGAAGCCCTCTACCAAAGGCTGCTCACGAGCTGGCCGGACCTCGACCGCTACGTCGACCTCAACGGCGCGCGCACCCGTAAGCAATATACCCTTTGGGACTGGCGCGTGGAGGCGGGGGATCCGGAGCGCACGGTCCTCTGGCGCGCGGTTTCCGACGCGCTCTCCGCGCAGGAGATCCAGGACGCGCTGCGGCAAAGGCTCGAGAGCGGCCTGCGCATCCGCGTTAAGGGCAGCGGGGAGGGGTGGCCGGCGCCAATGTATCCGCAGCCGGTGCTCTACGCCGACTTCGACGGCTACTCGATCAAGCCGCATCCGGACACGCGGCGCAAGGTGCTGACCGTCCTCATCTACATGCCCGAAGACGACCGCCATCCGGAACTCGGCACGACGATCTACAAGGTGTCGCCGATGGGCGTCTTCCACTGGAAGTCCTACGGCCTCGTCAAGGTGAGGACCGCGCCCTTCCTGCCCAACACCGGCTTCGCCTTCGTCGTCATCCACCCGGCGCACAACCTTTTGCACACGAGCTGGCACGGCCGCGACCCGATCTCGATCGACAATTCCAAGCCGCGCATGACGATCCTCAACACCTACTACGCCAAGCCGCCGAAGGCCGACGAGGTCGTGCACGAATACGGGTGAGCGGCGGTTTGCCTGATCCACCCAACCGCCTCATCGTTCAAACCGGCGCGGCGCGCCAAAGCCTCGCCGAGCGAAGCCAATTGCGCCGCGACCAGCAGGTAGCCGATCAGCTTCGTTGTCGCTCCGGCGCCCAGGCGCTCGCCAACGCCGTCAGGACGATCACCGCAAAGGCGCAGCCGGGATCGACCTTGCCTTCTGTGCGTTCGCCGAGCCAACTCGCACGGCCGATCCGGTTGCGCAGCGGAGTCACGCGATCACGCCCGTCGCGCGCTGCGGCGAGCATCGCGTCGGCTGCGGCGGCCAGCGACTTTCCCTCTGAAAGCGCCGCGGCAAAGGCGTCCGAGGCCGGCTGCAAGGCGTCGAGCAGCGTCTTGTCGCCCAAATTCGCCTTGCCGCGCGTCCGTATTCCTTCCGTCGCCGCGCTGAGGAGCAGAGGCAGATCGGCCGCATTAAGCGACTCCTTGCCGAGGACTTTTTTGCCCGCCTGCATCAGCGCTGTCGCCATTAGCGTGCCCATGGTGGAGGGCGCGGCGCGGTTCAGCGCCATGCCAGTCTGCGCAAGGAGCTTGCCGAGATCGGCGCCGCCCTGGTCCGCGGCCGTTTCGAGCGCTTCGGCAAGCTTGATGGCGGTTACGCCGAGATCGCCGTCGCCGACTGCCTGGTCGAGCTCCGTCAGCATGGCCTGGTCCGCCTTGAGCGCGGCGGCCACACGCCGCGCGGCCGCCGCGACGTCGGCGCCCTTGAACTCACGCTCCATCGCCGTCACACCTGACAGAAGAACGGGGAACGGGCCGGCGCGTCGAGAAGGCGCGTGAGCTCGTCGTCGAGCCGCATGATCGTCAACGAGGCGCCGGCCATTTCCATCGAGGTCGCGTACTCGCCGACATAGGCGCGATGCACGCTGATGCGACGTCCCCCGAGCAGATCATGGACCTTTCGGTAGAGGATGTAGAGCTCTTCGGCCGGGGTTGCGCCGAGCCCGTTGACCATGACCGCCACCCGGTCGCCTCCGGCCGCGCCGAGATCGGCGAGGATGGCTTCCGCCATCCGCCCCGCCACTTCGTCCGCGGTCGCCAGCGCTTCGCGTTTCGCGCCGGGTTCGCCGTGGATGCCCATGCCGATCTCCATCTCGCCGTCGCCGATGGTGAAGGTCGGCTTGCCGACGCGCGGCACCGTGCAGGGCGAAAGCGCCACGCCCATGGTGCGCAGATTGGCGAGCGCGTGCTCGGCTGCGCCGGCGACGTCATCGAGGCTGCCGCCGAAATCGGCCTTGGCGCCAGCGACCTTGAAGGCGAAAACCATTCCCGCCACTCCCCGCCTGCGCGCCGCTTCGGCCGGCGGGGCGGAGGCGACGTCGTCGCGCACCAGGACGGTGCGAACCTCGATATCCTCCATCGCAGCCATCTCGGAGGCCATGTCGAAGTTCATCACGTCGCCGCCGTAGTTGCCGTAGATATAGACGACCCCTTTGCCGCCATGGATTCGCCGGGTCACATCGAGCATGCTTTCGCTGCTCGGCGAATTGAACACGTCCCCGACGGCGCAGCCGTCGAGAAGGCCGCGGCCGACGTAGCCGAGGAACACCGGCAGGTGACCGGACCCGCCGCCGGTTGCGAGCGCCACCTTGCCTTGCACCGGCGCATCGGCGCGAACGATCGCGACCGGTTCGCCGGCGAACGCCAGCTGATCCGGATGCGCCTTGACCAGCCCGTCGAGCATCTCGGCGACGAAGTTCTCGGGTCGGTTGATCAGCTTCTTCATGGGTTCCTCCTCTAGCCTTGTCTTCGGGGGCGCAGCGCGAACAGGCGCCTGAAGCCTCCGGTATTGACGACCATCACCAGCAACAATAGCGCGCCCCAGGTCATGTCGACGGCGAAGTTGCTGACCTGCAGGAGGTTCAGTCCGCTCGACAGGAACTGCAGCGACAACACCGCAAGCACAAGACCGCTCACCTTGCCAAAACCGCCGTAAGGGTCGACCCCTCCGAGCACGCCGATCAGTATCGACAGCAACAGGTAGGACGAGCCGTAATCCGCCTTTGCGGAATTTGCTCGCACGGCGATGACAAGCCCGGCGAGGGCCGACAGCAATCCGCTGATCAGATAGGCGCCGAGCGTCACTCGAAAGTTGTCGATGCCGGCGAAGCGCGCGGCCAGAGGATTCGTACCCATGAGATAGACGCGCAGCCCGAAACCCGTCCAGTTGAGGCCGAAGGCGACTGCGGCCGCCAAGGCGGCGAACAGAAGCACCGGCGCCGGGATGCCCAGGAGCGTGCCGTTGCCCAAGACGCTGATGGCGTCGGGAAAGCCGAGGACGGCCGCGCCGCCGCTTAGCACCACCGCGATTCCGGTGAAGATAAGGCCGGTCCCGAGGGTCGCCAGGATCGGCGGGATGCCAATTGCGGCGATCGCCAATCCGTTGAGCAGTCCGCCGACCGCGCCGACGCTGAGCAACGCAGCCAGGCCAAGAGCGATCGCCGGCGCTGCTTGTGTGGCGTGCGGGTCCGGAGCCATGCTGCGCATGGCCAACACGGCCAGCATCGAGGAAAGGTTCGCCAGGCCGATCACCGAAAGATCGATGCCGCCGGTGAGCATCGACACCATCACTGCGAGCCCGAGAATGGCGAATTCCGGGAACTGGAACGCCATCGACGAAAAATTCGCCTGCGTGAAGAAGAGATTAGGTTCCGCGGCGCTCATCCCGGCAAACACCAGGACGGTAATCAGCGCGAGGCGCCCGAGATTGGTGTCGAGGAACCGACGCGGCCAGCGCGCGGCGGAGGCGCGGAGCGTTGCGGCATGCTCGGTCATGGGCGCGCTCCCTATTCCGCTTGCATCGAAGCCATGCGGGCGCGCAGCGCTGGCGCGCCTGTGCCGATGAGGATCAGGCACCCGGTGACGACGTTCTGCCAAGTGGTCGGGATGCCCAGCACGATCAGGCTGTTGTTGATGACGACGATCAGGGCGACCCCGAGCAGCGTGCCCGTGATCGTGCCATGCCCGCCGCTCAGCCGCGCGCCGCCAAGAACGACCGCGGCGATCACCGACAGCTCGAGGCCGACGAGGTCGAAGGGGTTCGCCACCCGAGCCAACGACGCATGGACGATGCCGGCGACCCCCGAGAGCGTCCCGACAAAAGCGTAGACGAAATACTGCACCCGCACGACATTGACGCCGACGCGAAGCGCCGATTCCGGCGCGCCGCCGAGCGCATAGATGCTTCGCCCGAGCATCGTGCGATTGAGCAGGAGCGACGTCAGCGCCGCGACTCCCAACACCAGCAGAAGGGCGATCGGCAGCGAGACGATCGACCCGTCGGGTTCGTTCAGCCGGACGAGCATGGTGCGGGAGAACGTGCGCATGCCGATCGGCACCGCCGTTATCAGCTGGGTGCCGACGAAAGTGAGCAGGAAGCCGCGGAACACATTGAGCGTTCCGAGGGTGACGATCAGCGTCGGCAGCTTCAAGGTGGCGATAAAGAAGCCATTGATCAAGCCGAGCGCCAGACCGATCGCCCCGGCGACCACGAAGGCGACGAGGATCGAGTCGCCCATGCCGAGCGCGACCATCGCCTTCGTGCCAACGTACATCGCGAAGGCGGCGATCGCGGTGAACGAAACGTCGATCCCGCCGGAGGCGAGAACCAGCAGGACGCCGACTGCAAAGAGCGCGGTGACGATGCCGTTGCGCAACAGATCGAACAGGGTGGACAGCGAGAGGAAGCTCGGCTCCGCCCAGGCGACGCCGAGGCAGACCACGGCCAGCACTAGGCCCACCAGAGTTCTCGTTGCGTGCGAGGAGTCGGCGCATCTCGTCTCAGCCTGCGAGCCGCGCCGCCAGGGCGTTTTCTTCGGCGGCCGCGCGAGGGATGTCCTCCGTGACGCGGCCCGACTGCATCACGAGGATGCGATCGCATGCTGCAAGCAATTCGGGGATGTCGTCGGAAATCACGATCACACCCATGCCGTCCGCTGCAAGCTTTGCGATGATCGCGTGGATGTCGGCCTTCGATCCGACATCGACGCCGACGGTCGGTCCGTTGAGGAGCAGGATGCGGGGAGACCGCGCCAACCAGCGCCCCAAAACGACGCGCTGTTGGTTTCCGCCCGACAGGCTGCTGACAGGGAGGCCGGAGTCAGGCGTCACAATATGCAGCCGCCGCACCCAGTCGTCGACCAGACCGCGCATGCGCGCGCGAGAAAGGACGCCGCCAGCCTCGGTCATCCGATCGAGGCTGCTGACCGCAAGGTTGCGCGCGATCGACTGCGGCAGGAACAGCCCCTCGGTCAGCCGGTCGGCAGGAACGTAGCCGATGCCGAGCCGGATGGCGTCGACGGGCGAGCGGACGTGCGCCAGGCGCCCGGCAATGAAGATCCGACCGTGATCAGCTGGCGCGAGGCCGAACAGCGCCTTGGCCAAGGCCGTCCGGCCAGAGCCGAGCAGGCCGGTGACGCCCAGCACTTCTCCGGCGTGCAATGTGAAGGACACGTTTTGAAACCGCCCGTCGCGGCCCAGCTCCTCGACCCGCAGCAGCTCGCCAGCCGGTTTGGAGACACGCGCAATCGCATGCTGATCGAGCTGCCTGCCGAGCATGTGGTTCGAGAGGGAGGAAACGTCAAAGCTCGACGCCGGTCCATCGGCGACCTTGACGCCATTGCGAAGCACGATGATCCGTTCGCAGATGGCGAAGATCTCGGACAGCTTGTGGCTGATGAAAATCACGGCGACGCCGTCGGCTTTCAGGCGGCGCACGATGTCGAATAGCGACTTGACCTCGCGTTCGGTCAGCGCCGTGGTCGGCTCGTCCATGGCGATCAGCCGGGCGCCCTGGACGAGGGCGCGGGCAATCGCGACAATTTGCTTATCGGCGACGCTCAATTCCTCGACCAGCGCATTCAGCGGCACGGCGACGCCGACCATGCTGAGCCCCTGCTCGGCGATCCGTCTGACCGCGCGCCAGGAGACCAGTCGCCGGCCTTCCGATAGCTGGCCGTTGAACGCGATGTTCTCGGCGACCGTCAGGTTGGGGAACAGGGAAAAATCCTGATAGATCACTTCGAAGCCGGCGCGCACCGCGTCGATCGGCAGCCAGACCGCTCGCGTGCGCCCGTCCACTTCGATGATTCCCGCGTCCGGCGCCACCACGCCGGCGAGGATCTTGACCAGAGTCGACTTGCCGCTGCCATTCTCGCCGGCGAGACAGACGATCTCGCCCGCTCCAATAGCGAGACCAACCTCATGCAGCGCATGAACGCCCGCGAACGATTTGCTCACGCCCTCCACCCGGAGCAACGGCTGCGCCGACATGACTTCTCCCGCCCGCAACGGCGGCGCAGCGGCCTTGAGGCTGCTGCGCCGCCCAGATGTTGTTCAGAACGGATACTTGGCGGCGTTGTCCTTGGTCACGTCGACCCAAGCCTGGCCGTAAATCACCTTCCCGTCCAGCTTGATGTGGTGATAGCCGTCTATGCCGAGGTCCATACCGTCTTTGATCGGCTCGCCCTTGAGCAGCATCACGGCGATCTTCTGCATCAGATAGCCGGCGTCCGCGGGATCCCAGAAGTTGATCGCCTTGACCGCGCCGCTGTCCAGATACTGGCCGGCGATCGACGGAAGACTCGTGCCGACCACGCAGGTCTTGTTTTGCAGGCCGCGTTCTTCGATGGCGAGGCCGATACCCGCCACGTCGGTCGACGCGCTTCCCTTAAATCCCTTGAGGTCCGGGTATTTGCGCAACAGCTCCTGGGTCTTTGCATAAGCTTTTTGCTGGTCGTCGTACGTCTCGTTGCGGTCGCCGACGAGTTCCATCTTCGGGTACTTCGCCTTCTGTTCGGCGATGGCGCCGTCGACCCATTCGTTATGCGTCTTCGAGGTCAGGCTGCCGACAAACACGGCGTATTGCCCCTCGCCATGCATGCAGTCGGCCAGCAGGTCCATCTGGTGCTTGCCGTAGTCGACGTTCTGGAAGGCTTCCAGATCCCAATCGGCGTTCTTGATGTTCGACGCCTCATGGGTGACGACCTTGATACCGGCCGCGCGCGCCTTTTCGAGCACCGGCTCGAGCGCTTCCGGCGAGAAGGGCACGACTGTGATCGCATCCGCCTTCTTGGCGATCATGTCCTCGACCAGCTGGACCTGAAGCTGCGCGTCCGCCTTGGCCGGCCCGACTTCGTAGCTGTTGTTCCCGGTATCGGCGGCGAATTTCTTCACGCCGGTGTCCATCCGGTTGAACCATTGAATTCCGGCAATCTTTACGATCGTGGGGATGTTGTAGACCTTGTCGGCCACGGCTGCGCCTGCGGCGGCCACACTCAAAAGAACAGTCACAGCGGCGGTCGTCGCCAACAATTTCCGCATATCTTCCTCCCTCGCTCCGCGCGGCCAAGACATTCTTTCGCCTGACGCTGGCATGTTAGTCGCCCGCCATTTCCTCGGCGGCATTGATCTAGGTCAAACGTGGACCGGGTCGTTCCAAGCGGCGTCGCTCGACCGCCGATCAGGCTGCCTCGCCGAGTCGCGAGCGTCAAGTCCGGCAGGCAAGCATCCCAGGGCAATCGACTGAAATAGTTCGTGACATTCGTTTGGATGTCTGAATCTGTAGCAATCCTCTGATTCGCCTGGAGGATTGGTCGATGACGGAAGGGGACGCGGTTGTTGGGGCGGTCACGGAGACGACTGTCTTCCTCTCGTATTTCAAGGACTTGCCAGACTACCGACAGAAGGGGAAGGTCGCCTATCCGCTCGAGGAGGTGCTTCTGCTGATGCTGGCGGCGGCGCTTGCGGGGGCGGAGACGGTGGCCGACATGGCGCGCTTCGGCCGGGCCAAGCTCAAGTTTCTTCAGCGATTTCGGCTCTTCGACAACGGCACGCCCTCGCACGACCAGTTGGGCATCATCCTCGCCCGGCTCGATCCGATCGCGTTCCAACGCTGTTTTGTGGCGTGGGCGGCGGCGCTGACGAAGACGTCGGCGGACGTGATCGCCATCGACGGCAAGACGGTGCGGCGCTCCTACCAGAAGAAGGGGGCCGAAGAGCCGATCCATGTCGTCTCGGCCTTCGCCGCGCGCCAGCGCATGGTGCTCGGGCAGACCAAGGTCGGCGACAAGTCCAACGAGATCGTCGCCATTCCGGCGCTGCTCGCGCTTTTGGACATCGAAGGCGCGGTGGTGACCATCGACGCCATGGGCTGCCAGCGCGGCATCGCGCAGACAATCATCGACAAGAAGGCCGATTACATTCTTGCGTTGAAGGGCAACCAGGGCACGCTGCGCGACGATGTCGAACTGTTCGCCCGCGAGCAGAAGGCGGTCGCGTTCAAGAATGCGAAAGTCAGCCAGGACAGGACCGTCGACGGCGATCACGGCCGCATCGAGACCCGGACGGTCACGGTTTTCCAGGACATCGGCTGGCTGCAGGACAACCACCAGTGGCCGGGCCTGAAATCGGTCGTCATGGTCGAGAGCGAACGGGAGACCAATGGCAAGGTCGAAACCGAGACGCGTTTCTACATCACTTCCCTCGCCCTGCTCGCCGTCGCCATCGGACCGATGATCCGCAGCCACTGGATGGTGGAAAACGGCCTCCACTGGGTGCTCGACATGATCTTCCGCGACGACGAGTGCCGCGTGCGGACCGACAACGCCCCCTTCAACCTCGCCATCGTCAAGCACATCGCCCTCAACGTGCTCCGAACCGGCAAAAGCAAGGATTCACTGCGCATGCGCCGAAAAGTCGCCGCATGGGACGATAACGCCCTCGCAGCCTACATCGCCGCGTGATCCGTTCAGTCGATTCCCCTGGCAAGCATCCGGCAATCGGAGGCGCCTTTGACCCACCGGCGCCTCTTGAGCGGACGCGATCTGTTTTGGCCGCTGGAGCGGGCAGTTCGACCCTCCGACCGATCGCTTGTCGGCCCAACCTAAGGCGACGCCCAGAAACTATCGCTCCATGATGTTATTTCTCGGCGCAATGTTGTAGTTCCATTCTGGGTGGAACGCGTCGCGGGTTATGTTCAGGCTCGCCATGTCCGCGTCGGAAACCTTGATGCCCTTGCGATAGGTATTTCGATCGAGCCCGCAGGAAATCTTCAAGCCTGTTTTCGTTGTTGTGTTGGAGATCAGTGCGATGACGATGAGCAGGCTGGCCAGAGGCATGGCGCGCCAGTTCTGCGTGATGTGACAGAACATGCGGTGCTCCCCCCGGATCAAGTCCGGGGGTTGTTCCACTTCGATGTCCCCGGCGGGTAGTGGCAGACCTGGATGATCAGCCCGGTTTCATCGGCAAGTTGCTGGAGCGCCAACTTCCACAGACGCAAGCGTGAACCGTTGGAGCCGCCGCCGTCGGCCGTGATCATCAGGCGCTTCATGCCAGGATACAGCCGGCGGCCGATTTGTTCGAGCCATAGACGAACCGCGTTGACGGCGAATTGCCCGGTATCGTGTTCGATTCCGAGGCTGACATAGCCGAGGTTGGCGCCGATGTCGTAGACGCCGTAAGGGAGGACCTTGCCCAGCTCCTTGTCTTCGAAATCGTGGGTATTGACCTCGATCGGCTGGCCTTGCGGCCCATAGTCGCTGCCGCCGTTCTTGAATTCGCCGAGCAATTCCTTCTTTTTCGCGTCGATCGATAGCGTGGGTTCGCCGGCTGCCTGGAACGCTTCGACCTTGGCGTTGATATATTCGAACTGCGCGTCGCGATCGGGATGTTTGCCGCTCTCTTTGGTCTTCCGATTGTAATGGCGGCAGTATTTCAACTCCGCCAACAGCTTGGGAATGGTCGACGAACTCACCTTATGACCCGTCTGGCGAAGCGCCGTCGCCAGCTTGTCGTGGCTCTTGGACACCCATACCAATGGCCGCATCGGATCGCCCATCGTCGCGGGCTCGAGCAATCGTTGCAAGTCCGCCAGCAGCGCCGGATCTTTGCTTGTCAACCGAGGGCTGCCGCCGCCTTTCCGCCGCACCTTTCTTGTCAATGAACCGGGGTCCTGCAGGTCCTTCAGACCGCGTCCAATCGTGCTGCGGGCGACCTTCGTCGCGCGCGCCGCCGCCGCAACCCCACCGTAGCCCGCCGCCTTCGCCGCCGCCGCCGCGTTCAACCGCCGGCCCCGTTCGTTCAGAGAGGAACGAAGGGCTTCGTAACGGGCTCGCAGCGGTGATTCGTCGATCATCTATGGGCTATAGACCTTCAGCCCCGGCGACTGGAATCCTGCAAACAGCCCACGCCAGTAGAACGCCCAACCCGATTCACCAGTTTTTGGGCGTCGCCTTAGCCCATGCTCCGTGCGCCTGACTTGATACGGAAAAGCGCCTGAGCGCGGCGCGACGGCGTCCGCCAAGCCTATGCCTTTTTCTTCGGCTTTAGGTCCCGCGCGTTGGTTTGCTTGGCATTCCGGGACCAAGGGCGCTTTCAGAATGGTTCGGTCGGTTTCACGTCCTCGCTTTCATCGGCTGCTGTTAACGGACGTTGCGTTTGGGAGTTCGGCGCCATGGATTCGTCCAGTTCCTTCAGGTAAACATGGTCAAGGGCTTCAGAGCACGACAAACCCTCTTGGGCGGAAGAGGGGCACGTCGTCGGCGCCGAACATTGTCGTCGTGACGAGCATGAATTGGGGTTTTCCGATCTCAAATGACATGGTCGCCTTAACAGAGGGAGACGGCCCGTGAATCGTGGTCGCCGGGCCAGCGTTGCTTGGCCGCTTTTTTTGATCTGCCTAATCGGAGCGTGTGTCGCGTTCGGTTATTTCATCGCGTATCCTGTATACAAGCAGCCGGACTCCCGGCTTTGGAACAGCTGGCTCGGCTATCCGGCGGTGCTTCGGCACTTCCATCGTCCCATTCCGGTTTCGGTAGTCACCGCCGAAAGACGCCGGATGACCGAGACGATTTCCGGCGTCGGGGCGATGGCCTACCTCAACAGCGTGCCGGTTGACACCGACAACGTTGGTATTGTCGTCAACGTTCAGGTGCTGCCCGGAGATCATGTCGAGCCTGGCGATACGCTCCTCACGTTGAGCACCGGCGGCCAGGAGGCGCGTCAAGCGCAGCTCGACCTCGAGCTCAAGACGGAGATGTACGAGAAGGCGAAGGCCGACTACGACCGAAACTCCGCAGCGCTCAAGACCGGGCTTGTTTCTCAGGCGACATTTGAGGGGTCCAAGGAGGCTTATCTCGAAGCCGAAACCAACATGAAGAAGTCCCGGGACACGTTCGAGACGACGCTGCCGTCTCGCAGCCAAAAAGGTTTTGACAAAGGGAGCGCTTTCCTCTCCTCAGGCGTCGGCCGATGATCCACCGGCCCGCGCGGCGCTCCAGCCAAATATTGCCGACAACCTTAAAGGCTTGGGCGAACAAGTCCCCATTGTCGCTCTCACTACGGGCACCGTCGTGCAAGTGACCGCATATGTCGGTCAGAACATTACGCAGCCGACCAATAAGCTGATGACGATTGGAGATCGCCTAGTATTCATGGCGAGTCTCGACCAGCGCTATTTTTCATCCGTCAACGTCGGGGACCGCGCCAAAATCTACCTCCGCGCGCTGGACGGGGCGACGCTCGAGGGTAGGGTGATCCAGATCGGCCCGTCGGTCAACGCGACCTCCAGCGCGGGGGCGGGAGGCATCCCACAGGTGCCATTTACTTTCCCGGTGTGGCTCGATGTGGACACGGGCGGACGGAAGCTTGCGAACGGAATGAACGGCTACTGCGTGTTTTCTCGGGAGGTCGAGCGACTCGCCATCCCGCAGGCGGCGCTGATGCGCTATTCGGGTGGCGAAGGCGTCGTCGGAATCGTGGATGCCGACCATCGGGCGCAATTCGTTCCGGTAACCTATTCGATCAATGCGGAAGGCTGGATCGCGATCGGCAGTGGCGTTTCGCCCGGCGACCTTTTGCTGACAGCGGGCCAAACCGGCCTGCGAGAGGGGGACAAAGTCACGTTCCAGCCGCCGGACGGACGTGCGCCAGGCAGCGCCGGCCAAACCAGCAAATAGAGGGAGCGGGTCCGATGGCCTCCTGGCTCTGGCGGCCGTTTATAGCTCTGGTGCAGATCGAGCGAGGCGCGTGGACCATTTTGGTCAGCGTGCTCTTCCTCGCTATCGGCTTTTCGTTTCCGTGGTATTCGTGTCCCTCCACCCTCCACAGCGGATTTGACAGAGGCGAGTTCAGGATCGAATCCTTCGAGCCCCCGGCGACGATCGCGCTCAGGCTGTTGACCCTGATTGTCGCAGCCATCCTGCTGTTTACGCTTTTTCGCGGCGAGCGCGCTCGGTTCGCTTTTCGCATTGCGCCCTGGCTCCTGCTGACGGCGGTCCTGATGTTTCCGCCCGCACTTCCGATATGGGAGCCGGAAGTCGCGCTCGACGGCGCGATTCTGTGGAACAGCCTCGACGAAATGATCTGGACCGAGATGGATCATTCATACGAGAATCAACAGACTGTCTGGCATCGAGATGATGTGCTCATTCAGCCGGGCGCGGGCGAGCTTCAATTGCTCGAAAGACCCTTGGCGGGACTATTCCCGGTTCCGTCCGGGGCGGGCGGCGGATTCGGCCCGGAGGTCACGATCGGCAGATCGGGTTCGGCGCTCCTTGATGGCCTCGACATGACGCTTTTCCGCTCCGCGCGTCTCCCAGAGGTGTTCTCGCAACTTTTTGGCTACTCCAACGCGTTCTTAAATCTCGCAGGCAAAGGCTGGTTCTTCAGCCTGATGGGCTCGGTCGTCGCAATCATCGGGATTTATGTTCCCGGCAGTCGGGGACCGCGGGCTTTCCGGCGCGATATACGCTGGCTGGCGCCGGGCTTCGTTGTTGCGTTGGCCGCGCTGATGGCGCCGCACGTGTATGCGGAATCCCACCTGATCGCCTATCAGCAAGCGCTGGCGAGGGGCGACAATCAACTCGCCGAGAGACACCTCAGAACAGCGGCAAGATGGAGACCGGTGCTGAACTACTATGCACTTTACCAGTCTTCGCTCGGGCAACTGACCCGCGCCCGAAATTGCGGCGATTGCGCGGAGACCTTGCTGAGTTTGTCTTTCGACGCCCTGAACGCCAGCAGGTTCCCGGAGTTGATCGACTACGTAGAGCGGTTTGCCAGACGGTTTCCGGACCGGCAGGATGCACGCTATTGGATTGGGCTCGTCTACACACAAGCGGGAGTCCACTATTACCAGAACGGCGAGGATTCCGTCGCCGCTGAGGACTGGTGGAAAGCGCTTCAGTTTATGCCGACCAGCGCATGGCCCTTATGGGGCTTGGCGTTGGTTCAGTTGCACATGCGGCAGTTTGACGCTGCTGAAAGGTCGGTGAGGCAGATTGTTGATTTGCAGAAGACCATTTTTTGGAAGCGCCTTCCAGCCACGTCCCAGTGGTACGGGGCCGAGGCGTGGGCGGCGTTCCGGCGCGGCGATACGGCGCGCGCCCACGATTTCTACTCCCTGTCGCTCACGCCGGAGGACTGGTGATCTCGCCGCGTTTGACCCTGTCGGTCTGGCTGCTCGCTTTCGGTTCGCTGATCGCAGCCCTCAACCTCAGCCACTGGGTGCTGCCCGATGGGGGCGGACTGACGGCGATGACGTGGCCGGTCAACTGGATAGAGCCCAACCAGCCGGTCACAAGAGCTTATTATCGATATACCCTTGACGTGCCGTTTCAACCCCTGTGGGCATGGGTTTCGGTGGCCGCCGCGGATCAGGAGCTTTACGTCAACGGCCGGGTTGTCGAGAGCAACCACTTCACCGAAGACAGCAGCTGGACGCTGCTGCATCGCGTCTCGGATCCCGCGCAGGGACTAACCCCATTTGCGCCGTCCGTCTCCTACAAGGCGGAATTGCGGCGCGCCGCCAACGAAGAATGGCGCTTCCCACTGCACACGAACATCAATGCGTATCTGCACCCAGGCAGAAATGTCCTCGCCTTGTTCACCGAAAATCCCTCTTTGGCCCGCTTCGCCATCCAGGGCGAAATTGTGGGCGACGGACAGCATGTGGTCATTTCGTCGAACGCCAGGGATTGGAGAGTGTCCCCCACGTACAAGCGCATTGGCGATATGCCGTGGTATCAGCCTGCGCTCGATGTGGTCGACTGGCGGCCCGCGCGTCCAGGGCCTCCAGTCACCAATCCGCTCTACGCTCCAGCGCCGCCTGCAATCTGGGAACTGCCGATGCCGCAGGATGCGCTCACTGGCCCGGCGATCGCTGGCGATCTGCGGTTCCAGCTCGACGTCCCGGGAGTGGGCCCCGCTCAACGGGAAACGAGTTGGGTGAGGGTCTATAGCAACTGGCTCTATTACCTGTTCCTCGACGATCAACTCATCGGCCGAGGGGGCGGAATAAGCGGCGCCGAGGCCTGGGACTTGACGAGTTACCAGCATTCTCCTTCTCAGCGCCTCAGCCTTCGCCTCGTTGCCCAGACGGATCCGAACCTGCCGCACCGCACGACCGAGCCCAATCCATTCGTCGTCGTGGACGGGCTGATCGGAGGGCGGAGAATCTCGACGGACAGCGATTGGAAACAGGTGGTCGGGACCTACACGAACTGGCTCTCCGGCGAGCCGAGATGGACATCGGTCGACCGCGTTCCTCAAGAGCTGCCCCCAAATAACGTGGTCTTTCAGTATCCTAACGAACTCGGGGCGTCCTGGTACGCAAAATTCGCGCTTCTTTGGCTTGCGTGCGGCGTCGGCCTGTCTGTTGCGTACTTCGCAGTCAGGCTGCTGGAGCGGCTGTTTGGAGAATCGCGCGCGTCCGCGGGCGGCGCCGCGCTCTGGATTCTCTCGCTGGCGGTGCTGGGGCTAGCCCTCACCGAACTGTTGCACATGCGCTTTTTCACCACAGACAGTCTGTTGATGTTCATCCGTCCCGAGAACCGTCTGTTCTTACAGGCGCTGGGCCCGCTCCTGCTGGCCGGAGCGATCGTTGCGTATCAGACGACGCCGGCGGGTGAACCGGGCGCATGGCGACAGCGACTGCTGCGCCACTGGCCGACGATTGCCATGGTTGCCATCATTCTGCTCGCTGTCGGGTTGCGGCTTTACCGGATCGGGTTTGAAGATCTTCAAGACGACGAGAACGTCAGCTGGGATGCGGCGAGGGGCATCTTGCATACGGGTCTGCCCCTAGAGACCTCCAAGATCTTCTACACACGATCTGTCCTCTATCATTTCGCCTTGGCCGGGTGGCTGGCCATTTTCGGGGATACGAAAACGTCCGCGCGTCTATTTTCCGTTATTCCTGGTGTCCTCGCGATTTGGCTCACCTACCGCCTCACGTTGTATGTGTCCGGCGGCCGACGGGTCGTCGCTCTACTGGTCGCTCTCCTCCTCGCCATCGATCCGTGGGAACTACGGAATTCGCAAGATATTCGCTTCTATCAGCAGGTCCAAACTTTCAGCGTTGCGGCGATGTGGGCATTCCTGCTCGGATTCGTCGATCGACGCGGCAAAGCATACCAGAATACCTTCTTTTTCCTTGCCAGCGCCGCCTGCTTCAGCCAGGAGGTGTTTGTTCTGGCTTTCCCTGGTTTTTGTGTCGCCGGATTCTATTTCTATCGCCCTTGGCGATGGAGGGAAAATATCAACGTCTGCGTCGGCTTTGCTTTCGTTCTTGGCTTAGTCATTTATGATATTATCATTTTTGAGATTATGACACTGACCGCAAATATAGGCATATCCAGCAGCAGCGCGCCGGCGCTGTTGCTGCACCTGTGGAATCCGACGGTTATGCCCTCGTCTTTTTTCCTAGGCTACCTGGAGGATCGGCTGGTATATTTTGTATTTTTTTCAATTGGACTCGTCTATTGGCTGCGACGGTCGAACCGATATGTCGGAACTCTTTACATTCAAATTATCTGCGGCATCATAACCGCGACGATCCTCGTCGTTCAAATCGAAGATCGTTATGTTTATTTGTTTTACCCATTCCTCGTGGTCACGGCCGCGGTCACCGTGGATGCCATCTTGCAGGATTTCGCCCGGGTGGCCAGCGCGTTTGCGGAGGACGCGGCCCAGCGCGAGCGCTTGCGCAGGCGCTGGGTTGCGTGCGCGGGCGGCCTCTGCGCCGTCGCGGCTCTGATCAGTATGGAGCCGAGAAAAGTCTGGCAATCGTTCCACTGGCGCATCAACACGCAGCAGGAATCCGGCTTCCAGTTCGTCCTTGACCATCGGCGGCCTGGCGATGTCGTTCTGGCCAACACCCCTGACGCGGCCGCCACGGTCACGCACGGCCTAGATTTGTATATTACGAACGTGCTATTCTTCGACGCGCTTTATCAACCGGGGAACGAGATTGTCGAGCGGTGGGCGGGCGGACGCCTCCTCAGCAACGTCGACATGCTGCGGCAGGAACTGCTTCGTCACGATCGGATATGGTTGGTTCTGTCCGACAATCTGGCCAAAAGCTATACGGACGATTGGCAGGATCTTTTGGCTTCCGCAGAAACCAAATACGAATGGTTTGGCGGCCGCGTAGCGTTATGGGAGCGGAACAAGGGCGGGCTGCAACTCACGCCGGACAAAGGCGGCGCCAGCAACGGCTACTGATCCGCGATGGGACAGGGCTGATTATCACTGCTTTATCCGAGCGATTGTCGCCGCAGAGACTGGCCGACCTGATCAACCGCTTTTTCGACTGCCAGACACCTGCGATCCTCGAGCGCGGCGGAGAGGTTCTAAAGTTCATGGGCGATGGACTGCTGGCCATTTTTCCCATCGTCGGAGATCGGGCGCAAACTTCGCGTGCCTGCGAAGCCGCGCTCGCCGCGGCCATCGAGGCCAGCGCGACCGTCACGACCCGATTCGGATCATCCGGCGATGACGGCTCCGCTATGGCCGCTTAACGTCGTGTCGCAACGTTCAACGGCTCGGGACGAATTGGCGCTTCGGGCCGTTCCCTGCCTCCAATCCCCAATCCGAGGAGGGAACCCACCGTCAGGCGCGGACCCCTACATCGCCACCGGTGAAACGCCGAATAACCAGAGGTGGAGGCCGCCGATCAGAACGCCCCACAGAATCACGCCGGCGACGATCGCGCCGATCGTCGCGCCCCAGTTCGGGACAGGATAGGCGATGGCTTTGGCGCGGTCGCGCGCGTAATTGGCGGACAGGTCCAAGAGCGCCCAGACCAGGAACGCCCCGAACAACACGACGTCCGCCAGGGAGCCGTTCGCAATGAGATGCCCAAGGCTCCACAAAACGACCGCCCACAGCATAGGGTGATGGACCGCGACGGCGATATGGCTTGTCTTGAGGAAATAGGCCGCGAGCAGGATCATGCTGAACAGCATCAGGAGGATCGTGAGGTGTCGCGTCCACGCCGGCGGCGACCAGACGATCGGTGCGTTCAAACGCGCCTCGCCGAAACCCCAGACAATCATCACGAGCCCGATAAGCGACACGAGGGCGTAGACGCCCTTCCACGGGCCTTCGCCCAGACGGGCAATCGCCCGGTCACGACCGCTCTCGGCGAATATGCGGGTCGAATGCAGGCCGAGGAAGATTAGAAGGCCGAAGATGAGAAGGGTCATGAAGGCGCCTGACGTAGGAGGAATCGGCCGCGCCAAACTGGGCCTCGGGCGTCGCGCTGACAAGGGCGCCGCGCAGGAGGCGCCAGCGCCCCGTCGCCGTGATATGGAAGGTTTCGAGTCGTGAGCCTAAAACCGATGTCGTCTGCTTCGCCAGAACAGCCGCCGCACACGTCTTTTCGCGTTTGCGTCGCGCACCCGGCCTCGTCCGCGCCGTCCGACAGCCGCCCGCATGGCTGACGACGGGCCCCAGGATCGCCTTTACCCGCCGCGGCCGATCCTGGCCGTATCGGTCGCCGTGTTCCGGCAGGGCCGCGTGCTGGTCGGGCGCAGGGCGCAGCCGCCGATGGCCGGGCGTTTCTCCTTGCCCGGCGGCGTGGTCGAAATCGGCGAGACGCTGATCGAGGCGGCCTTGCGCGAACTTTATGAGGAGGTCGGCGTCGAGGCCGAGATCGTTGGGTTCAATCGGCACATCGAACCCATCGTGCGCGAAGGGGGTGAGGTGCGGGCGCATTTCGTCATCGCCTCGTTCGTCGGCCGCTGGACCCGCGGCGACGCGCGGGTCAGCCCGGAGATCGACGCCGTCGCCTGGATTGAGCCCGCCGCCTCGACCTCCCTGCTCGCCACGCCGGAACTGGCCGAGGTGATCGCCAGCGCCGCGCGGATCGCGAGCGGGAGCTTAATTCCCTAGTGCAAGGTGATTTTTGTCAGAACCCGCGGGCCCTCATAAGACTGCTCTACAACCCGGTTGCCTGGTCTTGCGCCTCGTTTCGCTTGACCGATTTTTGCCCAGTATTACGCAGCGTAAAGATAGTTCGTTCCCGCGACCAGCTGGGTGGCGTTGACGTTGTCCAGCGTGACAAGCGAGTGGAAGCCGCCGGCGGAGGCGGTCCCGCTCGGGTTGATCGACATGACGGCGTTTGCGCCTTGCTGGCTGATCTGGATGTGGTTCGCGAGCGAGGCCGCCGACCATCCGTTGCTGGCGAACAGGCTCCTGAGGTCGACCGCGTCGGTGTTCGGATCGAAATCGGTGATCGTGTTGCCGTGGTCGGAGGAGGAAGTAAAATCGAACACGTCGTAATGTCCGCCGCCGGTCAGCATATTGCTGCCCGTGCCGACCTTGATGACGACGCCGTCGCCACCGCCGTTGATGGTGTCGTTGGCGTTGCTGCCGGTGATGTAGTTGGCGCCGCCGTTGCCCTTGACGACGTGGTTTTGGCTGCCGGACACGGCGAGATCGTCGACGCTCGGGGCCAGCGTGTAGTTCGCCGCGCTGGTGATGACCTCGGTAAGGCTGCCCCCCGAGGGAACAACCAGGCTGGTGTTCGTGTAGCGGCCGATGTTGAAGGCGATTTCGCCGCCGGCCACGCCGACCAAAGTCTGGTTCGGGGCGGTCGCGAACAGTTCGTCATTGCCGCCGTCGCCAGTGGCGACGCCCGAGCTGTTGGGCGTGATCGAGGTGACGGTCGCGGGCTGCATCGGCTGAGCCACGCCGCCTTGGAGGACCATGCCGTAGTCGGCGACATGGGTTCCGGCGCTGGTCGCCGCGGCTGAATTCAGGATCGTTCCGGCATACAGCAACGCTGTCGCAACCTCCGGATAGTTGACCCCTTTTGGCTGTCCGCCGGGATCGGTCTCCTGGCCGTCGGTCCGGGTGTTTCCGACGACAGACACATGGCCGGTCGCGGCAATCCGGCTTTCTTCCCAGGCCGCGGCCTTAGCGAGCGAGGCGGAGAGTTGGGTCACTTGGGCGCTGTCGCTGGAATAGGTCATCAGCACCTCGACGTTGAGCATCGACGTGCCGTTGTAGGAGGAATCATAGCCTCCGTGCTCGGTGTAGTAGCCGGCCGCGGTCTGCGTGGCGAGGCCCTGACTGACGAAGTTGTCGCCGGTCTGAATGAGGCTGGCGTTATTGAGGATCTGTCCGCCGAGCTCGAAGGCGATGGCGTCGAAGAAGAGCCGATTGGCCGCCGAGGCGTCCGCGGTCGAGAGCGCCGAGGCCTGGGTCTGAAGGTAACTCATCGCCGTGGAGAACTTCGGCAGGAGGGCCTGGAGCTGCGAACCGTAGGTCGACCAGAACGGGCTGTTCTTCACGCCGAGATAGATCTGGACGAAGGATTGAAGGAAGAAGGCGTCGGACTCGATGTTGGCGGAATTGTTGGTCGCATCTGCATTGTAGAACGACCCGTTCGCCTGCTCCTCGCCGAAGCCGTATTGCATCGCCTTGATCGCGGCGGCGATGTCGCTGCTGGAATTCTGCGCGAGCCCGAGTTCCATCGTCCAGATCGCGCTTCGCTGTTGCGAGACGTCCTGATAGGCGCTGATGTTCGCGCCGACCGCGCCGCTCGTCGTGATATTGGGCGAAGCCGTCGAAACCAGATCGATGAACACGGGCGACGCATTCGTGGTCGCCGTCTCGAGTGCGCCGATAGTTTGATAGGCCATGGTTACACTTCCACTTCACACGCCGGGATTATTCGCGGCCAGGCAGCCGCCAGCGTTCGCATTCCTGGGCGTGCGCATGCGTGCTACCCCCCCCCGCGCTTGCGCCGAGCTTTACGCATCGCGCCGCCTGGCGTCGGTCTCTGACCAGCGCCCGCCGATCGGGACTTGCAGTAATCATGAGATCTTCAGCTTGGCAACTTGACGTTGTATATTTTTGTGAATGCAAGCAGACTGTGAAAAGTAGGGGATTAACCCTGTTTACTGTAGGGTTTGGCCGCGCTGAAAACGCTAATCGAAGAGCATACTTTTATGTACTTGCAGAACTGGCGATCCGACCTTCGCCGGATGGCGGCCCTTGAGCCGACCGCCGCGGGCAGCCGTCTTGGCGTCCGCGAGGGTACGCTGGCTTCGGCGTCGTTGCTCGATATCGGACTCGGAAAGGGCGAGGCCTGGGGGCCTCGCCCCCTGGCAAAGCGGCGCGGCCGCCGCTCCGTTCAGGCGCGATCCTTCACCTTTAGGCGATGCTGGTCGCGGGCGCGCCCAGGGCGTGCACTACGCAGCGTAAAGATAGTTTGTTCCCGCAACCAGCTGTGTGGCGTTGACGTTGTCCAGCGTGACAAGCGGGTGGAAGGCTCCGGCGGAGGCGGTCCCGCTCGGGTTGATCGCCATGACGGCGTTTGCGCCTTGCTGGCTGATCTGGATGTGGTTCGCGAGCGAGGCCGCCGACCATCCGTTGCTGGCGAACAGGCTCCTGAGGTCGACCGCGTCGGTGTTCGGATCGAAATCGGTGATCGTGTTGTCGTGATCGGAGGAGGAAGTAAAATCGAACACGTCGTAATGTCCGCCGCCGGTCAGCATATTGCTGCCCGTGCCGACCTTGATGACGACGCCGTCGCCACCGCCGTTGATGGTGTCGTTGGCGTTGCTGCCGGTGATGTAGTTGGCGCCGCCGTTGCCCTTGACGACGTGGTTTTGGCTGCCGGACACGGCGAGATCGTTGACACCCGGAGCGAGCGTGTAGTTCGCCGCGCTGGTGATGACCTCGGTAAGGCTGCCCCCCGAGGGAACAACCAGGTTGGTGTTCGTGTAGCGGCCGATGTTGAAGGCGATTTCGCCGCCGGCCAAGCCGACCAGGGTCTGGTTCGGCCCGGTCGCGAACAGTTCGTCATTGCCGCCGTCGCCGGTGGCGACGCCCGAGCTGTTGGGCGTGATCGAGGTGACGGTCGCCGGCTGCATCGGCTGAGCCACGCCGCCTTGGAGGACCATGCCGTAGTCGGCGACATGGGTCCCGGCGCTGGTCGCGGCGGCCGAATTCAGGATCGTTCCGGCATAAAGCAACGCCTCCGCGACTTCCGGATAGTTGACCACCTTGGGCTGTCCGTCGGGATCGGTCTCCTGGCCGGCGGTCCGGGTGTTGCCGACGATGGAAACCTGGCCGGTCGCGGCAATCCGGCTTTCTTCCCAGGCCGCGGCCTTAGCGAGCGAGGCGGAGAGTTGGGTCACTTGGGCGCTGTCGCTGGAATAGGTCATCAGCACCTCGACGTTGAGCATCGACGTGCCGTTGTAGGAGGAATCATAGCCTCCGTGCTCGGTGTAATAGCCGGCCGCGGTCTGCGTGGCGAGGCCCTGACTGACGAAGTTGTCGCCGGTCTGAGTGAGGCTGGCGTTATTGAGGATCTGCCCGCCGAGCTCGAAGGCGATGGCGTCGAAGAAGAGCCGATTGGCCGCCGAGGCGTCCGCGGTCGAGAGCGCCGAGGCCTGGGTCTGAAGGTAACTCATCGCCGTGGAGAACTTCGGCAGGAAGGCCTGGGGCTGCGAACCGTAGGTCGACCAGAACGGGCTGTTCTTCACGCCGAGATAGATCTGGACGAAGGATTGAAGGAAGAAGGCGTCGGACTCGATGTTGGCGGAATTGTTGGTCGCATCTGCGTTGTAGAACGACCCGTTCGCCTGCTCCTCGCCGAAGCCGTATTGCATCGCCTTGATCGCGGCGGCGATGTCGCTGCTGGAATTCTGCGCGAGCCCGAGTTCCATCGTCCAGATCGCGCTTCGCTGTTGCGAGACGTCCTGATAGGCGCTGATGTTCGCGCCGACCGCGCCGCTTGTCGTGATATCGGGCGCCGCGGTTGAAACCAGATCGACGAACGCTGGCGACGAACTTGCGGTCGCCGAGGCAAGCGCGGAGATAGTTTGATAGGTGGCCATCGTTACACTTCCACTTTATGCACCGAGATTGTCCGCGACTGAGCAGCCGCCAACGTTCGCTTCCCTGTGGCGTCGACGGCCTGTGTGCCCCCCCGCGCTTGCGCCGGGCTTGCGCACCGCTCGCCCGACATCAGACCGTGACTGGCGGTCACCAACTGCTAACCTGCAGTAAATATGAGTCGCTTTGCTTCAAAGAATTGAATGTATTAAGTAATCATCAGGATTATTGGAAGACGATGTGCGCGTGTTCATGGTAACGCCAAGGAACCATTTTCATTTCCATTGCCTACTCCGGGCGTTTTAGGCGCACCGAAAACGCTAAGCGAACAGCTAACTCTTATGTGGTTGCAGCCCGGGAGGTGGGGGTCCAGGCGGTCCGAGAGGGCATGCCGGCACGGGCGTCGTCGCTGGATTAACCCGACTTCACCAACTCGCGCCGATTTTTGCGATTTTCGGGGTATGCGAGCGCGCCAAGTCATTGATTGTATTGGGCCGAGTGTCCGAGAATCGTCTGTAGTGCCGACCAAGGCCCTTGCGCGGCGTTCGGGGCGGCGCGAGTCTCGGGCATGTTTTTGCGCCACAAGATTCGCCGCAAGGACGGCAAGGAGCATCGGGCCTGGTCGGTGGTGGAGAATCGGCGCGTCGAGGGTGGGCGGGTCGTTCAACGGCAGGTGCTCTATCTCGGAGAGATCAACGACAGCCAGCGCGCGGGTTGGAGCCGGGCGATCGAGGCGTTCGACGAAGGCGGACGCTCGACCGAGATCGCGCTTTTCCCCGAGGACCGCGTCGCGCCGGCCCTCGACTGCGACGTGGTTTCGATCCGGTTGAGCGAGATGCGGTTGCGCCGGCCGCGCCAATGGGGCGCGTGCTGGCTGGCGATGGAGCTTTGGGAGCAATTGCGACTGGACGATTTCTGGCGGCCAGCGCTGCCGCCCTCGCGCGAGGGAACGAGCTGGTTGAACATTCTGAAGACGCTGGCGAGCTATCAGCTGATCTCGCCGGGCAGCGAGTGGCGGCTGCATCGGCAATGGTTCGATGAGAGCGCGATGGGCGATCTGCTCGGCGAGGATGCCGCCCTCGCACTGCCCAACACTCTCTATCGTTGCCTGGACAAGCTGGCGGAGCACAAGAAAGCGCTGTTCACGTTTCTGCGCGAGCGCTGGAAGGACCTGTTTCAGGCCGATTTCGAGGTGCTGCTGTATGATCTGACGAGCCCCTATTTCGAATGCGATCCGCCAGAAGAGGGCAAGCGGAAGTTTGGCTACAGCCGCGACAAGCGTTCCGATTGCGTGCAGGTGGTGATCGCGCTGATCGTCACACCGGACGGCTTTCCGTTGGCCTACGAGGTCATGGACGGCAACACCTCGGACAAGACGACGCTGAAGGCGTTTTGAGCCAAGATCGAGGCGCAATACGGCGCCGCCAAACGCACCTGGGTGATGGATCGCGGCGTTCCGACCGAGGAGGTCCTGGCCGAGATGCGGGGCTCGTCGACGCCGATCCATTATCTCGTGGGCACGCCGCGCGGGCGGCTGACCAAGTTGGAAAAGGCGCTCGCGGTCAAGCCGTGGGAAAACGTGCGCGAGAGCGTGCGGGTCAAATTGATCGAAGACGGGGTAGAGACCTACGTGTTCGCCCGGAGCGAAGCCCGGCGCGAGAAGGAACAGGCGATGCGCCGTCGCCGCCTACGCAAGCTGATCAAGCGTCTCCGCGAACTCCAGGCGCAAGACCTGACGCGCGACGAGCTATTGCTCAAACTCGGCGCGGCCAAGAAAGAAGCCGGCAAGGCCTATGGCCTGATGACGATCCACACGCCGACGAAGGACCAGCCGGTCACGCCGCAAACCTTCCATTTCGCGATCAATCGCAAGAAGCTTCGGGCGGCGCGGCGCCGCGAGGGCGGCTATCTCCTGCGCACCAACATCAACGGCGACGATCCCGGCCATCTCTGGCGGCTCTATCTGCAACTGGTCGAAATCGAGCAGGCCTTCAAGGAACTGAAGAACGACCTCTCGGTCCGCCCCATCCATCACCAACTCGAAACCCGCATCGAAGCCCATATTTTCGTGGCGTTTCTGGCTTACTGCCTGATGGTCACGCTCAAACAACGGTTGAAGGCGCTGGCGCCGGGACTGACGCCCAAAGCCGTGCTCGAAAAGCTCGCCGCGATCCAGATGATCGACGTCGAACTACCCACGACCGACGGCCGAACCGTCCTCCTGTCCCGCCATACCGAGCCGGAGACCGATCACCTGCTTCTGCTGCAACGCCTCAAACTCGAGCTCCCCGCGCAGCCGCCGCCGAAAATCGCCGCCGCGACCGACGCCAAAGCCGCCTGAACTCTCACCCCCTGTAGTGCCGACCTTTGGACTCGCCCCTCAGCGATTCCAATGTGTTCGCCTCGCCGCATACCCCCAGTTGGTGAAGTCGGGTTAACCCGTCTTCGCGGATTCGCCTGTGGATAACCTGATTTTGCGGCGTTTCGCGACGCTTATGTATCTGAGTTTATTGATGCGAGCATCGGAAGGAACGCCAAAAACGGCTGTAGTGAAGACCAAGTTTGCGTGAGCAGGATTCCTCAACTCGGCCGTCCGTGGCACACTGCGTCCTGCCATGTTTCTGCGGAAGACCGAAAGGCGGAAGGACGGGAAGACACTGCTGTCCGGCTAAAAATCGAATAAATTCAATTGGTTAGTTATTTGTAAAGTATTGGATTTTGTTTGGTCGATTGTAAGCGCTTGATATATTGGCATTTTCTCGAAGAGGGCGATCGAGAAAATTTGCAACAATGTGTAGAGCGACGCCTCCAAGGCGAGGCGCTTTTTTACGATGGCGACGAGGACATAAACCGAGACGGCGATCCATATCTGCGTCTTCACGGCGTTTTCCGACGTGCCGTAGAACTGCTTGATCCGCAAGTGCTGCTTGATCCATTTGAAGAAAAGTTCCACTTGCCACCTGTTTTTGTATAGGGCGGCGATGGTCAAGGCCGGAAGGCCGAAGTGATTGGTCAAAAACACCAGCGTCTTGCGCGTCTCGGCGTCCTTGAATCGGACGCGTCGCAGGCGTTCTGGATAATGTGCGCCGGTGTAATGGCCTTTGAGAGCGACGGATTGGTCGCAGATGATCCCGGTCGAACGATCCGTCGGCGTGGAAGAGATCTCGGCGAGCGTTCATGTTCGACTTGGCCCGCGTCACGAAGAACGCCCCGGCCCGATGGATGGCGTGAAGGCGGGTGAAGTCCACGTAGCCGCGATCCATGACGTAAATGGCGCCGGGTTCGGGAAGCAGCAGGTCGAGCGCATGGACGTCGTGCAACTTGCCGTCCGAAACATGAATGAAGCTCGGAATATTGCCCCGCAAATCGAGCAGGGTGTGCATCTTCACCGCCGCCTTGGTCGTCCGGAAATGCGCCCAGGGAAAGACCGACAGACACAGGTCGATCGTTGTCGAATCCAGGGCATAGACGGTATTGGTCAGGTCCAGGCCAAGGTCCTCGTTGGCGTAGAGCTTCCTCGCTTGGACAATCAGTCGCTGGGCCAAATCCGCGTAGATGCGCCAGTCGCGCGTTTCGTTGGCGTCCGCCAGCGTCGAGCGCCGGACCGGTTCGCGCAAACCCATGTGGTAGAGCTTCGACGCCTGGACGGACAGGCAGGTCTCGATATCGCGCAGGCTCTCCCGGTAGGTCAGTTGGGCAAACGCCATGACCCGATATTGCTCGGCGCAGGGGAAAACCCGCACCCGATGGTCGCCGCCATAACGGGAGACAATCCTCGTGAATGTCGTCCAAGGCACAAAATCCATGAGTTGCGCGAAAAGCGTTTTGCCCAAGTACATGGCCATCTCCACAGGAAAACCCGCGAGACTGCCCTGCCACTCGGTTCAAGTCGACACCGCCCATCTTCCCCCGCAAACCCAACCAATCAGCCGATCTCCAAGAGACGACCCTTCAGTCAACCGGACAGCAGTGACGGGAAGACGCATCTCTACTGGAGCGTCGTCGAAAACCGGCGGCTCGACAGCAGCCGGGTGGTGCAGCGCCATGTCCTCTACCTCGGCGAGATCAATTCTTCCCAGGCTGAAGCCTGGCGCAAGGCGATCGAGGTGTTCGACGAGGACGCCGGCGCGCCCCGTTCGCTGTCCCTGTTTCCCGACGAGCGTTGCGACCTCCCGGCCGCCGACGCCTCGGTCGTGCGTCTGCGCCTGTCGGAGATGCGGCTCTGCCGGCCGCGTCAGTGGGGCGCGTGCTGGCTCGCCGGCGTCCTGTGGCGCGAGCTGCAACTCGACCGTTTCTGGGCCGAACGCCTGCCGAGGAGCCGCAAGGGGACGCGCTCGGATCAGGGGCTGCAAGTGCTGGCGACCTACCGCCTGATCGACCCGGGAAGCGAATGGCGGCTGCATCGCCAATGGTTCCTCGACAGCGCCATGGCGGATCTGCTCGGCGCCGACTTCGGCCTCGCGGAAGCGCACAAGCTCTACGCCTGCCACGACAAGCTGCTCAAACACAAACAGGCGCTGTTCTCGCATCTGACACAGCGTTGGCGCGACCTGTTCAACGCCTCCTTCGACGTGCTGCTCTACGATCTGACCAGCGCCTATTTCGAGGTCAACGCCTCCGACCTGCCCGAGGGCTCGAAACGCCGCCACGGCTACAGCCGCGACAAGCGGCCCGATTGCCCGCAACTCGTCATCGCCCTCGTCGTCACCCCCGAAGGCCTGCCGCTCGCCTACGAGGTCCTGCCCGGCAACACGGCCGACAGCACGACCCTGCGGTCGTTCCTCGAAAAGATCGAGAGCCAGTACGGCAAGGCGCGGCGGGTCTGGGTGATGGACCGCGGCGTGCCGACCGAGGAGGTCCTGGCCGAGATGCGCATGGCCGATCCGCCCGTCCAGTATCTGGTCGGAACGCCCAAAGGACGCCTGACCCGCCTCGAAAAGCAGCTCGTCGACAAGCCGTGGCGCAAGGCGCGCGAGGGTGTCGAGGTCAAGCTCCTCGCCCAGGGCGACGAACTCTACGTCTTCGCCCAGAGCGCCGATCGCGTCAGCAAGGAGCGGGCGATGCGCAGGCGGCAGCTCAAGTGGCTGTGGGCGCGGCTGAAGAAACTCGCCGAGATGGACATCTCGCGCGAGGAAAGGCTGATGAAGCTCGGCGCGGCGCGCTCCAAGGCGCCCTCCGCCTGGCGCCTGGTCAAAACCGACGTCGACAAGACCGGCGCGCTCGCCTATGCGCTCGACCGGGACAAGCTGCGCAAGGTCAGACGCCGCGAGGGCCGCTATCTGTTGCGCACCAACCTGACGCAGCTTCTTGCGTTGTCCCAGGTTCGCCTAAATGTGGTATCCAGTCCTGGTTGAGCCGCGCTTCGGGGCTCCGAAGGGACAGCCTGTGGCAAGGGGGCGATCACTCACCGAATTCCAGAAGGAGTTTCCCGACGAGGCGAGCTGTGCGGCTTTCTTGTTCAACCGTCGCTGGCCAAGCGGCTTCGTGTGTCCTTCCTGCGGCGGCAATCGCGCCGCCGCGCTGAAGAGCCGGGCATACACCTTCGAGTGCTATGGCTGCCGTCGTCAGACTTCGATCACGGCGGGCACAGCGATGCACCGCACGCGGCTGCCGCTGACGGCGTGGTTCTGGGCCGGCCATTTGATGGCGACACATTCCAACGGCATGTCGGCGCGGCAGTTGGAGGATCAACTCGGCCTCACCTACAGAACAGCTTGGCTGCTGGCGCAGAAACTGCGGCGCTCGATGGTCGATCCGGATCGCGAACTTCTCGAAGGCGTCGTCGAAGTCGATCAGGCCGAAATCCCTTTCCGTGAAGGCGATATGTTTTTCGAGCCCGGCGACGCGGGCAAAATCCTCATCATCGGCGCTGTCGAGGTGATCGAACGCGACACCCACCTGTCCAAACCGCGCCGCAAACACGCAAAATATCTCGATACCCGTTCAGGCCGCGTCCGCCTCGCGGTGATCGCCGACAACACGGCGGCCTCGATCGAGGCTTTCGTGCGAGCCAATGTAAAGCCCGGCGCGACGTTGCTGACGGACGGCCACGCCTCGTATCCAGGATTGACCGACTACCGCCACGATCCGCGCATCGTCGGCAAGATGGCCGCGCACATCGTGCTGCCCTGGATTCATAGGGTCTTCGCCCTGGTGAAGCGGTGGGGATTGGGCACCTATCACGGACTGCGCCGCAAGCACGCCGATACTTATCTCAACGAGTTCGTGTTCCGCTACAACCGCCGCTTCTATCGTCACGCTTCGTTCGAAACCGTGCTCGGCCTCACGGCGCATCACGCGCCCGCGAGCTATTGGGACATCATCGGCCGCGCCAATCCGCGCAAGGGAACCGCGACGCCCCGCCGAGCGCCGAGACGCAGAAAGACCGCGACCGGAATGCGTCAGGACAGCATCGGCGGCGCGGAAAATGGCGGCCAAAATCAAGCGGCTACCGTGCCGACGACACCAAATGTGGATAAACCTGGGACAACGCAATAAGCTGCAACCTGACCGACGACGACCCCGCAAACCTCTGGCAGTATTACATACAACTCGTCGCCGTTGAAGAAGCGTTCCGGAACCTGAAGGGCGACCTCGCCATCCGCCCAGTGTTCCATCAAGACGAGAAGCGCATCGAAGCGCACATCTTCATAGCCTTCCTCGCCTATTGCCTGCAGATCACCCTCACCCGCCGCCTGCACAGTCTCGCCCCGGGCCTGACCGCACGCAGTGCGCTGGCGAAGTTCGCCGCCGTGCAGATGATCGACGTGCACCTGCCCACGACCGACGGCCGCGAGATCATCCTCACCCGCACCACCGAACCCGAGCCAGACCTGCGCCTCCTCATCGACCGCATGAAGCTGCAATTGCCAGCCCAGCCGCCCCCCAAAATCGCCGCCGCCAAGCTCCCCGCCCAACACCTCCTGTAGTGAAGACCTTTTTCGTCAAAGCATTGATTTCCTTGATGCCACTATCCTCAAAATGGTCGAATCCGCGAAGACGGGCTAGGGCTTCTCCCCCGACTACGATTCCGCCCGGTCCCGTCGCGACGCATGCATCGCCTGTCCCCGTTCACGAGTTCTGGAATCTTACCCTGCCGGATGCTAACGCTGTTGCGAGGGGATCGACTTTCTCAAATCGTTGCGGGGGTGCGCATGATCAATTTTGCATTGTTGGGGTGTGGTCAGATCGCGACGAAGCATGTCAGCGCCATTGAACGCTACGTTTCCGACGGCAAGGTCGTCGCTGTCTGCGATCCCGATGTCGACCGCGCCTCCAAGATCGCCGCTCAGGCCAACTGTCCTGCTTTTGCTTCATTGGAAGAGATGATGGCCGGAATGGGCGAACGGATCGACGTCGTTAATGTCTTGACGCCGACAGGCGCCCATCTCGACAACGTCATGCGTGTTTCGAATTTCGGAAAGCACGCCATCGTAGAGAAACCGCTGGCGCTAACTTCGGACGATTGCAAACGGATGATCAACGCCTGTTCAAGGGCGGGCACTCGTTTGTTTGTCGTGAAACAAAACCGCTTCAATCGACCGATCGTTAAACTACATGAAGCGCTGCAATCAGGGCGTTTCGGGAAAATAGTATTGGCGACAGTCAGGGTCAGGTGGCGACGGGACCAAGCCTATTATGACAGGGATGCATGGCGTGGCACGCGTCTTCTCGACGGCGGTGTACTGGCCAATCAGGCCAGCCACCACATGGATTTGCTGCTCTGGCTTGCGGGCGACGTCGAGGCGGTTAGCGCCTACACCGCCCGGCAACTTGCCGCAATCGAGACTGAGGACACGGCTGTCGGCATTCTCCGCTTCAAGAGTGGTGCGCTCGGTGTGATCGAAGCGACTACGGCTGTCCGACCTAGAGATTTGGAGGCGTCCATTAGTATCCTAGGCGAGGGCGGATCTGTAGAAATCAGCGGCTTTGCTACCGATGCCGTACGCACGTGGCAGTTTCAAATCAGTCTGCCAGAGGACGACGATATCGCGGCCGGGATGCTTCGTAATCCGGATGATCGATCTTATGCTCACGGGCAGTATTTGCAGCAAGTCGTCAAAGCCTTGAACGGAGAGGCTGCCGGGGTAGTCGATGGAGCGGAAGCCCTTCGAACGGTCGACCTAATCGAACGGATTCATCGAGCGAGCGCCGTCTGGCAATCTTCGGCGCGATAAATGAGAAAATTTGGCGAAAGATCCATAAACCTGCTTCACTAGGAATTTCACGATGCCATCACGGCTTCGCTTGCGCGCGGTCGCGCTTATTTTTTCGCTGACGCTCTTGAGTGGGTGCGCCAGCCACTACTGGTCCCAATTGGGCGCGGACGACCACAAGTTCTACACGGATGAGGGAGATTGCCTTCAGCGCGGTTATGCGCAAAGGCCTCCGTTCCTGATCCCCTGGCCGAACCCTAACCAAGTCGAAGATGCAAGGGCAGATGCGCGGAACGCCAACGTTTCCGGCTGTCTCAGGACAAAAGGTTGGCGATTGCTGGAGCGAGCCTCGTAATGGGCAAGGTTATTTTGACATGGGAAAGCGACGGGAACACCCTCTATTGGCGAACGAGGCAAAACTGAAGTGAAGGCGCGGCCGATCCCACGCCGCTTTGTCCGGCACTCCCAGACGCCGCACGATCGTGGCGCCAGCAGGCTCATGTGGAACCGGATAATCGGCGCGCTAGGTAGCGGGTTGTGGACGTCGTCCCCGCTATTGCTGGTCAGTGCGATGGAGATCGGGGTTCCCTTCGCACGGATGGTGTTTTTCAGCCATTATCTCGATCTCCCGGAGCTGGGCCTTGCTTCGTTGCTCGCCACAATTGCGGCGACTTATGAGCAAGTGACAGAAATCGCGATGTACCGATTTGTTCTCTCAGCTCCCCGCGCTCTCTATGTGGAGTCGCTCTGCGCCGCGCACTCTCTCTCCGTTATCCGCGGATTGATCATCGGTGTCGCCGCGGTAATCTTAAGCGTTCCCTTGGCGAAGTTTTTTTTGGTAGGAGACGACTGGAAAAGCTTCGCGATGCTTGGCCTCATCGTCTTTATCCGATCGCTGGAGCATCTTGGTCCACGTATTGCGGAACGGGACTATGCTTACGTGGTCCAGCTAAAGGTTGCGTTGTTCTCCTATTCGTTAAGTATTGTCGCGATGCTGGTGTTCTTATATGTAGCGCCAAATCACACGGCGCTCATCGCCTCCCTGTTGGTGCAATGTATGAGCTCTGTGATGGCAACGCATTGGGTGTCAGCGGAGCTTTATCGACTTAATTTTCGCACTCCGGAGTTCATAAGTGCTTGTAAGTTTGGGTATCCCCTCGTCGTAAACGGTTTTGCTACAGCGGTTTCTCACCAGGGAGATCGCTTTCTTGTCGGGGCGATGCTTGGACTGGAAGCCCTTGGCCTCTATACAGTCCTGCTTATGGCGATGGTTGTGCCAATCGGGATGATTCTGAGAATATTGAGTGCAGTGACGGTCGCCGCGTTGTTCAACGCTGCCCACGACGCAGGCGCGCTGTTGGGTCGTCTCAAGCTGGCGGCGCGCGTCGACCCTCTGATCGCTGCAACCTACGGTGTGGCAGTGGCCACCCTGACGAATCTCCTCGTGCCGCTGGTTTTCGGACAGAAATTCCACGCGACGCGTCTGATGGTCGTATTGCTCGCCGCGTCCGCATTCGCCCGGATCGTGCGCTTCGAACCGGGGATGTCAATCTTGCTCGCTAGCGCGCGAACGAAACGACTTGCGCTCGCGAGCGTGGCCACGACGAGCGCCCTAGTTCTTTCCTACGCCATCATGTCCGTGTGGAGAGTCAGCGAAGGCGCAGTTTTTGGTCGAATAGGCGGTGACATCCTCGGGCTCGCTACGATTATGTGGGTCACTCGACAATCATTCGGCACCGCTTTTCGTGACAACATTCTTGCTTTGCTTGCAACAGCTAGCGCTATGACCGCCGTATGCCTTTCTGTCATCTTTACGCCGATCGGCGAGTCTCTTTGGCCTAGTCTGGCGACGCTTTTCATATCGATCGCTTGTGGAGGGATATGGGCTTTGGCGTTTGCACCCCGTCTTCTCCGGTTAAGCAAATTTCAGCCTGACCAGTCAGGGGTGACGAGTCCTCTGCGAAGAACCAGAAGAGATATTTGAGCGATAGCTCTAACTGATGTTCGACAGTACGTTTTATCAAGTTATTGATCGCGCGGGTAGAATCGCGCTGCGGGGCGGGCGTGGCACTACAAAACTAAACCGCTGCGTAAATCAGGCGTCGGCGATCTGGCGGAGCGTCGGCGGCAGGGCGACGCCGAGGGCGGAGAGAGCGAGGCTGGCGCCGGGGCGTGGCGACGAGCGCAGGAGGAAGCGCTTGCCGTCCTGGTCGACCTCGGTCTCGGTGAGCGAGTCGAGATCGGCGATGACGGCCGGCCAGGAGGCCTTGGCGCCCTTGTCGGCGGCGGCGAGGCGGTCCTCGAACGCCTTCTTCAGAACGAGCGCGAGAAAGCTGCAGGCGACGTGGCCGCGGATCGCGCCCGGGTCAAGCCCAGGGTCAAGATGCTATGGGGGTTGGCGGCCGCGAGATCGGGTATCCTGACGGTTCTCCAACACGTGAGCAGGAGCCTCCGATGAGCGAAGCTTTCGATCCGCGCAAATCCGCGACCGCCTTTGACCAGGCTAGCACCCTCGTGGCCGTTCTGGAACTGAGCGGCAAGTCGTGGCGGGCAGGGGCGATCGTGCCGGGCGTGTCGCGTCGTCCCTCACGCCAATTTGAGGCCGGGGACATTGGCGGCGTGCTGAGAGCGATCGAGCAATGGAAGAGCGAGGCGATGAAGGCCGGCCATGAAGTGAGGCGCGTGGTCGTGGGGTATGAGGCGGGCCTCGACGGCTTCTGGATCGCGCGCGCCCTGAGTGAGCACGGGATCGAGGTCTATGTCATGCATCCGGCGAGCATTTCGGTTGAGCGTCGCGGCCGGCGCGCCAAGACCGACCGCATCGACGTCGACATTCTTTTGCGGGCGCTTCTCGGCTGGCTGCGGGGAGAACCGCGCCACTGCACGATGGCGCCCATTCCGAGCGAGGCGGAGGAGGACATGCGCGAGCCGGGACGTCGGCGCGAGGCCCTGACCGTGGCGCGTCTGAAGGTCGAAAACCAGATGCGCAGCCTGCTCGCCCGCTTCGGCGTCGCCGATTTTCGGCCGCGTCTGAAGAAGGCGCCCGAGCATCTGGAAAAGCTGCGCACGTTCGATGGACGGCCGCTGCCGCCGAACACCAAGGCGAGCCTCGATCGCCTGATGGCGCAACATCGGCTCCTGTCCGAGCAACTGAAGGAGATCGAGACGGCCCGCGAGCGGGTCGTCGCCGTCGCCGATCCCGACCGGATCGAGAGAATGATCCAGCTCTTGGCCGGCCTCGTCGGCGTCGGGGTGGAGACGGCCACGACGCTGGTTCACGAAGTCTTTTCGCGGCGCTTCCGCGACCGCAAGGCGCTGGCGGGTTTCGTCGGCATGACCGGCACGCCCTACGACAGCGGCGGGTCGAGGCGCGAGCAGGGCCTGAGCAAGAACGGCAATCCGCGGGTGCGCAGGATCCTCACCCAGCTGATGTGGCGCTGGCTGATGTTTCAGCCGCAAAGCGCGCTCGCCCAGTGGTTCGTCGCGCGCACCGGCGGCGCCAAGGGCCGGATGAAGAAGATCATGGCCGTCGCCTTGGCGCGCAAGCTCTTGGTGGCGCTGTGGCGCTATGTCGAGACCGGCGTCATTCCCCAGGGCGTGCGTCTGGCGGCGGCGTAAGGTCAACCGAACCGATCCGACGAGAAACGACGAGAAACGAACAACCAGGCGACAGAGCGATGCTGACGTCTGCAACCGTCCAAGGTGGGCAGGGCGCCGTGCCGGGCTATGGCTGCAACACGCCGCCGTCAAGATTGGTCCTGCCCCCTTGGCTCCCCATTCGGCCCCAGCGAAAAGGGCATCATGGTCTGGCGCTCGCCCTTACGAGCGCCGCCGGATACGAGCTTGCGAGGCCGCACGCGGCCTTAAGCAAAGGGGAGCCGCCTTGGAACGGCCTTGCGCAACCGCACGTTTCGCCCGACGTCGACTGGAACACCTCCACGGAGCGGGACCTTCCCCGCCTCCGGCATGTCCGCGGTCCGACGGCGGCGAGGGCCTGAGCCGTGCTCGCCGTCAACCCCGCCTCGCTGACGCGAGCCGCCGCTTCGCGGTCGCTGACGCGAGGGTTGACCGCTGCGCGCGGCTCAGGCGTTGCGCATCCATGAAACCAGGAGCCGTGCTCAATCTGAACCGATCCCGAATGGACCCCTTGACAATCACTTCCCCATACGAGCCCGGGGGTCGGCCGGGTCTCGAGCAGGCTTTTGGTCGTTCGAAACGTTCGTTCCACTGTCCAGCGTTGTTTGTATACGAGCATCGCCTCCAGCGCCGAGAGGTTCGCGTTGGTCTGCAGCACGAACACGCCGTCGAATTTTGCGTCCTCCTCGACCCTGGCGCGGTCGATGGCGAAGCCCTCGCCCTCCGGGTCCTTGAGAAAGCGACGGTAGCCCTTGTTGCCGACGAGGCTCTTGTCGCCCTTCTTCAGCTGCCGCTCCAGCGCGGCGACGATGGTCGCGCGGTTGGCGGCGTCCTTTTTCATCTCGTCGAGGTTGCGGCAGACGACGTAGCGCCGCCCGGCGAGCGTCACGGCCTTGGCCTCGTAGTCGACCTCGCGCCGCGGCTTCGTCAGGACGAAAGGAACGAACGGCGCGGGATCGTCGAGAACGAGCTCGCGCACGAGCTTGTCGGTCCGCTCGCGCACGCCCAGAACATAGAGGAGCTTGCGGGCCTCGAGCTCGGCGATCGTCTCGGCGCTGATCATGCCGCGGTCGGCGACGACGCAGACGCGGTTGATGCGGAAGCGGCGCTGCAGGCGATTGATCGCCGGGATGAGGCTCGTCACGTCGGCGGTGTTGCCGGGCCACATCTCCGTGCGCACCGGGCGGCTGTCGCCGTCGAGCAGAACGGCGAGGATCATCTGGTTGAGGTCCGGCCGGTGATCTTTCGAGAAGCCGCGCCGCCCGAGCCTCTCACCGCCCGCGACCCCCGGACTCGATCCCATAGGCGCTAAGTTAAGCATGGGACAGGGATGGCTTGTAGTTTTCGACGTCTCGGTCGTTCGAAGAGTTGTCGACATTTTCGGGCGCAGAGCGCGGCGATCTGTGCCAGCGTCGGGGGCGGCCAGATGATGGCTTTCAAGGCGTCCGCAAGGAGACATGTGCGTCTCCAAAGCGCGGGCGCCGGGTCGGGCGAGGGCGCGGCGAGGGGCGTTTCAGGGTTCGCAGGGGGAAAAAGCGGCCGTTTCGGCCGTCGTGTCTTCGATCAGGAGCGCGAGGAGAAGATGCGCGGCGATCCAGGCTCGGGCGAGCCCAGGGTCCTTAGCGGGCAACCGGTCGAGGCGCAGGATCGATTTCAATCGTTTGAAGGCTGAGGCACTTGCAAAATGTTTGGGAGCACTGGGTTGTGTTTCCGCAAGAGCGCAAACTTGGATTGATTTCCGAGCTATG
>CAVYON010000015.1:0-199343 GCA_963770035.1 uncultured Alphaproteobacteria bacterium | reverse complement strand
CGGTGTTGCCTAAGGACTTCAATTTGCAGTTTTTAGGCAAAACGGCGTGCGAATTTTGCCTTAGAATTGCAAAAGGCCTTGGCCTAGAACGCTGATTTAGTTGAATTTGTGCGTCTTGGAGCGCGCGCAGCCGCCTAGACGCCAAAACGTGCGGAATCCATGGCTCCGCTTTTGCCTAAAAATTTCAATTCCGATAGGCGGTCGCTCGGCTCGGCCCGCGCGCTTTGCCGATCTCAACCCGATGTCTGGGCTATGCCCCGACCCAGACCTCTCCACGCTCAAACCCGCGCTGCTTCCGCCGTGCACTCACGGCGGCGTAAGCCGAAAGCAGGGAGGGAAGCTCGACCGCGGGCGCCTTGTCGACGCGACGACGCCTCGCGGGGCGCGCGAAGCCCTTCAGCAGCCGCGGCAGCGCGTCCAGGAGCGGCGCGACGCCACCCTCGGCAATGATCGCGCGACGCCCGTCCGCTAGCGTCGGGTCCGGATCGGCGCCCAGATGCCGCGCCAGACGGCCTTCGAGGCGCGCGACGCAACGGATCCTTTCCGCGGTCGACAACCGGGCGAAGCTTTCGGCGCGAGTAGGCTTCTCCAGCACGGGCAGCGCGAGAACGCGCGCGATCAGCGCGCTCCGGTCCAAGACTCCCTCCGCCGCTTCCAGCCGGACGAGATCGTCGATCAGATCCACGCTGCGGCGGGTCGCGCGCGCCAAGCGCGGCGGCCGGGCGTCGCGCAGGTCGAAGTCGCAGCGGGCGCAGACATGTTGCGCAAGCCGCGTGCGCGGCGCGAACGGCGCGAGCCCCTGTCCGCAGGTCGGGCAGCGATCCAGCAGAGCGCCGCCATGGCGACGACAGCTCATGACGCTCGCCCGCCGCCAGCCGCGCCGAAAATAGGGCGTCGCGTCCCCGGCGAGGCAAAGCGGGCAAAACTGCAGCCAAGTCGCGCGGCGTCCCGTTTCCTCGTTCCAGCGCAGCGGCAGGAGCAGCGTTCGCCAGGGCTCGGCGCCGATAGTCATGCCAGCGATGCGGTCGCGGCCGACGCCGGTCTCGCGATGCAAGAGGCTCAGCAAGAACTCGGGCGCGTCGAGGTCGAGCCTCGCCGACCAGGCGCCCGAGCCGAGGCCGAGACGCTCGCCGAAATGGCGCGGCGACAGGCCATGGGCGTGCGCGAGGCGGTGCAGCCAGCTCGACAACAGCTCGTCACGCGCCGGCGAAACCGCGACCGGCCAGCGCTGCGGGACGATCGTGGCGAGGCGCGGCTGAACCTCGATCGCAGGCCCGGCTTCGCCCCGCATCGACGCTTACAGCAAGTGCTGACGCAGCGGCGCTTGCCGGCGCCCCGACAGGGGAACATGGTCGAGCGCGTCGAGGGTTCGCGGCGCGATCCGCTCGGCGCCGTCGCCCAGCGCCAGCACGGCGGCCTCGGTGACGACGCGCACGGTCTCGCCGATCAGGCCTTCGGACATCGCGAAGATCCGGCGCGCAAGCGATTCCTGCGCCAATTCCGAGGAGCGCGCCAGCGGCAGAGCTGCTTCCAGCGTGTCGAGCAGGGCGAGATACGGCTCGCCATAGCGCCAGCGCGGAACCGCGGCCGTCTGAAACCGGCTCGCCATCTCGGCCGTGGCGTTGACGTGATCGTAGACGGCGACTTCGCCGATCAGCACCGGGGAGACGTCGTACTCGCGGCCGAGCCGCCGCAGGAACGCGAAGATCGCTTCGACGTCACGCGATCGGCCGCGCAAGGCGTTGTGGAACTCGTCGAAGATCAGCACGCGCGGCTGCAGTTGGCGAAGCAGCGCGTCGAGCTGTTCGGCCAGCCGTGCGACCGAACGCAGGCCGCTCGTCGGCGCGCCCAGTCCCATGATCACGCTGGCATAGAAATGCGCGAGGCCCGCCCCCTCGTGCGTCTGCACGATCCAGGCTTTGCGCTGCGCCGACGACGCGATGTGCTGCAGCACGAAGCGCTCGGCGATCATCGTCTTGCCGTTGGCGTAGGGGCCGACGAGCAGCAGGCCCTCGGTGCGCAGCCTCGGCGGTCGCTCCAGCAACGCCTGGAGGCGGCGGTGCGCGGCGAGAGCGGCGTCGGTTCCGATCCAGCGCGGCGCGCGGAGGAAGGCGATGCGCTCGGCCAGGGGCGCGGACAGCAACGGCCGCACGGCCTCGACGACATGCACGGCCATGGCGTCACCAGTCCTCGATCGGCAGCAACCGCTTGACGCGGGGCGGATGTGGCTCGGCGGCCGGCGCCGCAGCGGCCTCCATCGCCTCGTAAGGCTTTACGGCCTCGGCCGCGCGCGTCGCACGGACAAGGTCGCGCGCCTCGCCCTTCGAGGCGCGCGGCGTTTGCGCCTTCCTCGCGCGCGCGGCGGCCACGATGGCCGCGATCTCGCGCGAGACGCCGACCTTCTCCGTCCCTGTTCGCGCCCGCATCGAGCGCCTTTCGCTGCGCGCGCGCCGATGCTCCCACAGGGTCAGCGGGGTTGTGTCGCCGTCGCGTCGCGGCGTCACGCGAAACTGGCCGTCGGAGGGGTCACGCACATAGACGCGGCTGATGTCCCGCGGATCGTAGCGGATTTCGAGCCGGCCGAGCCGATCGCGTTCGGGCACGAGGACTCCGAGCCAAGGCGCATAATAGTGCAGGGCGAACAGTTCGACGCCCTGTGGCGTCAGCCGTCGCCGCTGCTCGGGCAGAAAGTTCAGGAGAACCGCGTCCGGCGCGTCCTCGGTCGGCGGCGGATCGGCGGCGCGGCTGCGCCACTCGTCGAGCGGGATTCTTAACGTCTTCTCGTTCATCTGGCCGTTGTGGTCGATGATCGCGAGCGCCACGCAACGCTCGAGATCGGCGAAGGTGAGGCAGGCGCGCGTCTCGGACGGGTAGCCGTCGCGATCCGCGATCGAACTTCCGGTCGCGCCGTCGCGCCGGCCGAGACCCGAGTTCAGCTTGCCGAGCAGCCTTTCGACCACGCCGCCTTCATGCACCCGGCCGCGATCGCGAAACCGGATCGCGACGCCATATTCGGCGCAGCCGCGCCGGAACGCGGCGCCTTTGAACTCCCTCGCCGAATCCGTCACGATCTGCTTCGGCCGTCCGAACGTCGGCCAGGCGTGCGCAAGGCCGCGCGCCTGAAGCCACGCCTCCTTGCGGCAGACGGCGTGCGCGAGGCACAGCGCGACCGAGAGCGTGCTCGGCGCCTCGAGCGTGAGACAGAAGCCGAGGATGCAGCGCGTGCACACGTCGACGAGAATGGTGAGATAGGCGCGCCCGACGAAGATTCCGGCGCCGTCGACGACCTCCACGAATTGGATGTCGGTTGGCGTGTGGTCGATTTGCGTCACGGCCAGCGGATGCGGGGCGGCGATATAGCCCGGTCGGGGCTTCAGCCGGCGCAAATGGTTGGGATTGGCCGAGCGCCGCTTGGCGATGTCCTCGGGCGTGAACAAGGCCGCGGCGCGGGCGCGGACGGCGAAATAGGAGGGCGGGCGCAAGCCGGCCTCCTCGCAACGCGCCTGGATTTCCGCGACGACAGGCGCGAGAGGCGGCGCCTCGGGGATTAGCCACTCCTCCTGCAGGGTCGACGCAACGATGGTCTCGACGTCGCCGGCGAGCCGCTTCTTCCGTTCCGCCTTGCTGCGGGCGAGGACCGACGAAACCGTCCGCTCGTCGCGATAGCGGGCGAGCAGCCCGTAGACCTGTCGGGTCGAAAGCCGCAATTCCGCCGCCGCGCGGCCAATCGCTTCGCCGCGCGAGCCCGAGGCTTCGAGAACCCTTTCCAATTCGCGGGCGATGCGCTTGGCGTCGAGCCAGTTCTCCTCGTCCTTCGCGCGGCGCCGGCCTGGCGCTGCGCGCCTGCCGGCCGCGTTGAAGCGTTGCACCGGAGCGCTCTCCTATTGAAATTCTTAGCCGAAAACAGGTCTTCCTAAGCGGGCCTACCTGAAAGAATCGTTGCTATTTCGGGGATTGAAGCGCTTAGCCAAAACTGACGGGGGAATTCCGATTGAAATTCTTAGCCGAAAAATGCCGCCCTTGCGCGGCTCAACCCCCTGCAATAGCGTCGGTTTTTGGAATTGAAATTCTTAGGCAGAACCGACAGCCGCTGTCGCTTTCCATTGGCGATTTCAATTTGCAGCGCTTAGCGGAAAATCGGCGCCGGGTTTTCACCTTGCGATTTCAGCGGGGATCGGACAGCGCTTTGACTCAACAGGCATTTCAACCCCGGCCCATAAACACTTCCCATGGACCGGATCTTGTCGAGTTACGCGCAACGCGGCGCGCCGCCAGCCACGCCTCCTCCCACGAGGGGGGAGACGCAGTGGCGGTCATTCGGGTTTGCGGTCGGTGCGGCAAATCGAGCGGTCACTGAAATCGGTAGCGGAAAATTTGGCGCGCTTTAGCGCCTAAGTCCAGACAACATATGACGTTTCCTCTGTTGAAATCGGGAAGTGCAAGGGGCACTCGAATTGAGAAGTTCAGGCAAGACCGACACGCCCCTCTGCCATGTTCAACGGTCTTGTCGTTCGTTGAACATGGCGCTATGCTCAACAAAATAGTCCTACGTTGAACATGATCCGCCGCCATTCCCCGATCGCGCACGCCGCCTATGCCGACCTCGTCGCCTCGCTGAAAGACGACGCTGTCGCGGAGCTGCGCGGTACGCCGACACGCGTCGAGCGCAATGGCAAGGTCTATTGGTACGACACGTTTCGCGTCGGCTCGGACGTGCGCAAGGCCTATGTCGGCGAGGATAATGACGAAATCCGCGCCCGTCTCACCCGCCATGGCGAACTGGCCACCCGGCGCGCAGAGGCACAAGCCGCGCGGGCGCGAACCATCCGCATCCTACGCGCGGAAGGGTTCCTCGGCGTCGACGGGGCGACCGGCGCCCTTCTCAACGCGTTCGCCCAGGCCGGCGTCTTCCGGCTCGGCGGCACGATCGTCGGCACGCAGGCCTTCCGCCTCTACGAGGGCGAACTCGGCCTTCGCTACGACTTCGATCAGGCCGCGCAAACCAACGATATCGACATCGCGAGCTTCGAGCGCCTGTCGCTCGCGCTCGACGACGAGGCGTCGCCGCCGCTACAATCCATTCTGAAGGATTTTTCTTTCGAGGCCGCGCCACAGTTGCAACGAACAGGCGCCTGGCGTTGGCGCCAGACCCGCGGCGACCTCCTGGTCGAGTTTCTGACGCCGAGCTTTGACGAAAGCGAAGGCGTGCGGCCGCTGGCGGCGCTCCATGTTGAGGCGCAGGCGCTGCATCATCTAAATTTCCTGATCGCCGATCCGATCGCTGCCGCTGTGCCCTACCGACGCGGCGTGCTGGTGCAGGTTCCGCGCCCCGAGCGATTCGCGATTCACAAACTCATAGTCGCCGATCGGCGCAAGGACGGGCCCAACAGCCTCAAGGCCGTCAAGGACCGCGGACAGGCGGCGTTTCTGATCGACGCCCTCGCTGAGGATCGGCCCGACGATCTCGTCGAAGCCTATCATGACGCCGCCGCGCGCGGACCGCGCTGGAGCCTGCGGCTCACCGCGACGCTTGCCCGAATGCCGCAAACGCGGCAGCGGCTCGAACAGGCCGGCGTGACAATAGGCAGCGAGGGGAGCGAGCCAAGGCAGTGATGCTCGCGTGCGCAACCACCGCTGAACTCGATTGGCGCGCGCTCGCCTTGCCGATCGCGCTCGCCGAGGACGCGCTGGCGCGGCTCGACGAACGGCTCGCGAAAAGCCCGATCGGCGACGGCTGGATCGCCCGAGCCCATTTTTCCGACGCCGCGGCCGCGCTCTGGCTCGAGGGCGAGCTCGTCCATATAAAGGACCTCGTGCTGCACGACGCAGGCATGGACGTGTGTACGCACATGCACGAGCTCACCCGCGCCCATGCGATTTTGCGCACGCGCCGCCGGATCGCCGACGCAGCGCCGGAACGGGCGTTGTCGCTGGCCGGCCTCGACGCATTGCGCGGCCGGTCAGGGGAGGGCGGGCCGTTGCCTCCCGATTTCGAAGAAGTCTAGCCTGGCGGGGACGAAGAGGAAGACTTCGAGCCGGGGATCGCCGCGGATGAGGAACTCGCCGAGCTCATCGCAAATGTCCGACCTTGCTGGAATTGCGGAGCGATTGCCCTGGCCCCGAATAGCGGCGCCTCTCGCTGCGGCCGAGGACGCGCTGGCGCGGCTCGACGAGAGGCTGCGCGCAAGCCCGATCCGCGAAGGCTTCATTGCCCGCACCCACTTCCTGGACGCCTGCGCCTCCCTGTGGCTCGACGGCGAGCTGGTGCATCTTGAGGACCTCGTGCTGCACGATGCCGAGAAGGACGTCCGCAGCCCCACCCATGAGCTAACGCGAGCGCATGCCGTGCTGCGCGCCCGCCGCCGGATAGCCAGCGCCGAGCCCGGCTGGGCCTTGTCGGCCTCGGGCCTAGGCGGGCTACGCGGGCGGGCAGGGCAGGGCGAGGACGCCGACCCGACGAAGCCGCTCGCGATGAAGGGCGATGCTATTGACGCGGATCTCGCGCCGGACGTCATCGAGGATGGCTACGATCCGCTGCTCGCCGACGCGCTGACCGCCGTCGACGCCGCCATGGCGCGCGCCGATCGGGCCGTCGCCGGCGCCCAAGCGCGGCAGCGCGAGCGAGATCCGCTCGCCTATGATCCCGACTGGGACGAGGATGCGAGGCTGGAGGAGTGGCGCCAGGCGCTCGGCGAAACCCGCAGCCTGCCCGCCACGCTCGCCGCGGCCATCGCGCTCGAGGCCTGGAACGCCATCGAGCCGCTGCAGCACCAGGCCTGGCTCGGGCGGCTGCTCGTCGCCTCCCTGCTGCGACAACGCGGCAAGACCTCCCATCTCGCCTGCCTGAATGTCGGCCTGCGTCTCGTGCCGCGCGAGCGCCGGCGGGCCCGCGAGGCGACACCGCGGCTCGTCGCCACGCTCGAGGCCATCGCTGCGATGGCCGAGGCCGGCCTCAAGGATCATGATCGCTGGCTCACGGCGCGCAACCTGCTGGCGCGCAAGCTCGAGCGTCGCCGCTCCACCTCGAGCCTGCCGGCCCTCGTGGACTATGTCATGAGCCGGCCGCTCGTCTCGGCCGCCATGATCGCCGCCGAACTCGGCATCAGCGCTCGCGCCGCGCAAAACCTGGTGGCCGAGCTCGGCCTGCGCGAGGCGACCGGACGTGGGCGCTATCGGGCTTGGGGAATCTTGTGAGGCGAACAGACACGACGCTTTGATCCCGCAATGTTTAAGAAAAGCAATGGTTTGGAACGCCGATCGACGTGCGGACCCCGAGCTGAGCAACACGCAAGTTGCATATCGGCACGGACGCCGACGTAGGCGGGAGGACTCCATAATGCGACGCCGTCGCCCGGTTCTCCGGTGGACATCTCGATTTTGGATCGAGTCCGTCCCACGCGTCGGGCTATGATTTTTCGCCGTCCGTGGTCGATCAATTCGTGTATCGAGGCCGTTCGTGAAAGCCAATTTCAGGTCTTCGCAGTTGAGCTTGGCGATCGCGCCGGCCGCGGACGCGCCGACGCGCCCAACGCTGCGCGAGGATCTGCCCGAGCAACTTGCGCGGCTGACGGAGGCGGAGCGGACCATTCTGCGATTGAAGGCGCTGGTTGGCGTCGCCACCAACAAGAGCGATTTCTTGACCGTGGCGAACGCGTCGGTCATTGCCGGGCCGGGCGCCGCCTCATTGACCTACAATATGGTCAACCCGATGTTGAACCGGCTGTTGTCGCTGGGACTGCTGAACGCGGATTTTGCCTGTGTCGAATTGCTGCGCCATCGCCTCGCGATCGAGATGATCGCCGCTCCGGAGGGGGGCAAAGCCGCCGAAGCCGTGCGCCGGATTTTTTCGGCCGGCGCAAATCGCTCTTTTTATTATTCGTATTCCCAACAGTCGGATCCGAGCGCGCGCGTCAGATTGCGATTGGCGATCTACGAAAATGACGGCGACGCCTTCCGCCTCGCGATCGCGGGATATGACAAAGCCCACAGCCGGGCCAATGGTCCGCACATTCTGGAAGAGCTGTTTGCGGATACGATCCTGGACGTGTCCTGGCTCGCCAGTCGCGATCTTGATATCCAGTTCAGGCTGTTCTCGGTCAAGCTCGGCCGCCTGCTGTCGACCAGCCAGACGATGACAGACATGCCAGCCCTTTTGGCCCATTATCGCGACCATGAGGACACGCCGGGCCACGCCGAATTCAAATGGGCGCTGTTGCGTGTCGATATTCTGGCGGGCGAACTCGTCGCCGCGAAGCGGAAAATCCTCTCCATGCCGGAGGCGTCGCCCGAAACCGCGCCGTCCGCCCAGCATCTTCTGCTCGGATCGGTGAATTTTCTCGAAGGCCGTAACGACGAGGCGATCGCCGAATATCGCCAAGCTCTGAAACTCTACGCAAAGGAAATCGGCAGGCGGAAGGTGTTTTTTGAGGGCTCCAACGGACTGTTTTTCCTGCTGGCGTTGATCCGGGCCAACGATTCCACGCTTCACGCGGAAATCCAGAGGCATCTCGACGCGATCGATCACGACGGCAATCCGTTCAGCGCGGGATTTCAGGCCATTCACGCCTTGCTGCATCTGTTGCGGGGAGCGGAGCCGAAGGCCCGGGCCTTTCTGGATGACCTCCGGCAAATTCGCCGTGCATGAACCGCTGTCCGCTGCCTGCGTCGCGCTGGCGGAGTTCCTCATCGATCCCGCGCGGGCCAAGGCCCGGATCAAGGACACCGACGCGCGTTTCGCCGCGCTCGCGCGCGCATTGCCGGTGGTCGCCCGGGTTCACGCTGAGATCCTGGCGAAAATCTCCGACCGACCCGGCCGTTACGAAGACTTTTTGCGCGACGCGCCGGATGGCGGCCCGTTGATCGCGTTCACCGAGCTCGTGAAGGTGCAACAACCGTGGGAGCGGGGTCTCGAAGGCCTCGCCAATTTCCTGGGCGTCGGCGCGGCCGCTCCTTCCGCCGCCCCCGCCTCGCAAAAATTACGACGGCTGGTCTGGTTCGTCGATCCCGAATCAAAGCTGATCGAAGCGGTCGAGCAATCGTCCAAGGGCGCCAACAGCTGGACCTCCGGCCGCAACGTCGCGATGAAACGTCTGCACGAACAGGATCCTCGCCTCGACTATCTGAGCGGCCACGATCGCCGGGCGCTGCGCACAATCCGCAAGACGTCCGCCGGCTGGTACGGTCAGGAGAATTACGATTTCGACTCTTACGCCACCCTCCTTGCGCTGGTCGACCATCCGCTTGTGTATGATTGCCGGCGCCGCGATCAGCGTCTGGAGCTCGTTTCCTATCCGGTCGAGCTGGTGGTGAGCGAGCATGCCGGCGGGTACCGTTTCACCCTGTCGCATCGGGCGGCCGAGCCGACGGTCTTTCTCGAGGCCGAGACCCCGACGCGATGGCGGGTCGTGGATTTCGCGTCGCGCCTGCTCGCCGTCCAGGAAATTCTCGGCGCGGGCGGCCTCATCGTACCGCGCCAGGGCCGTGAACGGGTGATGGCGCTCATCAGGGTTCAGCATCCGAGCCTGCCCATCCGCGCCGACATCGCCGAGGCGGACTTGCCGGCGATTTCCGGACGCCCGGAACCCGTCCTGCAAATCCAACCCCTCGAGGAAGGGCTGAAGGTGACTATGGTCGCACGCCCCTTCGGCCCCGCCGGTCCGTTTTATCTCGTCGGCCTCGGCGGCAAATCCGTGCTGGCGACAATCGAGGGCGCGCGCCAGCGTGCCAATCGCGATCTCGATGCCGAACGCGCTCACGCTGGAGCGTTGTTGGCAGACCTGACAATCCTCGAAGGGCGCGGATCGGCCGCCCACGAGTGGACGATCGAGGACGCCGGCTCGGCTTTGGAATTCTTGCTGCAACTGCATCAGCGTCAGCCGCCGATCGCGGTGGAGTGGCCGGAAGGCAAACGCCTGAGCGTCCGCGCCGAGGTCTCCGCAGCCAACCTCTCCCTCAAGATTGCTCGCGCCCGCGACTGGTTCCAGATGGACGGCGAGGTGAGTGTCGACGGGGAGCTTGTCCTCGACATGCGTGACTTGCTGTCGCGGCTCGATCGAGCGCAGGGCCGGTTTGTGCCCCTCGCTGACGGCAGCTTTCTGGCCCTGACCGAGCAGTTTCGGAAGCAGTTGGAGCGACTGAGCGGCATCTCGGAGGATCACGGCAAGGGACGGCGGATGCCGATCCTCGCCGGCGTCGCGGCACGGGACCTTGCGGAGGACGCCGGTCAGATCAAGGCCGACAAGGAATGGAAGGCCTTTGTCGAACGCCTGAGCGACGCCGGGCGACGCCAGCCCGAGACCCCGTCGACGTTGCAGGCAGACTTGCGCGATTATCAGATTGAGGGGTTTCGCTGGTTGTCGCGCCTGGCGCACTGGCAAGCCGGGGCCTGTCTCGCCGACGACATGGGCCTGGGCAAGACAGTTCAAGCCATTGCGGTCATGCTCGAACAGGCGCCTCACGGCCCCTGCCTGGTCATCGCGCCGACGTCGGTCTGTCACAATTGGGAAAACGAGCTGACCCGCTTCGCCCCCAGCCTCGCGATCCGGCGCCTCGGCGCGGCCGGCGGAAGGGCCGACATTCTGGCCGGCCTGAAAGCGATGGACATTCTGGTCCTCAGCTACGGGCTTCTGCATCAGGAGGCGGATCGGCTGGCGGACATCGACTGGCGCATGATTGTTTTCGACGAGGCGCAGGCGATCAAGAACGCGGAGACTCGCCGCGCCCAGGCGGGACAACGGCTCAAGGCCCATTTTCGCGTTGCGCTGACGGGAACGCCGATCGAAAATTATCTCGACGAGTTGTGGAGCCTGTTCGCCGTCATCAATCCGGGACTGCTTGGCTCACGCGAGAGCTTTGGCCGCCGCTTCGTCACGCCGATCGAGCGCAACCGCGACGCGAGTGCGCTTCAATCTCTGCGTGCGCTGATCCGGCCGTTCATGCTGCGGCGAACCAAAAGCGCCGTCCTGTCGGAATTGCCGCCGCGTACGGAGGTCACGCTCGAAATCGACCTGCCCGAGGACGAGCGCGCCTTCTACGAAGCCATGCGTCTGCGCGCCCTCGAAACGCTCGCTGAACTGAGCGAGAAGGGCGGCGGCGGCCAGAATCGAATTCACATTCTCGCCGAAATCACCAAGCTGCGCCGGGCCTGCTGCCACCCCGGCCTCGTCGATCCTGCGACGCCGCTGCCCGGCGCCAAGCTCCAGGCGTTCCTCGACCTCGTCAACGATCTCGTCCGTAACAAACATAAGGCGCTGGTCTTCAGCCAGTTCGTCGGCCAGCTCGAACGCGTGCGCGACGCGCTTTTATCGCGCGGCGTCTCCCATCAGTATCTCGACGGCCGGAACTCCAGCCTTGGAGCGCGAAAAGCGGGTCGCGGCCTTCCAGGCAGGGGAGGGCGACCTGTTCCTGATCAGTCTGAGGGCGGGCGGCACGGGGCTGAATTTCACGGCCGCCGATTACGTTATTCACCTTGATCCATGGTGGAACCCAGCGGTCGAGGATCAGGCCAGCGACCGCGCCCACCGTATCGGCCAACAGCGTCCCGTCACCGTCTACCGACTCATCGTGCGCGACTCGATCGAAGAAAAGATTCTCGACCTGCACCGTTCAAAACGCGACCTCGCAAGCGACCTGCTTGAAGGGACGGAGGTCAGCGCCAAGTTGTCCGAGGAAGACCTGCTGAATTTGATGCGGGTATGACTACGCAGTTTTCGTCGGCTGTTGTCCAGGTGAAGTGGACCCGGGCGCATGCGGATTGCAGCGGCTGCTCACGCGCTTGGCCCTCGCCCCTGACTCGCGAGACCGGCGCGGCTCCGCCTCCGGAAGATGACCAGCCGGCGTCATCGCCGAGTAGATGGGTGTGAAGCGGCGTTGAAGCGCGCGTTTTTGGGCGGGGCTAACCTGGCTAACTGTGTCAACTTGGCGAGAGGGACTTGCCGTAACGGTCGAAAAGAGCGGCGACGTCGTTCAACATCACCATCAGGGGTCTTGTCGCCTTGATCTCAAATTCCATGTCAGGACGCTGGAAGAGGGCGATGCAGAGTTCGTTTGAATCGTGCCGGGACTGATATGCGATTCCATCTGGACTGTCGGAATGGCTCCAAAGCGCATCGGACCATAAGCCGCACGGCTCATAAGGACCGGTCGAGATCGCATTATCAGTTCCAACGGTCTGCAGGCCTGCGCCGTAAAGCTTCACGACCCGAACAGCGCGGCGGCAAGTCAATTCCGTTGCCGCGCGATCGGTAATCTCAGCGGTGGCGACCATAAACCTATGCGGATTCCGCAGAAGCGTCTCGGCGATGACGCCAGCGCGACTCAAGCCGACGTAGAGAACGCCAAACTGACCGCTTCCACTGTCAAACCGATAGGTTGGTGGGACGCCCACCCCTGGTCCGAAAAAGACCGGGTCAAGCGTCATCCGATGAATGCGGTGGAACACGGTACCCGCCGGCAGGACTTCAATCGGCAGACGAATTCCGCTCAGCCACGAGGGCGGGGGCGGCGCAGCGCCCCTCGGCCCGCGAGATATTGATGGACGCCCGCTTGTCACGGGAAACCGTCACCCTGGCTCGAGCGGACGAGCCGCAGCACTCGGTCACGATCGCCGCTCTTAAGGACCTGCAAAGGCGTGCAGCCCTCGAGCACTGTGTCGGAAGCCAACAAAAAGTCGAGCGTGGCCCATGGTCCTGCAGATGCGAAGCCCTGCACGACGTCGGCGATTCCTGGAAGAGTTTCTCCATCCTGGAACTGGCAGGCGGGATAGCGCCAGTCGCTTCCCGCACGAACAGCGAGCAAGGTATTTGTGCGCCGTCGTTTGTCGACCGCCTGACGCGTGATCCCCAATGTGTGGCCGGCCTCCTCTGCAGACAGCGCGCCTCCTGCTAACTGCAGGAGTTTCTGACGGTGCTCCACATTCCGGGCCAGCATAGGAGCCAGGGGGTCGAGCTCGACGACTGCCGAACCTACGACGTCGGATCGGCTCAACAGTTGAGCGAGCGATCCAACATCGGTCGAGGCGGCGAGCGCGTCTGTCAATGTCTTTGCCGAGGCGCTTCCGGCGATTCGTTCCAGAGCGGACATGGCGCGGCGAAGAAAGGCGGCCTGGACTGAGTCAGGCGCAGCGTGGACATTGAGCATGAAGCTCGAAGGTGCATGTTCGCGGGCCAAGACGACCTCCATTGGTTGTCGTTGTCATAATATTGCTAGCATAACGACAAAGTCAACCCTTAGCGCAACCACAGGAATGCTGCGGGAACCGCTCGAGAATTGACAAGACAGCCACGCAGATGAGTCGATAACCGCACATCGCTTTCCGTCTGTCGCGCAGCACCCAAACCGGTACCTGCCGACATGTTGCGACTTCGTCCGCGTCGTGGTCACTGATCTATATTGTAGTGTAGACAAACGTCTGATAAAGCAACCTTATCGGACATCGAATGCGGTCGACAAGTGGGGCGCTTTCGCCTGCGTCGAGTGGCCATAAGCGCCGCGATCCGCTACGCTTCCAGCGATGATTCGCGCCGAGCCCGTCGCCTTCGAACCGCCCCGCGCCCCCGCCTGGGCGCGTCCGAGCGGGTCTTTTCGTGAAATTTCCGAGGCCGAGGCCCTGTTTTTCGCCGGCGCAGCGCTCGCCGCGCTCGATTCCGTCGCAAAATCCGACCCGGCATGGGCCGGCGCCTGGCGCCGCCGCCTCGCCCTGAAAAGCGCCGCGGCGGTGGCGCAGAACCTGCTCAATCGGCGCGAGGACGAGGCGGCGCTCCGAGACGCAGTCGCGCTCGCCAGGCCTGGCCAGGATCTCGGGCCGGCGGGGCGGGTGTACTCCGCGTTCCGCGTCCTCGCGGGTCCTCGCGACCCTTTCGGCCCCAAGCGACTGTCCGCCGTCGCCGCCGACCTGCAGGCGCCGTTCGATTCGGGAAAGGCGGCGGAGATCGCCGCCGCGCTCCGGGAGACGGGCGGGCGCGGCCGACCGGCCCCGATCGCCGCGGCCGCGGCGGCTGAAGCGGTCATTGCGCTCAAGCCCGGCGCCGAGCCGCTCGCGATTTGGGCTGCCGACGCCGCGCTGGCCAGGGCCCTAGGCTGGCCCGCGCCGCTGCCGCTGCTCGCGAGCGAGCTGTTCGCCCGCCGCGCCACAGGCGAGGGACGGCGGCCGCGCCCGGGCGAGGCCGGCTGGGGCAAGCTCGTGGCGCTCGCTTATGCACGGGCGGCGCTCGCCGCCCTCGACCTGGCGCAGGACCTGTCGCGCCGGGCGGCCCGGCTCGCCGACGCCGCGCCAAAACTGCGCGCCAAGGGAAAGGCGGGCGCCATCGAGGCTCTGCTTGCCGACGACGCCCTCTCCGCTGCAACGCCCATCGCGGGCTTGAGCGATCGCGGCCGCCGGCGCCTGTTCGAGCGCCTGATCGTTCTCGGCGCGGCGCACGAGCTCACCGGCCGGTCGGCGTTCCGGCTCTACGGGCTCTGAGGCATGGCGCGGAAGTCCACCCCCGAACCCGACTTCGACCGCGAGCTCGCCGACCTGCCGCCGGAATTGCGCTGGCGCGAATGGAAGGCCCGGGTCGAAGCGGTGCTGTTCGCCGCGGCGAAGCCAGTGACCCGAGAAATCCTTGCCCGTGTCGTCGGGCGCGACTGCGCCCTCGAGCTCCTGCTCGACGACCTGAAAGAAGACCTGCGCGGGCGGCCAATAGACCTCGTCAGGGCGGGGGAAAGCTTTACCCTTCACACCCGCCCCGTCTTCGGACCGACGGTGCGGGTCGCGTTCGACATCCCGGCCGACGCGAAGCAACTCACTAAGCTCGAGGCCGGGGTGCTGATGGCGGTGGCGATGTTCCAGCCGGTGACGAGGGGGGAGATTTCGGAAATGTTCGGGCGGGAGATCTCGCGCGACCTGATCGCATCGCTTCGGGAGGAGGGGCTGATCGCCGCCGGTCCCCGCAGCCCGAAACTCGGCGCGCCCTACGCCTATGTGACGACCGAGAAATTCCTGTTCGAGTTCGGACTCGAGTCGCTGCGCGATCTGCCGGATTTGGACAAACTCGAGGACGCGGGGCTTCTCGGAGGGGCGAGCCGGGAGGAGCCCGGCCGAGCGGGGCTTGCCTCGGACAGCGCGACTGGCCAAGCTCTTGCCGACCTCGCAGGCGTACTTGGTCTTAGGGTCGAAGAGGACGAGCCCGAGGAGGATGCGGCTTGAGGCCCGTTTCCGAGAGCCGAAAAAACGCTTCGCGCTAGGCCGGTCGTCGCCACATGGAGACGCACATGACTGATGTCTTATGGAAGCCGCTTCCCATGCCCATGTGGCCCGAGGGATCCGTCATGGCGGACTTGCCCGGACTGATCCTGGAGGCGTCCTTCGACCAGGGTGTGCCGACCTGGAAGGTTCAGAGAAAAAGCGGGAAGAATGCTCTCCCGGACTTGATCTCAAGTGGCACGGCCGACAGCTTCGAGGCCGCCAAGGCGGCGGCACTACACGTAGCGGAGACGAGCGGCGATTAGGCGGAGACGCTTCCCGTGGCAGCGCGGCCTAGTGCATCCGCAATGCCGACGCGAGCCGCATAGCATCCCCGGACGCAACATCGACCTCCGGCTGATGACCTTGCCGGACACGACGAACACCCCTGATGTTCGTGGGTCCTTCGTGCGACGACGAAACCAGCGCGATCGGACCCTGCTCCGGGTTGGACGTCGGGAAGTCGGCCTTCTTGGCCTTGCCCGGCATCTGGTTCCACCCCTTCCGACACGCTTATTTGCGATCAGACGACAAATGTCGGCGCCGTCATCCACAGCACGAACGTCAGCACGACGACCATCCAGATGACGCAGGACCGCTCAGGGCCGATACCCTTGGTGTGCCTTGGTGTGCCTGGTGTGCACCCTCCATTGCAAATCGCTATGGCATCGCATAGCCGATCACAGGTTCGATTCGAGGACGAAAGCGGCCCCCAGGAGATATTATTCATGGCCAAGGCGAAGTTGGTTCAAAAGACGGCGGTAAAGAAGGCACCGAAGCGGGTGCCTGCGTCCGTCAAACCTGTGAAGCTGACGCTGACCAAGTCGGCGTTGATCAACCTGCTTGCGGAAGAAAACGACATTCCGAGGAAAACGGCCGCTGGGGTCTATGCAACGCTGGAAAACCTGTTCCTCGGTTCGGTTCATCCGCGCGGCGTCGGCGAGTTTGTTCTGCCCGGGCTTCTGAAGGTCGGGTTGCGCAAGGTTCCGGCCCGCAGAGCCGGCACGCTGGTTCGCAATCCCGCGAACGGAGAAATGATCAAAGGGGTCGCGAAGCCCGCGAGCATGCGCGTAAAAATCCGTGCATTATCGAAGCTGAAGAAGGCCGCGGGATCGTAGTCCGGGGCGGCGTTCGATCCGCGAGGGGGTTCGAGCAGACCTCGACCCTTGCATTCCCGCAAGACAAAACGCGCTTGTCGTTTCAACTCGTAACCGTGCCTGCGCTTACGATCGAGCCACGTTTGAAGTGCCATTCCAGCCTCGCCTTCGTCGTCGCAGAACTGAAGCCGTTTTCGGCCAGCGCAGGGGCGAACGGCAAGAGTCGACGTATCGCTGCTGTAGCAAATCTCGGCCGTGAACGGCGCAAAGTAGGAAGGCAAGCGGTCGAAAACCTGCGAGTTCTCGGGACAAGGGTAGCAGAAAGATACGTTCGGGTTCGGACTTCGCACAGAACGCCAATGACCGCGGGGGGGTGCCATGAGTGTTCGCCTTCTCGACCGGATGGCAATGTTCCATTACGATGGCCCAAATAACGAACGCGCGGGGCTCTCATGCTGAACTACCCCAACCTCACATCAATCCTACAAGGATTGAGGCCGCCGTTGAGCGACGCCGTTGTGACTTCTAGGCTAGCCCCATGTCTGGTCGAAACTTGGCTGAATGACTATAGCCGCGTCACCGGCCAATTCGACGTGGTGGAAACAAAGGACGAAGGATTTTCGTATCTTTTTGACATAGCGGCTGAGCGTTTGATCGCGGCATGGGGGCTCAGCAAAGGCAAAGACGTGTCACCGCGCGCAATCATCGCAACGAGGATGAAAGGCCACCCTCTAACGAACGTGGTGGGCGGGAAGCGCTATCACCGAGGGCACGCCGTCCCGCACACCTTGGGCGGGCGAACCGACATCAATCTCGTCCCCCAGCTCGGCCTGATTAACTCGGGGCCGTTTCAGGAAGTCGAGCGCCTCGCTGTCGCTACGCCTGGATCCCTTTATTTCACCTACTGGTCCTACCCGGACTCTCGCACCCAGCGACCGGCCGGGGTCGAGCAGGGCTGTCTCATCGCGGGCTCCATTCCCAAAATTGTTAACTTCCGAAACTGATTATCAAGGTGCTGATTGGGAGTCTTAGACGACAGCGCCCGTCCTCCTTGGTGATGATTTTGAGGGCAGCAACTCGATCATGCCGGAACTGATGGCTGGGAAAGGCAGCAGAGGGTCGGATACGACCCATTCGCCAAGCCGTCGCCGAACGCCCGCTATTATGAAGGGTTTCGGATGCCGGCCCTGACGCGGGCGGAGGTGCGGGCCGGAGGGCCGGCGTCCGAAAGCCTCAAGGGGAGGAAACCGCGGGACGGTGAGCGTCCGGCGCCGCCGGGCCGCTATGGGGATTTGGCCCTCGGTGGCGCCGCGCGGTACGGCCGCAGCGGGGCTTTTGCGGAGGGCGCGAGGGCGACGGACGAGCCCAGGATCAGCCGAGTAGCATAGGCGCGCCTTTCGGCGGCGCGGAGGCGCGCGAGGTTGGACGCGGCCGTCGGCTCGGGCGCGAACGGAGCGGCGCCGGGGAAGGTCCTCGTCGAGCAAAGGTCGGGGATGGCGCGGGCCGGGGCGGGGGTCATGAGGAGTTGATTCCGGCGGGTTCGGCGGTGAAGCTGCGAGGACGAGCGCCACGGGCGAACATCTCGATGATGCGCATGCGACCGCCGCAGCAGAGACAGATCCTGGCCATGTCTTGCGTCGTGGCGGGTTCGGGGCCGGTCGTGGCGCCGCTTGCGTCGGTTTCGGGGCGAGGCCGAGCGGTCGCGTTGGAGGCCGCGATCAGGTCCCGCAGGCGCCCGATGGTTGCGGCGCGTCCGGGGCTGGCGAGGAAGCCGTAGTGGCGGATGCGGTGGAAGCCGCTCGGCAGCACGTGGAGAAGGAAGCGGCGGATGAACTCGCCGGCCGCGAGCGTCATCGGCTTGATCCAGGCTTTGCCGGGGACCTCGCCGCGGGCGCGATAATCCTTCCAGCGGAAGGTGACGCCCTTCTCGTCGAGCGCGATGAGCCTGGAGTTCGAGATCGCGACGCGGTGGGTGTAGCGCGACAGGTAGGCGAGGACGGCCTTCGGCCCGGCGAACGGCCTCTTGGCGTAGACCACCCATTCCGAGCGGCGCAGCGGCGCGAGGGCGGCGTCGAAGGCGGCTTTATCGGCGAGCGCGGCAAGGTTGCCGAAGAAGACGAGGCGTCCGGCCGCATGCAGGGCTGCGAGCCCTTCGAGGAAGAGCCGACGGAACAGGCGGGAGAGCACCCGCACCGGCAGAAAGAAGCCGCGCTTGCAGGCGACCCAGCGCGACCCGTCCGGCGAAACACCGCCGCCGGGAACGATCACGTGGACGTGGGGATGGTGGGTCATCGCCGAGCCCCAGGTGTGCAGTACGGCGGTCAGGCCGATGCGCGCGCCCAGATGCTTCGGGTCGGCGGCGATGGTGGTCAGCGTCTCCGCGGCGGTCCTGAACAGGAGGTCGTAGACGGCCGCCTTGTTCTGGGACGCGATCGTGCCGATCGCGGCCGGCAGGGTGAAGACGACGTGATAGTACGGAGCCGGCAGAAGCTCGGCCTCACGGTCTTCGAGCCATCGCCGTGCGGCGGCCGCCTGGCACTTCGGGCAGTGGCGATTCCGGCAGGAATTGTATGCGATCCGCTCGTGCGCGCAGTCCTCGCAGCGCTCGACGTGTCCGCCGAGCGCGGCGGTGCGACAGGTCTCGATCGCCGACATGACCTTCAACTGGTCGAGGCTCACGTGCCCGGCGTTGGCCTTTCGCCACGCCGCCCCGTGGGCGCGAAAGACGTCGGCGACCTCCAGGGGAGGCCGCGCCACGCGGCCGTGGTCAGGCGGGCGGCGTTCGCTTCGTCAGCTTGATGTCCAGCCGGTCCAGCGGACTCTTGATATCGCGGACCGTGCTGACGGCGACGCGGGTGTAGAGCGCGGTCGTCTCGAGCTTCGCGTGCCCCAACAACACCTGGATCACGCGAATATCGACGCCCTGTTCGAGCAGGTGGGTGGCGAAGCTGTGCCGCAGGGTATGAGGCGACACGCGCTTGGAGATGCCGGCCAGGTCTTTGGCGGCGGTCACGGCGCGGTTGAGCTGACGCGCGGTCACCGGATTGATCGGGTTCTGGCCGGGAAAGAGCCAGACCTGCGGCCGCGCCGCCTTCCACCATTCGCGCAGGAGTTGGAGCAGTTGGGGCGACAGCATCACATCGCGGTCCCGCTGTCCCTTGCCCTGCTCGACCCGGAGCATCATGCGCCCACTGTCGATGTCGGACACCTTCAGGTTCGCGACCTCGGACACCCGGAGGCCCGCGCCATAGGCGACGCTGAGCGCGGCCTTGTACTTGAGGCCCGGCGCGGCCTGGAGGAGACGCGCCACCTCCTCCGGGCTCAGCACGATCGGCGCCCTTCGCGGCTCGTTCACGAGCCTCAGAGGACGAACGAGGTCGGGCCGTTCGAGCGTCTCGGTGAAGAAGAACCGCAACGCGGAGATGGCGGAATTGATCGTCGGCGCGCCGATCTGTTGCTGGGCCATGTGCAGTTGAAAGCGGCGAAGGTCCTCGCTCGTCGCCGTATCCGGAGAACGGCCGAGGAACTCCGTGAAGGTCCTCACGTGCCGGACGTAGTCCTTCTGAACCTTCTCCTTGAACCGCCGCGCCGTCATGTCCTCGATCATGCGCTGCCGCAACTGGCTGATGGAATTGTCGGACATCGAATGCTCCTGTCTCGCATGGGGTTGAACCCCACGATCTTGAGACAGGGCCGAGTCTTCCCGTTGTCCTTACCCGTACACCCTCTCCGCTCGCTCGCCGCCCCTACCGCGCGAGCGGTTTAGTCCTCTTGCCCACGCCTGCCATTGAAACGGCGCCAGGCCCTTGGCTTTTACGCTAAAACGTCGGCGGCGTGCAGGCTGACACAACCACCAGGTCCTCTGTCCCGATGTTGCGAAAGGCGTGCGGCTTGCGGCTGTCGAACACATAGGCGTCGCCGGCTTTGAGCTCGTAGCGGCGCCCGTCGACTTCGAGGCCGAGCACGCCCTTGATGACGAGGCCCGCCTCCTCGCCCTGATGGGAGAGCATCTTCGCCCCCGACTGTGCGCCCGGCTTGTAGCGCTCATGGATCATCTGCAACGCCCGGCCCTGCAGATTCGCTCCGACCTGCCGGTAGGACACGGCGCCGCCGGCGATCTCGGTGAGCTCGCGGGCGCGATAGACGACCTGCTCGGCCGGCGCCTCGGCGTCGGCGAAGAAATCGGCGACCCCGACGTCGAGCGCGGAGAGCACCTGCCGCAAGGCCGACACAGAGGGACTGACCTTGTCGGCCTCGATCATCGAGATCGTGGCGTTGGAGACGCCGGCGCGCCGGGCGAGTTCGCGCTGCGACAGGCCACGGCCGACGCGCAGCCGCCTCAGCCGTGGCCCGATGGCGAAATCGTCGGCGGCCTTGTTCATGCGTTCAGAATTTAGAACATTGCGAACAGAACGACAACTGGACAAAATGAAAGAAGGCCGCCAATGTTCAGGAAACTGGACGCTTGCGACCGTCCGCCTTCGCCCGCCATAGCCCGTCGAGAGACGGGCGTCTCTCGATGCCCTATAGCGGCCGAAGGGCTTCCGCCGCCAGGAGTTGCCATGACCACCCCCGTCAACCCGACTGCCGCCGCCCGCGCCGACATTCCGAACGATCTCGAGGCCTTCTGGCTGCCGTTCACCCCGAACCGGGCGTTCAAGAAGCGGCCGCGGCTGATCGCGCGCTCGAAGGACATGCACTATTATACGCCGGAGGGCCGCGAGATCCTCGACGCGACGGCGGCGCTGTGGTGCTGCAACGCCGGCCATAACCGGAAGCCGATCGTCGAGGCGATCCAGCGTCAGGCCGCCGAGCTCGACTTCTCGCCGACCTTCGGATTCGCCCATCCTCCGGCGTTTCAGCTCGCCTCGCGTCTTGCCGAGCTCGCGCCAGGCGACCTCGACCATGTATTCTTCGCCAATTCAGGCTCGGAAGCAGTAGACTCGGCGCTGAAGATCGCCATCGCCTATCACAATGTTCGCGGACAGGGTTCGCGCCAGCGCCTGATCGGCCGCGAGCGCGGCTATCACGGCGTCGGCTTCGGCGGCATTTCGGTCGGCGGCATCGTCAACAACCGCAAATTCTTCGGATCGCTGCTGGCCGGGGTCGACCACCTGCCGACGACCTACAACCGCGAGCGTCAGGCCTTCACCAAGGGCGAACCGGAGTGGGGCGGCCACCTCGCCGACGCCCTCGAAGGCATTGTCGGCTTGCACGACGCCTCGACCATCGCCACCGTGATCGTCGAGCCGATGGCGGGTTCGACCGGCGTGCTGCCGGCGCCCAAGGGCTATCTCCAGCGGCTGCGCGAGATCTGCGACAAGTACGGCATTCTGCTGATTTTCGACGAGGTCATCACCGGCTTCGGCCGCCTCGGCGCGGCCTTCGCCTCCGAACGCTACGGCGTCATCCCCGACATGATCACCTTCGCCAAGGGCGTGACCTCGGGCACGGTGCCGATGGGCGGCGTGATTGTGCGCAAGTCGGTTTACGACGCCTTCATGAACGGCCCGGAGCACGCGATCGAGCTTTTCCACGGCTACACCTATTCGGGCCATCCGCTCGCCTGCGCGGCGGGAACTCGCGACCCTCGACGTCTATCGCGACGAACGGCTGTTCGAACGCGCCAAGGCGCTCGAACCCAAGTGGTACGATGCGATCATGGGGCTGAAAGGTCTGCCGAATGTGCTCGACATCCGTTGCATGGGCTTGGCTGGCGCGATCGACCTCGCCCCCATCCCCGGCAGCCCGGCCCTGCGCGGCCTGAAGACCCTCGACCATTCGTTCCATGAGGCGGGCGTCATGCTCAGGCTCGCCGGCGATACGATCGAGCTGATGCCGCCGCTGATCATCAGCGAGGGCCAGATCGACGAGATCATGGAAAAGACCGCGGCGTCGATCAAAGCGGCGGCGTGAGAGTCCGCTAAAGACCGGCGCCGGCTTCGCATTCAGCGGAGCCGCATCGACACTTCGACGTCATCGGCGAACGGCGTCGACAGGTAGCCGTTCGCCGGCATGCGCGCGCGGTATTCGGGATTGCTGTCGGCGTCGTCGGCGACGATCAATGCGCCCGGCTGGAGGCGGCTTTCCACCAGGCTCAAACGGAGGTGAGCGGCGGCGTTTCGGACGGTCCGCGCGGCGCCCGCTGCGCCTGCGTCACCGCAGCGCAGATATTGCCACGGGGCCTCATTCCCAACCCGATAACCCGCATGTAAGACTGTTGTCCGGGTTTCCCTGAAGGAGGCCGGATCCGGACTGGCTTGGCCCCGGGTCGCGTATGCGAATTCGACGCATGGGAGTGAGTTGATGGGCTTGAAATTCTGGAAATCGGTCGCGCTCGGCGCATCCGTCGTGGCGGTGATGGCGCTTGCGCCGACGGCTTTCGCCAAGGACTGGAAGACCGTCGTGATTGGCATGGAAGGGGCCTACGATCCCTATAACCTGACCGACTCGAGCGGCAAGATCGTCGGCTTCGAGCCCGATCTCGCCAACGACCTGTGCAAGCGGGTCGGCGTCGAGTGCAAGATCATCGCCCAGGACTGGGACGGCATGATTCCGGGCCTGAAGGCCGGCAAGTTCGACGTCATCATGGACGGCATGTCGATCACCGACGATCGCAAGAAGGAGATCGACTTCTCCAAGCCCTACGCCGCCCCGCCAGCCGCTTTCATGGCCGCCAAGGATAGCGACATCGCCAAGGCGCTGGGGAGCGGCAAGGTGGTCAACGCCGCCAAGGACCCGGCGGCCGGCGCCGCCGCGATCAAGGCGGTGCAGGCCGCGCTGAAAGGCAAGACGATCGGCGTCCAGTCCTCGACCACGCACGCCAATTTCGCCAACAAGTACCTGAAGGACGTCGCGACCATCAAGGAATACAAGACCACCGACGACCGCGACCTCGACCTCAAGGCCGGCCGCATCGACATCGCGCTCGACGACTATCCGACGATCGCGTCGGCGCTCGACAAGCCCGACGCCAAGGACCTGGAGATCGTCGGACCCGAGTTCATCGGCGACGTGTTCGGCGTCGGAGTCGGCATGGGCCTGCGCAAGAGCGACGCAGACCTGACGGCAAAATTCGACAAGGCGCTCGAGGTGGCGTTCGCCGACGGCTCGGTCAAGAAGTACTCGCTGAAGTGGTTCAAGATCGACACCACGCCATGACGCGCTGACTAAAGAGAGGCGCCGCCCGCATGGATAGGCGGGCGGCGCGAATTTTGCCTCGGCGGGCGGCGTGAACATTCTCGGCATCTTCGGTTTCGGCCAAGGCGGATGGGGGCTGGCGCTGCTCACCGGCGCCGCCATGACGCTGCTCGTCTCCGCCTGCGGGCTCCTGATCGGCGCCGTGATCGGCTCGCTGGTCGCCTGGGCGCGGCTCTCCGGCCACCGGCTTGCGGGCGCGGCCGGGGAGACCTATGCGGCCGTGTTTCGCGGCCTGCCCGAGCTGCTGGTCGTCTATTTTGTCTATTTCGGCTCTTCGTCCTTGCTGACGACAGCGGCGTTCCTGGTCGGTTATGACGGCTTCGTCGGCGTGCCGTCCTTTGTCGCCGGCGCGCTCGCGGTCGGCGTGATCTCCGGCTCGTATCAGGCGGAAGTGTTCCGCGCCGCCTATCTCGCCATCGCCAAGGGGGAGCTCGAAGCCGCGGTCAGCGTCGGCATGGACCGCTGGCTGATGTTTCGCCGCATCATCGCGCCGCAGGTGCTGCGCTTCGCCCTGCCGGGCCTCGGCAACCTGTGGCAGGTGGCGCTGAAGGATTTGTCGCTGATTTCCGTCACCGGCCTCGCGGAGCTTATGCGGGTGAGCCAGGTCGGCGCCGCCTCGACCCACCAGCCCTTCGCCTTCTATCTCGGCGGCCTCGTCCTCTACCTGATCATGACGCTCGTCACGACCCGGATCTTCGATCTGGCCGAGGCGCGCGCGACCCGCGGCATGCGCCGCATTGCGGGGTAGGGCATGGACTGGGGCTTCACGGCGACCACCTTCTGGCGGCTGATGGCGGCCCTGCCGCTGACGCTCGAGGTCTGGCTCTTGTCGGTCATATTCGGAGGGCTGGTGGCGGGAGGAGTCACCTGGATGCGGGTCAGCGGCTCGAAGCCGCTCGAGGTTCTCGCCCGCGCCTATGTCGCGGTCTTCCGCGGCACGCCGCTGCTGATCCAGCTGTTCATCGTCTATTACGGCCTCGCGTCGCTGCCGGCCATTCGCCACAGCCTGCTCTGGCCGATCTTGCGCGAACCCTTCAATTGCGGCGTGCTGGCGCTCGGACTCTGCACCGCGGGCTATCAGACCGAGATCTTCCGCGGCGCGTTGCTCGCCGTGCCGCACGGCGCGGTCGAAGCCGCGCGCGCCTGCGGCATGTCGGGGCTCTTGCTCTTCCGGCGCATCATCTTTCCGATTGCGCTCCGGCACGCGCTGCCCGCCTACTCGACCGAGATGATCTCGATGGTCAAGGCGACCGCGCTCGTCTCGCTCATCACACTCTGGGACGTGATGAGCGTGGCGCTCAAGATCCGCAACGACACGCTGGTCACCTACCTGCCGCTGATCCTTGCGGGCGCCATCTATTTCACCGTCAATTACATCCTCGGCGCCGCTTTCCTGAGCCTCGAACGACGCCTGTCGCCGCATTTGCGCGCCCGGCCGAACTGAACAACGATGTCCACGCCGTCATCGCGAGCGACCCCCGGGTCGAAGAGCCCGGGGGGAAGCGATCCAGGGCCTCAGCCGCAGCCCTTCGACGTTATGGATCGCCACGTCGCCCATCGGGCTTCTCGCGATTACGGCGGAACGACAGGAGGGGAATGACGCCATGCCCGAACCGACCCCCGCCCTGACCGTCAAGGACATGCACAAGCGATTTGGTTCGCTGGAGGTGCTCAAGGGCATATCGCTCACAGCCCAGGATGGCGACGTCATCTCGATCCTCGGCTCGTCCGGCTCCGGCAAGAGCACGTTCCTGCGCTGCATCAACCTCCTCGAGACGCCCGACGCGGGTGAGGTGACGGTCGCCGGAGAGGTGATCAAGATGCGGCGCAAGTCGGACGGGACCGCGGAGGCGGCCGACCGGCGCCAGGTCGACCGCATCCGCTCCGAACTCGGCATGGTGTTCCAGAACTTCAATCTCTGGTCGCATCTGACGGTGCTCGAAAACCTGATCGAGGCGCCGCATCACGTGCAGAAGCGCCCGCGCGCCGAATGTATCGAGGAGGCGCGCGCCCTGCTCGCCAAGGTGGGGATCGCCGACCGGTGGAACTACTATCCAGCCCACCTCTCGGGCGGACAGCAGCAGCGCGCCGCCATCGCCCGCGCCCTCGCCATGCGCCCCAAGGTGATGCTGTTCGACGAGCCGACCTCGGCGCTCGACCCGGAGCTGGTCGGCGAGGTGCTGCGCGTCATGCGCGCGCTCGCCGACGAGGGCCGCACCATGCTGGTCGTCACCCACGAGATGGGCTTCGCCCGCGACGTCTCGACCCGGGTGATGTTCCTGCATCAGGGGCTGGTGGAAGCCGAGGGCGAGCCCGAGGCGCTGTTCTCGGGAGCGACGTCGGAGCGTTTTAGGCAGTTCATCAGCAAGGAGAGGGGGTAGGCGGGGCTCCGCTCCGCGTTGCCGTTCTTGCCCTCATCCTGCCGCTTCGCGGCTTCCCTCTCCGGGGGGAAGAGCCGACCCCCGGGCGAGGACCCGAGGCTGGCCGCGTCAGCGGCCGGACAAGCAACCGTGAAGGTTCGCGTAGCCCGGCGCCCGGCGGGGCTCAAGGCTGGCGCTCAAGACGGGTCGGTGCTCGCCGCGCCGCGGCACATCCGCCGGGAAAACCAGCAGCAAATCCCTGAAAATTTGGAATCCACGCTCTGGAATCGCTGGCCGGCCGAAGCGTCCCCGGCGCCCCGCGCGGAGTCAATTGATGCCCCGATGGTTCTGACGGTCTGGAAAGGTCTGCTCGATCCCGCGGACAATCGGCGCGTCCTCTCGCGTCCTCTCCTGCGGCGACCGCCCTGTTGTGCTCTAATGCGCGCATGAGCGAGGAAAGCCGGCGCGAAGTGCGTATGGGGCTCGAGCAACATCTTGCTCGGCTGTGGCGTTACGCCGTGGTGCTGTCGTCCTCGCGCGACGCCGCGGACGACCTTGTCCAGGCGACTTGCCTGCGCGCGATCGAGCGCGCCGACCAGTTCGCGTCCGGGACAAGGCTCGACCGCTGGCTGTTCGCGATTCTGAGATCGATCTGGCTCAACGAGATCCGCGCCCGAAAGGTTCGGGAAGGCGGCGGCCTGCTCGACGCCGTCGAGGCGCTGACGGTTGACGGAGCGCATGAAATGGAAGTGAATATTTTGACGAATGAGGTGTTAGCCGCCATTGGTCGTCTGCCCGAAGCCCAGCGCGAAACAGCCCTCCTGGTGTATGCCGAAGGCTATACCTACGCCGAGGCGGCGACCGCGCTCGAGGTTCCGATCGGCACGATCATGAGCCGGCTCTCGGCGGTGCGGAGCGCGCTGGCCAAATTGAAATAGGAGCGTACGAGAGTGCCGGACGACGAGGAGCGGCTGGCCGCTCTGATCGACAACGAGCTCGACGAGGACGAGAAAGCCAAGCTGCTCGAACGGATCGCGCAGGATGAGGCCCTGCGAGACCGCCTTGCGGCGCTGCGGCGGGACCGCGAGCGGCTTGTCGCGTCGTTCGACGCGTTGCTCGGCGAGGCGCCTCTGGAGCGCCTTCGCGCCGCCGTTCCTGTGGTGGGCGCCGCGCCGCCGGCGCCCCGGAAGCGCGGCTCGATCGGTTGGCTCGAGTTTGCGGCTGGAATCGCTTTAGGATTTCTTGTCGCGGGCGCAGCCTTATGGGTGGGATTCGGCCCCGGTTCGCGCGACGAACGGGACGACTGGCGGCAGGCGGTCGTCGATTACATGGAACTCTACACGCCCGAGACGTTCGCGCTCGCGAATCCGGACGGGGCCGCGCAGGCGAGGCAATTGCAGGCGGTCAGCGCCCGGGTCGGGGTCGATCTCAGGCCGGAAAAGCTGGCGGTCCCCGGACTGCGGTACCGCACGGCGCTCAACCTGTCGTATGACGGCGCGCCTCTCGGGGAGATCGCCTACACCGACGCCAGCGGGGCGCCGGCGCTCTTCTGCGTCACCGCCAACGGCGATCCGGACGCCGCGCCGCGGAACGTCGCTAGAGAGGGTTTATCGTACACGACGTGGTCGCACGGCGGGAAGAGCTATATGTTCGTCGGCCGTATGGCGGAAAGCCAAGTCGCGGAACTGGCGCAGGCGCTGATCGACCAATTCTGATTTGCCCGGGTTCGTCGAGGCGAAGCCCTCGGAACGCCCAGTCTCACGCCTTGGGAGGCGCGAGGGGTGGAGGCGGGTCGGCTGCGTAGACGGACCAGCGCACGCCCTCCAGGTATTCGGCCCGCTCCGGGCTGATCGTGGGCGCGCTGAGCAACTGACGGGCCTGCGCCTTGAAGGCGGCGATGGACTCGCGGTGGCGACCGGCGATCGTCTTCGCCATCGCGTAGGTCCGCGTCTCGAGTTCGGACATGCGGCTTGCGCCAGCCTTGGCAGCCGGGTTCGATTACGAGTCCTCGTCAACGGTCTTGACGGCGCGAGAGGCGAGGAAATCCTTCACGGAGGAGTCTTGGCGCAACTGTCGGTCGTAAGGCGGCCGCGCTCCGCCGCTCTTTACGCCGCCGCCTTCTGGTAGTCCTTGACGTCGGCGAAGGCGATTTTCGGCCAGCGCTCCTGCTCGTAGCGCAGGTTGAAGGCGCTGGTCGCCATGAACACCGGCGCGCCGTCGAGGTCGGAGGCGAGCGAGGACGGATAGGCGGCGAGAAACCTGTCCATCTCCGTCCGGTCGTCGGCCGACACCCAGCGGCAGACCTCGAACCGGCTCGGCTCGAACGACACCGGCAGGCCGTATTCGGCGTTGAGCCGCTCGACCAGCACGTCGAGCTGCAGCGCGCCGACCACGCCGACGATCGCCGCCGCGCCGTCGAACGGCTGGAACACCTGCACCACGCCCTCTTCCGCCATCTGCTGCAGCGCCTCGCGCAATTTCTTGGCCTTCATCGCGTCGGCGAGCTTGACCCGGCGCAGGAGTTCGGGAGCGAAGCTCGGCACGCCTCGGAAGACGATCTCCTCGCCCTCGCTCAACGTGTCGCCGATGCGCAAAAGCCCGTGGTTGGGGATACCGACCACATCGCCGGCAAAGGCCTCCTCCGCCAGCGAACGATCCTGGGCGAAGAAGAACTGCGGCGCCGACAGCGTCACGGGCTTGCCGGTGCGCACGAGCTTCGCCCGCATGCCGCGCTGGAGCTTGCCGGAGCAGACGCGCATGAAGGCGATGCGGTCGCGGTGGTTCGGGTCCATGTTCGCCTGGATCTTGAAGACGAAGCCGGTCATCTTGGGTTCGTCCGCCTTCACCAGGCGCCCCGCCGCGGCTTGCGCGCGCGGGCTCGGGGCGAATTCGGCCATCGCGTCGATCAGGTCCTTGACCCCGAAATCCTTGAGCGCGCTGCCCCACAAGACCGGCGTCAGGTGGCCTTCGAGGAAGGCCTTTTTGTCGAAGGCTTTGAGGCCCTCGACGGCCAGATTGAGTTCCTCGATCGCCTCGGCGCGCTCGTGCTCGGGCAGGAGCTCGGCCACTCTCGGATCGTCGGGGCCGTTGACCCGGATCGTCTCGGCGTCCTTGCCGAGCGGCGTCAGGCGGCTCCTGCGGATGTCATAGGCGCCGGCGAGCGAGCGGCCGCGGCCGATCGTCCAGCTGAGCGGGGCGGTGTCGAGCGCCAGCGTCTTCTCGATCTCGTCGAGGAGGTCGAACGGGTCGCGCGTCTCGCGGTCCATCTTGTTGATGAAGGTGACAATCGGGATATCGCGCAGCCGGCAGACCTCGAACAGCTTGCGCGTGCGCGCCTCGATTCCCTTGGCGGCGTCGATCACCATCACCGCCGAATCGACCGCGGTCAGCGTGCGGTAGGTGTCCTCGGAAAAGTCCTCGTGACCCGGGGTGTCGAGTAGATTGAACACGCAGTCGGCGTATTCGAACGTCATCACCGAGGTGACGACCGAAATGCCGCGCTCGCGCTCGATGCCCATCCAGTCGGAGCGGGTCTGGCGGCGGTTGGCCTTGGCGCGCACTTCGCCCGCAAGCTGGATGGCGCCGCCAAACAGCAGGATCTTTTCGGTCAGCGTCGTCTTACCGGCGTCCGGGTGCGAGATGATCGCGAAGGTGCGCCGGCGCGCGACGGGGTTGGGTTCAGACATCGGACTTTGGTTTTCGGGGAAGTGAGGCGGTTACATAATGCGGGACGGACGCGAGGGGAAGGGCGACAGCTGGTCGCGGCTCGGATTGGCCGGAAAAGAGCGGCCTGTGTAGCGAGCTCGGATGTGACACGGGTGCAAGTATCTGTCACAGTGGTGCGTGTCTGGCCAGAGGCGCCTATGACCTATCATCTCCATGTCGCCGCCAACGGGCGCATCGTTCTGCCGGCCGAAGTCCGGCGACGGCTCGGGCTGTCGGGCGGCGGCGCGTTGCTCGTCGAGGAAACGCCGGACGGATTGATCCTTCGGACGGTTGCTCAAACGGTCGCCCACGCGCAGGCGCTCGCGCGCCGGTACACCGCCGACAGGCCCGAAGCCACAGTCGACGCGTTTCTCGCGGGCCGCCGGTCCGAAAGCGGCGAATGACGGCGATTGTTCTGGACGCCTCCGCTCTGCTCGCGATGCTCAAGGATGAAGCCGGCGGGGCGAAGGTCGCGAGCGCAATCGACGGGGCCCGCATCAGCGCGGTCAATTACGCGGAGGTGGTGAGCCACTTCGTCCACGCCGGCATGCCTCTGCATGAGGTGGACGCCATGCTGGCGCCCTTGCCGATGGTCGTGGTGGAAGCGGACGCCGCCCTCGCCAGAAGCGCCGGCGGGCTGCGAAGGGTCACGGCGGACGCCAGGCTTTCCCTCGGCGATCGGTTCTGCCTTGCCCTCGCCGCCCGCGACCGACTTCCCGCATGGACCGCCGATCGGCAATGGAGAGCGATCGCTGAGGCCGCCGGCGCCGAGATCGTCGTCATCCGCTAACACCGGAAAGTGCGACCTCGCATCAAAATTCTGTTTGGAGCATCGCGCGGCGGCGCGCAATTTCCGCCGAGCAACTGTTCCATGGACCCGAAAGCCGATGCTCGACCGCCCCGTAACCCGCGAAGGCTGGAGCGCGCGCGCCGCCGCGCTCAAGATCGAGGGCCGCGCCTTCATCGGCGGCGCGTATGTCGCCGCGCTCGACGGGACGACCTTCGCCAAAATTTCGCCGATCGACGGCAAGGCGTTCGCCGATGTCGCCGACTGCGGCGCGGCGGACATAGACCGCGCGGTGAAGGCGGCCCGCGCCGCATTCGAGGCCGGCGTGTGGCGCGACGCCGACCCGCAGCGCAAGAAGGCGGTGCTGCTCCGCTTCGCCGAGCTCATTCGCGAGAACGGCGACGAACTCGCCCTGCTCGAGACGCTCGATGTCGGCAAAGTAATCGCCAACACCCTGAACGTCGACGTTCCGTTCTGCGCCAACTGCATCCAGTACTACGCCGAACTGGCCGACAAGCTGTACGACGAGGTCGCCCCGCTCGGACCCAACGAGATCGCGATGGTGCGGAAGGAGCCGCTCGGCGTCGTCGGGGCGATCGTGCCGTGGAACTATCCGCTGATCATTTCCGCCTGGAAGATCGGGCCGGCGCTGGTCGCCGGAAATTCGGTGGTCTTGAAGCCCGCCGAACAGTCGCCGCTCGCCTCGCTCGCGCTCGGCCGGCTGGCGAAGGCGGCGGGCCTGCCGGACGGCGCGCTCAACATCGTGCCGGGCTTCGGCAAGAGAGCCGGCAAGCCGCTCGCGCTCCATCCGGACGTCGACATGATCGCCTTCACCGGCTCGACCGAAGTCGGCAAGCTGATGATGGTCTACGCCGGCGAAAGCAACATGAAGCGCGTCGCGCTCGAATGCGGCGGCAAGTCGCCCCATTTGGTGATGCCGGACGCCGATCTCGACGCGGCGGCCGAGGCGATCGCCTGGGGCATCTATTACAATCAGGGCGAAACCTGCCATGCCGGCTCGCGCGTGCTGGCGCACGCTTCGATCCGCAAACGACTGGTCGAGCGGATCGCTCACGTCCAACAGTCGCAAATCCCGCTCGGACACCCGTTCGATCCCGGCGCGCAGCTCGGCGCCATGGTCGACGAGCGGCAGATGCAGCGCGCGCTCGGCTATATCGAGCTCGGCGTGCAAGAGGGCGCGCGGGTCGCGCATGGCGGCAAGCGCGCGCTCACTGAGACCGGCGGCTTCTATGTCGAGCCGACGATCCTCGATGGCGCGACCAACAGCATGCGCATTGCACAGGAGGAAATCTTCGGACCGGTCGTCGTGATCATTCCGTTCGAGTCTGAGGCCGAGGCGGTGACACTCGCCAACGATTCGATTTACGGGCTCGCCGCCGCGGTCTGGACGCGCGACATGAACGCCGCGCATCGGCTGTCGCGAGCGCTGCGCGCGGGCACCGTCTGGGTCAATGCGTATGACCGCTCGTCGCTTGCGACGCCGTTCGGCGGATTCAAGCAGTCCGGCTTCGGTCGCGACCGCTCGCCGCACGCAATCGACAAGTACATGGACCTCAAGACGATCTGGACGAGCTACCGCTAGCAGCGCTTCACTGGGCGGCCGAGCCGAAGGCCGCGCAAAAATACTTGTGTGCATGCATGGTCGGCGGGGCGATCGCACGCGGTTCGGCGCTGTCGCTTATTGTGGGAACGCCTCGTCATGCGTTATGAATTTTCCTTCATCGCGCCTGCAAGGCCGGACGGATGGCGACGTTTGGGCGAACGCGGCGCGGGGAGGATGGATGGATCGCAAATGGATGCCGCTGAACGCGCTCAGAGCGTTCGAGGCGGCGGGACAGCACCTGAGCTTCACCGCCGCAGCCAATAGCCTGACGGTCGCGCAAAGCGCGGTAAGTCGGCACGTCATCGTCCTCGAGAATTTCCTCGGCGTGTCCCTGTTCGAACGGCGTCCGCAGCAGCTCGTGCTCACCGAGGCGGGACGGCACATTTTGCCGGTGGTGACGAAGTCGTTCGATCGCATCGACCAGGCGCTCGGCGAGGTCATCAAGGAGAAGGGCCGGCCGAAGCGCGTCTTGAAGGTCGCGCTGCCGACGTCCTTCGCGTATCGCCTGGCGATCCCGATCCTGCGCGACTTCCGCTCTGAGAACGCAGGCATCACCCTGGAGATCGTGTCGAAGCCGAGCACCGGGCCGGACGTCGATGGCGACGTCGATATCGCCATCGTCTATTCCGAACCGCGCGTCACCGACGCGATCCACGACCTCTTGTGGATGGTGCGGGCGACGCCGATGTGCAGCCCGAAACTGCTCGAAACGGTCGAGGCCAGCGACCCCGCGCGGTTCATCGCCATGTGCGACCTGCTGCACACCAAGATCGACGGACGTCCGCGCCACTTCTTTTGGGAGATGTTCGTGCGCTCGATCGGGCGCCCCGACATCGCGGTCGACCGCGGCCTCGTGTTCGACACCCAGCAGCTCGCCGCTCAATATACGATGAGCGGCGACGGGCTCGCGCTGATCGATCCGCGGCTGTTCCAGGAGGAAGTCAGGGCCGGGCGGCTGGTGCAGCCATTCGATCTCTGGCTGGAAGAGGGCTACGGCTATTACCTCACGACCCACCCCGAGGATCTCAGCAACGAGGCGGTGGCGCTGTTCCGCTCGTGGCTGATCGCCCGGTTCGCCGCCGCCAGGGCCGCCAACCCGGAGGCCGCTCCAAGCGAGCCGGCGAAAATCCGCGCGGCGAAGTAGTCTGTTCACATTGGCATGGCGCGATGCCATTTTCGCGCGCGGCCGGGGCGCTCACGACACTGGCCTCGAGTCCCAAATCGACGCCGCCAGCTCATTTGCGGGGTAGCCGCCATGTCCGCCGAAGACCAGCCACAGGACTCGGGCCGCCGCCGTCGTCGCGGTTCGGATCGCGCCGCCTCGTCCTGCCGCCGCCGCTCCGCCCGTCCAGCCCGAGGCGCCTTTCCCGCCGATCGAGCTTGTCTCGAAGGATGAGCTCGAATTCGATCCATCAGGCCGCTCTGACGGTGCTGAAGGAGATCGGGATCGATGTCCTGCACGAGCGGCGCGCGAGCGATCCTGAGAGACGCTGGCGCCGACGTCGATCCAGGCTCGCAGCGGGTGCGCTTCGACCCGGCGCTCGTGCAAGCGCAGATCGGCCTCGCGCCGCCGACGTTCACCCTGCATGCGCGCAATCCCGCGCGCAGCCTCTCGATCGGCGGTCGGCGCGTCGCCTTCGGCTCGGTGGCGAGCGCGCCGAATGCCTTCGATCGCGCCGGCGGCCGGCGCCCTGGGACGATCGCCGACTACCGCAACTTCCTTCGCCTCGGCCAAACGCTCGATCCGATCCACTTCTGGGGCGGCTACCCGGTCGAGCCGGTCGACGTACATCCGTCCGTGCGTCACCTCGACGCGCTCACCGACATGCTGACGCTTTCCGACAAGCCGATCCACGCCTACAGCCTGGGGCGGGAGCGCAATCTCGACGCGATCGAGATGATCAAGATCGCGCGCGGGCTCGACGACGCGACGCTCGAGCGCGAGCCGTCGCTGTTCACCGTCATCAATTCGTCCTCGCCGCTACGCCTTGACACGCCGATGCTCGAAGGGATCATCCAGATGGCGAGGCGCAATCAATGGTCGTGATGACGCCGTTCACGCTCGCCGGCGCGATGGCCCCGGTGACGCTGGCTGGCGCGCTCGCCGAGCAGCACGCCGAGGCGCTGGCGGGACTGATGCTGGCCCAGATCGTTCGGCCGGGCGCGCCCTTCGTCTACGGCGGCTTCACCTCCAACGTCGACATGAGGTCGGGCGCTCCGGCCTTCGGCACGCCGGAATACATGAAGTCGGCGATCGTCGGCGGTCAGCTCGCCCGCCGGCTCGGCCTGCCCTATCGCTCGTCGAACGCCAACGCCGCCAATACGCTCGACGCGCAGGCGGCCTACGAGAGCGTGTTCTCCCTGTGGGGCGCGATCATGGGCGGGGCCAATTTCGTGATGCATGGCGCGGGCTGGATGGAGGGTGGGCTGCAGGCCTCGTTCGAAAAGATGGCGCTCGATGCGGACCTGCTCGCCATGGTCGCGGAATTCTTGAAACCCTTGCGGGTCGACGAGGCGGAGCTGGCGCTCGACGCCATCCGCGAGGTCGGGCCGGGCGGCCATTTCTTCGGCGCCGCGCACACCCAGTCGCGTTACCGCACCGCCTTCTTCGCACCCATGATTTCCGACTGGCGCAATTCCGAGAGCTGGCGCGAGGCGGGATCGCCGACCGCCGCCGACGCCGCCGAGCGCATCGTCGCCGAACGGCTCGCGGCCTACGCCCCGCCGCCGTTCGAGCCGGAGCGGCGCGAAGCGCTCGAAGCGTTCGTCGCCCGCCGCAAGGCCGAGGGCGGGGCGCCGACGGACTATTGAGCGGCGGGCCCGGTGGGGAATGGCGTAATGAGCGTCCACGCGGGGGTCGCCGGAGTCTTCTTTGCGCTCGGCCTCGGCATCGGGCTCTGGGGAGGCGCGGCCGGCGCCATCCTGGCCCGCGCGGGCGTCGATCCCGCGGCTTTCGGCGTCATCCTCACCCTTTATACGGGCGTCTATCTGGCGGCGATGTCAGCGGGCGGGGCGCTCGCCCACCGGTTCGGACCGCGGCGCGTCCTCACGGTGAGCGCCTGTCTCTTCGGCGCCGCGCTGTGCGGCCTGCTCGATGCGGTCAGCGGCGCGGCGCTCGCGGGCTTCCTGATCGTCTCCGGCCTGACCGGCGGCGTGGTCGATGTGACGATGAACGCGGAGGGGGCGCGGATCGAGCGCATGCGCGTGCAGCCGATTTTTGCGCGTCTGCACGCGGCCGCTTCCGCTGGGATCGCGCTCGGCGCCATCCTCGGGAGCCTCGTCGCCGCGAGTCCCGCCCCCTGGCTCGCCGGACTCATAGCGTTCGTTGGCCTCGCGGGGGCCGGCCTCGCCTACGACCGCGCCGCCCGCCGGGAACCCGCGCCGTTCGCGCCGCCGCCAATGCGGCACGCCGCGCGCGGCCTGTCCTTCACCCCGGCGCTGGTCGGACTCGGCCTTGCGATCGGCGTCTCGGTCGCCGCGGAGACGGCGGCGACCGTGTGGTCGTCGCTCTTGCTGCGCGACGAGGCCCCCCGGCTCGCCGCGATCGCCGGCCTCGGGGCGGGCTTTTTCGCGATCTGTCAGGCGGCGCTGCGGGTCAACGCCGATCGGATCCGACTCGAGGTCAGCGACGGCCGGATCATCGTCTCATCGTTCGCGGTCGCCGCCCTCGGCTTCGGCCTCGCCGCGGCCGACGCGGGCTTTGCGGCGAGCGTCGCCGGCTTCGCCCTGATCGGCTTCGGCACGGGCGCAATCGTGCCCTGCAGTTTTGCCCTGGCGGCCCGGCAGACGCCCGGCCGTCCAGCCGTCGGCCTCGCCTCGGCCTCGCTGATCAGCACGCTCACCCGCCTGCCGGCCCCGCTGGCGACCGGCGCGATCGCCCAGCATGTCTCGCTGCCCGCGGCGTTCGGCGCCTTCGCCGTCGCCCTGGCCGCCGCGGGCCTCGGGATGGCTCTGTTCGGACCGGGGGACGGGGATGCGTCGTTCGGCGGGAAGGAGTAGAAGGCGGAAACCCGGCGCAATCATGCGGGACTACAGGCGGGATTGCGCAGGGATTTCGACCAATCGCTGTGTCGCAGCCAGGGATTGCGGACTGTTGGAAATCGGGATCGAAGTCAGTTTCGCGGTAGTCGCACGGAAATCACATGTCAAAACTTGGCGGCCTCCGGTTGGATTACATTATTCAACAATTCATGGAGGATGTCGTTACGTTGGTCACGGACGCCCAGGGAATTATCCTATATGTCCATGATGATTACGCCAAAATACTTGGAGTGACCGCAGCAGAGGCGGTGGGAAAATATTGCGAGGATATGATCCCGGGAAGCCGGATGCATATTGTCGCAAGAACCAAAAAGAAAGAAATTGGTATACCTTGTCGAATGAAAAATGGAGAGTATTCTGTCATAAATCGAATACCAATAACCGAGGGTGGCAATGTTATTGCTGTTGTATGTATATTGTTATTTTCTGTTGACGCCCTGACGACCGATCGATCAATGCGTATAGCGAACAATCTGAGAGATGAGCTTATTCAATACAAAAGCGATTTGACTAGATTGCGGGCTGCAAAATACTCAATTAACAATATCATTGGCAGAACTCCGGCGATGCTGGCCGTCAAAGAGACGCTTTACCGAATTTCACAAGCTACTTCCACGATTGTAATAAGTGGGGAAACTGGCACAGGAAAAGAACTCTTTGCCCACGCGGTGCATCAACTCAGCATGCGTAACCATCAGCCTCTGGTCATGGTGAACTGCGCGGCTATTCCCGCCGAGCTGTTCGAGTTCTGAATTGTTCGGTTATGCGGAGGGATCCTTTACCGGCGCGAGGAAAGGCGGTAGCGCCGGCAAATTCGAGCTGGCCCACAAAGGGACGCTCGTCCTCGACGAAATCCATTTGTTGCCAGCAAAGATGCAACCGAAATTGCTTTGCGTGCTGCAGGAAAGAGAAATTGAGCGAGTTGGAAGTAATAAACTCACCGAGATTGATGTAAGAATGATATTTATTACCAACAAGGATATTGAAGAACTTGTACGTAAGGGAGAATTCCGTGAAGATTTATTTTATAAAATCAACGTTATTCCAATCGAAGTTCCGCCCCTTCGTGAGCGCAAGGAAGATATTCCGGAACTCGCCGCGCGTCTCATAGAGAAGATCAATCACAACTTGGGTCTGAGGATCGCGGGAAGAGATTCCGAGGCCCTCCGTCTGTTCGCTCTGCACAATTGGCCTGGGAACGTTCGCGAGCTGGAACACCTCTTGGAACGCGCGGCAAACATGTGCTTGTCAGGCCAGCTGACGAGCGGCTACTTTGAGAGTTTGGCGGCCAGACTGCAGGAGCAGAGATGGCCGGATCCGCCGCAAAGCAAGCTTGCATTGGTGAAAAAGCACGCGGAACAGGGAAAGATTGTCGAGGCGTTGACGGCAACCAAGGGAAACGTTTCGCAAGCGTCCAAATTACTCAACGTTTCTCGCAGCAACTTGTACGAGAAAATCAAGCAGTACAAGATTCAGATATAGCACGATCACTCATGTAACCTGACGCCAAAGGGCGGGGCGTAAGGTTGCGGCTGACCGGCGGCCGGGCGCAGGGCGGCAGGGATTTTCGAGCCCGGCCATGGCAGCCATGGCCGCTGTCGACTTGCCACCCGCGCGCCCGTTCGCCGAGCGGGCTGGAACGCCGAAAGCGTACGGTGACCCCCCCCTGATTCCAGCCATCGGTTCAATCCCTGAATCGGTCGCGAGGGTGGCGGTCGACCTCCGGGGAGCTCGTCAGCCTATTCGTCGACTCGGCTATTCTTATCCCTAAAATCGCTCGGGCTTCGTCAGGCGTTGCGATCTCGCAGTTCGCTTCCTTGATCAGCCGGCCGGCCCTCGCGACAAACTCGGCGTTGGACCGTGCTGGGCGATTCTTGGCGTAGAGAACGTTATCCTCCATCCCGACGCGGACGTGCCCGCCCAGTGCGATGGTGGCGTAGAGAATGGGAAGATGCCCAGCGCCGATGCCCAGCGCCGACCAGGTTGCGCCCGCAGGCAGCAAGCTCTTCAGATAGACCAGGTTTTCGACTGTCGCTGCCGTGCCGCCGGCCGCGCCCAGCACGAATTGAAAGTGGGGCGGCGCCTCGATCACTCCGCGCTTCATGTAATAGAGAGCGTTGTAGAGCATACCGGCGTCGAACACCTCGATTTCTGGTTTGACGCCAACCTCGATCATGACCCGCCCCAGCTTTTCGAGAAACGCCGGGTGATTGATAAACAGGCCGGTGTGCATCCAGTTCATCGAGCCGGCGTCATAGGAGCCGAGCTCAGGCCTGAGTCCGATGAGGTGCGCCATGCGCGTCTCGTCAGTGGCGTTCAGATCTCCAGAGGTGGTGAGGTTGAGGACGATGTCGCATCGTTCGCGAATTCGGACGACGGCCTCCTTGAACCGCCCCTTGTCCATCGTCCCTTTGCCCTCTGCGTCGCGCATGTGCAGATGGGCGATGGCGGCGCCCGCCTGCCAGCATTCGTAAACATCGTCGGCAATCTCCTTCGGCGTCAGGGGAATTGCAGGGTTGTTTTCCTTGGTCGGCCACGCGCCTGTCGGGGCGACGGTGATGATGGTCTTGGACACGGGTAGACTCCATTTCAGGGTTTTGCTGGTCCCAGCGCGGGAGAGTTCGGCGCGCGGCTCATCCGACGGGCGCTTCACAGGGCGGCGCCGGCGGCATAGGTCTCGAGGAGGTCGTCGAAGCGACTCAGGGTTTCGAAGCTGTTGACCCCGCGCCGGTGTTGCGCCTCCATCACAAGCTCGACGATCCTATCGTTGAAAGGCGTCTTTACATTGGCTTGTCGACCGTAATCACAAATAACACCGTTGATGTAGCCGATTTCACAATCTCTTCCTTTTTCAAGATCCTGCAGCATGCTCGCCTTCAGCTTCACGTGCCGGCTCCAGACCTTCCTGTAGAGCGCCATCTTTGATGGAATGTCGCTGGCGCTGTTCAACTCGAGCGATTTCCAGGTCCTCGCCCTGCATCAGCACCATCCGGACGCCGCGGGCATGCGCCACCTTGATGCATTCGTCGGCGACCAAGGCCAGACAGGTCATGGCCTTAGAGTTCTCGAGCACGTCGCCGAAGGTGCAGCCCAGCGCCGCGGACATCCCACTGAAAGTCGCGTTCATCAGGACCTTGGTGAACCTGACCCCCATTAGGTTGTCGCGGATCTCGGTCGTGCCGACGCTCTCGAGATAGTCCTTGACGGCGCCGAGCCGAGGACGAAGGGCGCCGTCGATCTCGCCGATCTCGAAGGCGAATTTGCGGGTCGCCTCGTAACTGGTGGTGAGCGAGGAAACGCCGGGCTTCAGCCAAGTCGCGCCGAAGCCGACCGCGCCGCCGATGGTCCGCTCTCGACCGACGATCGAGGCGACGGACTCTTCCGGTACGCCGTTTTGCAGCGTGCAGACGATGCTGTCGCGGCTGAGATGCGGCAGAAGGGGGGGCAGGGCGACCTGGTTGTTGGTCTGCTTGGTCAACACGAAAGCGAGGTCGTAGACGCCCGTCATCTGGGCCGGGTTGAACGCCTTCACAGGGACCCTCAGTTCGATCTCGCCGGTCACCGTGGCGCCGAACGCATTCAGCGCGTCGACGTTTTCCTGGAAGGCGTCAAACAGGTCCACCTGCTTGCCGGTCTTGGCGATGAACGCGCCGATGATCGTGCCAAGAGATCCGGCGCCGACAATTGCCGTTCGCATAGTCCTCTCCTTTGATTACCTTTGCGATGTTTCCCCGGCGGAGGGCGGGACGGCTCGGAACGGCGATCGCCTGTTCCGATGTGTGTTGAAGTGTCGCCCGCGGGGCGCCTTGAGGCCGCTGCCGCGTTACAGCCCGTGCGGGAACGCCAGGAAGGCGATGCTGCCGACAATCAGCGCGTACAGGAACGTGAGGAACGTGTACGGCAGAATGTCCTGGAACCGCAGCTTGTAGGCCGCAAGATACGGCAGCGCCCAGAACGGCTGGATCGTGTTCGCCAGCTGACCGCCCGTGCTGTAGGCGTTGACGACATGGGCCACCGGAATGCCCAACTGCTGGCCTGCCGGAATGATGTACGGGGCTTCGACGACGAACTTCGATCCGCCCGACGGCACGAAGAAATCCATGATCGTCGTATAGATCATGATGATCCAGGAATAGGTTCCCGTGGTCGAAATCGACAGGAACCAGTGGGTGATAACGCTCGCCAAACCCGAATGGCTGATGATGCCGAAGATGCCGGCGTAGAGCGGGAACTGAATGATGACGCCGAACGTCGTGTTGACGCCCTGCTTCACCGAGGCGATGAAGCTCCGGGGCGATCCGTGCAGCACCATGCCGAGGCCGAAGAACGTGAAGTTGATGACGTTGATGTCGAGTTTGACGACGCCGTTGATCGCCAGGAAGCGAACGACTGAGACGAGGATGGCGACGCCGACCACGGTCAGCAAGATGCGGGAGCGTTCCCAACGCTCGGCCGGGCGCAGAGTTTTCTCCTCCTCGATCGGGGCCACGTAGGTGAACTCGGCGTAAGCGGCGTCGCTGATCTCGACGGCCTTGTCCTTGCCAGGCATCAGGGCCGCGAGCAGAAGGGGAATGGTGATCAGTTCAAACCCAACCAGCGCGAGGATGAACGGGGACAAGGCGGTCTGCGTCAGAGGGATGAGGCCGCCGATCGTCTGTTGGAGAAAATTGCCCGGCGTCGCGGCAAGCAGCGGCGCGGACTGTGACGGCCCGTTCGCCATGACGAGCATCATCACGTAGGAGGCGGCCGCCAGCAGCGGATAGTGGATCCCGAGCCCCCGCCTGCGGACCGCGACTTCCTTGCCCATGACGAGGCCGACCATCAGTCCGACGGCCCAATGCAGCCAACTGACGACCCCGACGACGAGGCAGAACATGATAAACGTCGACTTTGGCGTCGAAGGCAAATCGATCAGTTTGACGAGACCGCCCTTGACCAGTTTGGAATCCGCAACCACGAAGCCGGTGATCATCATGATCGTCAGCTGCATGGCGAAGGTCAGCAGAACCCAAAAGCCGCCAGCGTAATCGTCGAGCAATTGCAGAGGCCCGTGATCGGTGAATGCGAGCCCCATGACGTAGACAATGATCGTCATCGCCGTAACAAACACCATGGAGTTCTGGAACCCAGTTCAGACTCCATTCCGTAAAATTATCGACCAGCCCCGCCCGTGCCCTGATCAGGGAACTCTCTTGAGGTATTGTTCCCGACATTTGTACGTTCTCCGTTGTGTAGACAAGTTCGGAAGAATAAACACTCAATATTGTCCTATCTTCCGCCTATGCGTTTCACTCCTCCGTGTGACGCTTTGTGCATCGGCCGTGCCACCCCCGAACCGGCGCGTGAAGAGGGCTCACAGGCGCTCAAATTTCCTGAAAACTCAGCGGTTAGCGTTTAGCTCTGGCCGGTAACTCCGTCGGCGCGATGGGAAAGATTGTCCGAAAATTTGGATTTTTCAGATGAAGGTTCCGGCATTCCGGACATACTCGTGGATCGCTCCGAGTTGAGAGGCGAATGACCACTGCATGCCTCCGATTGCGGCAGGGAGTCGCTCGGCAAAGCCGGATTTGAGCGCTCGCCAACGTACGACATAACGGCGAGGCGTATTTGGCGCCTCCTTGCAATCGCCTGTGGCTGCAACATGGAGCGTTCGTCACCCCTCGGACCCTGCGCTGGCGTCCGCCAAGCGGGGCGAACGGATCGCTGTCAAAGCCCGAGTTCGGTCTGGTCCGGGTGGTCGCCGGGACGGCGGTCCAGGGACCAGCGGAACGGGCGCTCGGATCCGGCAAAGCGCACGTCGTCGATGCTGGCGTGGCGCTCGGCCATGTAACCGTCAGGGTCGAGCAGCCACATCTCGTTGCCGTGGCCGCGCCGCCACCGGCCGCCCGGGTCGTGCGACTCGTAGACGAAGCGCACCGCAATGCGGTCGTCGGTGAACGCCCACAACTCCTTGATCAGTCGGTAGTCGAGTTCTTGCGCCCATTTGCGCTGCAGGAACCCCCCGCGGGAGGTCGGCGAGGAGGATGGCACGGACCAGCAGAGGCGGGTCGAGGCGGAGGAGGCTATTTGGTTTCACGGCGCAGGCTGGCGGCCCGCCGAACAGCGCCGCAGCAATTGCTTTCCGCGGAAGCCTCCCGTAAGCCTTTGATAAGTCTAAAATCGCGGAAATTTTTTGAAGAAAATGAAATCTTTGGAAGCCCCCGCAGAAAGAAAATGAAGCTTTCGGAAGCCGATTGAAAGAAATCGAAGCTGTGCGACCGCCGCCATGCGTCGCGCTTTGTCCCTCTCGGGGAATGGGCGCGCGACGGCCGACGCCCTTTCCGCCTTCATGCGCGCAACGCGCGCCTGCGGCGCTCGACGAGCTTGAGGATCATCGGGGTGAGGATGAGTTGCATGGCGATGTCGAGCTTGCCGCCAGGAATGACGATCGAGTTGGCGCGGCTCATGAAGCTGTTGTGGATCATCGACAGCAGATAGGGGAAATCGATGCCGTGCGGGTCGCGGAAGCGGATGACGACCATCGATTCGTCCGGGGTCGGGATCCAGCGGGCGATGAACGGGTTCGATGTGTCGACGGTCGGCACGCGCTGGAAGTTGATGTCCGTCTCGGTGAATTGCGGGCAGATATAGTGGATGTAGTCCGGCATGCGGCGCAGGATCGTGTCGGTGACTGCCTCCGTGGTGTAGCCGCGCGATGCCCGGTCGCGATGCAGCTTTTGAATCCATTCAAGGTTGATCACTGGCACGACGCCGATCTTGAGATCGACGTATTGCGCCACGTTCACCGTCTCGGTGACGAGCGCGCCATGCAGCCCCTCATAGAAAAGGAGGTCCGACCCCGGCTCGAATTCCCGCCAGTTGGTGAAATGCCCGGGCTGAACGCCGAGGGTCTCGGCCTCGGCGTCGTCATGCACATAGCCGCGCGTTCTGCCGCCGCCCGTTTCGGAATAAGCGCGGAAGCTGTTCTCGAGATCCTCGAACAGGTTCGCGGCTTCGCCGAAGTGGCTGTAGTGGTTGTCGCCCCGTTTGGCGGCTTCCGTCATCTGCTCGCGCATTTCGGCGCGGTTCCAGCGATGGAACGCATCGCCCTCGATATAGACGGGATTGATCTGCTCGCGCCGGAAGATCTGTTCGAAGGTCCTTTTGACGGATGTCGTGCCGGCGCCGGAGGATCCGGTGATCGCGATGATCGGATGCTTGATCGACATTTTGGAAAGCCCAGAATTTCGAGATCTAGCGACGCAAAAGCCCGCGCTTGGCGAAAAGGGGCGGCTGCTGCGTGGCGCTTCCTTCGGTGTAATAGCGGACGATGCGCTCGACCTTATGCCTGGAGCCGAAGATCAGCGGCGTACGGGCGTGGATGGATTTCGGCTCAACCTCCATAATTCGGCCGAATCCGTCGATCGCCGCTCCGCCGGCCTGTTCGACGAGGAAGGCAACGGGATTGGCTTCATAAAGAAGGCGCAGCCTGCCTTGCTCATAGCCTTCTCTCGAATCCTCCGTGTAGAGGTAGACGCCGCCGCGCGCCAGGATGCGGTAGACTTCGGCGACCATCGACCCGGTCCAGCGCATGTTGAAATTGCGGCCTCGCGGTCCCGCGTCGCCTTCGAGGCAATCTTCGACATAGGCGCGGACCGGTTCAGGCCAGTGCCGGAAGTTCGAGACATTGACGGCAAATTCGTTCGGCTCCCCGGAGATCTCGAGCCGGCGCGCGGTGATCCGGTAGGTCCCTGTCGCCGGGTCGAAAGTCGCGACAGAAACGCCGTGGCCGAAGGTGAAGACGAACGCAACGTGCGGACCGTAAACGAACAAGCCGGCCGCGCGCTGGTCGACGCCGCGCCTAAGGAAATGGTGGTCTTCGAGCCTGCCCTTCGGCGCGTCGAGTACCGAAAAGACCGAGCCGATGGTGATGTTGGCGTCAATATTGGAGGAGCCGTCCAGCGGGTCGATCGCGACCAGAAGGGTTCCGGCATCATCGAGGTCGATGGGCGCATCGCGCTCCTCCGAAACGACGCCGCGCACGCCCGCGCCGTTCAGTCGACGCACGAACGCTTCGTCGGCAAAAACATCGAGCGCTTTCTGCGGCAATCCGTCGTGGGGCGGACCGACCTCGGCGTCGAGGGCGCCTGCGAGCGCGCCGAGGCGAATGCGATTGGCCACTTCGATTGAGGCGTCGGCCAGCGCGGTCAGCACCCTCGTCACGTCCGCCGGGGCGTTCACAGCAAGAAATGAGGCCAAATCGGCGCCGGCCGTCGTCACCGTGTCCACGAGGCCTCCCCTAAATCGCTCGGCGCTGACCGCCTCGTCTTCCGGCCTCTTTCATAGGGTCGCGCCCAAAACAAAAGAAACTGAAAAATATTCAACGTAGCTTTCAAAAAACATGAATATCAATTCGGGCTAGAGTTCGCTCCCGGCCAGAGCCGCGACAAATGAACTCCGCCTTTGTGGACCGCGGGAGCCCCGGGTGCGGCGCTGAAGCGATAGGTAGTCGCTATTGACTTAGGCGGAGGATAGACGCCACGATTCGAAGCGGGAGGAAAAGAGGAAATGGTGCTTCGCCAGCTCGAGTATCTTGTCGCTTTAGCGCGGGAGAAGCACTTTGGGCGAGCTGCGGAGGCATGCCACGTGTCGCAGCCGACGCTGTCCGCGGCGCTCAGGCTGCTTGAGGACGATCTCGGCGCCCCGCTCGTCGAGCGCGGCCACCGCTTTGTCGGCCTGACCCCACAAGGGCAGCGCGCGCTTGAACACGCACAGCGGATCCTGGCGGATTCCGAGAACATGCGGCGGGGGCTCGAGGAGTTCAGCAAAGGCCTGACCGGGCGGCTCCGTTTCGGTGCCATTCCGACCGCATTGCCGATCGTCTCGCAGCTGACAGGGCCCTTCCACGCGAAGCACCCAGGCGTCACCGTGACGGTCCTGTCGATGACCAGCAAGGAGATCGAGCGCCGGATCGAGGCGTTCGAACTCGACGTCGGGCTGACCTATCTTGACGCCGAGCCGCTCGAGCGCGTCCGGGCGCAACCCGTCTGTGTCGAGGAGTATATGTTCCTGACCCCGGAGGGGGGCGTCTTCGCCGGACGCAGCCAGGTGACCTGGCGTGAAGCGTCGACGGTCCAGCTCTGCCTTTTGACCTCCGACATGCAGAACCGGCAAATCATCGACGGCGTTTTCCGGTCGGTCGGCGCGAGCCCGACGCCCTCGGTGGAGACGAACTCGATCTTCAACCTCGTTACCCATGTCAGCGCCGGCCAGTGGTCGGCGATCGCGCCCCGGCATCTGCTGCGCTTTTTCGGCGTGCCGAAGGGCACGCGGGCGATCGAACTCGTCGAGCCGGTTGCATGGCGCACGCTCGGCCTGGTGATGAGCGACCGCGACCCGCCGTCGCCCTTGGCTCGCAGCCTCTTTGAAATTCCCCTGCCGTCCGACCTGCCGATGCGGATCGAGCCCCCCGGCCCTCCCCCGGAAGCGGGGGCGCCGCTCGCGGTCGCTTCACGATAGAAGGTCTCTATCGAGTTTTTCGAACATTCAATTTGCCGGGGCGGGCGTCCGGGCTCAGTATTATCCGAAGATCGGAGGACTATGGCCATGACCGCTGCGACGGCGTTCGATGGGGCGCTGGCGCGTGAGATCATCGCGCGCAGACGGTCGACTCCTGGCGCGGCCTTGCCGATCCTGCACGATCTTCAGCATCGGTTCGGCTACATCGACGATCGCGCGATCCCGCTCATGTCGGAAGCCCTCAACATCTCGAAAGCGGAGGCGCTCGGCATCGTCAGCTTCTACCCCGACTTTCGCCGCGCACCTGTCGAAGGGCGCGTCCTCAAGCTCTGCAGGGCGGAGTCCTGTCAGGCCATGGGATGCGAGGACCTCGTGGCGCATCTCGAGGCCCGGCACGGGATCGCGCCGGACGACCGTTCGCCCAGCGCCGGTCTGCATGTCGAGACCGTCTATTGCCTCGGCAATTGCGCGCTTTCGCCCGCGGCCCTGCTCGACGGAGAGCCGATCGGGCGGCTCGATCGCTATCGAATTGACGCGATCGTCGTTAAGGCGAGGGACCCGGCTCCGTGACCGCACGCGTCTTCGTTCCCGCTGACTCTGCGGCGCTTTCGGTCGGCGCCAATGCGGTCGCAAGCGCGCTCGCCGCGGAAGCGCAACGACGCGGAATTGACCTGACCGTCGTGCGCACCGGCTCGCGAGGCCTGTTCTGGCTCGAGCCGCTCGTCGAAGTCGAAACCGCGGAGGGCCGGGTCGGCTACGGGCCAATCGCCGCTGAGGACGCGCCGGCCTTGTTCGACGCGGCTTTCCTCGCCGGCGGCGCGCATCCCAAGGCGCTTGGCCGGGTGGACGACATCCCCTTCCTCGCTCGCCAGCAACGGCTGGTCTTTGTCCGCTGCGGCGTGACGGATCCGTTGTCGATCGAAGGCTATCGCCGCCACGGCGGCCTCAAGGGCGTCGAGCGGGCGCTCGCGCTCAGTCCAGACGCGATCGTCGACGAGATCGTGGCGTCGGGGCTCCGCGGCCGAGGCGGCGCCGGCTTTCCGACCGGCATCAAGTGGGGGGCGGTGCGCCACGCCTCGGCGGATCAGAAATACGTCGTGTGCAACGCCGACGAGGGCGACAGCGGCACCTTCGCCGACCGCATGCTGATGGAGGGCGATCCCTTTCTCGTCATCGAGGGCATGGCGATCGCTGCGCTGGCGGTCGGCGCGACCAAAGGCTACGTCTACATTCGCTCCGAGTATCCGCACGCATTCGACGTCTTCTCGGGCGCGGTCAAGCGCGCGCGCGCCGCGGGCCTTCTCGGCCGCAGCATCCTGGGCTCGGCGCTTGCCTTCGACATCGAGCCGCGGCTGGGAGCGGGATCGTATATCTGCGGCGAGGAGACCTCGATGCTCGAGAGCCTCGAGGGCAAGCGCGGCCTGGTCCGCGCCAAGCCGCCGCTGCCCGCGCTCTCCGGCCTGTTCGGGAAGCCGACGGTCATCAACAATATGCTGAGCTTCGCCTCGGTTCCCTGGATTCTGGAGCATGGTGCCAAGGCCTATGCCGGTTATGGCGTCGGCCGCTCGCTCGGCTCGCAACCGTTCCAGCTCGCCGGCAATGTCCGGTACGGCGGCCTGATCGAGCTCGCCTTCGGTCCGACGATCCGCGAGCTTGTCGAAGGCTTCGGCGGCGGGACGCGGTCGGGACGGCCGATCCGGGCGGTGCAGGTCGGCGGCCCGCTCGGCGCCTATTTTCCGCAGAGTCTGCTCGACACGCCGCTCGAATACGAGTTGATGACCCGGGCCAAGGGCATGCTCGGACACGGCGGGATCGTCGTGTTCGACGACACCGTCAATCTGGCCCGGCAGGCGCGCTTCGCCTTCACGTTCTGCGCCAGGGAAAGTTGCGGCAAATGCACGCCCTGCCGGCTGGGTTCGACCCGTGGCGTCGAAACGGTCGACAAGGTCGTCGCAGGCGTCGATCGCCAAAAAAACCTCGAAGTTTTGCGCGATCTTTGCGAGGTCATGACCGACGGTTCGCTCTGCGCCCTCGGGGGACTAACTCCGCTGCCCGTGCTGAGCGCGCTCGACCATTTCGCCGAAGATTTCGCGCCGGCGCCGCGGCGCGCCGCCGCCGAGTAGGAGGTTCGCCCATGGCGCTCTTGCAGGAACTCGACACGGGCACGCCGATCCGGACAGGCGATGCGAGCATAACGCTGACGATCGACGGGCGCCTCGTGAGCGTTCCGCGCGGGACGTCGGTGATGGCTGCGGCAACGCTGATCGACAATCCCATCCCCAAGCTCTGTGCGACCGACTCGCTCGAAGCCTTCGGCTCCTGCCGCCTGTGTCTGGTCGAGATCGAGGGCCGCAGGGGGACGCCGGCCTCCTGCACCACCCCCGCCGAAGAGGGCATGACCGTTCACACACGGACGCCGCGGCTCGAGAAGCTCCGGCGCGGCGTGATGGAGCTCTATATTTCGGACCATCCGCTCGACTGTCTGACCTGCAGCGCCAACGGCGACTGCGAACTTCAGACGCAGGCCGGCAATGTCGGGCTGCGCGAGGTGCGCTATGGGTATGCGGGCGCCAACCACCTCGACCTCCCGGCCGACAGCTCGAACCCCTATTTCACCTTCGAGCCGTCGAAATGCATCGTTTGCTCCCGCTGTGTGCGCGCCTGCGAGGAGGTGCAGGGAACATTCGCCCTGACGATCCTCGGACGCGGCTTTGATTCGAAGGTTTCACCGGGCGGGACCGACTTCCTGTCGTCGGAATGCGTCTCCTGCGGCGCCTGCGTTCAGGCCTGTCCGACGGCGACGCTGAACGAGAAGCCGGTGATCCAGAAGGGAACGCCCGAACGCAGCGTGATCACCACATGCGCCTATTGCGGCGTCGGCTGCGCCTTCAAGGCCGAACTCAAGGGCGATGAGGTCCTGCGGATGGTCCCGCTGAAGGCCGGCAAGGCCAACGAAGGCCATTCGTGCGTCAAGGGACGCTTCGCCTACGGCTACGCCACCCACCAGGACCGCGCGCTCAAGCCCATGATCCGAAAGCGGATCGAGGGCCCCTGGCGCGAAGTGTCGTGGGACGAGGCGCTCGGTCACGCGGCGAGCGAATTCAAGCGCATCCAAGCGCAATACGGACGCGACGCCGTCGGCGCGATTTCGTCGTCGCGCTGCACCAACGAGGAAGTGTTCCTGGTCCAGAAGCTCGTCCGCGTGGGCTTCGGCAACAACAACATCGACACCTGCGCGCGCGTCTGCCATTCGCCGACCGGATTTGGCCTGTCAAAGACTTTTGGCACCTCGGCCGGCACGCAGGACTTCAAGTCCGTCGACAAGGCCGATGTCGTCGTGATCATCGGCGCCAACCCAACCGACGCCCATCCGGTGTTCGCCTCGCGCCTGAAGAAGCGCCTGCGCGCGGGGGCCCGCCTCATCGTTATCGATCCGCGCCGAATTGACCTCGTTCGCGGCCCGCATATCGAGGCCGACGGCCACCTGGCGCTCAGGCCCGGCACGAACGTTGCGGTCCTCAATGCGCTCGCGCACGTCGTCATCACCGAAGAGCTGATCGACAAGGCCTTCGTCGCCGAACGGTGCGATCCTGCCAATTTCGAGACCTGGGCTCGCTTTGTCGCCGAGCCGCGTCACGCGCCCGAGGCGGTCGCGGAAGCGACCGGGGTCGATCCGGAAGAGCTGCGCAAGGCGGCTCGGCTCTATGCGACGGGCGGAAATGCGGCGATCTATTACGGTCTGGGCGTCACCGAGCACGCGCAAGGCTCGACCGCGGTGATGGCGATCGCCAATCTCGCCATGGCGACCGGCAATATCGGCCGGGAGGGCGTTGGGGTGAACCCGCTGCGCGGCCAGAACAACGTGCAGGGCTCCTGCGACATGGGCTCGTTCCCGCACGAATTCTCGGGCTACCGCCACGTCGCCGACGACGCCACCCGCGCGATTTTCGAGCGCCTGTGGGGCGTTCCACTGAGCAACGCGCCGGGCCTCAGGATCCCCAACATGATGGACGAGGCGATCGAGGGCGCGTTCAAGGGGCTCTATCTGCAGGGCGAGGACATCGCCCAGTCCGATCCCGACACGAAGCACATTACCGATGGCCTCAGGGCCATGGAATGCGTCATCGTCCAGGACCTGTTTCTCAACGAGTCGGCGCGCTACGCCCATGTCTTCCTGCCCGGCGCGTCGTTCCTGGAGAAGGACGGCACCTTCACCAACGCCGAGCGGCGGATCAGCCGGGTGCGCAAGGCGATCGAGCCGCTCGCCGGCAAAGCCGACTGGGAGACGACCATAGCCTTCGCCGAAGCGCTCGGGGTGTCCATGCCCTACGCGCACCCGAGCCAGATCATGGACGAGATCGCCGCGACCACGCCGACGTTTCGCGGCGTCTCCTATACGCGGCTCGATGAGCTCGGGTCGATCCAGTGGCCGTGCAACGACGACGCCCCGGCCGGCACGCCGATCATGCACGTCGACCGCTTCGTGCGCGGCAAGGGTCAGTTCATGCTCACCGAATATGTGGCGACGGAGGAGCGGGTCGGGCCGCGCTTCCCGCTCCTGCTGACGACCGGGCGGATCCTGTCGCAATACAATGTCGGGGCGCAGACCCGGCGCACCGCCAACACCGCCTGGCACGACGAGGACGTGCTCGAGATGCACCCCTTCGACGCCGAGAGCCGGGGGATCGTCGACGGCGACCTGGTCGCTCTCCTGAGCCGCGTCGGCGAGGTTGCGCTGCGCGCCAGGGTCAGCGAGCGCATGCAGCCCGGCGTCGTCTATACGACCTTCCACCATCCTTCGACCGGCGCCAACGTCGTGACCACCGACAATTCCGACTGGGCGACCAACTGCCCCGAGTACAAGGTGACGGCGGTGCAAGTGCGGCGCACCAATCATCTGACGGAGTGGCAGGTCCGCGACCGCGAAGAGGCCGTAAGCCTTCGTCTCGTCGAGGGGGCGATGGGCGATGCCGCCGAGTGAGGGCGGGGACGCGGGACCGGGTCCATGACGTCCGACAAATTGGCGAAGCTCGTGCGCATGGCCAACCAGATCGGCGACTTCTACGCCGCCATGCCCGACGACCAGGCGACGGCAGGGGCGGCGTCGCATCTGCGCGCCTATTGGACGCCGAACATGATCCGCGAGCTTGTCGCATTCGCCGATGCGGGCGGCGCCGGCCTGAACCCGACCGCGGCCCGCGCGGTCGAGGCGCTCAGACGCACGGCGCCTGCCTGACGCCGCGATCCCCTAGCGTGGCTGGCCCTTATTGGCGCGAAGCGGGGAAATTGAACGGCAGGGGCGGGTGGATGGAAGCCGAGCCGGGCTGAACGCAGGTCTCGCCGGCGCGAGCGCTGTCGGCCCCGACCAAGCCCGCGCCTTGGCCACAATTGCGCGGGTTTTGCTTGGCGTCGATCGCGGCACAAATGGCGCCCGAAAACGCGCGTTTCGGCGGCCGGTTCGCCAGATTTGGCGTCGAAATCGGCCCAAAAGCCCCGATAGACGAGCCCGATAACGACGAATGGGCGTGCGTTTTCGACGAGCGATCGAACGTTATCAACGCGCTAAGCTCAACATTTTGATTCGCGCGGTCGCCAGAGCCCCCGTTTGACACATTTTCGCCATATTATCAAACATTCGACCCGACGACCAAGCGTATCGCGGCGATCGGCGGCGTCCGATCCGGAGATCGGCCGAGGCCGGCCGACCGGGCACGCCCGGCGTGATGCGGCGGGGTCGGGACGGGATCCAGGACAGCGGCATCGCAGGTCCGATCGGAGGACGTTGGATAACACCCTACGACCTGATTCTGATTTTGTCAATAGCTTGTTACCATGACTCAGATAATCAGAATCTCTGATCGCATCTGCGATGGCGACATCGCCGAGAGCCAAAACGAGCTCGGCGACGACACGCAAGTCTACTCAAGACCCACGATCGGGTCGGTCCGGGACGTTTACTCCTTCACGGCGCGCCCGGCGTTCTTGGCCGTCGCGAAAAGAGGGGCTGCGCCCGCGTCGATGCGGGCGGAGTCGACGTCAAGTCCGGTCAGGTTTGCGCCGTCGAGCCGCGCGCCGCGCAGGTCGGCCCCCTCGGCCTCGGCCTCCCGCAGCGACGCCCCGGTCAGATCCGCGCCTCCTAATTTCGCGAATTCGAGGTCGGCGCGGTCGAGATTCGCCCCGTGCAAGTCGGCGTTTGAGAGGTCGGCGGATTTGAACACCGCGCGCATGAGGCCCATCGACTGGTTCTTCTCGTCCGCGCTCCCGTCGGCTCCGACAAGCTTCGCGCCTACGAGCTTCGCCGACGACAGGTCGCCCGCGATGCGCGCGCCGGAGAGGTCGGCCTTCGACAGATTGGCCCCTTGCAACTGTGTCCCGAACATATGCGCGCCCTTGAGGCTCGCGCTGGAAAAATCGGCCTTGAGCGCCCAGGCCTGATCAAGCGTCGCTCCATCGAGATTGGCGCCGGCGAGATTGGCGCCGTTGAGGCGCGCCGCCCGTAGATTGACGCCGGAAAGGTCAAGACCCGAAAGATCCAGGCCGGAGAGCCGCTTGGCCGAGAAATCCGCTCCCCCGCCCTTGGCGAGAAGCGCCTCGACGTCGGCCCGCGACATTTCTGACGTGGTCATGTCGGGGGAAGTCAAGTCGAGGCCGCGCAACATGTCCTGCGCATGCGCCGGCGCCCCGTTGGCCGCAGTCCAAATCACCAGCGCCGCCGCCGCCGATCGGAATGCGCGAACCGCGCCCATGTCGCCTCCCTGTGCCCGACCACGCCTGTAGGACGCGAAGACGGATTCCACCCCATATCGCTTTTGTTACTCGGGCGTCAACGATCGGTCAGGAGCGCAGGGTACGACCCGGCTGAATAAGCATACGACCAATTCTATCGTTCGTTGAAATCCAACACCGTGGACTGGTTCCCGCTTGACCGGCATCGAACGCTTTGCCGTGCGGAACGAAAGCGCAGTTAGTTGTTCGCGAGGCGGTGCAGCACCGTCATGGTCATGTGCAACGCGTCCGCCGAGCAGGCGAATTGCAGGACGCCGGCATTCGGCGCATCAACGCGGGCGAAGCTTGCCGGGTTCACCACCACACGCAAACGCTGGATATCGTCCGGCGCCGTTTCGGCTCTCTCGTCCATGCGCGTCGCCGACACCACTGTGAGATCGCAGTGTTGAGCGACGGCCTGGAAGAAGCTGACGAAGTGTCGCTGGCCGAAATCGGCGCTGACGGCGTGCAACGGTTTCATCGTCTGTTGATCGTCGATCTCCTGGGCGAATGCCGGTGAGGCGACGAGGAAGAGCCCCATCGCCGCGAGAGCGGTCGTGCGAACCATTGCGGAATTCCTTGTCTGGATTGGTTTTGATTTGGCGATGCGCGCGCCGACCCCGCAGGGTTGTTTGCCACCGACGGGCGGCGCAAGACTCAGCCACCCGCGTTTTATCGCAGTGCAGCATAGCATTTGTGCAATGCAAAAGTCAACACCGGCGCCGAAAGGGGGCGTGCAATCCGTCGCGCGCAAAAAGGACGGCTTTTCGCTTTACGGATGTCGAGCTCGCGAAGATTGCGCGGCGAGCGCTTGCCGGACGCCAGGGGCCAGCGATAGTCTGGCAAAACAAGAAGCGCGCAAAAGGGAGGCCGCCGGCCTTCGTCGTTGTTGATCGGAGAGGCGCCGATGACGACCGATGCGAATCTCAAAGTCTATCAGCCGGACGAGATCGAGGACCGGCTCAAACGCGATCTGCCGCAGTGGCGCTACGAAGACGGATGGATCCGGCGGAAGTACAAGACGGCGAGCTGGAAAGGCACGCTGATGGCGATCAACGCCGTCGGCCATCTGGCGGAGGCCGCCTGGCATCATCCCGACCTTCGCGCCTCCTACGCCTGGGTCGAGGTGAAACTGACGACCCACTCGGCCAAGGGCGTCACGGACAGGGACTTCGAGCTCGCGCGCAAGATCGAGGAGGTCGTCTGCTGGCGCCCGGGCCTCGAGGGCGGCGCGCTCGAAGGCACGCCGACCGGCGACCAGCGCTTCGCCTATATCAAGTACGACTGAACGGCGCCGATCGGCCGCTGGGTGGCGGCTGTCCGAGACAGCAAAGTCGCGCGGCCATTTTGAACCGAGGGGTCAATGACCGCGATCGCGCATGCGATTGAGATCGTGGCGCCAAGCTCGGCGATGGGCTTCCGCCGAACAGCCTAGGCGGCGTCGAGGATGGCGTTGTCGGTGGAAAACGCCCGCGACCGTCCTTGCCATGGTCCTGGTCGCGCCTATCCGGTTAAGACAGACATCCACGACATATAGACGCAGCGGAGAGCGGGTCGAGACCGCCTGATCAAACGCTTTCAACCCGGCGCTTGCGTCTTGCTGAAAGGCGGCAATGCGCAATAGGCGGTCATTGCTCAGGAGCGCGGCACATGTGACCGACGATCGCAACGACCTCACGCCAGTATCCGCCGAAGACGTTGCGTCGGCCCTCGCCTTTGCGCTCGGGTTCCAGGGCCGGAAGCGCATGCACAATGCCGACGAGGTCACGGCCCAAATAGTGGCCAAGCGGCTTGCGGAGCATCCGGAGCGGTGGGATTCGCGGTCATCATGAAGCCGCCCGAGATCGGAGCGGCGGCGTCGGGGAGGATCTGACTGCTGATCCAGCGCAGCAAATGGAGTCTGTCCTCCGGATGAATATACGTTAAGCTCAATCCGGAGAACCCACTTGAAAGTCGGCCCTTATGCTTTTCAGGCGTTCTTTCAGCGGGGGATGAGCAGTCTCAGCGGGAGGGGAGTATGCGGTTAAAAGTATATTCGACGGTCGCCTCGGCGGCGATCGCGTCGATCCTTTTCGCGTGCAGTCAGGCGTCGGCGCTTGTCATTGGCGCGCCGGGGAACGGCGGCATCTACATCCCATTCGGGAGCACGGCGGGGTGGCCCGAATACCAGCAGGTGTACGCGTCCAGCGCCTTCCCGGGGACGATCAAGATTGATGATATCGAGTTCTACACGGCCCCCAACTCGACGGGGCAGCCCAATCCATTCGCCTATAGGATCTCGCTTTCGACGACCTCGGCCGCGGTCAACGGCCTCAGTCCGAACCTTTCCTCGAACATCGGGCCGAACAATACGACGGTCTATGACGCAACGCTTCCCGCGATCCAGCACGGAGTGCTCATCATCCCGCTGTCGACGCCGTTCACCTACAATCCGGGCGATGGCAATCTGCTGATCGACCTCTATTCGGCGACCCCATACACGGGAGGCCCCGCGTTCGCGTTTAACACAGCCCCCGCGGGCGCATTCAGCCGGGCCTGGACGGCCGGGGACAGCGCATTCTTCAACAACTCGGGACTCGTGACCGGCTTCATAACCACGATACCCGAACCTTCGACCTGGGCGATGATGGTGGCGGGCTTCACCGGCCTCGGTCTTGCAGGCTATTGCGCGTCGCGTAGGAAGGCAGCGCTCGCGTAACGCCCCGATGAAAGTCCATCCAGAGGGCCGCCACTCGGGCGGCTTTCTTTCGCTTCCTACCCCCACTTCGGAGGCGCGATCCCGCTGGTTGCCTCTTGAACGCTCGCTTTTCCCAGGACTGCAACGTGCAGCGTCTCGTCCCGCAATGACCACTCAACGTCGTTTGCGGGCGTTCCGTTGGCGACCCTTGTAGACCCGCTCCCCGCTCCATCTCCGCCATTGCATCGAGCGCTCGGCTTCCTCTCCCTGTCGTGGGTGTCGGCACGAAACGGATCGGCACGGTCATGGCTTTCGCGGGAGCGTCTCGTTCGGCCGCCGACGCTGCCCGGCGCACCCCCGTCCCATTCTCTTTGCCTGATTCCGTTTCCACGCGAAACAGCCATCAGGCCGATCGCGTCGCCCCTTTCCTGCACGCCCGAATTGTTCCAAGAGAAACAAAGTCGACCGCGGCGCCTTCGGCTGAGTGAGCCGGCCCAGCCGAGGGTCCAAGACGAAACCGACGGGAGGCGTTCCATGACCTTGAGCATCGCTTCGGGCCTCACCCGGGCCGCGCTTGCCGGACTTGTCGCCCTGGCGGCGTCCCAGGCCCTCGCCGAGATTCCGAATTGGACCATCAAGATCGGCGTGCTCAGCGATTTTTCCGGTCCGTTCGCCGATCAGGTCGGAAAGGGCTCGTTCGTCGGGGCTCAAATGGCGGCGGAGGATTTCGCCAAAGAGGCCGGCGATCTCAAGGTCGAGGTCGTCTTCGCCGACCATCAGAACAAGCCCGACGTCGGTCTTTCGATCGTTCGCCGCTGGATCGAGCAGGAGGGCGTCGACGCCGTGGCGGATCTCGCCAATTCCGGCGTCGGGCTCGCGGTCAACCCGTATCTCCACGAAAAGAACCGCACGATGCTCGCGTCCTCGACCGCGACGTCCGACCTCACCGGCAAGTTCTGCCAGCCGACCACGGTCCAATGGACGCTCGACACCTGGGCGCTGGGCTCGGCGATCGGCCGGACGATCACCAAAGCCGGCGGGACATCCTGGTATTTCATCAGTTTCGACTATGCCCTCGGCAAGGCGCTGCAGCGTGATGCGACCGAGTCGATCGTCAAGGCGGGCGGACGCGTGATCGGCTCGGTGTCCCATCCTCTCGGCGTCACGGATTTCGGCTCCTACCTGTTGCAGGCGCAAGCCTCGGGCGCGAAGGTCATCGCGCTCGCCGACACCGGCGCCGACGCCATCAACGCCATTCGCCAGGCCACGGAATTTCGCGTCGCCGGCGGCGATACGCGGCTCGCGGCGCTGTTTCTGCAGATCACCGACATCGATGCGCTCGGGCTCGATAGAGCCAAGGGCCTGACCCTCTCGGAAGCGTTCTATTGGGACCTGAACGACGCAACCCGCGCCTTCGCCAAGCGTTTCGCCGAGCGCATGGACGGGCGCATGCCGACGGAGGATCAGGCGGGCGTTTACTCGGAAACGCTCGCCTATCTCCGCGCCGCCAAGGCCGCCGATACGATCGAGGGCGACAAGGTGGTGGCGGCCATGAAGGCGGCGCCGATGGCAGACCCGCTGTTCGGACCCGTCGTCGTGCGCCCGGACGGGCGGGCCACGCACCCGATGTACGTGTTCAAGGTCAAGGCGCCGGCCGAGTCCAAGGGCCGCTGGGACGACTATGACCTCGTCGAGACGATCCCCGCCGACGAGGCGTTCCGTCCGCTGTCCGAAGGCGGATGTCCGATGAAGTGACGCTTTGACGGAGGTCAGTTCGCGCCAGCGAACCCTCACCCTGCCGCCAGAGCCCGTCGAAAGACGGGCGTCCTTCCGGACGCCCTATGGCGGCTTCCCTCTCCCGGCGGGCTACGACATTCACACATCTTTTGGCGGGCGGGAGCCACTCGACCGGAGATTGGCGTCCCCGCCCCCCTTGTGGGGGCGGGACAGGGTGGGGGGTCGCGCTGACCTCTCGTTTGGGAGGGAGACAGCGCCGAACCTTCGAAGCTCGGCGCAACCCCCCTCCTCAATCCTTCCCCACAAGGGGGGAGGAAGCCGCCCGCCGCCCGCCGGGGATGGCAGCAGGGAGCCGCGAGAGATGTGTGAATCACGTAGCCCTACGGGGAGAGGGGCGTCCCCTTCCCCTCAGGGGGAAGGTGGCCGCGCAAGCGGCCGGATGAGGGTTCTGGGCGCAAGTCGATCAGAATTCTCCCTGGAGAAACGCGTTCCCCCGCCCGGCGTCACTGCAATTTCGTATCCAGCGCGATGCGCATCAGGTCCATAGCGGTGCGGGCGCCGAGTTTGTGTTTGAGCTGGGTGCAGTTATTGGCGATCGTCTTGTAGGAAACGTTCAGGGCGTCGGCGATCTGGGCCATGGTCCGTCCCGCCGCGATCAGGCGAAGAATTTCGAGTTCTCTCGCGCTGAGGCCGGAGATCATCGTGGCGTTGGAGCCGGCCCGGAGGAAGGCGATCTGTCGCGCCATCGCCGGATGGAGGTAGGTGCCGCCGCCCGCCACGGTCTTGACCGCTTCGGCGAATAACGTGGGATCGTCGTTCTTGGCGATGTAGCCCTTCGCTCCCGCCTCTATGGCGCGCGCGGCGATAACCGGATCGTCGTTCATGCTGAAGATGACGAGCCGGGCGTCCGGCTCGCGCAGCAGGATGCGGCGGAGCAACTCGAGGCCCGAATAACCCGGCAGATTGATGTCGATAACCGCGACGTCCGGCTTGCGGGCGAGATAGGCGGCGTAGCCGGCCCGGGCGTCGGCGGCCTCATAGACCTCGTCGCTTGCGCCATCGAGCAGCGCCCGGCATCCGGACGCGATGATCGGATGATCGTCGACAATGAGGACCCGCAACCGATCAACCTCCCGCCAAAGGCACGCCGCCTCCGTCCGGCCCTGTTGCCATCAGGCGGGCGGAGACGCGCTCCCCCACATTGACACTCGCGCGGCCAAAATCAACGGTGGGCGAGAAAGGCGGCCGACCGATGTGGCGTTCAATCTCTCTGCGAAACCGGCTCAATCTGATTTTCGGCTCGCTGCTGGCGCTGTGGCTCGCGGTCGACGTCAGCCGCATCGTGATCGAGGCGAGCGCGCGGGCGCGCGCCGAGACCGAGAACGCCATGCGGCTGACCAAGGAATTCGTCGTCACGACGCTGGATCGCCTTCAGGACGCGAGCGAGCCGGAACGGGCGATCGAAGCGCTGCTGGCGAGCCTGGAGAACGTGCGCCATGTGCGGGTGGGAGTCGGCCAGCCGTCGTTCGCCTCGGCGATCGTGCTCGCGGCCAGCAACGGCTCGAAAGCGCCCTTTTGGTTTCGCGCCCTGGTCAACGCGCCGCACGAAGTCGTCTCCGTTCCGATCGTCTTCAATGACCGAAGGATGAACTCGATCGTTATCGTCGCCGACTCCTCCGACGTGATCGACAATGCCTGGATCGGCGCGCGCGACGCGGCGCTGACCGGCGCAGTCCTGGCGCTGATTGCGATGGCGGCCACCAACCTGCTGGTCGGCCGGGCGCTAAAGCCTCTCGACGCGGCCGGCGTCGCGCTCGCAGGGCTCGAGGCGGGCGACTACAGCGCGCGCGCCGCGGTCGCCGGCCCGCCGGAGATTGTAAACCTCAACACCAAAATCAACAGTCTTGCGGGAGCGCTCAGCGGCCTCGAGCGGGCCAACGCGGAACTGATGGAGCGGGCGGTCGACGCTCATGATCAGGAGCGGCGGGTCATCGCCCACGAATTGCACGACGAATTCGGGCCGCACCTGTTCGCCCTGCGCGCCAGTGCGGCGGTGCTGACGAAAAAGCTTGACGCTCTCCCCGAGGCGCGCGCGGCGGCTGCGGCCATCGCCTCCCAGGTCGAGGCGTTGCAGAACCAGAACCGGCGCATTCTCGCAGACTTGCGTCCGGCGGCGCTCGAGGAACTCGGGCTGGTGGACGCGCTCGGCTCGCTGATCGCCCACTGGCGACGCGCCGAGCCCGCGATGACGCTGTCCCTCGACGCCGATCCGCGCGCGAGCATGCTCGGCGAGCGGGCGAGCCAGATGGCGTACCGGTTTGTCCAGGAGGCGCTGACCAACGCCTTTCGCCACGCCGGCGCGACGCGCATCGAGGTGACGCTCCGGTTTGAAGACGGGAACAGTCACGACGCCCTGCTCGACCCCGGACTGGCCGGCCTCGTCATCCGCGTGGCGGATGACGGACGCGGGCTTCAGGGCCAGGGAAGCGGGGGAATGGGGCTCTCCGGCATGCGCGACCGCGTCCGGATGCTCGGCGGGGAAACGCGGGTTGTTCCGCTCCCCGAAGGCGGCCTAGCGGTCGAGGCGCGCTTCGGGACGGCCGAGACGGCCGGAGTCCGGGGAAAGCTTGCCGGCGCCCTTGGAACAACCGCGGGCAATTCTCCGAACGCTTCCAGATGAGCCGTGAGGCCATTCTCACCGGTCGCGGGCTCGAGAGCCCCGTCACGATCAGGGCGTCCTTCCTGCGTTTCAGACTGCGCGTTCGCCACGCAAAACGGGCCGCGCGAGCAAAGCGCCCGCGCGTCCGGAAGACCAGGCCTTCAGCTGGGATTAAGCGCCGAAAGGATGCTTGGCGGTATTGCGTTGCGCGACCACCTCGGCCGGCGTCGGCTTGCCGGTGACGGCGCGTTCGATCGCTTCCTTGGTCGCCTGATAGTTGAACTCCTGGATCTTCTTGTCGTCTTCCGCCTGCCAGTGAATGAAGACGCCGACGCAGATGAACAGATCGTCGGCTTCCTCCACCGGGATCGTGCCGTCGGCGACGCTGTCGGCGACGGCCTTGGCGACCGCATGCTGCGCCGGGCCGAACATCTGCACCGCCTGCTTGGCGCCCTTGATCGTGACCTTGTTGAACATCACAGTCGAGGGTTTGGCCATCAGGTTCGGCGCGACCACCGCGAGGAGCGCGGTAAAGCCGTCCTTGTTGTTGGTCAGAGCCGTGGCGAAGGCCGTTTCCGCGGCGCTGCCGCGCGGCCCGATGATGAGGTCAATGTGGGCGATCTCGTTGCCGTCGCCGACCAGCGACTCGCCGACAAGGAGTTTTTGAATCTTAGCCATTCCATTTCCTCCCAGGGAATGAAGACAAACGCCCGCCTCTCGCAACTCGCCGGGAGACGGACTGCCTATCCTTGTTGTCAGCATCCCGCCTTTGGGGGCGGGACCGGTTGGCCGGATAGCCGCGGGTTTCTTCCCGCTGTCATACTCAAGCATTGTTGCTCGATGAGGGCAAGACGGCTCGTCAACGCGTTTGCAGCGTTGCGGCGAAAAGCGTTGCGACCGTGAGGTCTGCGCTCGTGCCCGGATTGACGCCGCGGGCTTTGAGCGTCGCGTCCCATTGCATGAGGTCGGGGATCATCGCCTCGGGGTCGGGCGCGGCGGCGAGCCTTTTGCGCCAGATCGCCGCCTCGCGGCGCAGTTCTTCCGCACTCGCCAAACCGAATTTGCGCGCGACGTGCGTGTCCGGGAACTCGGCGAGAAAGCCGAGGTAGACCGCAAGCGTCGACCAGCGCCGCTCGCGCCCCTGCTTTCGAGCGGCGTCCAGGGTCGCGAGACCGAGGACGAAGACGTCCTCGAACGCGGTCAGATATTGCCGCGCGATTCGATCGCGATCCGCGGCAGCCGCCATGGCCTCCCGCAGCGATACGGTCGGCGCCTCGTGGACGTCGTGCTCGGGCGCGCGGCCGAGGCCGCCCGGCCTAGCCGCGGCGATCGCCGCATAGACGTCGATCGCATCCTGCCGGTCGAGATGGGCGAGCACGACGGCAAGCGCGTCGCGCAGCTCGCGCGCCGCTCCTTCAGCCGCGGCGGCCAGCGGCGCGCAGAGCAGGACAATGCCCAAATTGGTGTTCTGACCGACGGCGGCAAGCGTCGCATCGACGGCGCCGCGCACGCGAGCCCCGACGCTCAGGCCGTGCGCTGCGATGTGGCCCGCGCTCGCCTCGGCGCTGCGGACGAAATCGTCGGCCTCCATGCGATGGCCGGACGCATAGCGATGGACGTTTCCAGGCTTCAGCGCGTCGAGTTCCGCAAGGCAGGCCTCGACGAACGCCGCGCCGACGGCGGAATCGGTTCCGTTCAAAGCGCGGGCTCGAGCGCAGCGCGGGTCGCGATCGCGGCCATCATTTCGGCGGCGATCGCTTCGGCGATGTTGACCTCGGCCACCTTTTGCAGGCCGCTCCAAGCCGGCATGCTGTTGACCTCGAGCACGGTCGGGCCGCCTTCGGCCGCAACCAGGATGTCGACGCCCGCGATCGTCGTCCCGACCGCACGAGCGGCCGCCATCGCGAGGCGCTCCATCAAGGTGTCGCGCCCGACGCTCCACGGCTCGCCGCCCTGCTTGACGTTGGTTATCCAGGTCGGCGACCGGCGCATCATCGCAGCGGCCACTCGACCCTTGACGACGAAAAGCCGGTAGTCGCGAAAACCGTCGCCTTCGACAGTCTCGAAGCGCTGAAGATAGTAGACCCCGGCGACCTCGTCGGGCGGCGGCAGGTCGGAGGGGCTTCGAACCAGACGCAGGCCCTTGCCTTGCGAGCCGAACAACGGCTTGAGCACAAGCGGACCGCGCCGCGCCTCGCGCAGGACGAGATCGCGCGCCTCGTCGAACGATTCGATCGTCCATGTCGAAGGCGTCGGCAGTCCGGCGCGCGTGAGTTCGAAACTCGTCATCGACTTGTCGACGCAGCGTTCGATCGCTCGCGCGTCGTTCCAGACCGAAACGCCGAGCGCCGACAAGGCATGCAGCACGCCAAGACGCTTCGTAATCGCCTCAAACGACCCGTTCGCCAGCGTCCGCACATGGACCGCGTCCGGCAGTCGGCACCCCAGATGCTGCAAGGCGAGGCCGCCAGCTTTGGTCGTGTCGAACCCGCACTTGGCCAGGTCGATCCGCTCGAATCGCGCGCCTTTGGCGACAAACGCCGCCTCCATTTGACGCGCATGCCAGTCGCGCTGATCGCTGACCAGGGCGATGAGGGGGCCGCCGCCGCCCGCGGCGCGAACATCAACGGAACGACGCGTCGAGCAGGTCATGGTGCAGCATCCCGGCCCGGAAGCTCGCCCCGGAATCGATCGCGGTGACGACAATTTCGGCCGGGCTGAACAGCATCGGATCGATAGCGTAAAAGTCGCCTTTGAAGCGTTTGAAGATGTCCGCAAAGGGCGCGCCGAAATCGCGCGACGTCTGGCTCGGCAAGCACCCGGCGAGCGACCTCGCGTCCGTCTCGGGGCCGGTCACGAACAGTTGCACCATGCCGCCGTAGATGATGGCGTCGTTGGTGCGGCCCATCGCGGTCACGAAATCCGGGTGCGGTGGCGACAGCGGCGCCGCGCCCATCCCGTCGACGATCCGCTCGAGCGGAAATCCAGTCGCGTGCGCCTTGTGCAGTGCGACCTCCAGAACCCGCGCCACGACCTGCGCGCCGCCCGCCAGGCTCTGCGTCGGCGCGTAGATCACGGTGACCGCGGAGGGCGCGACGCGACAGTCGCCGGCAATCTTTTCGATGACCTCGGGCGGCGGCGGGCGGTTGCTTTCGATGACGAGCGTTGCGCAATCCGAATCGTCCCGATAGCCGATGTCCTCAAAAATCTTCTCTTTCTGTGCGAGCGCTCGCCCGGGACCCGATCCAAGCGCAAAGAAAGCGCCCGGCCCCTTGCCGTGCGACAGGTTCCAGCCCGCGTACTGGCTTCCGAGGCAGGCGATGACCGGCTGCGACGACGCCACGGAAATGGTCCACGGCCATTGCGGTGTCGCGGCGTTGGGGCCGAGGCTCACCTGGCCGAGTCCGCCCATGCAGATCTCCGCGATGCGCAGGCCGGCGGAAATTCCGCCGCGTTGCGTTGCGCCCGCATCGATCAGCGTTTCGCCGAGCGGGCCTTCGACGAATCCGACATTCAGAGCGGCGGCTTCGCTCCGCAGGGCGCGCGTAAGGCTTTGGGCGCGACGATTGACGCTGACGGCGGTGTCGAACTTCACCTCGTCCCTCCCTCGACAATGGCGCCGATGTCTTGCGCCCGGGCCGCGACAAGCTGTCGTGCGGCTCTCGCGTCCGCCGCCGTGGCGAACACTGTGCATAGGGGGTCGCCCGCGGCGATTTTGCTTCCGCCAATGGGTCGGTCTGCGACCCAATCCGGCCATTCCGTCCGCAGCGGACAGGCAATGTCGCCCCTCGCATAGACGATTTCTGCCGCTTTGCACCCAGTTCGCGCGGCCGGCGTCTTCATTCGGCCTTCACAGGCTTCGATATGCCGGGCAAGCAACGGATCCTCATCGCGATCGAATATGTCGAGCGTCGCGCCGGGGCGTGGATTGATTTCGATGAACCAGGCGACATCGTCCGACACGACAAAGTCGGCGCTGGCGAGGCCGACCACGCCGAACGCTCGCGTTGCGCCGGCGACCGCACGCTCGATCTCCTCGCGGCGATCGGGGCCGATGTCGATCGGACCCACCGACCCTCCGTAGCGGAAGGGAGCGCGCGCGCCGGGAGACGTCCACTGCTCGCTCAACCCGACGATGTTCGCGCGCGCGCCGTCGCCGAGGAACAACGCCGAGACGCTGCGCCCGTCGACGCGACGCTGGAAATAGCAGCCGGGCGTCGCGGCCTCTCCTGAGGCGAGGCGGACATGTCCGCCGCCCGCTCCGCCGCGCAGCTTCTTGAGCCAGCCGTCACAATCGACTGGCGGCACGAATTCGACTCGAGGATGGGCGACCTGCGCTCCCGCGCAGGCCAGCGCGACAGCCACGGGATCCTTTGCGCGCGAAAGCGCGCCCGCGTTTGCGCCGTACACGCGAACCTCGCCCGCGAGCGCCGCGATCAACGCCGGTTGATGCTCGAAGCCGGCGCCATAGACCAAGCCGATCGGGTCATAGCGACGAACAAAACTGCGCACGGCGTCGATCAGCGCAGCGCGGCGAAGCCCCAGGGACAGTCCGCCTTCGAGCGCAATCGTCGCACGACAGATCGCGCACGTATCGTCGTCGCCGAACAGGTCGATCGCGAGCGGCGCATATCCGGCGCGCTTTGCGGCGGACCCAAGCGCGCGCGCCGACTGAGCGACGACGATCAGGCTCAGCGCATCAGGCATTTCGGTATTTGCGGCGCCGCCAACGGCGATAACGGACGCCGAGGAGATTCCGTCCGCCGCGGTAAAGAGACGGTCCCTGGCAAACGCGGGCAAGCTCAATCGCCATGGGCGTCTCCTCTTCCGATTCATTTGCACGCGGATGGCGGCCTCCTTCGTACTTGAAGCTGCGAGCGACAGTCTGTCCAGTGCGCCGAGCGCTCCGCCGACAATTCTGCGGCGGGAATTTTTCCCGACCGGAGCGTTTGTGACGATTCCGTTCGCTCCCGATATTTATTCGTTGGCGATCTTTCCCTATGATCCGGCGAAGTAACGGTTCGCGAGCTAACAGGGCTCGTCAATCGAAGACTGAGGAACGGTCCAAGGAGCGAACCGCACTGCGCCTCGCACGCCTGGCGGCTTCGGACAGGTGTGCGACGCCATCATGGACAAGGCCACCGTATTCGGCGACAGGTTGCAGGCCTCCATGGGATAGCGATTTGCGTGACGGAATTGGCGTCAGGCGTGTGCCTCATCGTCGGTCGCAAGACGCCTGGGATTGGCTGCAGCATGACGCGCGTAGACGTTTTGACGGAACCGGCGGGCGCGTGGATCGGCGGAACGCCCGCATCGCTCGATCAGGCTGCAGCCGAAGCGGCCCGCCTTCTTATGGCGAGCGGACAGCCGCTCTTTGCAGGATTGGGGACAGACGTCGACGGCGCAAGGCGCGCGGTCGCGCTCGCCGAGCGGGTCGGCGGCGTGGTCGAGCACATTCATTCCGCGTCGATCTTGCGCGACCTCGACTGCCTGCGGGAGACAGGCGGAATGCTGACGACGCCGGGTGAAGCCCGCGTGCGAGGCGACGTTCTGGTGTTGGTCGGCGACGGTCTTGAGGAGGCATGGCCGGCTTTGGACGAGAGGCTGCTCACTTTGCCGGCGCGGCCCAACGGCGCTGATGCGCAGCCAAGAAAAATTGTCGTCCTCGCGAGCGATGAACGGTCGACTTGCCCGCGGCGACCCGGTCGCGTCGAAACCGCCGTCTTCGGACAAGGCGCGGAGTTCGCAGCCAATCTCGCGGCGCTGCGAGCGCGGGTCAAACGGCGCCCTCAGAAAGTCGCGTCCGACGAGACGCCGTCGCGCCTCGACGCGATCGCGGAACTCTTGAGAGAGGCGAAATTCGGCGTCGCCATCTGGTCGGCCTCCAGTCTCGACGCGCTCGAGATCGAAATGGTTAACGGCCTGGTGCGCGATCTCAACGAGTCCACGCGATTCTCGTCTTTGCCCTTGGCGGCGGGCGACAACGGCGCGGGCGCTCTCGCTGTTTGCGGGTGGATGACAGGTTTCCCGATGCGAACCGGCTTCGGCTCCGGCGCGCCGACGCACGACCCCTGGCGATTTGACGCCGAGCGGCTGGTCAGAGCGGGGGAGGTGGACTGCGTCATCTGGATCTCCGCGTTCGGCGCGCCGCCGCCGGAGTGGGCTACGGGATCGATTTCGATCGCCCTGTGCGATCGGGCGGCGCGCCCGGCGCGGGCGCCGAAAGTGTTGATCGAAGTTGGACGCCCAGGCGTCGATCACGACGCCGTCGTTCATTCCCTGGATACGGGAACCCTGGTCGCCGTCAGCGCGAATTCGTCATCCTCGAGCGACCTGCCGAGCGTTGCCGAGGCGCTCGCGCTCATCGCCGGAAGCCTTCGAGACGCGGGCGCCGAGGCATGCTGACCTGCATCAAGGGCGGACGCATCGTCGATCCGGCGCACAAGCGCGACGAAATCGGCGATCTTTACATTCGCGGCGACCTTATTGTCGCGCCCTCAGCCGAGGCGCGCCCCGACGAGATCGTGGACGCCGAGGGCCTCATCGTCATGGCGGGAGGCATCGACATTCATTCGCACATCGCCGGCAGCAACGTGAACACAGCGCGCCTGCTGATGCCGGAGCAGCATCGCGCTCACGCGCGCCGGCCCGCAGCGACGCCGCTCTCCAACGCCGGCTGGTCGACCTTCGAGACGGGTTGCCTGTACGCGGAAATGGGCTTCACCACGGTCGTCGAGCCCGCGGTTTCACCTCACTATGCGCTGCATGCGCATCTCGAACTCGCCGACATCCCGATCATCGACAAAGCGATCCTCGCCATCCTTGGCAACGACGACTTTGTCCTCGGCCTGATGCGGTCGGGGAAGGGCGCCGGCGCGGTCCGGGATCACGTCGCCTGGATCATCGAGAGCACGCGTGCGCTCGGGATCAAGGTCATCAACGCCGGCGGCGTCGCGGCCTTCAAGGACAACGTGCGGTCGTTCTCCTTCGACGACGTCGTGCCGAGCTACGGCGTCAGCAGCCGGGAGATCGTGAAGACGCTGCAGCAGGCGGTGTACGAACTCGGCGTGCCGCATCCGCTGCATGTCCACTGCAACAATCTTGGAATGCCGGGGAACTTCAAGACGGCTCTGGAGACCATCGCCGCTGCCGAAGACCTGCCGCTGCACCTCGCGCATCTTCAGTTCTACGGCTACGGCGCCGAGGGCAAGCAGGGAATTCGTCCGCCGCCCCGCAGCTTGCGGAAGCTATCAATGCGACCAAGAGCGTGACGATCGACGTCGGCCAGGCGATGTTCGGCCAGACCGTGACCATCTCGTCTGATGTGCTGCGTCAGTTCTCTGCGCGTGGGTTCGCCCATCCGAGCAAATACGTCATCTTCGACGGCGATTCGAACGGCGGCGGGGTCGTTCCCTTCGAGTACAAGGCGGGAAGCTTCTTCAACGCCGTGCAGTTCGCCGTCGGGCTCGAGCTGTTTCTGCTCATCGACGACCCGTGGCGGGTCTTTTTCACCACCGACCACCCGAACGGCGCGCCGTTCACGGTCTATCCGGAGTTGTTCGCCCTGCTGATGGACAAGGACTTGCGCGCCCAGTGGCTCGCCCGCTTGCCCGCGGAGGCGGCCGCGATGACGACGGCGCCGTCGCTGTCTCGCGAATACACGATCTATGAGATCGCGACGATGACGCGAGCGGCGCCCGCGCGGCTCCTGGGGCTTTCGGACCGCGGGCATCTCGGCGTCGGCGGCCGCGCGGACGTCGCGCTTTATCGCCCCGGAAGAGATCTCGCCAAGATGTTCCGGTCGGCGGCCCGCGTGTACAAGGACGGCGATCTGGTTGTGCGCGACGGGGCGGTGACGCACTACCGGTTTGGTCGCGCGATACAGGTCGCTGCCTCGGTCGATGCCGGCATGCAGCGTCGCATGCAGCGCTACTACGACGAGCGCTATGGACTCCCGTCCGACTTCCTGCGTGTCCCCGAGGGCGCAATTCCGCGGCCTGAGCCTTTTGAGAGCATCGCATGCTCGAGCTGACTTCGACGGGCGTCCGGGTCGACGACACCTTCGCCGAAGCGTTCGACATGCGGGCGACGGCGCTCACCATAACGGCGCCGACCAGACGTTGGGCGTTGCAAGCTGCGACGACCATGACGGGCTTCGCCACGTCGGTGATCGCGTGCGGCTGCGAGGCCGGAGTCGACCGCGCGCTGTCGCCGCGCGAAACGCCGGACGGTCGGCCGGGCGTGCGCGTCTTGATGTTCGCCGTATCGACGTCCGAGTTGCAGCGTCAGGTGCAGAACAGGGTCGGCCAATGCGTCCTGACCAGCCCGGGCTCGGCCTGTTACGCGGGGCTCGAGGCGGGAGACGAAAAGCTGAAGGTCGGCGCCGCGATTCGATTTTTCGGCGACGGCTGGCAGATTTCGAAGAAGCTGGGGTCAAGGCGCTTCTGGCGGGTGCCGGTGATGGACGGCGAGTTTGTCTGCGAGTCGACGGCGTTCATGACCAAGAGCGCGGTCGGCGGAGGCAATCTGATCATCATGGGCACGACTCCGGTGAGGACCCTTGCGGCCGCCGAGGCCGCCGTCGAAGCGATGCGCGCGGTTCCCGACGTCATCATGCCGTTTCCGGGCGGCATTGCCCGATCCGGCTCGAAACTGGGCTCCAAGTACAAGGGCGCGACCGCTTCGACCAACGACGCCTATTGCCCGACCTTGAAAGGCGCGGTCGAGAGTGCGCTCGATCCCGAGATCGGCTGCGTTCTTGAGATCGTCGTCGACGGGTTGACGAGCGCCGCGGTTGCGGCGGCGATGCGCGCCGGCCTCTCGGCGATCCTGGCTCTCGGGCCCGAACGCGGCGCTTTGCGTGTCGGGGCGGGGAACTACGGCGGCAAACTTGGCCGCCATCACTACCGACTGCGAGAGTTGCCGCCGCCATGAAGCCACTGACTTTCACCCTTCGCGCGGCGCCGACCCAGCGGCTCGATCTTTCGCCCCTGACGCCTGCGAACCTTTCCCGGAAGAGCGCCCCGGACATCGACGCCATCGAGTTGCAGACGACCCGCGAGCGGGTGACGGTCGGAGACGTCTTCCATGTGCGGGTGGGCGAGGCGGGAACAGTCGTCTTTGACGGAGGCAGCGAGCGATTCGATCGCGTCGGGACTGCGCTTGCGGCGGGCGCCATCGTGGTCGAGGGCTGCGTCGGGGTCGAGGCCGGCCGGTTGATGAGCGGCGGGCGATTGACAATCCGCGGCGACGCCGGGGCCTTCGCCGGCTCCGGGATGAGGGGCGGCGTCCTCGAGATCGCGGGCTCCGCCGGGGAACGGCTGGCCGGCCCGTTGAGCGGAGAGACCATCGGCATGGCTGGGGGACTGCTGCTCGTCCGCGGCAACGCCGGCGCGAGGGCTGCCGATCGCCTTCGCCGAGGCGTTGTCCTGATCGAGGGCCGCGCCGGGGCTTACGCCGGCAGCCGGATGATCGCGGGCACGCTCGCGATCGGGGGCGACGCGGGGGACCTGCCGGGCTATCTGATGAACCGCGGAACGATCCTGCTCGGGCGCGGAGCGACGCGGCTTTCTCCGTCCTTTGGCGACTGCGGCGAACACGATCTCGTCGCCGCGCGGATCATCGCCGACTTCGTCGCACGCGCGAGCACGAAGCTCGCCAGACTCTTTCGCAGACGGCTGCGCCGTCTCGCGGGGGACCTCGCGGCGCTCGGCAAGGGCGAGATTCTGTTGCCGAGCGGATGACGGGGCCGCTGGCGTCGCGAAGATGCGCGTCGATCGGACGCTTCCTCTCGGCCGCGCCCACTTGCTTTGGAAAGAGTTCGTGCCCGGATACTCCAGCCGAAAGGGGAAAACCATGGGAATCAGGTCATCGGCGCGCTCGCTGCGCCGCATCGCGGGCCTCGCGGCGATCGCCATGCTTTCCGTTTCCGGCATTCGTGCCGCAAGTCCGCCGATCCCGGTCGCCGTCGTCGACTTCGATTACACCGATACGTCCGCCGAGCCTCGCGACCAGACGGCGCAGCACGCCGCGCGTCTGGCCGCTTTCGTGAAGGCGCTGCGCAGCGACCTCGCCGCCACAGGGCGATTTAAGCCAGTCGAGATTGCCTGCGCTTCGCCGCCGTGCACTGCCAGCAATACGCCGGCGCCTGCCCTGATCGCAGCGGCCAAAGCCGCGGGCGCGCGGCTACTGGTCTACGGCGGGATCGAGAAGATGAGCACGCTGATCCAGTGGGGGAAGCTGCAGATCGTCGATCTTCAGGCGGACCGCCTGGTCGACGACAAGATGCTGACCTTCCGAGGCGACACCGACGACGCCTGGCGCCGGGCGGAAAGCTTTGTCGTCGAGGAGATCAAGGGTCTCGACCTGCCAAACTGATGCGGACCGCGCGCCCTTCGTAGCGGTCGCGATCGGTTAGGAGGCTGGCGCGCGGTCATCCGCCACGATCCCGGCGCCGATCGCAATCCACACGAGCTGAGCGTCGGTGCGGGCGCCGATTTTCTCCTTGATCCGGTAGTGGTAGTTCTGCACAGTCTTGAGACTTAGGTTGAGGGATTTCGCGATTTCGAAATCCGGGGCCCCGATCGCGATCTGGCGCAGGATCTCGGCCTCGCGGGGTCCGAGCGCGTCGAGGACCGAACGGCCGCGAATCCGTTCAGCAGCAATGTCTCGGGCGATCTCCGGAGCGAGCGCCCGCTCGCCGCGCGCAACTGTCCGTACGGCCGCGGCGAATTCGCGCGCATCGGCGCCCTTCAGGACATAACCGATCGCGCCGGCCTCACTTTGAGGAATCCTAGCAGCGGTCATCTGGCGCGCAATGGCCAATCGCGCAGCGGCGTCTGGAGCGGACCAAGATCGGGCAATTTGCCCACCCTCGCTAAGAAGACTGGGCTTGTGGCGGGCGTTGAAGCGCGGATAGGGTTTCCTGGGGGCGAACGGCGAAAAGCCGTGCGAGACGGGAGGATGGACGGGATGAGCGCAAGCGCCCTTGCTTCGAGCGATCGGCTGATGGCCCGCTCAAGCGCCGATCGCGCCCCGCTGCTGCGCTGGCTCATCTTCACCGGCGCGACCGTGTTCGCAGGCGTCCTGCTCTGGCGCTACGGGCTCCTCGCCCGAATGATCGCCGCCGACCGCACCTACATCTCGTCGGTGATTGGCGTGCTGTACATCGGCGCATCGCTCCATTGCTTGTGGCGAACCCTCGCGATCGCGCGCGAAGGCGAGCAGGAGCGGAAGGCGGAGACGATGATCGAAGCCGCAGGCGCAAATGCGATCGTCCTCGATGACGGCTCTGTCGAGGGGCAGGGACCGCTGCCCTCAGGCTTTGTCAGCGCGCATATTCGCGATCTTGCGCTCAAGGCGCGAGCGCAAGGCGCGCGGCGGCTGGATCAAACGCTCCTGCTGCGAAGCCTCGCCGACCGGCTGCGCGGATCGAACGGCTTCGGCGGCTTCGCCAGCGACACCCTGATCAAGCTCGGGCTTCTCGGCACGATCATCGGCTTCATCATCATGCTGGCGCCGATCGCGGGCCTCGACGCCAGCGACAAGACGACGATGAAAGCGTCGATGGGCGTCATGAGCGACGGCATGGCGGTCGCCATGTACACCACTCTTGCGGGCCTTGTCGGATCGATCCTTTTGAAGATCCAGTATTACATGCTCGACGGCGCAACCTCGGCTTTGTTCGCGCGGGCCGTGCGGCTCACGGAAACGCGCGTCGTCCCGGCGCTGGAGCGCCGCTATGATTGATGACTTCGGCCTCTATCCGCGGGAAGAGCCGTTCGATCCTTTCAGCGTGATGCTGTTCAAGGCGCTGCAGGTCGTCGCGTTCCTGTTTTTTATCGCGCTGCTCGCAATCTCGCCCGACGCCAAGGAGGGCAAGATCGACTCCAAGGCCGAGTTTCTCGTCACCATGGACTGGCCCGACAACCACCCGGACGATCTCGATCTCTTTGTCCAGGACCCTGCGGGGAACATCGCCTGGTACCGGCATCGCGAAGCCGGCTTCCTGGTGCTCGATCGTGACGACCGTGGCGGCGCCAACGACTTCATCGTTGTCAACGGCAAGAAGATCGCATCGCCAATCCGCGAGGAGATTGTCACCATCCGAGGAATTGTACCCGGGGAGTACACGGTCAACGTCAGCCACTTCCAGGCGACGACCGGTCAGCCGGTTGCGGCGACCGTGAAAGTGCAGAAGCTCAATCCTACGGCTCAAGTCGTCTTCGACGACAAGGTGTTCGTCGATCACACCGGCGACGAGAAGACCGCAGTCCGTTTCACCATCGATCCCGAAGGCAAGGTGACCGACGTCAATCGGCGGCCGAAGTCGCTGATGGAAACGTTCCGCTCCGCAAATCGTAATGGATCGGATCTCGATCCCAAGACGGGCGTGCGCATTCGATGATGAACGTCAACGAAGTCGTTCTGGGTCTCGCGATCGGCTACGCGCTCCTCGGTGTCGTGCTGCTTTCGATCCTTGTCTTCGCGCGGCTCCCCTGGCCGATCAAGGCGGCCCTGATAATCTTCACGAGCGCGTTCTACGTCGTCAATTTCTTCGAGTTCCGGGCGCTGCTCGGCTGGTCGTCGATCGACCCGCTGCCGCCGCGTTTCAAGCTGCTGTCAGCGCGCATCTTGGAACCGCATTCACTCGCGGGCGAACCCGGCGCGATCCATCTTTGGGTCGAGGAACTCGACGAAGACAATTTTCCGAGCGGCGTTCCGCGCGCCTATCGCCTACCCTACGACGCGAAACTGGCCGAGCGGGCGGAGGCCGCCATCAAGGCGAGCGCAGACGGGAAGCCGCAGGGCGGGCGGACGGCGGACTTCGGCGCGGGGGAGGGCGGCGCCGGTCAGGCGACGGCGCGCGAGGTGACGCCGTCCTCGATCACGACGACAGGCGGGGGCGATCCATCGACGGGGGGCCCGCTCGATCCGATTCTCGGACGCGACCAGAACGCAAGCATCGTCTTTGCGCCGCTCGCTCCTCCCCGCATGCCTGCAAAGGACCCGCAATAGCGAGCGCAGAGCGCACGCTCAGATCGGCTTGCCGTCCTGCCCCGGATAGGCGCAACGCCAGCGTGCAACGCGCAGCCCGGGGTGCTGCTCGGACCACGCTGCGATGGTGGGGGGCGCCCGCATCGCGCATTGCGCCGGCGTCTCGTCGGCGACGAATTGCAGACGCGTTTCGCTGCAGGTCTGTGACGCGGTCAGCGTGCATACTGTCAATATCAGCTCAATCATCGCCTTTCCGCCCTCGATTGAAGTCCCTCCGACGCTCATCGTGAACGGCCTTCGAGGACAGCGCAAGCGCTATCGCAACGTCTGGTCGGCGGCGTATCGCGGCCGCAACACGAAACCTTCAATTCAGCGTCTTCGATGCTTGGCAAGAGGGCGAAAGTTTCATTATGTCGTGGACTGTGCGCGATCGAGGCGCTCGAAAACAGGGAGGCGGAGCGCAGTCGTGAGAAGCGTTCGGGTCGCGACGACCGCCAGGCTGCACCTGGGATTTCTCGATCTGAACGGAGGCCTCGGCCGCCTCTTCGGCTCGATCGGCCTGTCGATAGACGCCTTTGAAACCAGCCTCGAGATCGTCGCGGGCGGTGAATTTCAGGCGCTTGGATACGAGCGCGAGCGCAGCGCCGGGCTCGCGCTCCGCGTCGCGGAAACACTGAAGCTCAATCCGGGCGGGACCCTGACCGTCGCCTCGGCGATTCCCGCGCATTCCGGCCTCGGGTCCGGGACCCAGCTCGCGCTCGCGATCGCAAGCGGCCTGCGCAGGCTGCATGGGTTAGACGACAATGCGGTCGAGGACGCGCGCATTCTCGATCGGGGCCGGAGATCGGGCGCCGGCGCGGCGCTGTTCGAGCGTGGCGGCTTCGTCGTCGACGTCGGGCGCGGACCGCACACCGACGCGCCGCCGGTCGTAACGCATCTCGCGTTTCCTGACGTGTGGCGAATTGTGCTGATCATCGACCCCGCTGTCGAAGGCGTACATGGCGACGACGAGCGACGCGCGTTTGCCGAGCTGCCCCCGCTGCCCGCTCAGTTTGCGGGCGAGATCTGCCGCCGGACGCTGATGCAGGTCGTGCCTGGCGTCGCCGAGCGCGATCTCGACGCCTTTGGCGAAGGCGTCGCAACAATTCAGGCCATTCTCGGCGACCATTTTGCGCCCGCCCAGGGCGGCGGCCGTTTCACCAGCGCCGCGGTCGGCCGCGTCGCCGAGCGCTTGCGGGCTCACGGCGCGCGTGGCGTCGGACAGAGCTCCTGGGGACCGACCGCGTTCGCCTTCGCCGCCGACCCGAGCGAAGCCGAATTCCTCGCCTGCCGCGCGCGCGAGGCGGCCGGCGTCGACGTTTCCGTCAGGATCTGCGCGGCGTGCAATCATGGCGCCTTGATCGAAGCGTTCGACAACGAAGACCACCGCTGACCGGGAGGACAACTTGGCCAAGAACATCCTGCATATGGTGACACCACTCGCGCATATGAGCCCGTTCGACGTCAACATGGCGCTCGACGCGGGATACGACGCGACCGCGCCGTATACGAACGTGTCGCTCGGCGAGATAACCGGCCTCGTCCAGGACGCAATGTTTTCCCGCTCCCCGCGTGATGCTGCGCGCACTGGCTTTTTTATCGCCGGGAAGGATGCGTTTCTGGCGCTTGACATGCTCGAGGCGGCCTCCAAGGCTCTGCTGAAGCCGTTCGAGATCTCGCTGTTCGCCGACCCCGCGGGGTCTTTTACGACCGCCGCCGCGATGATCGCCGTGGTCGAGAAGGCCTTGAAGGAAAAGAAGGGGCGGGGACTCGCCGGCGCCGCGGTTTCGATCTTTGGCGCGACAGGCGTTGTCGGAACGGCTGCCGGCGTCATCGCCGCGCTCGAAGGCGCGTCGGTCACATTCGTCGGTCACGATGGGACGCAGCGCGTTCAGCGCCATGCCGAGGAGGTCAAGTGCCGCTTCGGTGTCGACATCGCCGTCGCCAACGGTTCCGCTGCGGATAAGAAGACGTCGATCGTTTCGTCGACCGAAATCGCGTTGTGCGCCGCGCGGGCCGGCGTGCGGGTGCTCGACGCGACGCAAGTCTCAAGCGGCAAACGCTTGCTCGTCGCCGCGGACGTCAATGCGGTTCCCCCGCTCGGCGTCGACGGGCTCGATCTGCACGCCAACGGCTCGCCCCTCGGCGATTGCGGCGCGCTCGGAGTTGGCGCGCTCGCCATCGGCAACGTCAAGTATCGAACGGAGGCCGGCCTCTTCAAGCAGATGACGGCGAGCGCATCGGCCCTAAAGCTCGACTTTCGCCAGGCTTTCGAACTCGCGCGGACGTTCGCCTGAAGACCGGCGCCCGAAATCTCGCCGGCTTAGTCTTTTCGCTGTGATGGCGTCGTCCTCGAGGCGAGGCTATAGAGGTGGCTCTCCGCCGAGCCCGAGGCGCGCTCGCGATGGATTTCGATGCCGACCGCGCCATCGATCACGTCGGTCTTGCGCACGCTCACGCGAACGCTTCGAACCCGGGCGTGCCGAAGCACGGACGCTGCAACGTCCTCTGCCAGGGTTTCGACAAACTGCACGTGTCCGCGCCCGACAGCCAGGCGGATCGAGTCCAGAATGAGATCATAGGAGAAGACTTCGCGCATGTCGTCGGCATGAGCGACCGCACGACCGATGACGGCCTCGACGTCGAATGCGACCGGTTGCGGCGCATTGCGCTCGAAATTGTACGCGCCGATGGAGGCCAGGATGACAAAGTCGCGAACGTAGACGCGGTCGACTTCGCTCTCATCGTGGTGGCCGCCGGCGATTCCGCGCGCCAGGAGTCTCCAGTCGACCTTAGGGGAGGCCTCCGGGTCCGGACGTTCGCGCGGGACGAGATCGCGAATCAAGGACACGCATTGCGGGTCGAGTCCGGCAGCCCGGTCGTGGTTGCGACAAAGCGCGCCGCGAAATCCGAGGACGTCCGGGCGGACCAGCAACAACCGCGGCACGTCGGGCGCCTCCAGCGAACCGGCGAGTCCGCTCATCAACCCCTCGGCGCGACACAGCGAACAAAACTGCTCCAGACGGTTGACGTCGAAATGGTCGAGCAGCCGGCCGGCGCTCTTGCGCCGCGTGTCGAGCATGACGCCTGCGAACCCGAGCGATTTCAGTTTCGGCAGGAGGGCGAAGTCGGGCGCTTCGTCAGCAAACAGGACGGCGATGAGATGCGCCGTTCGAGCGATCGCCGCGAACAGCCCTTCCCCGCATTGCTCGATCGTAGCCGCATCGACTGCGGCCTTGAGATAGTCGACCTTGAGCGCCGCGAAAGCGCGCGCCGTCTCGGTGAGGGCGGCCGGGTCGTAGGGCGGATCGCCCAGCGTGGCGCTCAATTCGCGCCGTCCCGCAACCTGCGCCGAGACAGCCTCGGCGGTCAAGGCGTCGACCGCGGCCATCGCGCCATTCGCTGGGTCCTTCAAATCGATGATGTCGGCGCCGAGCCGCAGGGCGATGTCGGCCTCGGTCGAGTTTGTTACGCTGGCCAGCATCTGGGTCATCGATCTCTCCTCAGCTCTCATGCGCTCGGCACGCCGCCTTCTGCGTTCAGCGCGACGATTGATCCGGCCAGCGATGCGCGACCTACTGCTTGAAACGTCGTTTCGCGGCGCCTATGCTCGGCGAAACGAGGATACGCCTATGCTGGCCTGCACGCGCGCAGCCTTTGCCGGAGTTTTGCTGCTTGCTTCGCCGCAGGCGTTTGCCCAAGGACGCCCGAAAGCCGATCCGGACTGGCCGTGTCATCAAGTCAAGACACCAACCTTCTCGCTCGCCTCGGTGTGGTCCGGTCCCGATGTCGACCTGAACTCCCAAGCGTGGCGCAACGACCCGGATATCGTCGATCTCGCAACGAAAATGTCGCAGCGGCGGGTGACGATCGAGGAGGTCGAAAAGGCGATATCGGCGTTCAAAGCAAAAGAGGGCGCCGATGCGAATGCGAAACTGCTGGAAGCCTTCGGCGCGGCGTTCCAAGACCTTACCGAGCAACGGTCGCAAGTGTTGAGCGGACTCGACCGATTTGGTCGAAAACAGCGCGAGCTGGCGGACCGCATTCGCGCGGAGAATGAGGTTGCGCAGAACGCTGCGGATTCGAACACCACTGCGGATGGGCAGTTGGACGAAGCGGCGCGTCAGAAACTGGAATGGGACCTTCGCGTCTTCGACGACCGCCGCCGAACGGTGACGTACGTTTGCGAGTCCCTGGCGCTGATTGAGCAACGTCTCGGCGCCATCGCCCGGGCCGTGCAACAGGCGCTGTGACGGGTCCGCGCCCCGTCTTCCGGCGAAGCGCGCGGCTGAGCCACCTGAGCGCCTAGCCCCTGAGAGACGGATAGCGAAAACCCGCATCGCCTCGTCGCTTCTCGGCTTGCGGCTCACGGTCGCGGTTCCGGTCGGCGAGACTTCGAGCGGCAGACCGGCCGTCGTCCACCCCTCCGTTCCTTCGGGGTACCAGTCGACGCTTTTATAACCCAGGGCCAGAGCCCGCTTGGCTGCGTTCCAGGACATCCAGCAATCCTTGAGGCAATAGAAGATGAGGGCGCGAGAACGGCCGTCCAACGCTCGGTCGAGCCCGCGACGGAAGTAATCCAGCATAACCGGAGCAAGCTCTCCGTAGCCAGTATCAGGCAACCATAGGCTGCCTGGAATGTCGAACCGTTGTTTGTCTCGCCACACGACGCCGACGGGCAAACCGGCGGGTCGAGGGGCCTGCGGCAGCACGTCGACGAACACAGCCTCGCCCGAACGCCACAGCTTTTCGGCCTCGCCCGTGGTGAGCACGCGGGCGCCGCTAAGTGCCCCGGGCGTCGGCGCCCGGTAGTCGCTTTGCCTGAACGTTTCGGGCTCCGGCGGCGCCCCGCCCGCCCGCGCGGCGCCGATCGAGCCGAAGGCGACAAAGCCCGCGACCGCTGCCGCCAGCCGCAAACCCGATCGATTCATGGTCACGGCCCCAAGGGGCGATTGTTCTCGTCGAGCAGTGGGACGCCATAGGATTTGAGGATCGCGTTGATCGCGTCCTGATTGTCCGCGATCAGCTTATTGATCGCACGCTTCCAGTTCTGGTCCGAGTGGCGTACCCCCATGACGATCCGGTACTCCAATTTCGGCCCGTTCTGCTCCTTCACGAGCGGCGTAACCGTAATGGGATCGCTCGCCTTGCCGGCGTAGTAGCCGGCCAGCGGACCCCAAAGCAGCGCCACGTCGATATCCCCCTTCTCGAGATCCGACATCATTTGCTGCGACGGGGAATCGAATCGCGTATCCACCATCAGCGGGTAAGACTTGATCTCTGGCAGGAGCCCGTCGGTTGCAAGATAGGTGACAGGGGGCGTGCCTGCAATGACGCCAATCCGCGCCATCTTCAAGCGCGGGTCCTCAAGCGAATCGAGGCCGTCGAACTTCCCGCCCTTTTTGTACGCGGCCACATAGCCAGTGCGATAATAGGGGTTGGTCGGTTGGACGAAGTCGTCGCCTTGGGCAATGCCGAGCACGACGTCGCAGCGATGCGCGTTCAAGGTGTTGCGAACAAATCCCGTCGCGCCGGGATAGAACGCATAGGCTACGCTCTTGCCGAGCTTTTTGGCGAAAAGATCTGCGATCTTGTTTTCAAATCCCTCGCGAGCCTCGTCCGAGAACGGCAAATTGCGGGGATCCGCGCAGGCACGAAACACATGCGGGTCGACGAGCTCGATCGCTCCGCTCTGATCGTCCTGGGCCCTGCCGCCGCTCGATCCGATCACGCAGGCAAGACCGGCCAGAGCAAGCGCTGAGAGCGCCGCTTTTGCAAAAATCCGCCTGTGCGGGCGCTTTGAGTTTTCCGCCATCAGCTGTCGCTCATGCATTTGTCTTCCGCCTTGTCGAAAGCGGCCGTCTTGGGCGCGTGCTCGGCGGGACGCCCAGGTGGAATTGCGTTTGATGAGCGAGCGCGCAGATAGACGTAGATGTCGTTCAGGTAACACATCACGTTCTTGTTTTCGGCAAACGTCGGCATGACCTTGTCCTGGCCGTTCATAAGGTCCTTCCGTCCGCTGACCACGATCCCGTAGAACTCCGCGTAGGGGATCGTCTTCAGCGAATTCGCCAGAGCTGGCGCAAAACTCGAGCCGTCGCCGTTCGGGCCGTGACAGACGTGGCACTCCGAATGGTAACGGCGGAAGCCCGAGTATGTGTTCCAGTCGACGGATCCGTCCGCGCCGACTTTGTAGGTCGGGTCGCCGTCCTTGTCGCGCCACATTCCCTGTTCGTCCTGCGTCACCGCGGTCGGATCGCCGGGCGGGTCGGCTCGGGCCAGGATCGGCGCCGTCAAGCTCACAGCGAAGGCAACGCTTGCAACCAGATAAGAAATCCGCACCTGCACAGTCCTTGGTTCCGGTTTCCTAGCCCTTGGCCAGACATGAAAGGCCCGGCGCGTGCTCATCGCGCAAGCGCCGGGCGTTTTCGTGTTGCTTCAGTCCGCCGGGAGACTCAGTCCTGCGGCAGAGCGAAGACCGTCAGCGTTCCGCCGAGCGCGGTGTAGTTGGACAGCGCGGCATAGCCGCCGACCGCGCCCAGACCGTCCGTCGGCTTGGTCAGGCCGGCCGCCAGGCCGATGCCCGCCCAGCCGCCGACGCCCGACAGAACCGCGACGTACTGCCGGCCGCCGTGCTCATAGGTCATCACGTTGCCGATGATGCCGGACGGGGTCTTGAACCTGTAGAGTTCCTTGCCCGTTTTGGCGTCGACCGCCTTCAGGTAGCCTTCCAGCGTTCCGTAGAACACCACGCCGCCCGCCGTCGCCAGCGCGCCTCCCCACGCAGAGAACTGCTCCGGATCGGACCACACGATCTTGCCGGCCTTGTTGTCCCAAGCGATGAAGTTGCCCATGTTCTTGTCACCCGGAGGCGGATACATCGACAGCGTCGCGCCGACGTAGGGCTGGCCAGCGGTATAACTCACCTTGAAGGGTTCGTAGTCCATGCAGACGTGGTTGGTCGGCACATAGAAGAGCTCGGTCTCCGGCGAGTAGGCCGCCGGCTGCTCGTCCTTGGAGCCCAGCGCCGCCGGGCAGATGCCCTTGCTGTTGACGTCCTCGCCGTTGGCTTCGGTCGACATCGCCTTGACGCGGATCGGACGCCCGTAGTTGGGAGACGACTTGTCCATGTCGACGCCGGTCGCCCAATTTACCGCCGGGTCGAACTTCGCGGCGACGAGCAATTCGCCGGAGTTGCGGTCGAGCGTGTAGCCGAAGCCGTTGCGATCGAAATGGGTGAGGAGCTTGCGGTCCTTGCCGTCGATCTTCTCATCGCTCAGGATCATTTCGTTGACGCCGTCATAGTCCCACTCGTCGTGGGGCGTCATCTGGTAGACCCACTTGGCCATGCCGGTGTCGGCGTCGCGCGCCCAGATGGTCATCGACCACTTGTTGTCGCCGGGACGCTGCTTCGGATTCCAGGTCGAGGGATTGCCCGACCCGTAGTAGATCAGGTTCAGTTCGGGATCGAAGGAATACCAGCCCCAGGTGTCGCCGCCGCCGATCTTCCACTCATCGCCCTGCCAGGTCTTGAGCGAGGAGTCGGCGCCGATCGGCTTGCCGAGCGAAGTCGTCTTTTGCGGGTCGACAAGGAGGTCGGAATCCGGCCCTTCCGAATAGGCGCGCCACACCAGCTTGCCATCTTTGGTATTGTAGGCGCTGACCCATCCGCGCACGCCGAATTCGCCGCCGGATACGCCGATAAACACCTTGTCCTTGTACACGAACGGCGCGTCGGTGCCGGTCTGGCCCTTCGACGCATCGCCGTCCTTAACCGACCAAACGACCGCGCCGGTCTTGGCGTCGAGCGCGACGAGGGTCGTGTCGGCCTGGTGCAGGAAGATCTTGCCGTCGGCGTAGGAGAGGCCGCGATTGACCGTGTCGCAGCACATCACCGGAATCACGTTCGGATCCTGCTTGGGCTCGTATTTCCAAAGGATCCGGCCGTCGTTGTTGAGATCGAGCGCGAAGACGGTGTTGGGGAAGGGCGCATGAAGAAACATGGTGTCGCCGATGACCAGCGGCGCGCCCTCGTGGCCGCGCAGGACGCCGGTGGAAAAGGTCCATGCCGGCGCCAGCTTGTGCACGTTGTCGGCGGTGATCTGATTGAGTTTGGAGAAGGCCGTGTTGGCGAAGTCGCCGCGCGGCATCACCCACTGCTTCGGGTCGTTCTGAAGCTTCGCCAACTCGTCGTCCGCGAAGGCGTATCCCGCGCTAAAGAGCGCGGTTGCTCCAACGCATGCAAGCAACAATTTGCGCATTCGTCTTCCTCCCAGTTGTCTACGGTCGAACGAAGCTCGCCTGACATGCCTACCGTCAGCGCGCGCGTATCCACGACGTTCTCTGTTGGGATGGCGTCGACAGCGTGTCACGACAGAGCGAATGCGGAACTCCCTCTTCTAGGGGAATCTCGCTTTGCCTCCGATTAAGTGTGCCGGAGCTCCCGTTCCCCGACACTCGTGCAGCCGATGCCGCAACGAACATATTGCGGTCGGTCGAATCGCGCAAGCACAAAACTCGACAAAAAAACTCTATACAATAATAGGAACCGCCTCTTGATTGAATCTTTACATCGCTCGCTGAAATGCCGCCGGGTTGTCTGCTTCGCCAACAGTCTTTAGGTCTGGACTTCCGGATACAGCGAGGCAGGCGCAGGTCGCGGGCATGCACGGGTTGGCGAGTGCACTGTTTGGCTTGGTTCTGGCGCTGTCCATCGGCCCGGCGCATTGCCAGGACGTCAGCCCGCTGCCAGTCAAAGAGGTCGCCCCCGGCGTCTTCGCCCACGCCGGCTCGATCGCGCTGATGAGCGAGGAAAACCAGGGCGATATCGCCAATATCGGATTTGTAATCGGCGGGAAGGGCGTGGCTGTCGTCGACACGGGTGGAAGCGTGGAGGTGGGACGGCGGTTGCTTGCAGCCATTCGCGCCAGGACCGACAAGCCGATTCTCTACGTCGTCAACACGCACGAGCACCCCGATCACGTGTTCGGCAACGCGGCCTTCGACGGATTGGGCGCGACATATGTCGGACATCGCAACCTGCCGCGGGCGCTCGCCGCGCGTGGCCCGTTCTATCTCAAGGCGTTCCGCAAGATCATCGGCGAAAGTCTGGTCGATGAGGTCCGGATCATTCCGCCGACGTTGACCGTCGACGACCGCCTGAGGCTCGACCTGGGCCGCCGCAGCCTGGAGTTGCGCGCCTGGCCGCCGGCGCACACCGATTGCGACCTCACGGTTCTCGATCTCGCGACGCGCACATTGTTTGCCGGCGACCTCGTGTTCGTCGGCCACCTCCCCATCATCGACGGATCGCTGAAGGGCTGGCTGGCGAATTTCGACGCGTTGGCGGCGGTTCCGGCGGAGCGGGTCATCCCCGGCCACGGCCCGCTCCCCCTGCCTTGGCCGCAGGCGCTTGAGACTGAGCACGCCTACCTTTCCGGACTGGCCGAGGACATCAAGGCGTTCATCGCCCGCGGGGAGCCTGTTGACAGCGCGGCGAAGCGGGCGGGACAATCGCTGCGCGACGGCTGGCGACTGTTCGACGACTACAACGCACGCAACGCGACGACAGCTTTTTCCGAATACGAGTGGGATCAGTAGCCGAGGACAACAATGACGAAGGGGAGGAACGCCATGGCTCGAACCCTCAGCAGACGACACGCCCTGTTCGGCCTCGCGCTCGCCGTGGCGACGGCCGCGGGCAGGCGCGCAGACGCTCAGGCGGCCGAAGGCGCCGATCCATGGCCAGAGCTTCAGCGCCTCTTCTTCGGCGGCAAGCCGATCGTCGAGGATCCGGCGATCGTGAGCCTCGAGGCCCCCGAGCGCGCCGAGGACGCCGCGCTGGTGCCGATGTCCTTTTCAGCGAGACTGCCCCCGGGCGATTCGCGCCGGGTGACCAGGCTGACCCTGGTCATCGACCAGAATCCCGTGCCGCTGGCCGCCGCGTTCACGTTCGGCGACAAGGCGGGCGACACGCGCATCGCTACGCGTGTCCGCGTCGATTCCTACACCAACGTCCACGTGGTGGCCGAACTCAGCGATGGGTCGCTGCACATGACGACCCGCTATGTGAAGGCGGCGGGAGGCTGCTCCGCGCCGATGGTCAAGAGCATGGATCAGGCGCTGGCGACCTTGGGGCAGATGAAGTTCCGCATCGTGCCGCCGACTGCGGACGCGCCCAACGAGGCGCTGATCATGATCCGCCATCCCAACAATTCCGGTCTGCAGATGGATCAGGTGACCCGGCTCTACACGCCGGCGCGCTACATCGACAAGCTGGCGATCTATCAGGGAGCCGAACTGGTCTTCTCGATGGAGGGAGGGATCTCGATCGCCGAAGACCCGAACTTCCGCTTCACCTTCAGGCCCAATGGCGCCAAGACCTTCCGAGTCGAGGCCCAGGACACGACCGGCAAGACCTTCTCCGGCGCCTGGCCGGCAAGCCGCGATGGCGCTTAGCTAGCCCGACTTTGTCAACTGAGGTGGCGCGCGAGCGGAAAGGGGCGTGGAATCAAGGGTAGGCTGCGGAAGGTCTCCACGACATGGGGCGCGACGGGAGCTGCGCCGCCGGCCGGGAACGGCGATGCGCGGCGGCGGCTGCGGCGGCAGGGCGAGGCCGAGGCGTTGCAGGAGGAGGTTGTGGTCGATGTTTGGCTCGGTGTAGCGGCTCATGATCAGGGTTCGGCCGTCGGCGGTGGGAAAGTGGACGTCGAGCATCTGGATGCCGGCGACCCCCGGACTTGATCCCATAGGCGCTAAGTTAAGCATGGGACAGGGATGGCTTGTAGTTTTCGACGTCTCGGTCGTTCGAAGAGTTGTCGACATTTTCGGGCGCAGAGCGCGGCGATCTGTGCCAGCGTCGGGGGCGGCCAGATGATGGCTTTCAAGGCGTCCGCAAGGAGACATGTGCGTCTCCAAAGCGCGGGCGCCGGGTCGGGCGAGGGCGCGGCGAGGGGCGTTTCAGGGTTCGCAGGGGGAAAAAGCGGCCGTTTCGGCCGTCGTGTCTTCGATCAGGAGCGCGAGGAGAAGATGCGCGGCGATCCAGGCTCGGGCGAGCCCAGGGTCCTTAGGGCCTGTCAGGAATCAACTGCATTGACGAGCGAGGCGACTGAGGGGGCGATTGTGTAGTTCCATTCGCCGTGGAAATCATCGCGAGAGATGTTGAGGGTTTGCATCTGCTCGTCGGATACGAGGATTCCTTTTGGATATATTTTGTCGTCGAGTTCGCAGCGGACGGTCAAGCCGGTTTGCGTCGTCGTCGCCCCGATCAGTTCGACGATGACGCGATAGCTGAGCAGCGGTTTGGCGCGCCAGTTTTGCGTGATGAATGAGAATAGACGGTGTTCGATCTTGTTCCACTTGCTGGTTCCCGGAGGAAGATGGTGAACCTCGATGGATAGGCCCAGTTCATCGGCTAATCGCTGCAATTCGAGCTTCCACAATCGCACCCGCGAGCCGTTCGATCCGCCGCCGTCGGCGGTGATGACGAGACGCCGCGCGAGCGGATAACGAATGCGGCCGACCTCTCGCCACCAGCGACGGATCGTCTGAACCGCGAAAGCGGCCGTGTCGTTGTCGACGCCGACCGCGACCCAGCCCGCGTTGGCCGCCATATCATAAATTCCATAAGGCACGGCGCGGCCGAGTTCCTTGATCAGAAAGTCGTGCACGCGCACCTCTTCCGGATCGCCTTGGCGACGCCATTCCCGGCCGGCGTTCTTGAAATCGCCGGCCAATTCCTTCTTCTTGGTATCGACGGATATGACCGGCTGGTTCTCGCCGATGGCCGTTTTCACGGCCTCGTTGACGACCCGGAATTGCGCGTCCCGGTCGGGATTGTCGGCGCCCTCACGCGTCTTGCTGTTGGCCTGCAGGCTGAACTTCTGCTTCTTCAGCAATTCGCCAACCACCGTGTGGCTGATCTTGTGCCCGAGCTTGCCCAGTTCGTCCGCAAGGCGGCGCAGGCTCTTGCATGTCCAGCGCAGCGGCGACATCGGATCGCCGCGCGCGTCGGGCTCGACCAACGCGTTCAAGGCGTCGAGAAGACCGGGATTCGTTTCACTCAGCGATTTGCGGCCCCCGCCAGGCCGACGTACGCGATCAACAGGCGTCGTGGACGGCGCTTCCAGTTCCTTCAACCCCCGTCCGATCGTGCTCGCGGCGACCCCCGTCACCCGCGACACCGCGGCTATGCCGCCATATCCCGCCGCACGAGCTTCAGCCGCGACGAAAAGCCGGCGCTGACGTTCATCCAACTGAGGCGATAGCGCCGAGTGGCGCGTCTCCAGCTTGCGAAGCAACTCTTCATCGATCATCCCACAACGCTACGACGCCACGTCTACAATGGGAATCCCGCTACGCCTCTCCGCCCCAACCCAATTCGCCTATTGGCTGACAGGCCCTTACGCCGCCGCCAGACGCACGCCCTGGGGAATGACGCCGGTCTCGACATAGCGCCACAGCGCCACCAAGAGCTTGCGCGCCAAGGCGACGGCCATGATCTTCTTCATCCGGCCCTTGGCGCCGCCGGTGCGCGCGACGAACCACTGGGCGAGCGCGCTTTGCGGCTGAAACATCAGCCAGCGCCACATCAGCTGGGTGAGGATCCTGCGCACCCGCGGATTGCCGTTCTTGCTCAGGCCCTGCTCGCGCCTCGACCCGCCGCTGTCGTAGGGCGTGCCGGTCATGCCGACGAAACCCGCCAGCGCCTTGCGGTCGCGGAAGCGCCGCGAAAAGACTTCGTGAACCAGCGTCGTGGCCGTCTCCACCCCGACGCCGACGAGGCCGGCCAAGAGCTGGATCATTCTCTCGATCCGGTCGGGATCGGCGACGGCGACGACCCGCTCGCGGGCCGTCTCGATCTCCTTCAGTTGCTCGGACAGGAGCCGATGTTGCGCCATCAGGCGATCGAGGCTCGCCTTGGTGTTCGGCGGCAGCGGCCGTCCATCGAACGTGCGCAGCTTTTCCAGATGCTCGGGCGCCTTCTTCAGACGCGGCCGAAAATCGGCGACGCCGAAGCGGGCGAGCAGGCTGCGCATCTGGTTTTCGACCTTCAGACGCGCCACGGTCAGGGCCTCGCGCCGACGTCCCGGCTCGCGCATGTCCTCCTCCGCCTCGCTCGGAATGGGCGCCATCGTGCAGTGGCGCGGTTCTCCCCGCAGCCAGCCGAGAAGCGCCCGCAAAAGAATGTCGACGTCGATGCGGTCGGTCTTGGCGCGCCGGCCGCGACGCTCAACCGAAATGCTCGCCGGATGCATGACACATAGACCTCGATCCCGTGCTCACTCAGGGCGCGCGCGATCCAGAAGCCGTCGAGGCCCGCCTCATACCCCACGACCACGCGCCTCACTTCATGGCCGGCCTTCATCGCCTCGCTCTTCCATTGCTCGATCGCTCTCAGCACGCCGCCAATGTCCCCGGCCTCAAATTGGCGTGAGGGACGACGCGACACGCCCGGCACGATCGCCCCTGCCCGCCACGACTTGCCGCTCAGTTCCAGAACGGCCACGAGGGTGCTAGCCTGGTCAAAGGCGGTCGCGGATTTGCGCGGATCGAAAGCTTCGCTCATCGGAGGCTCCTGCTCACGTGTTGGAGAACCGTCAGGATACCCGATCTCGCGGCCGCCAACCCCCATAGCATCTTGACCCTGGGCTTGACCCGGGCGCGATCCGCGGCCACGTCGCCTGCAGCTTTCTCGCGCTCGTTCTGAAGAAGGCGTTCGAGGACCGCCTCGCCGCCGCCGACAAGGGCGCCAAGGCCTCCTGGCCGGCCGTCATCGCCGATCTCGAACTCGCTCACCGAGACCGAGGTCGACCAGGACGGCAAGCGCTTCCTCCTGCGCTCGTCGCCACGCCCCGGCGCCAGCCTCGCTCTCTCCGCCCTCGGCGTCGCCTGCCGCCGACGCTCCGCCAGATCGCCGACGCCTGATTTACGCAGCGGTTTAGTTTTGTAGTGCCACGCCCGCCCCGCAGCGCGATTCTACCCGCGCGATCAATAACTTGATAAAACGTACTGTCGAAGATCAGCCTGAAGGGCGGTGAAGGTCGGACTCACGGCGGGCGGGTTTTGGTCAAGTCTTGGATTCAGTAACCATCCCCCGGCAAAGCCGGGGGCCTTCGGGGTGTGAGCCGCTCAAAGCGGCATTGGGGCCGCTGATGCGACCCCGGTTGGTTGCCACCTGAAGGTGGCGAGGCGGGGACGCTGGCGCGGCCCCGATTTCTTGGCCACCTAAAGGTGGCGGGCTAACGCCACAGGTTCATTTGCTCCAACTTTTGGTCTTCGCTTTCCTGGTTCTTGATATAGTCCCGGACGACCGTTTCGTCTCGACCGACGGTCGAGACGAAATACCCTCGCGCCTAGAAGCTTTGACCGACGAAGCCGCGCTTTCTCTCGCCATAAACCCGGGCAAGATGGATCGCGCTCTTCCCTTTGATATACCCGACCACCTGGCTGACCGCGTATTTCGGTGGAATCGACGGCAGCATGTGAACATGGTCCGGCGTCAAATGCCCCTCCTCGACCCGGCTCGCGCGCTGCTCCGCGAGTTGCCGAAACACCGGCCCAAGATATTTCTTCAGTTCGCCATACAGCACCTTCCGCCGGTATTTCGGAATGAAGACGACGTGATATTTGCACTCCCACTTGGTGTGACTTAAGCTCTCGAATTCGTCCATCGTGATTTGACCCTTCGTGTGTTTGGCGGCTCACGACGGCAAAAATCACGGTGGACCCCCGTAAAAGTCAAACTTCTACGGCCACCCCGGCAAAGCCGGGGGATCTCTTAATTTTGGTTAGGGATTCACCTGCGCCCCGAGCCGCGGAGGCGCAGGTGAACATAAAATATCGGGTCGACCTCACAGCCAGGAGGAGCGTGAAGACCTGGAGGGGATGCTCAAGGGCGGCAAGCTAGCGGCGCGCAAACTTGTGCGGGCGCAGATCCTCTTGGCGGCCGATAAGGGGATTTCGGATGAGGGGATCGCCGGGACGCTTCGGGTCAGCGGTTCGACCGTCTATCGGACCAAGCGCCGCTTCGTCGAAGGCAACCTCGACGGCGCCCTCAGCGACGAGCCGCGTCCGGGAGCCGGACGTAAGCTCTCGATCAAGGAGACGGCCCTTCTGGCGGCGACCGCTTGCTCAGCGCCGCCTCCGGGGCGCGCCCGCTGGACGCTCAAACTCCTGGCCGATGAGATGGTCAAACTCACCGATCACGACGATCTCTCGCACGAGACGGTGCGACGAAGGCTGGCGGAGAGCCAACTCAAACCCTGGCGTCGAACCATGTGGTGCATCCCCAAGGTCGACGGCGAGTATGTCGCGCGCATGGAGGATGTGCTGGATCTCTATGCGGAGCCGCCGGATCCGCTGCGACCGGTGATCTGCTTCGACGAAAGCCCAACCCAACTCATCGGCGAGGTCAGAGACCCGATCCCCGCCAAGCCCGGCCAGCTTGAACGCTACGATTGCGAGTACCGCCGGAACGGAACCGTAAATCATTGTCCCAGGAGCTGGCGGCAGGTCCACCATCCTCTAGCGACCCTACCCATGCCGCACGCTGCCAATTTGTGCACCAACGCCGTACAGTGGCGATCGTCGTCCCGGAGATGTTGAGCGGCCAGACCAAGCATGTCCGAGGACGCTTCGACCGCCTTGGCGGTCGCCTTTGATCCCCACCTGACGACCACCTGTCGCTCTTGGTCGCGATAATGGGGTCGCTCTTGGAAGCGATTTGAATGCCATGCTGTTCGTTTGCTGTCGCGGGGGCATAAGCCACAATCGGGCGGAGTACGCCGCCCCTGCGGACATCGACATGGGCGCGGGGGTCCTCCTCGATTTCACCGAGCTTCTCGCGGTCGCCAATTCATGAGTGGAAACCGATATGACGAGAGTGAGAGTGATCGCTGGGCCCTACGCGTTCCTCGGTCATTTCGAAGAGCAGGCCGCGCCGAAAACCGTCACCGCCTTCCGCAAGCACATGCCGTTCGCCAGCAAAATCATCCACGTCCGTTGGAGCGGCGAGGGCGTCTGGGTTCCGCTCGGCGACATGAATTTCGGCGTCGGCTTCGAGAACAACACGTGCTATCCGGCACCCGGCCAGGTCGTCCTTTATCCCGGCCGGGTCAGCGAGACCGAACTCCTGCTCGCCTATGGCAACGTGAGCTTCGCCTCCAAGGCCGGCCCGCTGTCGGGCAACCGCTTCCTGACGCTAACCGAAGGTCTCGACAACATCTACGCCCTCGGGCGCAAGACCCTTCTTGAAGGTCAGCAGGATATTCGTTTCGAACTCGTCTGAGGCGCAGGTCGCCTATGGCGAACGCGTTCGTCGTGGGAGCAAAGGCGCCATAGTTGCAACGGAGCAACCGCGCGAGTTGGAAGGCTACGCTCGCGCTGAGTGTTCGTCCGCTCCCGCCTCCTTGGCCGGCGCGGCTCCCATTTTTGCCGTGCGACGGTGACTCGTATGAAGTTGGACCATGTCTGATCAGCCTGCTCTCCGCGGGCGGAGATGGTCCTGAGTCGCTCCTTGCGAAACAGGACGGGCGCCGCGTGCGGCGATATACCGCCTTGCGTGCGAGGGCCCGCGGCGGGGTAATGCACCCCGCGGGCGTCGGTCAGGAACGCGCCGGCGAACGGGCCGAATGCCGCGAGCCTACACAAGGCGAGGCGGGGAGTGAGACTCAAGCTCGGGTCAGGCGCTTGACTTGGAGAGCCCAGTCCATTGCGGGGGACCGGACAATGGCGGATTCGCCCGTCCTGTCTGCGCGAGATGGGAGGCGACCATGCGAGTTCTGGTCTGTGGCGGTCGAGACGGCTGCGACTGCGATTACGCGGAGAAGACGCTGGACCGCCTGCTCGCCGCCCGCGGGCCTTTCGAGCGGCTAATACACGGAGACGCGCGGGGGGTCGATCGCATGGCCGGCAAGTGGGCGCGGGACCACGGCGTTCTCGAATGGGACTTCTTGCCTGAGTGGCACCGGGTCGAGGCGCAGGACGGCTTGAGCCGCAATCAGCGGATGATCGAGGTCGGTAGTCCCGACCTCGTCGTTGCTTTTCCCGGCGGGGAAGGCACAGAGCACATGGTGAGGCTAGCGAAAGCCGCCAACATCGAGGTCCTTGCCGTTCCTTGGCCGCTGACGTCCAAATAGCGCAGCATCGGATCGAGCCCTCGGGACTGCCGAAAAGGCTTCGACGGAGTCCTGGCCGGGGGCTGGCCGGCCCCGACGAACACCAGGCAATCGGGGAACTTTTGCCGTTGCCGCTGCGCACGGCGACAATGGACGCATTGGCCCTCGTTCGAGACGGACGAGGCGTTCGGTTTTGCCTCTGGACGCCGGGCGACGACGAGACGCACGAACGACTAACGGAACGACGGACCCGTTCCTCTGGCCGCCCGGCGCAGCTGCAACGCCTCGAGGCCAAAATCGCCGTCATGTACTTGGCCGGGACCTCGCTCGCCTGCTTGAGTCGGTCGCGAGACCGAGCATTTCGAACAGGGGCGCGTTCATCTCGCGTACGCCGCCGATGTGCAGTTCACACGGGCTCTCGGCATAGTCGACCAACGATCGAACGGCCTATCCCGTGACCCCGCCTCGCCCCGGCTCCCGTCGTATCGAAGATCAGACCTCGGCCGCCGCTTTTGCCCGGAGGACCTGCACCCGGGCGGCAAACACGACCTTGCCATCGCCCTCGCGCCGCCCCTGGAAGCGCGGCGAACTGCTGGCGCCGTCCCATTCGATGATCACCTCGTCGCCAACTCGGGTCTCGGCCAGGAAGTTCACCTCGTAGTCCCGCACCACGTGGGTCTGATGGGCGCCGCCGGGCGCCGCATCGAGAATCCATTGCGCGTAGCGGACGTTGTTGACGTGGCCATTAGCGTCCAGATCGCTGGTCTGGACCCTGAACCGCGCGAGCGGCTCGAGGTCGTCGGCCGGGGCGATCCTGGCGGGGGTGAGATCGAGGCCGCCGTCGTCGCGGGTGAGCAGCGCCCCCTTTCGCATCGCGGTTTTCGACGGACGCCGCGTCGCGGCGTCGAGAACGAGCCAGCTCGCGACGCTTTCCCCCAACTTTCTCCCGGCGGACCAGATCTCGGTGTCGCGCAGCACCAGCAGGCCCTCGACCGGACGCACCCAGGTGCGCACGTCGATGCCGTCGCCCCACTTCGGCCAGTCCCGCATCGCCAGCTTTTGTCGGGCCATAACCCAGATCAACCCTTTCGCCATCATCGCGTCGAAGCCATGGCCGAGATGGCCGCCGTGAATCCAGGCGACATCCTCCAAAATCCTCAGGAGACCGACCAGACCAAGCCGCTCCTGCGCGTTCACCACCAGTGTGTTCACGTCGTAGCGCGCGGTCCAGATAGTGGATGTCAAAATTCGGCTCCCGTGCAATGTCCGCGTCGCCTAACATGCGCCTCGGTCGCCTCAAGTATCCCCTCATTTACGTGATGCCGAAGACGCCGGCGAATGTCGCGTTTTGGTGGAGGAGTTCTGCGTATCGCTCGATGAGCGGACGTAGGCGCGCCTCCGGCATGTTGGGAATGAGGTGGTTGAACCGCTCCGGCTTTGCCGGAGGCCATTTGTTTTGAGTCACGTGGCCATTGGGCAGCCGTCGGCTTGGGCATAATAGCGGGTTTCTGCCTCGGCGGGAGGGATATTTCCGATCGGTTCGAGGAGGCGGCGGGTGTTGAACCAGTCGACCCATTCGAGGGTGGCGAACTCGACGGCCTCGAAGCTGCGCCACGGCCCGCGTCGATGGATGACTTCGGCCTTGTAGAGGCCGTTGATGGTCTCGGCGAGGGCGTTGTCGTAGAAGTCGCCGACGCTTCCGACGGATGGGACGAGGCCCGCTTCGATCAGGCGCTCCGTGTATTTGATCGACACATACTGGACGCCGCGATCGCTGTGGTGGACGAGGCCGTCGCTGCGAACAGGCCGTCGATCGTGCAGCGCCTGCTCGAGCGCATCGAGCACGAAGCCGGCGTGGGCGGTTCGTGATGTGTTTCGGCGTGCAAAATTGACCCCCTGAGGGGCGTCATCGGCGTGCAAAATTGACCCCGCGATTTCCGGTTTGGTCGTCTGCCTGCTTTGGCGCGAAGCGGGCGGTAAGGGATGCTGATTGTGGAGACGATTGGTTGGATACGGCGCGAGCATCTGGGCAAGGGGAAGTCGATCAAGGAGATCTCGCGGACCCTGCATCTGTCGCGCAACACGGTGCGGCGGATCCTGCGGTCGGGGGAGACGGCGTTTTCCTATGACCGCGAGGTCCAGCCGCGGCCGAAGCTCGGGCCGTGGACGGAGGCGCTCGACCGGTTGCTGACGGCGAACGCCGAGGCGCCGGCGCGCGAGCGGCTGACGCTGATCCGCATTTACGCGGCGTTGCGGCCTCTCGGCTACGAGGGCGGCTACGACGCTGTTCGCCGCTATGCGCGGCGCTGGGGCGAGCAGCACGCGAGCGCGACGGCGGAAGCCTACATTCCCCTGACGTTTGCGCCGGGCGAAGCCTACCAGTTTGACTGGAGCCACGAGATCGTCGTCATCGACGGGGTGACGACGACGGTGAAAGTCGCCCACGTCCGGCTCTGCATGAGCCGCATGATGTTCGTTCGCGCCTATCCGCGCGAGACGCAGGAGATGGTGTTCGACGCGCATGACCGCGCCTTCGCGTTCTTTCGGGGCGCCTGCGGGCGCGGAATCTACGACAACATGAAGACGGCGGTGGAGACGGTCTTCGTCGGCAAGGCCCGCCAGTACAATCGCCGTTTCCTCCAGATGTGCTCGCACCACCTCGTCGACCCAGTCGCCTGCACGCCGGCCGCGGGTTGGGAGAAAGGCGAGGCACGAGAACCAGGTCGGGCTGGTGCGCGAGCGCTTCCTCACGCCGCGTCTGAGGGTCAAGAGCTACCACGAGATGAACGCCTGGCTCATCGACAAATGTGTCGTCTGGGCCAAGGCGCACGCCCACCCCGAGCAGAGCGGGCGGACGATCTGGGACGTCTTTGAGGAGGAGCGGCCGAAGCTCATTCCCTATGGCGTCCGCTTCGACGGATTCCACGCGCTGCCGGCCTCGGTGTCGAAGACCTGCCTCGTCCGCTTCGACAACAACCGATATTCGGTCAACGCCAGCGCCGTCGGCCGTCCGGTCGACATCCACGCCTACGCCGACCGCATCGTCATCCGCCAGGACGGGCGGGTTGTCGCGGAGCACCCGCGCGCGTTCGGCCGCGGCAAGATCGAGTACGATCCCTGGCATTACGTGCCGGTCCTGGCGCGCAAGCCCGGCGCCTTGCGCAACGGCGCGCCGTTCAGGGACTGGGTGCTGCCGGCGGCGCTGGACCGCATCCAGCGCAAGCTCGCAGGCTCCGACGACGGCGACCGGCAGTTCGTCAAGATTCTCGCCGCGGTGCTCTCCGACGGATTGCCGGCGGTCGAGGCCGCCTGCGCCCAGGCGCTCGCCGAGAATGTTCATTCGGCCGACGTCGTCCTCAACATTCTGGCGCGGCGGCGCGATCCCGGACCGGCGCCGCCGATCCACACCCCCGCCGCGCTCAGCCTGCGCCATGCGCCGGTCGCCGACTGCGCCCGCTACGACACCCTAAGGAGCGCCTGACGATGGAGCGAACCGAAGTCCTCGACATGATGGGCGAGCTGAAGCTCTACGGCATGAAGGCCGCCTACGACGAGACGCTCGCGACCGCGCTCAAGCGCCAGCACGAGCCGCAGCGCTTCGTCGGCGACCTCCTGCGCGCCGAGATCTCGGAGAAGCAGGCACGGTCGATCAAGTATCAGATCACGGCCTCCAAGCTGCCGCTCGCCAAGGATCTCGACGACTTCGCGTTCAAGGACACGCCGATCAACGAGGCGCTCGTTCGCGACCTCGCCGGCGGCGGCTTCATCGCCCAGCAGCGCAACGCCGTGTTCATCGGCGGAACCGGCACCGGCAAGACGCACGCAGTGATCGCCATTGCGCGAAGCTGCATCCGCGCCGGACGGCGCGGCCGCTTCTTCACCACCGTCGATCTCGTCAACCAGCTCGAGGCCGAGACGCGCGCCGGGCGCCAGGGCCGCATGCCGCATGCCGATTATCTCACCCGCATGGACTTCGTCGTCCTCGACGAGCTCGGCTACCTGCCGTTCGCCCAGGCCGGCGGCCAGCTTCTCTTCCACCTCGTCAGCCGGCTCTACGAGCGCACCTCGATCCTGGTCACCACCAATCTCGCCTTCGGCGAATGGCCGAGCGTGTTCGGAGACCCAAAGATGACCACGGCGCTCCTCGATCGCCTCACCCATCACTGCGACATCGTCGAGACCGGGAACGAGAGCTGGCGCTTCAAGAACCGCGCCTGAGCGTTGTCTCATGACCGGGATTTCGTGACGTCACGCTTCGGAGTGGACCATGCCGCGCAAGCCGATCGGCGAGCGACCGATGACCGACGCCGAGCGCCAGGCGCGCTGTCGCGCCGCTCGGGAGTCCGGGACGCCGGCAGTCCGGATATGGCGACCCCTCGATCACCGCAGTCGCGCCAAGCGTTGGCGCGACGCTGTCTCCGAGCTGACCACGTTGCAGGGTCAGTATGCCGCCTGGCTGGAAGCTCTGCCGGAGAACCTTGAGGACAGCGCCACCGCCGAGGCGTTGCAGGCGATCTGCGACCTCGACCTCACTGAACTCCAGGCGATCGTTCCGCCCCGCGGCTTCGGCCGAGATTGACCCGCGCGACGTCCGCTCGGCACGAGAGCCGGCGCTTCAAGAACCGCGCCTGACCGACCAACGTCGCCTGCACCTCACCGAACCGCGCTCGCCCCGGCTGCGCAACCCCGACCAGCTCCGCCGGGGCGAGCGCTACCGTCCGAGCCCTTCACAAGGGGGGTCAATTTTGGACGCCGATCGGGGGTCAATTTTGGACGCCGATTGACAGCTTTTCGCCGGAGGTTCGGGCTCGTGCGGTTCGGATGGTGCAGGAGCATCAGGGCGAGCACGCATCGCAATGGGCGGCGATGTCGTCGATTGCGGCCAAGATCGGCTGCACGGCGGAGACGCTGCGGCTATGGGTTCGGCGGACTGAGCGCGACCAGGGCAGGCTGGCCGGGCTGACGACCGACGAGCGGGAGCGGCTCAAGGCGCTGGAGCGCGAGAACCGCGAGCTTCGCCAAGCCAACGAGATTCTTCGCAAGGCGTCGGCTTATTTTGCCCAGGCGGAGCTCGACCGCCGGTACAAAGCCTGATCGCCTTCATCGACGAGCACCGCGAGGTCTACGGGGTCGAGCCGATCTGCAGGGTCCTGCCGATCGCCCCGTCGAGCTACCACGAACATGTCGCGCGCCGGCGCGATCCCGAAACGGCTCCGGCTCGCGTCCGGCGCGACGCCGTTCTGCGCGAGAAAATCCGGCGCGTGTTCGACGACAACTTCCAGGTCTATGGGGTGCGCAAAGTGTGGCGACAAATGCAACGGGAAGGTGAGGACGTCGCGCGATGCACGGTCGCCCGTCTGATGCGCGACATGGGTCTGCAGGGGGCCGTGCGGGGCAAGCGGGTGAAAACGACGATCAGCGACAGTTCGGCGCCGTGTCCGCTCGACAAGGTCAAGCGCCAGTTCCAGGCCCCGCGGCCGAACGCGTTGTGGGTCAGCGACTTCACCTACGTCGTCACTTGGGCCGGCTTCGTCTACGTCGCCTTCGTCATCGACGCCTTCGCCCGAAGAATTGTCGGCTGGCGGGTGTCGCGAACCGCCCACGCCGGCTTCGTGCTCGATGCGCTCGAGCAGGCGCTGCACGATCGACGGCCTGTTCGCAGCGACGGCCTCGTCCACCACAGCGATCGCGGCGTCCAGTATGTGTCGATCAAATACACGGAGCGCCTGATCGAAGCGGGCCTCGTCCCATCCGTCGGAAGCGTCGGCGACTCCTACGACAACGCCCTCGCCGAGACCATCAACGGCCTCTACAAGGCCGAAGTCATCCAATCGACGCGGGCCGTGGCGCAGCTTCGAGGCCGTCGAGTTCGCCACCCTCGAATGGGTCGACTGGTTCAACACCCGCCGCCTCCTCGAACCGATCGGAAATATCCCTCCCGCCGAGGCAGAAACCCGCTATTATGCCCAAGCCGACGGCTGCCCAATGGCCGCGTGACTCAAAACAAATGGCCTCCGGCAAAGCCGGAGCGGTTCAGAACGAACATTCCAGCTATTCGAATTTCCACACGCGGCGCAGTGATGGCGCGAACATAAAAGGACGTAATGTCCGACCTGAGCCCTCCACGGCACCCGAGCGAACAAATGGGGCATGGGCGAGGAGCTTCGATTTATTTTTCTCCGAGGCTTGGGTCTGCGGCGACCATTATATGCGGCCCCGAAGTCATCCCTGGCTGAGGCCAGTTCGAGAAGACTTCGGCGTAAGTGTGCGAGATGATCTCGACCGTATTGGACCAAGGATCAAAACAATAGGCGAGCCGCCAGGGACGACCAGGTACAAACGCAAAGGGTCCAGCATGATGACGTCCCTTCGCCGCCACGATGCGGGCGACCATCGCGTCCACATCCGGATGCGTAAAACATAGGTGCCAAGGGCCAGGCCGTTCGTAGACGATCCGTCCCTCGGGAGCGGCGACAGGCGGATCAATGAATTGGAAAAGCTCGAGGCCGGCGCCGTTCGCGGTAAGAAGATGAGCTTGGTAGGCTCGCCGGAAATGGGGCCCAGACACATGCCCCGTGTCTTGGCTCGCTGCGGCCTCCGCCTCGAGGAGGCGAGGCCCCATGATGCAGTTGAAGCCGAAGACGGCGCCGTACCATTCTATCGCCCCGAAAATGTCGGGAACGGTGACGCCGACGTGATTGAGCGCAAGCGGAGCGGCGAGGGATGGCGTTTCCAACATGGCAAGGTTCCCCTTGATCTTTGGAGTCCGGCGTGAACGAGGTTGATCTGGCTAGATGACCAAGCGGCGCGGATCGGCGAAGAGGGCCTCGTAGCGCGTCAGGAATAGCGCCGCCTCGACACCGGTCACGATTCGGTGGTCCCAGGACAGGCTGAGTGGAACCATCGGGACAGGCGACCAGGCGCCGTTCTCGCAGATCGGAAAGGTTTCGGCGCGGCTCAGACCCATGATCGCGACTTCCGGCGGATTGACGAGCGGCGTGAATCCCCCGCCGCGAATGCCGCCCAGATTGGAGATAGACATCGACGCGCCGCCAAGGTCCTCCGGTCGTAACTTGCGGTCTCGCGCGCGCGCCGCCAGGTCCGCGATCTCGGCGGCGATGCGCCAGACGCCCTTGCGGTCGGCGTCGCGGATCGCCGGCACGACGAGGCCGTTCGGGGCGTCCACCGCCACGCCGACATGCACGTAATGCTTAATGATGAGAGTGTCGCCGTCAGTGCTCAGCGACGCGTTGAAGCGCGGGAATTCAATGAGACAGCGCGCCAGCGCTTTCACGTGGAAAGCGAGCGCGGTGAGTTTCACGCCGCGCGCGGCCGCCTCTTCCTTGAGGCTCGCGCGGAACGCTTCGATGCGCCGCATGTCGGCGCGGCCGTGATTGGTCACCTGCGGGATAACGGCCTGCGCGGCGGACAGATTGGCGGCGGCAACCTGCGCTATTCGCGGCATCGGCTCACTGGTCACTGGGCCCCATCGCGCGTGATCGACGTCCCAGAAGCGAAGGTGATCTTGCCTGATCGGCGCTTCGGCCGGCTGCGCCGCATGTCGATCGAGGTCTTCCCTCGTCAGCGTGTCGCGGCCGGCGGCCTTTGCCACCGTCGTCAGATCGACCCCGGTGCGACGCGCTTCAGCCCGCACGGCGGGGCTCGCGGTAACGCTCATGGCCGCCATCACCAACTCGCCGAGATGTATTGAGTCTCCATGAACTCGAACATGCCCTCGTGTCCGCCCTCGCGACCAAGGCCTGACCGCTTCATGCCGCCGAACGGCGCAGCCGGATCGGACACGAGGCCGCGGTTGAGCCCGACCATCCCGAAGTCCAGCCGTTCGCTGACCCGCATCCCGCGGTTCATGTCACGCGTGAAAACGTAAGCGACGAGGCCATATTCCGTATCGTTGGCGCGCGCGATCGCTTCCTCCTGGTCTCGGAAAGTCTGGATCGCCGCCACGGGGCCGAAGATTTCCTCCCGCACGCAGGCGGCGTCGGCGGGCAATTTCGTCAGAACCGTCGGCGGATAGAAAAAGCCTTTGCGGTTAGGAATCGCGCCGCCGAGCCGTAACTCCGCGCCTTTGGCGACCGCGTCTTCAACGAGCGCGGCCACCTTGTCGCGGGTTTCGGCGTTGACGAGCGGGCCGATGTCCACGCCCGGCTCGAGCCCGTCGCCCATCTTGAGAGCGGCCATCCTCTCCGTCAGCCGACCCGTGAACTCCTCGGCCACGCTCTCGTGCACGTAGAACCGGTTGGCCGCCGTGCAGGCCTCGCCCATATTGCGCATCTTGGCCACCATCGACCCATCCACCGCGGTCTCGATGTCGGCGTCGTCGAAGACGAGCACCGGCGCATTGCCGCCGAGTTCCATCGCCGGAGTCACGACGCAATCGGCGGCGGAGCGCAACAATTTGCGTCCCACCTCGGTGGAGCCGGTGAAGCTGATGACCCGCACGCGGGGATCATGCAGCAGATGGTCGATCAGCGGGCCTGATTTCCTCGACGGCAGCACGTTGACGACGCCCTTCGGCACACCCGCCTGTTCGAACAGCGGCATCAACTTCAGCATGGTGAGCGGCGTCGCGGAAGCGGGCTTGACGATGACGGGACAGCCGGCGGCCAGTGCGGGCGCGATCTTGCGCGTGCCCATGGCGGCGGGAAAGTTCCAGGGTGTGACGAGCGCCGCAATGCCGGCCGGCTTGTGCTGGACGACAATCCTTGCGCCGGAGGCGGGGGCACGGACGACGAGCCCATCCGCGCGCACCGCTTCTTCCGCAAACCAGCGGAAGAACTCGGCCGCGTAGGCCGCCTCACCCATCGCGTCGGCTCGGGCTTTGCCGTTCTCGAGCGTGATGAGGCGGGCGATGTCCGGCAGCCGCGCGGTCATCAGGTCGAAGATCTTGCGCAGCACCTCCGATCGATGCCGCGGCGAGCGGCTCGCCCAATCCGCAAAGGCGGCCTGCGCGGCATTGAGCGCGGCGTCGGCGTCGGCAATCTCCGCCGAGGCGACGGAGGCGAGCGTCTCCTCCGTGGCGGGGTTGACGACGTCGAAGCGCTCTTTCGCGGCGCCCTCGCGCCAGCTGCCGTCGATATAAAGCTCGGTATACATCGCTGTCTCCAGGTTCACAGCAGATGCCGAAGCGGTTCGGCGAGACGCCCGGCGAATTCCGAAATTACGGCGACCGCAGTTTCCGGCCGTAATTGGGTCGGCGCACATTCGAGCGTGACGAAGGTCTCGGCCCCGCGCCGCATGACGTTCAGCACCGGTGCGGCCTCGGCGCCGAGCGTGAGGTCGGTTATCGCGGCGCCACGCAAATCTCGCAGCACGAGCGCCGGCTCGGCCCCTGTCTCGGCCGGCCGCGCGCCGCCGAGCCCGACGCGATCGGGGTCGACGAAGCTCTGCATCCGGCCAAAGACCTCGGCTGCGACGACCAGCGACGCGTCCGGAGCGCTCGGCCGGAACGCGGCGGCCGCCATGCCGGCCATGACGGCGATCTCCTCCGTCGGGGCGCCGGTTTCGGCCCGCCGCCAGGCGCAGAAATCCGCAAGGCAATCCCCGCGCAGCGTCGCAGTCAGCCGCAACGCCGGCGCGGGCGCCTGGGCGGGACGCGTTTCGCGACGAGCGGGTTCGGGAGCAGGCGCCCGGAGCGCGGCCAGATGCCGGACCAGATAAGGTTGAGGCTCGCCGGCCTCGGCCAGTTTCGCAAGGTCGAGCCGCTGCTCCGCTGCGAGCCTCCGCGCGCGCGGCGAAGCAAAGATGCGTCCGGTCTTGCGAGGCGAAGGCGCGGACGCCGCGGCAAGCGCCGGGTCGGAGGGCGCCGGTTGCGCGCTCGCTCGCTCGGCGGTCGGCGCGGAAATCGCAGCGGCCGCCGAGACGGGGCCGTCGGCGATCCTCGCGATCACCAAGCCGACCGGAATCTCCTCGCCGGGCGCTGCCGTCACGTCGATCAAAACGCCATCCACGTCGGCCTCGACTTCCATCACGGCCTTGTCGGTTTCGACCTCCATCAACACGTCGCCGACCTTCACCGCCTCGCCCGGCAGCTTGCGCCATCGGACGATCGAACCGGTCTTCTGCGCCATGCCGAGCGCCGGCATGATCACGTCACGCGGCATGGAAAGGCTCCCCCTTCATCGCGAGCCGAGCGCGCTCCACGACGACCTTCGGCGTCGGCACCGTCAGGTCCTCGAGCGGCGGCGAGAACGGCACGGGTACGTCCATCGCGCCGATCCGCTGCACTGGCGCGTCGAGATAGTAGAACGCCTTTTCGCTGATGCGGCTGGCGATCTCTGCGGTCACGCCAAAACTCTGATGGCCCTCGTCGATGACAATCGCCCGTCCCGTCTTGCGGACGGAAGCCAGAATCGTCTCTTCGTCCAGCGGCACGAGGGTTCGCGGATCGATCACCTCGGCCCCGATCCCTTCCTCGGCCAGCATCTCGGCCGCCTGCCGGGCGACCTGCACCATTGAGGATGTGGCGACCAGCGTGACGTCGGATCCCTGCCGCACCACGTTGGCGACGCCGAACGGGATCAGATATTCCTCGTCGGGAACCAGCGCCTTGTCCTGATACATCAGCTTGTCTTCGAACACGACGACCGGATTGTCGTCGCGGATCGCGGTCTTCAACAGCCCCTTCGCCTCGTAAGCCGAGGAGGGCAGGACAACTTTCAGCCCGGGAACGTGTGCGACCAGCGCATGCAGCGACTGGGAATGCTGAGCCGCCGAGCGTCGCGTCGCGCCGAGGTTGGTGCGCAGAACCAGCGGCGCCTTCAGCTTGCCGCCCGACATGTAATGGGTTTTCGCCGCCTGATTGCAGAGCTGATCCATCGCCAGGAACAGGAAGTCGCCGAACATGAGATCGACGATCGGGCGCGACCCGGTCATTGCGGCGCCGACCGCAATCGCCATGAAGCCGGGCTCTGAGATCGGCGTGTCGATAATCCGCTCCGAGCCGAACTCCTGCACGAGCCCCGAGAGGACCTTGAACGGAGTCCCGGCTTCGGCGACGTCCTCGCCGATCAGGAAGACGGTCGGGTCGCGCCGCATCTCCTCGGCAATGGCCTCGTTGACGGCTTTGGCCAGAGTGATCTCCCGCATCGCCATCGCTAGGCCGCCTTTTCGACGAAGACATGCATCCCGACTTCCTCGGACGCGGGGTAGGGCGCCGCCAAGGCGTAGGCGACGGCCTCATCGGCCTCGGCCCGCACCTCCTCGCCGATCGCCTGCAATTGCTTCCCGCTGATGATCTTCTCGGCGGCCAACCACTTGCCAAACAGCAGGATCGGATCGCGCTCGGCTTTCCAGAACGCCTCCTCCTCTTTCGTCCGATAGTATTCGCGGTTGATGTCGCCGACGTGGTGGCCGTGGAATCGGTAGGTGTCGAGCTGAAGAAAGAATGGGCCGTCGCCTTTGCGCGCCCGATCCACCAGCTCTTGCGTGATCCGGTTGACGGCCAGAACATCTTGGCCGTCCACGACGTGGGCCTCGATACCGAAAGCGGCTGCGCGCGCGGTGAGGGAGCCGGCAGCCATTTCCTCGACCTTGGTGTACTCGCCATAGAGATTGTTCTCGCAGGCGTAGATGACCGGCAGCTTCCAGAGCGCGGCCATGTTCATCACTTCGTAGATCAAGCCCTGGCCGAGCGCGCCGTCGCCGAAGAAGCAGACCGTGACCGATTTCGTGCCGAGACGTTTGGCCGATAGCGCGGCGCCGGTCGCGATGCCGGCCCCGGCGCCGACAATCGCGTTGGCGCCGAGATTGCCGTGATCCTGATCGGCGATGTGCATCGAGCCGCCCTTGCCGCGGCAATAGCCCTCGACCTTGCCGAGAAGCTCGCAGAACATCCGCTTGATCTCGGCGCCCTTGGCGAGGCAGTGCCCATGGCCGCGATGCGTGGAAGTGATCTTGTCGTTGACCTCGAGCGCGGAGCAGACGCCGACCGCGACCGCCTCCTGTCCGCTGCTCATGTGCGTGAGCCCCGGCATCTTCGCCGAAAGGTAGAGCTGATTGGCGTTGTCCTCGAAGGCGCGAATGCGAGCCATCTGCCGGTACATCCTGAGATACTTGTCCGAATTGGATTCAGACGTCGAGCTCATCGGCTTCTCCCCGCGCGGTCGTAAGGCCGCGCTCAGTAACGGTTGGCGATCGGCAGCTCTTCGGCGGGAAAGAGCGTAATGACCGTGCAGCCCTTGTCGGTGACGACCACCTCTTCCTCGATGCGCGCCGCCGAAAACCCGTCGGTCGCCGGGCAGTAGGTCTCCAGAGCGAACACCATGCCGGTCTTGATCTCCATCGGATTTTCCAGGCTGACGACGCGGCTGATGATCGGCCGCTCGTGCAGCGCGAGGCCAAGCCCGTGCCCGAATTGCAGGCCGAAAGCGGAGAGTTCATCAGGAAAGCCGTAATCCGTAGCCGCAGGCCACGCGCGTGCGACGGCGTCGGTCATGACGCCCGGCTTGATCAGGGCAATCGCCGCGTCGAGCCACTCGCGGGCCCGCTTGTAGGCGTCATGCTGCGACTGCGTGGCGCGGCCGAGATTGAAGGTCCGGTAGTAGCAGGTGCGGTAGCCCTGATAGCTTTGCAGGATGTCGAAGAACGCCTGGTCGCCGGGCCGGAAGATGCGATCGGTGAAGTTGTGGGGATGTGGGTTGCAGCGCTCGCCGGAGATTGCATTGATCGCCTCGACGTCGTCCGATCCCATTACGTACAGCATCTGGTTCGCCATGCCGACGATATCGTTCTCGCGAACGCCCGGCTTCAGCTCTTCCCAGATTCTGTGATAGACACCGTCCACCATCGCGGCGGCCTGGTTGAGCAATTGGATCTCGTCGATGTTTTTGATCTCACGGGCGTCGAGCATGATCTGCTGCCCGTCGACGACCTTGAGCCCAGCCTCCTGCAGCGCGAAGAACATCGCGGTTTCCGCGTAGTCGACGCCGACCGGCATGTCCGCCGCCTTGGCCTCACGCAGCAGGCCGGCAATCTCCTCGGCGTAGCGCTTCATCAGCCCGAACGATGGCGGGATGGTGCCGCGCATGCCCACCACGCCGGCGCGGCAATGCGACGGGTCGAGCCAGTCGCAATAGAGTCGGTGATGCACCGCCGCAGACCCGAAGTCCCAGACGAAGGGCTCGGCGTCGCGCGCGAGCAGCGCAAAGCGACACATCTTGTCGCGCTCCCACTCGCCGATCTTCGTGCCCGTGACGTAGCGGATGTTGTTGACGTCGAAGAGCAGCAGCGCGCCGCATTGCGAAGCGTCCAGCGCCTGTTTGGCGCGAGAAAGTCGGTAGCGGCGCAGCCGATCGTGATCCACGCGACGCTCGAAATCGACCGAAGTGTGGCCGAGCGCGGGAATGTGCCGGTCCCATCGCCAGTTCGGATCGGCGTCCGAAGGCCTCAGGATGCGGGGGCTGAGCGCGGCGATCTCGTTCATGGGTTGCCTCCTCGTCTCGGGACTACGTTCAGGATTTGGCGGGCCCGGCGTCGCTCGGCAGGTGGGCCCGACGCTGGGCGACCTGGCTGATCGCCGACCAGTCGGCGTCGCCGAGGCCGCCCGCGATCGCCTCGAGGAACACATCGCGCAGCGCTGCGCCGAACGGCAGCGGGACGTTCAAAGCTTCGCTCGCCGCCAATGCAAGGCGAACGTCCTTGAAGCCGAGCTTCAGGCGGAAGCCGGCCGGTTCAAACCTCTGATCGGCGATGATCTTTCCGTAGATCTGGTAAGCCGGCGAGGCGAACAGCGTCGAGGTCATCAGTTCGAGCAACGTTTTGGTCGGAACGCCATGGGCGTTGGCCAGCGCGGAGGCCTCGGACAGCGTCTCGATCGCGGAGGCCAGCATGAAGTTTCCGCAGATCTTGACGACATTGGCCTGGCTTGGCTGGTCGCCGACAATCCAGGTCTTTTGTCCGATCGCGTCGAACAGCGGTTGGACCTTGACGATGATGGTAGGATCGCCGGCGGCGACGACGTGCAGCTTCGCGGCCGCCGCGGCCTCTGGCCGCCCGAACACCGGCGCGGCGAGATAGGGCACGCCCGCCTCGCGGTGCAGCCTCGTCATTTCCTCGGCGCATGCGACCGAGATCGTGGCGGAATTGATATGAACGGTATCGGTCTTCCCGGCGAGCAACCCTTGCTCGACAATAACGGCGCGCACGGCCGCATCGTCGGAGAGCATCGAGATGAATGCGTCGCCCTGGAATGCATCACCCGGGCTTTCGACCACGAGCGCGCCAAGTTCGCGCAAGCGCTCCGCAGGCTCCGGCCGGCGGCTCCAGACCGCGACCTCGTGGCCCGCCTTCATGAGATTGGCGGCCATGGCCGATCCCATTCCGCCCAGTCCGACAAAGCCTACCTTCATCTTGTCGCCTCCTCGTCCGTCGCTAGAGGGTATCCAACGCCACCTCGGCAGAATCGTTGCGCGACGACCGCACAACACCCTCGAGGACCCTTGCATTGTCCAGGATCTCCGCCGCGCTGAAACGGTAGGGCGCCTCGCCCATGACAGCCGCCGCCCAGGAACTCGATGTTGGCGCGGACCGTGGGCGCAGCCGCAAACATTCGCGTCGTTCGCTCGCCTTGTTTGTCGCAGACGACAAGCTCCGACGGCGCGCCGCGGTCGACGTTGTCTCTCTCCCGCGCCTCCAGCCACCCGTCCTGGCTGAACACGGTGAGCCTGCCGTAGTAGGGGGTGGCCGAGAGGCAGGTGAACGCGCCCGTCGCGCCGGAGGCGAAGCGCAAATCGCAGGAGATGAAATCTTCCGCGGCGGGAATGTCGGTTTTTTTCCCGGTCGCGGCGCGCAGGCTGACCGGGCGTCCGGCGAAGGAGATGAAGAGGTCAGTCAGATGCACGCCGAGTCCCGTCATCGCCCCCGCGGGCGCATCGGCCGGACTATGGCGCCAATTTCCAGGGGCGATCTTCGCAAAGCCGTCATGGCTGACATTGGCCTCCATGTGCAGCAGCTTGCCCTGCCCGCGGCTACGCAGGATCGTCAGCGCCTCTTCCATCGCCGGCTCGAAGCGCCGCTCGTGGCCGATGCCGAGGGCGAGTCCTTTCTGCCGGCTGGCGGCGATGATCCTGCGCGCGGCGGCGGCGGTCATCGCCAGCGGCTTCTCGCAGAAGACCGCTTTGCCCGCCGCGAGGGCGGCGAGCGCCTGCGGTTCGTGGAGCGCGTGCGGCGTCGCGACGATCACCGCGTCGATCGCGTCGTCGGCGAGCACCGCCTCGAAAGACGGAGCGAGCGACAAGCCGTGCCTTTGCGCGAATTCTCTCGACGCATCCGTCGCGGGATCGAAAGCGGTGACAACTCGCACTCGATCGCTCTCCCGCAACGCCTGCGTGATGTGACGACCCCACCATCCGGCGCCCAGGATTGCCGTCCGCAACCCGCGGACATCGTCTTTTCGCGTGCCCTTCATTAGCCGACGCCTCCCAGCAACGTGTGTCGGATCGCGTCGGCGGACGCCTTCGCGTGCTCGCGGTCGAACTCGCTCGCGATCCGACCGTGGGTGATCAGATAGGAACGGTCCGCGATCGCAATCGTCTGCACGATGCTTTGTTCGGCCATCAGCACTGCGAGTCCGCGCTCCCGCTGCAGGCTCTTGATGTTCTCGAACACATGGTCGACGGCCACTGGTGCAAGTCCTACGGACGGCTCGTCGATTAGCATCATGCGTGGCTCCGACATCAGCGCGCGGGCGATCGCGAGCACCTGCTGCTGGCCGCCGCTCATCGTTCCCGCCCGCTGATCGCGCCGCTCGGCAAGCAGCGGGAACGTCGAGAAGGCAAACTTGATATTCTCGCTCAGCCGCGCCCGCGCGCGCTTCCCCGATCCGCCGAGCGTCAGGTTCTCCTCGACCGTCAGATGCGGGAAGAGACGCCGCCCCTCCGGGACGAGCGTGACGCCATGCCCGACGATCTGCTCGGCGCGAAGGCCTCTGAGCTCCGCGATTTCGCCCTCCCATTCGAGCCGGACCGAGCCCGACGTCGACCGGATGAGGCCCATGATCGCATTCAGCAGCGTGCTCTTTCCGTTGCCGTTGGTGCCGAGCAGCGCGACCAGTTCGCCCTGGCGCACTTCGAGCGACAAGTCCCCGAGAACCGACACGGCGCCGTAGCCGGCGGATAGACCCTCGAGGACAAGCCTATTTGCCAAAGTAGAACTCTCCGCACTTCCGGATCCTTTCCCACGTCTTGTGGCGCACCGTCGGCAATGATTCTGCCGGTCTCCATGCAAATCAGCCGCCTGGAAAAGCGCATGATCGCGTGCATGATGTGCTCGATCATGACGACTGTGACGCCCTGATCGTTCAGGACGAACAGCGTCTCCAGCACTTCGTCGATTTCGCTCTCCGCAAGCCCCGCCATGACTTCGTCCGCGATCAGGAGGAGCGGCTCGGCTGCGAGCGCGCGCGCGAGCTCGAGCTTGCGCAGTTCGAGGTGGGTAAGCAATTCGGCCGGATGATCGGCGCGGGCTTCGAGGCCGACCAGCGAGAGCAGTTGGCGCGCGCGCGTCGCATCGTGGTGAGCGCGATGCACATAGTCCAGCGGAACCCTGACGTTCTCAAGCACGCTTATGCCTACGAAGGGCCGCGGAATCTGGAAACTGCGCGCCATGCCGAGCCGGGCGCGTCGATATGCCGGCCATCCGGAGACGTCTCTACCGTTGAAAATAACTGCGCCTCGTTCGGGGCGCAGCACTCCCGTGACGCAATTGATCAGTGTCGTCTTTCCTGACCCGTTCGGGCCGATGATGCCCAGCTTTTCGCCGCGCGTGACTTCGAGCGTGACGTCGTTGACCGCTACAAGCGGGCCGAACCGCTTCGAGAGATCGTGAACTGCGAGAATCATCTCGCTCATCGGCGCCGGCCCCAGGCCGCCGCCTGGCTGGCCAGGCCGAGCAAGCCATCCGGCGCCAGCGCGACGAATCCGATCAGCACGAGGCCGACGATCAGCAGATTGATCTCCGAGGGAATGGTCACGGTCGCGGCCTGCTCGACGCCGCTCAAGAGCAGCGCGCCGATGACCGGCCCGGTCCAGTTGCGGGTGCCCCCGATCAGCGGCATGGCGAGCGCGTTGAGCGCATAGTTGATCGAGAAGGCCAAGTCCGGCTCGACGTAGGACGCGTAGTAAGGATAGGGCGCGCCGGCGGCCGCCAGCAGCGCTCCGCTGATCGTCGCCGCCAGCAGCTTCAGCTTCAGGGTCGGCACGCCCGCGCATTCCGCCGCGTTGCCGTCGGCGCGGATCGCCGCGAGGCCTCGCCCTATCCACGAGCGTTCGATCCCGCGCGCGATCGCCACGCTGAGGACCGCCAGCGCCAGCATCGCGAAAAATACGTAGCTGACGACGTCGTGGAACCAGAATGTCGGGGTAGGCGCCATGACCGTCGCCCCGCGAGCGGCGCCGACGAAGCCCCAGTTGACGATGACCGTGCTGACAACCGTCGTCAGCGCGAGCGTGCCGATCGAAAAATAGACGCCCTGGATGCGCAGCGTCAGATAGCCCATGCCGAGGCCCAACAGACCGCCGGCGAAGGCGGCGCCGGGAAGCTGCGCCCACAGCGGCGCGCCCCAGGCCTTGAACAGGAAGACCGCGGCGTAGACCCCGACGCCGACGAAGGCGCCGCTGCCGAAATTGACGAAGCCCGCATAGCCGCCCAGGATGTTCCACGCCGTGGCGATGACGACGTATTGCAGCGCGATGAAGCCTGCGTAGAACACATAGCCGTTGCCGACGACATGCGGCGCGATCGCGCCGAGCGCGACGACTACGACCGCCGCTGCCAAGAAGTAGGCCGTGCTCATCGCGCGATCCCGAAAATGCCCGAGGGCCGGATCGCGAGCGTACCCAGCAGCGCGGCGAACGCGACCCCCGGCGCCCAGGTCGCGCCGACAAAGGTGATCACCAAACTCTCCACCACGCCGATGGCGAGAGCCGCGACCAGCGTGCCCGGCACACTGCCCATTCCCGCCAGCACGACAATCGCGAATGTGCGTCCGATGTACTGGATGCCCGAGAACGGATCGACGGGGCTGACGACGATGAGGGCCGCCCCCGCCAGCGAGGCGGTGGCCATGGCGATTCCAAAGCCGTTAGCTTTCGCGCGGGTCGGGCTGAGGCCGCAGATCCTCAACGCGTTGGCGTCGTGCGCGACCGCGCGCAGCGCGAGACCTGCGCGCGTCCGCATCAGGATGAGCCACATGCCAAACCCCACCGTCGCCCCCATGAGGAACGGGATGACGAGGCGGTAGGGCATCGTCACCGTGCCGATCCGAAGGCTCTTGCCGATATAGGGGGCGCTGACGGAGGTCAGATCAACTCCTGCGATCAGGATCAGCGAGACCTGCAGCACCAGTGCTATGCCGAAGAAGAAGGTGAAGCTCTGCAGTGTGTTGCTGCGGCCTCGCCGTTCGAAGGTCTGGTAGTAAACCTGATAAAACAGCACACCACCGACGTAGAACAGGGGGGTGAACAAAAGACCGCCGATGATGGGGTCGAGCCCAAACGCGTTCAGAAACGCGGCGCAGTAGGCGCCGAGCACAATGAAGGTCGGATGCGCGACGTTCGGAATTTGCAGCAATCCGAACGTGATTGTCAGGCCGAGGCTGGCGATAGCGTAGACGCCCGCGAGCAGTACGCCGGAAACGATCGCGTTCAGCGCGAGATTGAGCGTCATGCGCGTCGACCACTCGTCATGCGCGCCGGCCGCGACGAAGCGAAACCGGCGGCGCAAATTTCGGTCAAGCTCAGCCCCGAGCCTTGTCGTATGGAGCGGCCAATTTTCCCGTCTCCAGGGCTTCTGGTTGCAGGATGATCTGCCTGCCTGGCTTGCGGAACTGGTCGATGTCATTGTCCCTGACGTCGCGATACTGCGCCCAAACGATGCGGCTCTCGACCCAGTTGCCGTCGGGGCCGAATTTGATTGGTCCGACGATCGTGTCGACGGAATTCGCATGTAGCCACTTGGCCATCTTGTCTTCGTCGACGCTGCCCACGGCCTTCACCGCCGCTGCGATCAATTGACCGCCGGCGTAGAAGAAGGGCGGGAGGAAATGACCGAGCGCATCGACCTTTTCGCGCTCGGCGGCCTTCTGATAGCGCTCGAGGAATTCAGCAATTCCGGGAAAGTTCATGGTCGGCGCCACGACGTAGGTGTCGTAGTTGGTGACGCCGTTGAGCGCCGAGCCAAGGCTTGCGAGCTGCTGGGCGTATTGAATGCCGACCATCGCGCCGCCGAACATCTGCACGCTGTCGGCGATGCCGATCTCCGAGATGCCTCGGATCAACGCCGCCAACTCCGCCGGATAGGAGGCGACGAACACGAAGTCGGGCGTCACCGCGTTGACGCTGCGCAGGATGCCCGAGAAATCGACAGTGTTCGGCGGATAGTGCTGAACCGACAGCACCTTCACGCCGTATTCCTCAGCGATTTTCGCTCCCGCGCTAGCGGCGTTTGCGGAGAATTCGGCGTCGGAATTGACAATGACGAGGGTTTTATAGCTGTGACGCTTCGCGAGATCGAAGAAGCCCCGGCACCAGTTGGCGCCCGGCTTCGGACCCCAAGGGGCGATCTCGAAGAACTTGTCGAACCCGAGCTTGTCATTCTGACCGATCTCGAACTGACCGAGGACAAAGCGGTTGCGCTGCACGATCATCGGCATCACAACCGCGGTGAGATTTGTGCCGTAGGGGGCCAGCAGCAGATCGACCTTGTCGATGTCCATTAGCTTGGCGTAGATGCCCGGCACGTTGCTCGCCTGGCTCTGGTCGTCATAGGCGACGAACTCGACCTGCCGGCCGAGCAGGCCGCCCGCGGCATTGACGTCGCTGCGCCACAATTCGAGCGCCGCAAGTCCGGCCTTCCCTCCCGACGCGATATTGCCGGTCTGCGCGATGCTAAAGCCGATGCGAATCGGCCCTTCGGCCGAATTCGCGAAATCTGAGCGGCGCAGCGGCCGTGGCCGAGGCGGCGACCGCAAGCTTACCAAATGTCCGGCGCGTAACCAGGCGCATTGTTTCCTCCCTTGTTATGACTTGCGACCGCTATGACTTGTGACAGGCTGGCGCCGCGGCGCGACGCCCCGCCCTCACTTGTCAAAGTTGTTCTTCTTGCCCTTGCGGACGTAGGCGACGGTGTCGCCGATGTGCTGCCTTCCGTGCACAGCCGCCCTCTTTGCGAGATGGGCGAACATCTGGATACCGAACCCGCCATCGAGGTCGTTGGTGATCCGCTGTCGCCACGGACGGCGGACGATCTGCGTAGTGAGGCGGCGGGTCGTGCGCGGCTGAGTCATCACGTGATCCGCCAGCGTATAGGCGCGCTCAATCAACTTCTCACGCGGGGCGATCTCGTTGATCATCCCGTATTCCAGCGCGGTCTTGGCGTCGATCGCCTGGCCCGTCAGCAATGCATAGGCTGCGCGTTTGACGCCGAGCAGTTCCTGAAAGCAGCTGTGAATGCCGTCGCCCGGGACCGAGCCGATGTCGTAGTGCAAATCGTAAAGGATCGCGTCCTCGGCACAGATCGTCAGATCGCACATCAGACACATCTCGGTGTGGAAGCCGGGCCCGTTGATGACGCCGATGGTCGGAATCTCGAGATCGTTGACCAGCGAGCTGACATTGATGCGGCCGTCCTTGTAGGCGTATTCATAGGCCCAGTAGGCGAGATCCTTCTTCTCGAGCTCGAAACCGTCGGGGTCGGCGTCCATCATGAAGTCTTCGCCGCTGCCAGTGAAGATCAAGAGCTCGTTTTTTGGATCTGCGCCGATCGTCTTGAACAGCTGACCGACCGAGCGATGATTTTCCACGCTGAGCTGGATGGGGCCGCCGCAGGTGTGCGCCTGAGCGAGGATCACGCCATCCGCGCGGCGCTCGAGTTTGTAATGGTTTTCACTGCTGTCCGGTTGACTGAAGGGTCGTCTCTTGGAGATCGGCTGATTGATTGGGTTTGCGGGGGAAGATGGGCGGTGTCGACTTGAACCGAGTGGCAGGGCAGTCTCGCGGGTTTTCCTGTGGAGATGGCCATGTACTTGGGCAAAACGCTTTTCGCGCAACTCATGGATTTTGTGCCTTGGACGACATTCACGAGGATTGTCTCCCGTTATGGCGGCGACCATCGGGTGCGGGTTTTCCCCTGCGCCGAGCAATATCGGGTCATGGCGTTTGCCCAACTGACCTACCGGGAGAGCCTGCGCGATATCGAGACCTGCCTGTCCGTCCAGGCGTCGAAGCTCTACCACATGGGTTTGCGCGAACCGGTCCGGCGCTCGACGCTGGCGGACGCCAACGAAACGCGCGACTGGCGCATCTACGCGGATTTGGCCCAGCGACTGATTGTCCAAGCGAGGAAGCTCTACGCCAACGAGGACCTTGGCCTGGACCTGACCAATACCGTCTATGCCCTGGATTCGACAACGATCGACCTGTGTCTGTCGGTCTTTCCCTGGGCGCATTTCCGGACGACCAAGGCGGCGGTGAAGATGCACACCCTGCTCGATTTGCGGGGCAATATTCCGAGCTTCATTCATGTTTCGGACGGCAAGTTGCACGACGTCCATGCGCTCGACCTGCTGCTTCCCGAACCCGGCGCCATTTACGTCATGGATCGCGGCTACGTGGACTTCACCCGCCTTCACGCCATCCATCGGGCCGGGGCGTTCTTCGTGACGCGGGCCAAGTCGAACATGAACGCTCGCCGAGTCTCTTCCACGCCGACGGATCGTTCGACCGGGATCATCTGCGACCAATCCGTCGCTCTCAAAGGCCATTACACCGGCGCACATTATCCAGAACGCCTGCGACGCGTCCGATTCAAGGACGCCGAGACGCGCAAGACGCTGGTGTTTTTGACCAATCACTTCGGCCTTCCGGCCTTGACCATCGCCGCCCTATACAAAAACAGGTGGCAAGTGGAACTTTTCTTCAAATGGATCAAGCAGCACTTGCGGATCAAGCAGTTCTACGGCACGTCGGAAAACGCCGTGAAGACGCAGATATGGATCGCCGTCTCGGTTTATGTCCTCGTCGCCATCGTAAAAAAGCGCCTCGCCTTGGAGGCGTCGCTCTACACATTGTTGCAAATTTTCTCGATCGCCCTCTTCGAGAAAATGCCAATATATCAAGCGCTTACAATCGACCAAACAAAATCCAATACTTTACAAATAACTAACCAATTGAATTTATTCGATTTTTAGCCGGACAGCAGTGATGGTTTTTGAAGCGCTCCTTGTATTCCTCGAAGTCCGGCGTGGGGACAAATGGCTGCAACGACATCGCGTTCCTCCCTGTCAGATTGGTTATCGACCCGCCGATCAGACCGGCGCGTAGGCTCCCGGCGCTGCCTCGAAGGACGTCGCGCATGGCGGCGGCCGGTTGATCGCGAGTCCCTTCCAGACGGCGTCGAGTATGTCCTGGGTGCCGAGCCCGTAACGGCTGAACAGGTATTCGCGACTGCCGGCCTCCGCGAAGACGTCGCGCACCCCGACGCGGCGCAGCGGTGCGGGAACGCCAGCCTCCGCCAGCGCCTCGGCGACCGCTGAGCCGAGGCCGCCAATCACCGTGTGGTTCTCCGCCGTCACGACGATACGGCTCTGGCGCGCCTTGGCCACGATCGTCTCCGCGTCCAGAGGCTTGACGACGGGGGCGTTGACGACCGTGGCGACCACGCCGTTCTCTTCCAGCGCGCGCGCCGCCGCCAGCGCAGGGGGGATCATCATGCCGGCGGCGACGATCAGCGCGTCGCCGCCTGCGCCGCCGCGCAGGATCTGCGCTTTGGCGAGATCAAGCCGGTGGCTGGCCTCGAAAATCATCGGTGTTTCGCCACGCTTGAGGCGCATGTAGACGGGCCCGGCATGGTCGGCGATCAAATCTACCGCCTGGGTGACCTCGAGCGCGTCAGCGGGCTCGACTACCGTCATGTTCGGCAGCGCGCGCATCTGCGCAACGTCGTCGATCGCCTGATGGCTCGGCCCTCGGGCCTCGACATCCAGGCATGAAGCCGATGATCTTGATGTTCAGCTTGGGTAGGCGACCGCCATGCGATCTGGTCGAAGCATCGAGGCGTGCAGAAGACCGAGAACGTGCTGACGAAGACGATATGGCCAGCCCTTGCGAGGCCGCCGGCGATAACGATCATGTTCGCCTCGGCCGCGCCGACGTTGAAAAAGCGCTCGCCGATCGCGTCGCGGAACATGTCGGTCTCGGTCTGACGCGTCAGGTCAGCCCCGAGGCAAATGACCTTCGTGTTTCGGCGCGCTAGGGCGAGCAGGGCTTGGCCGTAGGGCTTCAGGACCGTCTCGTAGGGCGGGTCAAACAAGGGACGCCTCCAGTTCCTTGGTCAGCGCGCCCGCAAGCTCGGCGTCGAGCTTGATGAAATGACCGTCGATCGTGGGCGGGATCGACTTCATCCCTCCGGTGATCTGCGTCCGCGCGATCACCGCCAGCGGCGCACCAACGGCACCGCTTGCGAAGGCGCCGCAGAGAGCGTCGAGATCGTGACCGTCGACCTCGGCGACCCGCCAGCCGAAGGCGCGCCACTTGGCCGCGAGCGGCTCGAGGGTCGTGACCGAGGTCACCGGGCCGTCGACCTGCGAATTGTTGGCGTCGATCACCGCGACCAGGGGACCGGTGCGATCACGGTTGTGGGCGGCAAACATTGCCGCCTCCCAGATCTGTCCTTCCTCAAGTTCGCCGTCGCTGAGGAACACGAAAGTGCGACGGTCTTCACCGGCAAGTCTAGCGGCCAGGGCATAGCCGACGGCGACGGACAAGCCCTGGCCGAGCGAGCCGCACACCATATCCACGACGGGCGTCCGTTCCCCGCCGATGGCCTCCAGCGTCGCTCCGTCTTTGCCGTAGGAAGCGAGGGCCTCTCTTGGGATTCGTCCAACCTGCGCGGCCGCCGCATACAGACTTATGACGTAGTGCCCGGGCGATATGACGAAGCGGTCGCGACCCTCGCGTAGGAAACCGCCGGCAAAAAGCGCGGTGAAGATTTCCGCCGACGAGAGTGCCTGTCCCAGGTAGCCGAACCCCTGGATTGACACCATTTGCACGGCGTCGAGGCGCACGCCCGCGGCGAACCGCTGCAATTCCGAGAAGGCAGGCGTTGTCATGTCACCTCCTCGGCGCCCGCGTCCGCGGTGGCGCTTCCTTCCCCATGTTGATGCGAACGATTGCATGATTGATAAGGGCCGTGATCGCGCTCTGTCAAGGCCATTTCTCAGGCTTACCCGTTTCTGCTCTCGATTTTTGGCGCCAAATCGACTAACGTTCGCCGAAAAAGGAGCGCGACCAGAGGCTGCACGTCGGATGATCACGATAAGGGACATAGCGGAGAAACTTGATCTGTCGGTCTCGACCGTCGGCCGGGCTCTGACGGACCATCCGCACATCAGCCGCGAAACCAAGGAACGGGTGCGGGTCGTGGCGAAGGACCTCGGCTACGTCGCCAATGCTGCGGCGCGAGTCATGCGCGGCGGCTCGAGTCATCTGATTGGACTGCTAGTCCCGGACATCCGCAGCAGCTTCTATTCGATGGTGGCGCACAGCCTGTCCAAGTGCTTCGAGCGCGAAGGCTTTCACCTCGCGCTTTCGATCACTGAAGACGATCGGGACATTGAGTCGAAACAGGCCCGCGAACTCGTGAGCGCACGCGCAGCGGGCGTCGTCACGGTTCCGACTGCAACGCCGAGCCGCGAGACCCTCGCCCTGTTGCGAACCGTTCCGCACATTCAACTGCTGCGCCGCATCCCCGCGCTCGGCGATTGTTTCGGACTGGACGAGGAGCGCGGCATGCTCGACGTCGCGAACCATCTGTTTGCTCTGGGGCATCAGCGGGTCGGGTACATCGGCGACCTTATCTTCCCCACCGGCAGGATTCGATACGATGGGTTTCGGCGCGCGCATGTGGAGGCGCAGATCGTGCTGGACGAGTCGCTGGTGGAATTCGGCCCTCCCGAGCCGCAATTCGCGGGCGAGGCGATCATGCGCTTGCTGGCAAAACGCACCCCGCCGACCGCCATCGTGCTGACGACCGTTATGGCGACGCTGGGAGTCGCGGAGAAGCTGATGGCCATGAAAATCGCCATTCCCGACGACGTCTCCGTCGTCGGATTCGGCGACGGACCTTGGCAAAAATGGTGGGGACCCGGTCTGACCACCTTGCATCTGCCTGCAGAGGACCTCGCCACCAGCTGTGGTCTCTGGTTCCTCAACCGCCTGCGGTCGAAATCGGTCGGACTGCGCAGTGAGCCTTACCGCTCGATCAGCCCGGTCACGCTCGTCGTGCGGGGCAGCACGGGAAAGCCCCGCAAGAATGGATCATAAAGCATAGAACTCAAGCCAGGCTTCGACGAACTGCAGCGCGACAATTACGGAGGCCGCTTAGCGACAATTAGACTGGCCAAATCGGGCAGTCGTCGAGTAGCGGTGCGCAAGATACTACATAGTTGTCGTTTGGCAAGAGGGTGTCTTGGCGACAACTACTTTATTTGTCGCTGACTGTTTTCGGCGGTGGCCCGAGTAATTGTCGTGGGGGGTCCGGTGAGCGGCAATCACCCGCGACGGGTTCTGATGGAAAGCTAAGCCAAGTCCGGGGTTTCCTCCTTTGCGGCTCTGCGGGCGGCGGAGCGCTCCCGGTAGCTTTCGCCATTCATTTCGATGATCGTCGCGTGATGGACCAATCGGTCCACCGCCGCCGCAGTCATGGCGGCGTCCGGAAAGACGGTGTTCCAGGCTGAAAACGCCTGATTTGCGGTAATGGCGATGCTGTGCCGTTCGTATCGATGCGCGATGAGTTCGAACAGGACGCTGGTCTCGGCTTGATCCTTACGGACATACGAGAGGTCGTCGAGCACGATGAGGTCGAATTTGTCCAACTTCTCCAGGGCGGCGATCAGGGAAAGGTCACGCCGCGCGGTCTGAAGCCGTTGAACGATGTCGATGGTCCGGGTGAACAACACCCGCTTTCCCGCGTCGATGAGGGCATGGCAGACGGCCGCCATAGCGTGACTCTTGCCCGTGCCGCTTTTCCCGAACAGCAAGAGATTGTCGCCGTTCCTGATCCAGTCTCCGCCGGCGCCGAGGGACAGAAGTTGCTGTTTGCGCACCCCCGGGGCGACGTCGAAATCGAAGCTGGCGAAGGTTTTTCCGGGCGGCGCTTCGGATTGATCGCGATGACGCTGGATGCGGCGTGAGGCGCGCTCGGCGACTTCGATCTCCATCAGCGCGGCGATCGTTTTCTGGGCCGGCCACCCGTCGCGATCGGCGGACTCGGCGATGCGCCGCCAATTGCGCGCGATGCTGGGCAGGCGCAGTTCGGTCAGCAAGGAGGCGAGGAAGGTTGCGTCGGCCATGGTCGTGTCCGTCATGGCCTTCCCTCGCAAGCGGAGGGTAGAAGCCGATCATAGGCCTGGAGGTTTGGCGCGGGGATCGTGACCTCGCTCGACAGGATCGGTTTGCTCGCGAACTCCTTCTCGAGTTTGGCGATGTCGGGCAGCTGGCCGGAGTCCAGGATCGCATCGAGACGGGAGGCCAGAGCGATCTCGCAGGCTTCATGGGTCGACGCCAAAACCAGCAATGCGACCATCGTCCGGCAGGCGTCTCTGGGCGGCAGGGCGTCGTCCAGGACGGTCCAGGCGCGGGTGTAGGCGGCGCGCGGGAAGAGGGCTTCGCGGTAGACGAGGTATCGCAGGGCTTGCGGCTTCCGGCGCAGCGTGCCGATCAGATGATGATAATCGATCGCGTGGCCGCGCGCGCGGTCCGTCCGCACCCGCGTCATGCGCATGACCGGGTCCGGACCGAGGAAGCATTCCAGCCGGTCGTCGAAGAGACGCACTTCGATTCTGTGGCCAATCAGCCGGGACGGGACGGAATAGAGGACCTTATCGACATTGATGGTGCTGTTGCGCGTCACCTTCGCAGTCACCGTCGCGAAGTCGGTGGTTCGACGCTTGGGCAGCGCTTTGAGCGTCTCGCGCTCCGCGGCGACCGCCTTGGCGCGGCGAGCGTTGTGACGGTCGCACACGCCGCCGACGAAGGCGCGGTAGGCTCCGAGACTGTCAAAATCCCGGCTTCCCCGGCGCCGCAGCCTCTGGTCGAGGCGGATCTTGATATGGCCGTTGGCGGCCTCGATGCTGCCATTCTCATTGGCCACGCCGGGATTGTTGCGGGTGGCCTCCATGCCGTAGTGCCGGCACAAGTCGCCGTAGCGCCTGGTGAAATCAAGCTCGGCGTCGCGGTCGAGGTTTTTGAAAGCCGCCGACAGCGAGTCGGTTCGGTGCTCGCGCGGGACGCCGCCCAACTTCCAAAGCGCGTCCTGCAGGCCTTCGGCGACGGCTGAGAAGCTTTCGCCGCCGAGGATCACCCGCACATGCTCCCAGCCGCTGCAAGCCAGCCGAAAATGATAGAGGCGGTGAGGGAAGGGCTCGCCGGCGATGGTGACGGCGAGGCCGTCGGCGACGGTGAAATCCGAAAGCGCCTGACGGCCGGGATCATGGCGCTGAGGGAAGAAAACCTCCTTGTCGCCGCCGTGAAGGGCGCGCCATTTTGCGATGCGACGTTCGAGCGTGCGGCGGACGCTGTCGGGCAGAGCGTCCGGGCCGAGTTCATCCTGAAGGTCCTCGAAAATCGTCACCGCCATGACGCCGGGGATCTCGAGCATCTCCCGCGCCCGCGGCCAGACCTCCGTCAGCGGATCGGCCCGGGTTCGCCAGGTTCGCGGCTGCTTCTTTTGTGATGGCAAACGCGCGTCGTTATCGATGCGACGCGCGGTGCGCGCGCTGAAGCCGGCGCTGGCCGCTGCGGCTTCCTGGTTTTGATGTCGGGAACGGGAGGTCATGTAGAGCATCACCTGGCGGTCGGTCACATGAAGGTTCGGCATCGAGCTCAGATCGTTGGTTATTGAGCTGCGATACCACCCTCGACGCCGAACGGCCGACGTCCCTCAGGGGGACATTGAAACCGCCGTCCGGCAGCGCCGCTTTCCGGTCGGGGCTTTCGCCCCTCCCTTCAACCGGCGCTGCCGGACGCCCTAACCGGCCAAGATAATTGTCGATGAACCGGCCATCCTAATTGTCGCCGTGCACATACGTCGTGTGCCCGGCGCGAACGGCAGTGTCGAATGTTTGCGTCTGACCCGTTCGCCACGCGTGGGAAGACGGTCGCCCCGCTTCCCTCCGGACTCGTTTGCTCCGGCCGCGGCCTCGCCCCGGCTCGCAGGCAGGGCCAAAACGCCGATGAATTACGTGATCTGCTGCATTCTGAGCTGTTCAAGATTACCAAGCCGCGCGGCCGTCTTCGCGTCGTCGGCAGTTTTCGCGGCCGATCTTGGCCCTGTGCCGTGGGTTACGATCTTCACTGGCGTCGGCAGTTCTTGTTCGAGTTTCGTCAAGCCTGGCGCTTGAACGGCTAGTAGTGGGGCTTGGGATGCCGTTTCGCTTTAGAGTCCCCCCTTGGGGATCCGTAAACCCCCCGCCTTTAGGCGGCGTGGGGATCGAGTCAAATCCTCCACCATTTTGCCGTTGTTTCAGCTTTCAAATCGGCTGGCGAAGATGCTTCAAGTTGGCCTGGCGAAAACGGGACGGGTACGAAGCTGATGAAATTTGCGCCAGTCGGCCCCCAGGCCGACCGATCCGGCTTCTAGCCGTAACTCGAAGCCACCGCCTTTTAGGCGGTGGTCGTTCACCCGCCATTATTCGAAGAACCGTCAGTCGATCGCATAGCCCAGCCGTCGGCAGACTGGTTCGAGGATCGGTGTCAACGACCGAAGCTCGTGGCGGTAGGCGCGCCAGCGATCGCGCGATCGGTCGTAGAGCTTCTCGGTCACCTGGGCGTAACTCGCGGTGCGGGCATACCGGCGGTTCTTGTGAAAATCGAGACACCGCCGATCGTAGGGGGCGCCGATGAAAGCCAGCATCCGGCGCATGGTTTCCTCCTGCCCATTGATCACGTCCTCATAGCGCACTGAGAGATAGTTCAGCGGCATCTCCCGCCGGTAGTGCTCGACGAGCTCCATGATCAGCACATAGTGGTGCGCGATGCTGACGAGATCGTAGGCGCAGTAGAAGCCGTGGGTCAGATGATTGGAAAAGACCGAGAGTGCGACGTCGAACGGATGACGGATGAGATGGATGATCGGCGCCTTCGGGAAGATGAGGTTGATAAGGCCGAGATGCGTCTCGTTTAGCGGCATCTTGTCGGTGAACCAACGCGCGCCTTTACGCATCGCGCCGAGTTGGCGGGCGCGTTGAAGATAGTAGTCGCGCAGGTTGTCGAGGCCCTCGAGTTGGTCTCCAAGCCAAAGCTCGGCGAGCGCTTCTGGATAGGCGAGCGGGCTGTTGAGGATGCGCGGGACGAGCCCGGTCAACTCGCCGATAACCGGCAGTTCGTCGCCGGCGCTGATCATCGGGTGCGCGCTCAATGACTGCTCGATCAAAGTCGTGCCGGAGCGGGGAAAGCCGACGATAAAGATGGGTTGGGCGACGTCGGACCGCACACCGGCGCGTGGCAGGATCTCGAGCCTCGGGGCGATGAAAAAGTCGGCCAAACGCCGCGCGAGCGCCGCTGCTTCCCCGGCTAGATAGCTCTGGCCGGTCAGAGCGCGCAGCAGCCGCTTGCCCTCGGCGAACGCCGCGAACGCCTCGGCGTGTCGGCCCATCCGGTCGAGCAGAAGCCCCTTCTCGCTCCATTCGACCGGCCCGAGGCCGCCCCCCTCGCGCCGGTGTTCGATTTCGTCGAGCGCGGCCAGCGCCTTGTCGTAATTCTTGACGCGCCCGTAAAGAATCGCGCGTTGCAGGAGCACGTTTGGGCTTCCAGGCGATAATCGTTCCGCCGCATCGAGCAGCTCGGCGGCGCGGGCGAAATTGCGGTCGGTCTCCTCCATCCGCGCCCAGCCGTAGAGAGTTCTGGAAGATTGTCGGGTCAAGCCGCACGGACTCCTCGTAGAGCGCGCGCGACTCCGCCATCCGTCCTTGGTTCTTCAAGTTCCACGCCAGATTGGCGCTCAGGATCGGGCTCGGAGCGGCAATCAGTTTCATAGCCGAGCGGTAATGGTGCTCTCCGACCTGGGGCCGATGGGCCTCGGTCATGATCATGCCCATGAGATTGTGCGATTGCGCGTCCGTTGGGGCAATCCGCACGGCGTTGCGCGCATGGTGTTCGGCTTCGATCAGCGCGCCCTTATTGAAAAACATCAGCGCAAACGCCTGCGCCGCCTTGATATTGTTGGGGTCGAGGCGCACTATTCGGGCGAGAAGCGCCTCTGCGGCCGCCTTCCGATTTTCAGCGAGACAAAGCTCGTAGAGCATTGCGAGCGCGCCTACGTTCCTTGGCGAGCTTTCGAGCAGCGCGACGAGCGGTCGCTCGGCGTCCTCATTCTTGCCCGCCGCAAGCGCCGCGCGCGCCGGATGAAGATCAGGACCCGGCCCTTGTTCGGGCCATGACGCCGCCCAGTCGAGCCCGCAGCAACGCCCATTGCTTAAGCCGCTGCCGCAGGGGCAAGGCGAAGCCGGATCAACACGAGCCAAAGATGTCCTAATCGGCCCACTCTGGAGCGCAAGTTGCGGGCGGCCTTCGTCGGTCAATAGGCAATCCCCTTGGCCTGCCAAGGCCCTTCGCGGTGGTCGTGAATCCGTTTCGCTATTAGCGCCAATCCCATTCGACGGCTTCGATACTTTGAGACGCTGAGAAGTGTCAAAATGTCGCGCCGGGTGTTCTCCCGGATCAGCCGGAGCAAGCCGAGCTGAACGCCTGACGCCTTGAGACGGGGCATTCCTTCAATCGTCTCAAAGCTCTAACGCGGCGCCTGCCCGCAGCTCGACTTCGGTCCCCGCAGCCTCAAGCCCCCAAAGCTTCCCCGTGTCCCGGGCGGAAGCTGGAAACGGTGCATCGTCGTTAACCAACGCGTAACCAGTCCCGCCCGAGATGCAACCTCCAGTTGCATTTCGAATCTCTAGACATGGATGGCGGGAAAATGCGTTCACGATCTGGTTTGGCTTCGCCGCGTCGGCAAGGCGGCGCCAGTCTCCTTGGCAGCGCATCGAGAGCGACATTGGCCGCGCTAACCGTGGGCCTGACGGCACTGGGTGTCGTTTTGCCGGACGGCGCGCGCGCCGGGGCGGGCTCCGTCAGTCCGGTGCAAACGGCAATGTATGTCCTCGGCAAATACAACCCGACGACATTCAGCGCCACGACCAGCATTAACGCGGCGTCCGTCGTCGGCGTCTACGGTGTCTCGGGGCCGAGCGTGACCGTCGACAACTACGGCGTCATCCAAGGGCCGATGCAGGCAATCCATTTGGTCCCCTCGGGGAGCACGCTCGAGAATTGGGGCACGATTGCCGGAACTGGAAACCTGGATATGGGGGTGCTCCTGCAGAATGGCGGCTCCGTCGTCAATCACAGCGGCGGGACGATCAGCGGCTATGTCGGCGTCTACATTGGCGGCGCCGGGGGCACATTGACCAATTCGGGTTCGATCTCCGGAACCGCCCCCACCATTCTTTTGGTCTCTGGCTCCATATACAACCAGATCGGGGGAACCGTGAGCGAGTTCGGGGAACGCCTCTTTCGCCGCGTACGTGGGAAAGGGCGGCTCCATCACCAACGCCGGCACGATCACTGATACCGGGCACGGGGGCGTGGCAGTTGCCGTTGGTCCCAATGGAACAGTTACGAACTCGGGAACGATTTCGGCCACGGACGTCTTGGATGCAGCCATCTACACCATCGGCGGCGGGACCGTGACCAATACCGGGACCGTCTTCGTCACCGGCGCCGCCAGCGCGGGGGTCTATTTCCTGAACGGCGACAAGGTGACGAATTCCCTGAACAATTCCGGCACGATCACCGCCTCGGGGACCGGCGATTTGGGCGTATGGATGCCGAGCGGAGGCGCAGTCACCAATTCCGGCACAATCACGGACACGGCGACAGGCGGGATCGGGGTCGGCGCGCAGTCGGGCGGCACGGTCGACAACTTGGCCGCGGGCAAGATCACAGCAGCCAATGCCGGCGTCTTCATCGCGAGCGGCGCCGGATCGGTGACCAACGCGGGCCAGATTCTCGCGACCGCGACGTCGAGCTACGCTGTTGCGCTGCGTGGCGGCGGCGCAGTCACCAACAGCGGAAAGATCAGCGGAGACGCCGTCGGGGTCGCGATCAGCGGCGGGAGCGCGGCTTCGAACTCGGTGACGAACTCGGGAGGGATCTACGCCACCGGCGCGAACGGCGCAGGCGTGAGCTTAAGCTCAGGCGGGGCAGTGACCAACCAGACAGGCGGAACCATCAGCGGCGTCGCTCACGGCGTATTCTTCACTGGCGGGACGAGTTCGTTGAACAACGCCGGGACTATTTCCGGCACGGCCGCTTCAGGAAACGGAGCCGTCTTCAACGGGGCCGGCACGCTGACGAATACCGGGACAATCGTCGGCGGCAGTCTCGGCGTCTACGTCGTTGGCGGGGCCGGCGCGGCGACCAACTCGGGCGCGATCACGGGAACGAGTCGCGGAGGCGTCGCCTTCCTTGGCGGCGGCAGCGTGACCAACCAGACCGGCGGGACGATCGGCGGCGCAGACTTCGGCGTTTATGTCGGCGGCGGCAGCGCTGCGACTAACTCGGTGACGAACGCTGGAACCATCAGCGCCACAGACGCCAGCGGCGTCGGCGTGCGCCTGGTCGCGGGCGGCGTGGTGAAGAACCAGACCGGCGGGACGATCAAAGGCGCCGCAAATGGCGTTGTGCTCGCGGGCGGGACGAACTCGTTGATCAATGCCGGCGAGATTGACGGGACCGCCGCTTCGGGAAGCGGCGCCATGCTGAGCGGCGGCGGCGGGGTCACCAACACCGGGGCGATCGAAGGCGGCGTCTTTGGCGTCTACGTTGTCGGCGGCGCTGGCGCGGCGACGAATTCGGGGACGATAACGGGGTCCGGCATGGGGGGCGTCGCATTTGTCGGCGGCGGCGCGCTGACCAACCAGAGCGGCGGAACAATCAGCGGCGCAAATTTCGGGATCCATATCGCCGGCGGAAGCGCGGCAACTAATACCGTTACCAACGCCGGAAGCATCAAGAGCGTGGGGGCGAACAGCGCGGGCGTCAATCTCGGCTCGGGCGGCGCCGTGACCAACCAGAGCGGCGGCGTCATCAACGGCGTCGCCAACGGGGTCGTCGTCAGCGGCAGCGCCGGCGCCGTGACCAATGCGGGAACGATCGGCGGGGGATCCGCATCGGTCGTATTCGCCGGATCTGGGGCGAACACCCTGACTTTGCAGACGGGATCCACGCTCAACGGGGCCGCCATCGGCAGCGCGGCTTCGGGCGCGACCAATGCCCTGATTCTCCAGGGCCACGGGACCGCAAACAATACTTTCACTGGATTCAATACGCTGACCGCGGCCGCGAGCGGGACCTGGACGCTTGGCGGCGCTTCCGCGTTCGGCGCCACGACCATCTCGAGCGGAACCCTGACCGTGACGGGCTCCCTCACCTCGAAAACACTCGCGATCCAATCCTCGGCTCAGTTCATCGACGCGGGCGCGGTTTTCGCCAGCGGCGCCGTCACGAACAGCGGCAACCTGACGATCAATGGCGTGACGATGCATGTGGTCGGCGTCGGTGGAACGTTCACCCAACTCGCCGGCGGGACGACGACGCTGCTGAACGGCGGGGTGCTCGATCCCTCCGATGTCATCGTCGATGGCGGCAATTTCGGTGGTGGCGGCGACGTGATTGGCGACGTTTCCGTCACGGGCGGAACGGTGACGCCGGGCGACAAGCCTGGCGGTTCGCTCAAAGTCGTCGGCGACTATTCGCAGAGCGGGGGCGAGATCGTCTTCGACATCGATCCCAACGGCGCTGGAGGTTTTCTAGAGACAAGTCTGGTTTTCACGCCGGGCGACGCGATCAGCGTTTCGGATGCGAAACTCGTGTTCGAGTTCCACGACGGCGCAAACGCAAACGCGTTTGCCGAGGATGGACTCCTCAACCTCGACACCTTCTTCGGCTTGGCCGGCGGCGGCGACGTCTGCGCCAATGTCGCCTGTGGAGAGGTCTTCCAAGGCATAAGCTTCGCGGACAACGTTCCCGGCCTGATCGTCACCGGATTCAACCCCGTGACCGGCGCCATGTCGCTTCAAGCTGCGCCGGAGCCGAGCGTGTGGGCGCTGATGACGACGGGGATGCTTGCCCTCGGCGGTTTGAGGCTCTATCGCCGCAGGAAGAGGGGAGCGGACGGAGGGCTCAATCCTTCGGCGGCGGCAGATTGCGAATATTGACGCCCTTTCCGGAGCCGTGTGCGAACTGCGAAGGCGCTCTCGCTTCCAGACGCCGCTCGCACCCCCTCCGTCACAATGACATGAAGCAGAGCCGGATTTGAGGGCGTCCGGGCGCCTTTGCTTGTCCAACCAGATCGGCAGCGGCGACCCGTTGATTCGGGTCTCGAGCAGCACGTCATAAGCGTCGTTCGATCGCGATCTCGGTCACGAGCCTCTTCACCTTGCGCACGGACGGCGCCGACACGCTGAGCTCCCGTACGCCCTGTCTGAGCAGGAAAGCGATCATGTCGGGATCGGCGGCGGCCTCGCCGCACACCCCCACGGGGATATTCGCGCCTCGGGCCGCCTCGCACACCCGTCGGACAGCTTCGAGAACAGCGGGATGAGAATGACGGCAGAGATCCGCCACTGCAGGGTTGGTGCGGTCCGCGGCCATTACGTATTGCGAAAGGTCGTTCGTGCCGATCGAGAAGAATTCGACTTCGGCGGCGAACGTTCGCGCGAGCAGGACGGCCGCCGGCGTCTCCACCATCATGCCCAGGGCGAAGCGTGAATTCGGAACGCTGCGCGCATCCGACTCGGCTTGAACGGACGCGATCACGGCCTTCGTCGCCTGTAGTTCCGCGAGGTCGGAGACCATGGGCAGCATCACCTGCAAGCATCCGTGGCGGGCGGCGCGGAGCAGGGCGCGGACCTGGGTCCGGAAGATGTCGGGACGCGCCAGGCAGAGGCGGATGCCTCGCAATCCGAGAAAGGGATTGTCCTCGCGATCGATCGCGAGGGCCTTGGCCGGCTTGTCGCCGCCGATGTCGAGCGTTCGAATGACGACAGGATCGGCGGGGAAAAGCTCGAGGACGGCGCGATAGGTTTCATATTGCTCGTCTTCCGAGGGAAGCGCCGGTCGGTCGACGAACAGGAACTCGGTGCGGAACAGGCCGACGCCCATCGCGCCGGCCTCCCGCGCGCGCTCGGCCTCTGCAAGGCTGCCGATGTTCGCCGCGACGATCACCGCGATCCCGTCCATTGTGACCGGACGAACGCCGGCGAACGGCCCCAACGCGGCGGCGTCGGCCTGCGCCTGTGTCGCGGCGGCATGGAAGCGGTTGGCCGTGACCGGGTTCGGGTCGGGAAAGACTTCGCCGGACTGGCCGTCGAGAGCGAGGGTCCGCGCCTTCCGGAGTTCGTCAATCGCAGCGCCGAGACCGAACACGGCCGGCAGGCCCGCCGCGCGCGCGAGGATCGCCGCGTGACCTGTGGCGGCCCCGCCGGCGGCGACCAGTCCGGCGATCGCCGTGAGGTCTGCATGGCCGAGATCTGCGGCCGAGATGTCGTCGGCCACGACCACGGCGCCGAGAGGAACGCTCTGCAGCGTCAGTGGCCGCTTGTCCTGAAGCTCCAGCGCCACGAGCCTGGCGGCGGCGCGCATGTCTTCCGCGCGCGCTCTCGAATATTCGTCGACGAGCGCGCCAAATTCGTCGGCCAGTTCGTCACCGCTGACGCATACGGCGGCCAGGGCCGATTTCCGCTCGCGGACGATCGAGGCGATCGAATTGGACCAGTCCGGATCCTCGACGATCTCCGCAAGCGCAAGCAACACGTCGCGGGTCGCCACGTCCTTCGCGGCCGACGCCTCCTGCCGGCGCCGCATGGCGACCGCCGCTTTGGCCCGCATCGCCCGTTCGATCTCCGCCTCGATCCGGTCAGGCGGGATGTTTTCGGGTTCCGGATCAAGCTCTGGCTGGCGAAAGTCGAAGGCCGGCCCGATGCCAAACCCAGGGCTTACGGCAACCCCAACATAGACGCGCGCCCCGGCGTTGCGTTGCGGTTCCGCCTCTGAGGATGTCGCGCAGGCGGCGGCCGGCTGCGGTTCGGACTGCAGGGAGGACGCGGATGCTTCGCCCGACAGGTACGCCATCACGGATCGAAGCGCGGGTTCCGCATCCTGGCCCTTGGTCCGGACGACGATTTCCTCGCCCTCCTTGACGCCCAGCAAAAGCAGCTTGACGGACGACCGCGCCAGAGCGGCCTTCTGCTTTGATTCGAGAACGATCTCCGACTCGAACGACTTCGCCAGTCGCACGATTTCTGCGACGGGACGCGCATGGAGTCCTCCGTCGACCCGTACGATGACGGCTCCGGCGAGTTCCATGCGCCTTTGTCCCCAATCGCTTCATTTCGTCAGAATGGCCGCGATTTTCTCGATCTCGGCGTCGCGGCCGATCCCGGTCAGGAACGCCAGCGTGACGATGGCGGGCTTGGGCAGGTTTGGCGGCAGCGGAGTGGTCGAGACGACCAGATCGACGCCGTCGACGAGGCCCGAAACCTCGGTCACCTTGCATTGCCGCGTTTCAACAGGGATGCCGCGCGCCGCCATCTCCTCCTCGATGCTGTTGGCGACCACCGTCGAGGTTGCGACGGCGGTGCCGCAGGCCACGAGAACAATCTTGCGATTCGCCACTCGATTCTCCCATTCTCTTTCAGTTGGACGCGTCGAGCAATTGCGCCACTTCGTCGACGCTCTGGGCGACCGCCAGTTTTTTCAAGGTCGCGCCATCTTGGAGCAGACCGCCGATTGCGGTCAGCATGTCGATCTGCTCGTCCTTGCTGCGCAGCGCAAGGGCGAACACGACGCGCACGGGCAGCATTTTTTCCGGTTCGTCCATGCTGCCGAAGGGCGTCGGGCGGTCGAGCACGGCGACCGCCATGCCGGAGGTGAGCACGTGCTCCGGGTCCGTATGCGGCACGGCCACCGCGAAGTCGTCGTCCAGCGGCAGCCCGGTCGGCATGACGGCCTCGCGCGCCCTCACCGCTTCGCGATAGCTCGGCTTCACGATCCCCTGGCTGGCGAGGTGATCGGCCAGGAGGCCGATCACCTCGTTCGCGTCCGCCGGGGACTGCTGCAGGAAGACGCCCCCCGGCGCCAGGCATTGCGAGAGCTTGACCATCGTGGACGGCCGGCTATTCGCCAGCCACCGGTTTGGCGCTGATCGGCACGTCCGCCGCGCCGCTGCGGTTGAGGACGTAGATCGACGCGCCGACGAGCGCGGCCATGATCACCACGCCGAGCCAGCCGGCATAGGTCACGAGGGTGACGGCGACCCAGCCGATCCAGACGAACCCGTCGCCGATCGAGGTGATGTACGAGGCATTCGGCGGCATGGCGAATTTCGCTGCGACGGCGGCCTGGGTGAACAGCGGGGCCAGTCCGTTCGCGATGTAGAAGCCGATGGCCAGCGTGACGGTCCCGATGATGACGATGCGCAGGATGTTACCGTTGGTGACAGGCGCGGCGAGCGCCACGACGAACGGAATGACCGCGAGGTCGGCGAACAGGATCACCCGGTTGCCGGGCAGCACGACCTCGAGGAGGATGGCGATCGGGATCAACAGCAGGGACGACGCGATCACGGCCGGATGACCGATCAGGATCGCCGAGTTGAGGCCGATGTTGATCTCGCGATCCCCCGCGCGCTTCTGCACGAACGTGCGGGCCGCTTCCGAGATCGGGATCAGGCCTTCCATCAGGATCTTCACCATCCGCGGCAGGAGCACCATCACCGCCGCGAGGTTGATCGCGGTCTTGAGGATATGGGTGACCATGCCGGGGACGTCCGACGGATTCCAGAATCCGATCAGCGCCAAAATCGCGCCGAGGACGAGGCCGAGCATCATCGGCTCGCCCAGGACGCCGAGACGCTTCTGGATGACTTCGTTCGACAGATCGATGTCGCGAAGGACAGGAATGCGATCGATCACCCAGTTGAGGCCCATGGCGATCGGAAGGATCTGCGCCGACAGGAGGTGCGGCACTGAAATGCCCGGCAGCTGGTAGAATTTCTGAACCGGCTTCGCGCACCAGTCGCTGAAGAACAGCGCCAGCGCCGCCATGATGGCGGCCGTCACCAGGCCGATGCTCAGCGAGTTCGTCGCCGCGACGACGAGCGATCCGACAAAGGCCATGTGCCAGAAGTTCCAGACGTCGACGTTGAGCGTCCGCGTCCAGCCGCTGAACAGCAGCGCGATGTTGACCACGATCGCAATCGGAATGATCCACAGACCGACGGACGAGCCGAACGCGATCGCCGCCGCCGAAGGCCAGCCGACATCGACGACGTCCCGAGTCACGCCCGTGGTCTTGGTGATCGCCTGCGCGACATCGCTCAGGTTGGTCCACATCAGGCCGATCACGAGATTGATGCCGATGAAGGCGACGCCGATCACGACGCCCGCGCGAATGGCTTTTGCCGGGCGCGCGCCCAGAACCAAGCCAATGATGATGATGAAGACCGGCAGCAACACGGTGGCGCCGAGGCCATCGACCACTGTTTTGAGCCCAGCAAGCAGGCTGTCCATGATTTTCCCTCCCGCTCCGCCCCAGAGCGACCGGCCCCCGAACATGCGATCGGCTACCGTCACCCCGTCATTGGGTGCGCATCTGTGCGATCGGCGCACACAATTGCAGAAACCATGTTTCCTGTCAATCGCCCAATTACCGCCCAAATGTTCACATTGGCTCTCGGCGGCGGCCGCACACGACTTCTAGAGTTTTTGCCCTATACGTTGACGCAGCAGGATTTCCGGCGAGAAGGACAGCCGATGGCCCGGCCCCGAAACGACGACCACGATCTCGAGCTGATGGCCGCGTGGCTTTATTACGTGCACGGGCTTGGGCAGGAGCAGGTGGCCCGATCGCTCGACGTTTCACGGACGAAAGTCGCGCGTTTGCTGTCTCGCGCCCGGGAGACGGGTCTCGTCAAGATCACCCTGGATCACGAACTGGCGGAGACCCTGGCGCTGTCCGAGTGGATCGCGAAGCGCTACGGGGTCGAGCGTTTCATCATCACGCCGCCGACCAACGTCGCCATCACCGATCGGGATCTGGCGGAGCAGATCGGTCGTCAGTCGGTCGGAATCGTGGCGTCAAACCTGCTCATTCGCCGGGTCAACGCCAGCGGCGGCCACATCAATATCGGCGTCGGCGGCGGCCGGACGCTTCGGCACGTCGTCGACTGCCTGCCGCGGCAGCCCGCGACCGGCGTTACGGTCACCGCCCTTGCCGGGACCACGAACACCGACGACGGCTCGGGTATCTACAACATTGCTCAGGCGCTCGCCGACGCCCTGGGGGGCGACGCCCATACCCTGCCCGCCCCGATCTTCCTCACACGCAAGGAGACCCGGGACATGCTGGCGCAGGATCCGGTTCTCGGCGAGGTGCTGGCGCTCGGGGGGTCCACGGACCTCAACATCCTCGGCTGCGGTCCGATTTCGGCGGAAAGCTCGTTCGGGCGAGCGACTCGGCTCTCGCAGCGGGATCTCGACGAGGCTCGGCAGGCCGGGGCGATCGGCGAGATCGCCGGAATTCTGCTCGACAAGGACGGAAGGGTCGCGGAGACGTCCCTCCATGCGCGCCGCATGGGCGTCTCGCTCGACGACTTGCGGAAGGGGGACACGATCGTGATCGCGGCGGGTCAAAGGAAAGTCGCCGCCCTCAAGGCGGTGATCCGCGCCAAACTCGCCAGGACGATCATCGTGGACCAGGAAATCGCCACCGAGCTGGTGGCCGACGCCTCGAAGAAGAGCCTCGCCGCGGAATGAGGCTGAACGGAACGGGCGGGCTTGGCCCGCGTGCCGGCCTTCTGCCCGCGGGCCTCGGGGGGAACTGGCCGAGAGGGCGAAGGCGGCGCCGTAGCTCGACGCAATCGCACGTGTGGCGCTCACGTCAAGGATCCGTCGCGCGCGGCGCCGGCAGGATTCGATCTATTGGAGTCCGGTCGTTCCGCCGACCAGACGCAGAAACGAAAACGCTGCTTTCGTGCACGGCGTTTTTTGAACGGCCTCGATGGGTCGACTATTAGGTCGTTCAGATGGCCGACACGCCTTTCCGCGAAGCGCGATAGCCCGCGGCGCCAAGCCCCGCAAAGCCGATTCCCATCATCGCCCAGGCCGCGGGCTCAGGCACCGACAGGTGGGCCGCAAACGCCACCTGCGGGTCGGCTATGATCAGATCGGTGACGGAAAACGGCCGAATGCTGACGACCAGCGAGCCGCTTGGCGAAAGCGATTTCGCGCCGTCGTTCGCCTGTGAGTCCGAGAAGAGGACAGTGGGCGGGATCAGAACGTCGCCGGTGCCGATGTCCGTTTCGCTGTAACCTGCGCTGACGCCGGCGTTTGAGATGGGCCCCATCGCGCTCAGTTCGTAGGTCCCATTCCAGTTGACGTCGATATCGACGGGATCCGCGGAGTAGTTGGCAAAATGGAAGAACCCGGTGACGCCGTCGACATACAGAGAAAGGGACCCTGGCGGAGAATCGGCAAGGGCGCTTCCAAAGACCCGTATCTCCAGGTCCTTTGCCGGATCGGTCGGACCGAAGGTTTCGCCGGGGCCGAAATTCGCTTCGATTCCCGTCTTGCCGCAATCTCCGCTTCCGATTGGCGGTAAGCAGAACGTGGCCGGAGGCCCAGGGGTAATGGACTCATCGCTGCTGGCGAGCCCGAAAGTAAAGCGCAGAAAAAGAAGATCGCTCTTGGCCTCCGCCGCCGCGGCTTCGATCGGGCCCATCGGAACGAAGACGCTCGCGACCGCGAGAAGAGGAGAGATTTGCGAGATCGACAGAGGAGCATAGCGCATGGATGACTCCCTTTGTTGCCGCACTGCGACGAAGTCGCCGTTTCGACCGTTTGAGCCTTCCCTGTGGTCTAAACCAGATGACTTAAGTAAAGTCTCGTCACGACTACATGTCGCCGAAACTCGGGACAGCTAGAACCCGGAGGTTCAGCGGCATCGCTAATCTGATCGTGGCGCCCGCAAAAAGTTGTAGCGGCATTGGACCAATGGCGACCGCTTAAATGCTATCACTGTTCGCCGGCTTTTGACAAGCCGGAATAAGGACAAAGACGCGTGCGGCGGGTGGCCGGTGTCGACGTCTTGCGGACGTAGCGGAGCGCGGCGTTGGACGCGCCAATTGGAGGAGAAAGCGGACCTAAAGGGATCACCACGGAAGGTGCGAAGTTCCCCCGTCGATTCGCAGATAGGACGCGCGAAAGCGGATGGCGCTCGTCCCGCCGTTGCAACCGTCAAAGTTTGACCCGCTCCACTTTCTTGATGAGGAAACCGACGGACACGACGCCAAGGATGGCGCAAGCGGAGACATAGGCGATACCACCAGCATAGGAACCGGTTGCCTGGATGATGAACCCGACAAGCAAGGGCGTGAGTGCTCCGCCGATGTTCGCGCACATTTGACAAACGCCGACGGTCGTACCGAACGCTTCTATCGGGGCCGTGTCGGCCATCAGCATATCAAAGCCATTGGCCATGCCTTGTCCGAAAAAGACTATGGACATCACTCCGATCACCGCCATCGGTTCGTCGATAAAGTTACCGGCGACAATGCAGGCGGTCAGCGCCATTCCAATAACGACTGGCGTCTTGCGGGCGATCGTGTGGCTGACGCCTCGGCGCGACATCAAGTCCGACCAGTAGCCGCATACTAAAATCCCCAACATCGCGCACGCGAACGGCAACATCGAATACCAGCCGGCCTGCATGAGGGTCATATGCTTCTCGCGAACGAGATAGCTGGGAAACCAGGTGAAGAAGAACCAAAGGGTCGAACTGAGAGAGAACTTTGCAAGGTAAAGGCCCCAGAGTTCGCGCTTGGCGATAATCCTGCCCAGAGTGTCCCACTGGAACTTAACAGATTTTGGATTTGTATCGGCTCCCCCCTCGCGCAGATAGTCAAATTCCGCCTGATTGATCAGCTTGCTGACGTCTGGGTCTCGGTACAGCAGGAACCACAAAAGTGAATAGAACACGCCAATACTGCCCGAGATCCAGAAGATGGATTGCCAGCCGTAAACACTTACCAACCATGTCAGAATTGGCATTAAGAAGGCCAAGCCAACATATTGTCCACTGATGTAGACGCCAACAGCCTTTCCACGCTCGGATTTCGGAAACCAGACGGCGGCCACTCTTGTGGCTGACGGAAAGGCAGGAGCTTCCGACGCGCCCAAAGCGAGGCGCAAGGCGACGAACTGGACAACGCTTGTAGCAAAACCAAACAGGAATGTGCATCCAGACCACAAGAACAGCGACCAGCCGAACGTATTCCGCGTTCCGTACCGGTCGAGGAGAACCCCAGACGGGATCTGCATGGCCATGTACATCCAGCCAAACACCGAGAAAATAAGGCCCATTGTGGCCGCGCCGATATTAAATTCCTTCTGGAAAACCGGAGCAGCGACAGCCATATTCGTTCGATCGAGGTAATTGAGCGTAATACCAAGAAACAATAGCGCTAAGATAAAAACTCTTGTCGTCGTTGGCCGACCAACGCGGTTAGATGCACCTATGGTGATATTGTTAGTTCTCGCCATTGTTGCGTTTCCTTCCACATTATTATTGCCACCGGTTACTTCAAGTGGTTACGTTTGGTCCATGCCCCAACTCGCTGAGGCTCATAACTTCGAGAAAAAGGGATGAGCCCGGGCGGCGCGCAGACAGTTATTTCTTTGGCAGCGCTCCGATGCAGGCGCGCAGCGCCAACGTGTAGGAGTCGATTCCGAAGCCAACGATCTGCCCGCGCACGATGGCGGAGATCACCGAATGATGGCGAAACTCCTCGCGCGCATGGACGTTGGACATGTGCACTTCGACAATGGGCCCGGTGAAGATCGCCAGGGCGTCCCGGAGGCCAATACTGTAATGGGTCCAGGCCCCGGCATTGATCAGGATAGCGTCGACGCCGTCGAGGAAGGCCTGGTGGATTTTGAGGCACATATCGCCTTCGTTGTTGGTCTGATAGTTCTCGACCTCAACCCCGAGTTCCTTCCCGAGATCTTCGATGCTCTTGTAGATGTCCTGGAGGGTGTAGCTTCCGTACTGGACGGGGTCTCTCTTGCCGAACATATTGTGATTGATGCCGTGCAGAGCCAAGATCTTCGTCATAACGTTGTCTCCTTTTTCTTTGTTCAAACCAGCGGCACTGTGAGTTTCTCAATCATCGGGCCGGTGGGAGGACGGACGCCCCTCCACCACTGGAACGACTCCGCTGCCTGCTCGACCAACATGCCGACGCCATCGGCCAAGCGTGGCACAGCTTCGGCTTTCGCCGCCTTCAGGAACGGCGTGAGTCCCTTGCCGTAAGCGAGTTCGTAGGCGAGTTCGGCCCCGCGGAAGACGTTCGGCGGAACCGGCGGCATCTCGCCGCGCAGACTTGCGGACGTTGCGTTGACGATGAGGTCGTAGCCGTCGGCGAGATCGACGAGTTCGGGGTAGCCGCTGACGATCAGCGGCCCTATCCCCGCGAATTCCTCGCCCAGCGCGACCGCCTTAGACAGGGTGCGATTGACCAGAACCAACTCTCTCGGCTCCTGGCGCAAGAAGGGCAGCACTGCCCCCCGCGCGGCCCCGCCCGCGCCGAGCAGCAGCACGCGTCGGCCGGTCATGCGGACCCCGAGATTGACGGTGATGTCACGCACAAGACCGACGCCATCGAAATTCTCGGCGACAACCCGCGCGCCTTCGAATTTCAGGCAGTTCGCCGCCCCGGCCCGTCGGGCGCTTTCCGACAGGTCGGTCGCATAGGCGAAGGCGTCGAGCTTGAATGGGGCGGTGACATTCATCCCGCGGCCACCTTCGACGCGGAACCGGTCCACCCGGACGGCGAAACCCCCGAGCGGGCCTTCGATCGCCTCATAGACGATGTCCTGGCGGGTCGCCTCGGCGAAACGGGTGTGGATGAAAGGAGACTTGCTTTGGACGATCGGATTGCCGATCACCGCGTAACGGTCGCTCATGGGCTCAACTCCTCGCCCCACCTTCGGCATAGAGCACGCCGTCGCGCGTCATCTCGTCGATGCGTTCGGTGGAAAACCCGAGCGAAACCGCGATGCGGCGGTTGTCCTCACCGAGTAGGGGCGCCGGCTTCCGGATCGTCGTGTCGCAATCCGAAAAGCGAAACGGCAGGTTCGGCAGCGTGACTTTGCCGAGCATCGGGTGCTCCTGCTCGACCAGCATGGCGCGCGCCTGAATCTGCGGGTCCTTGACGACCTCGTCGATCGTCTGCACCGGAGCGGAGGGCACTCCGGCTTTGTCGAGCGCTTCAAGGCAGGAGTTGCGAGAGGGCTGCGCCAGCGTCCAGGCCCGAACGATCTCCATCGCCTCGGCATAGTGCGCGTTGCGGGCCGCGGGCTTCGTGAACCGTTCGTCCGCCGCCAGCGCTTCGCCGCCGATCAGTTTCGCCAGACGATTCCAGGCGTCGTCCACCTGAGCGGCGATCACCAGATTGCCGTCCTTTGCCGGGAAGGCGCCGTACACCGTAAATCGGGCTGGCCGCTGCCGGTCTGTTGCGGCAGGTCGACGCCGCCAGACAGGAAGTAACGCTGCACGGCGAAGTCGTGCATCGAGACCATACAATCGTAGAGCGCAAGATCGATATGCTGGCCGCGGCCCGAGGCGGCGCGGCCGAAGAGAGCGGCGTTGATCGCCGCCACGCCGTGAATCCCAGCGTACATGTCGGCGAGCGGCATGCGCAGCAGCGGCGGGGTTTCGCCCGGGGCGCCGACTTGCGCCATGGCGCCGGACATCGCCTCGGCGATGAGACCGAAGCCAGGGCGGTCGGCGTAGGGACCGGTATGCCCGTAGGCGGAGACCGAGCAGTAGATCAGCTTCGGGTTACGGGTCGACAGCGCCTTGTAGCCGAGGCCGAGACGATCGAGCGCTCCGGGACGGTAATTCTCGATGAACACGTCGGCGGTGTCCGCGAGCTTCAGCATCAGGTCGAGACCACGCTTGTCGCGCAGATCGACGCAGAGGCCCTGCTTGCCCATATTGTGCTGGAGGAAATAACCGGACTGTCCGTCCTTGAACGCGGGGTGCGCGCGGCCGGCGTCGCCTGCCTTCGGGCGCTCGACCTTGATGACTTCCGCCCCCAGCGCGGCCATGCAGCGACCCATGAATGGGCCGGCTAGAAAGTGGCTGTAGTCGACAACGCGAACGCCCTTCAGAGGCAAGTCCTGTGGCAAGTCCTGGCGGTTCATGACTGGGCTCCTTCGGCCTTCGGGCGCATCGGGATCATCAGCCGGTGCTCGCCCAATTGGACAACTTCGCCGCGCTGGTTGATCAACGCGGACGGAAGCACAACGATTCCCCAGCCTTCGCGTTTGGTCGTGCGCATCGAGCCCACGCGGAATTTCACGTGCACCGTGTCGCCGAGCTTGATCGGCAGCTTGAAGTCCCAGGTCCAGCCGAGCGACATGCCGGGAACGAAGCGGTACTCGGCGCGGGTCTTCATGCCATCGGCCAGAGACAGGCCGAGCAGCCCGTGCGCCACGCGCGTTCCGAACGGCGTGGTCCTGGCGTATTCCTCATCGACATGGACCGGAGTGAAGTCTCCAGTCATCTCGGCGTAGGCGTTCACCATCGCCTCGGTGACGTTTACAGCGGGCGTGACGCACTCGTCACCGACTTTGGCGTCATCCCAGTAGAGGTCTTCGGACATGATGGATTTCCTTCAGGCGCGGGGATTGACGGCCAGCGCCGCTTCGACCGCGCCGGGGCTGGCTCGCAAGATTTCGATGTTCAGGCCGCCCGGCAGCTCAAGCCAGTTGGGCCCGGCCGGCAGCGCCTTCGCGCCCCACGCAGCCGCGCGAGCGAGGACGCCCTCATAGTCGTCGACCATCACGCCGAGATGGGCGAGCCGGCCTTCCGGGCCGGCGAAAGTCGGGTCCTCGATCAGTTGGACGCTTCCGAGAATCCAGACCTGGCGCGGCGCGGCGCCCTTCGCGGGCCGGTCCTCACGAATTCCGAGACCCAGCACACGCTCGAAGAAATCGATGTGCCGGTCGGCATCCGGCACGCGGATGGCGACATGTTCGATGTAGGCGCGCGGCGGAGACATGGGCTTCAAGCCTTTCCGGGATAATCGGTGCGGGCGTATTCGAGGCCCTTGACCAAGGCGACGAGGGTGGAATTGACGGGTGTCGGAACGCCGAGCTTCGCCCCCCAGCGCACGACCGAGCCGTGGATGAAGTCAACTTCAGTCAGCGCGCCCGACTGGAGGCTCTGAAGCATGGAGGTCTTGAACTGCGGCGGCAGTCCGGCCGAGGCCATCGTCCAGGCCTGCTTCGGATCTATTATCGAGATCCTGATCCCCGCGGCTTTCGCGACGGCGATGGCCTCGGAAATCGCCGCGAGCGAGCAGGACTCCAGCTCGGGCTGCGAATAGAGGCCGCCATAAGTCAGGCCGGTGATCGCCGTCAGACCGCCGCCGGCCACGTTGATGAACAGCTTGTCCCACATCGCGCCGAGAATGTTGTCGCTCAGCATCGTCATGAGGCCAGCGCGGTTGAAGGTCTCTGCGATCGCCTCGCCGCGCGCTGTAATCCGGCCGTCCAGCTCGCCGATGATTGTCTCCTTGCCGACAACGCCAGAGCGAACGCGTCCGGGGCCGAGCAGCACGCCGCCGACATAGGTCTTGCCGGCCATCACCCGTTCGCGGCCCAGTTCCTCTGTCAGGATGTCCTCATGGCCGAGGCCGTTTTGAAGCGACATCACGACCGTATGCGGTCCGATGATCGGCGCGGCGGCGCGGACGGCGTCACGCGTGTGATAGGATTTGACGAGCACGATCACCAGGTCGGCGACGGCGCCGACTGCGGCGGCCGATGTGCGAGCCGAGAGCTTGACGGTCGTCTCGACGTCGCCCTCCAGCATGCTGAGCCCGTGCGCGTTGATGGCGTCGACATGCGCCTGGAACGGATCGATCAGGCAGACATCCGCCCCGCCTCGCGCCAGCGCTCCGCCGATCGTCGAGCCGAGCGAGCCCGCGCCGACAAAACAGACCCGCATGCCAAAATCCTCCCACGCCGCTTCTGTGTTGCATTCCGGATATCAGCCGTTGAAACATTTCGATATGCGATGAAATTGATAGTCGATATTATGTTTCTTGATGACGAATCCTGCTTCGCCCGACGGCCGACTGCTCGACCCGCGCCTGCTGCGGTTGCTCGACGCGCTGTTTGCGACCGGCAGCGTCACCAAAGCGTCCGAGATGCTTGGGCAAAGTCAGCCAACGGTATCGATGTGGCTATCGCGCCTGCGAAAGAATTTGGACGACCCGCTGTTCATTCGCACGCCCGAAGGCATGCTGCCGACGCCGCGCGCGGAGGCCGTGATCGGCACGGCGCGGCAGGCGCTCGACGCCCTGCGGCGATTGTCTGACCTGCGGACCGATTTCGACCCGGCGACTTCGCATCGCCGTTTCTGTCTCTGCATGACCGACGCGAGCCACGTCACCCTGCTGCCAAGCATCCTGGACCGTGTCCGAAGCGTGGCGCCCGGCGTCCGCATCGAGGTTATGCAGATCGGCTCCGACACGCCCCGCGTGCTGCAATCCGGTGAAGGGAATCTGGCGCTCGGGTACATATCCAGCCTCGACGCCGGACATTTCCAGCAGGTGCTGTTTCCGCAAGACTGGGTCTGTATCGCCAACCGCGAGCATCCGCGCGTCCGGGACGAGCTATCGGTCGCGGATTTTGCGCGCGAGGCGCATGTCGACGTTCTCGGAGGGACCGCCCACGAACTGCTGGCGCACGCGCTGGAGCGACTGGGCGGCGTGCGAAACGTGGCCCTCGAACTGCCCGGCTTCCTCGGTCTGCCCGCCATCGTCGGCACGACCGACCTGATCGCCACGCTCCCTCGCCACGTCGGGGAGACTCTGGCGCATTTCTACGGGCTAAAGGCTTTCCCATGCCCGCTGGAGGTGTCCGGATTCACCGTCAAACAATACTGGCACGCCCGTGTCCACCACGATCCCGCCAGCCAGTGGCTACGCGCCGTGTGCGTGGAACTCTTCAAGCAGCGCGAAGTGCGCGGACGGCTGCCGAACCGACGAGGCTCAGCGCCGGTTAAGGAGTCTGCGATCGGCGAAAGGCGGTAGGTTTCTCACGCATCTCACTTGTGCGCTCGGGAACGGCAACTCTCGTCGCCTCCTCCCTTGATGCCGTTCGGGGCGCCGTCCACCCCATCAGCAAAGGGCCGTATATCACCCGTTCGCCGCCCCGTCCGTCAAAGCCCGCTTCTATGAAGGGTTTCGGATGCCGGCCCTGACGCGGGCGGAGGTGCGGGCCGGAGGGCCGGCGTCCGAAAGCCTCAAGGGGAGGAAACCGCGGGACGGTGAGCGTCCGGCGCCGCCGGGCCGCTATGGGGATTTGGCCCTCGGTGGCGCCGCGCGGTACGGCCGCAGCGGGGCTTTTGCGGAGGGCGCGAGGGCGACGGACGAGCCCAGGATCAGCCGAGTAGCATAGGCGCGCCTTTCGGCGGCGCGGAGGCGCGCGAGGTTGGACGCGGCCGTCGGCTCGGGCGCGAACGGAGCGGCGCCGGGGAAGGTCCTCGTTGAGCAAAGGTCGGGGATGGCGCGGGCCGGGGCGGGGGTCATGAGGAGTTGATTCCGGCGGGTTCGGCGGTGAAGCTGCGAGGACGAGCGCCACGGGCGAACATCTCGATGATGCGCATGCGACCGCCGCAGCAGGGACAGATCCTGGCCATGTCTTGCGTCGTGGCGGGTTCGGGGCCGGTCGTGGCGCCGCTTGCGTCGGTTTCGGGGCGAGGCCGAGCGGTCGCGTTGGAGGCCGCGATCAGGTCCCGCAGGCGCCCGATGGTTGCGGCGCGTCCGGGGCTGGCGAGGAAGCCGTAGTGGCGGATGCGGTGGAAGCCGCTCGGCAGCACGTGGAGAAGGAAGCGGCGGATGAACTCGCCGGCCGCGAGCGTCATCGGCTTGATCCAGGCTTTGCCGGGGACCTCGCCGCGGGCGCGATAATCCTTCCAGCGGAAGGTGACGCCCTTCTCGTCGAGCGCGATGAGCCTGGAGTTCGAGATCGCGACGCGGTGGGTGTAGCGCGACAGGTAGGCGAGGACGGCCTTCGGCCCGGCGAACGGCCTCTTGGCGTAGACAACCCATTCCGAGCGGCGCAATGGCGCGAGGGCGGCGTCGAAGGCGGCTTTATCGGCGAGCGCGGCAAGGTTGCCGAAGAAGACGAGGCGTCCGGCCGCATGCAGGGCTGCGAGCCCTTCGAGGAAGAGCCGACGGAACAGGCGGGAGAGCACCCGCACCGGCAGAAAGAAGCCGCGCTTGCAGGCGACCCAGCGCGACCCGTCCGGCGAAACACCGCCGCCGGGAACGATCACGTGGACGTGGGGATGGTGGGTCATCGCCGAGCCCCAGGTGTGCAGTACGGCGGTCAGGCCGATGCGCGCGCCCAGATGCTTCGGGTCGGCGGCGATGGTGGTCAGCGTCTCCGCGGCGGTCCTGAACAGGAGGTCGTAGACGGCCGCCTTGTTCTGGGACGCGATCGTGCCGATCGCGGCCGGCAGGGTGAAGACGACGTGATAGTACGGAGCCGGCAGAAGCTCGGCCTCACGGTCTTCGAGCCATCGCCGTGCGGCGGCCGCCTGGCACTTCGGGCAATGCCGGTTGCGACAGGAATTGTAGGCGATCCGCTCGTGCGCGCAGTCCTCGCAGCGCTCGACGTGTCCGCCGAGCGCGGCTGTGCGACAGGTCTCGATCGCCGACATGACCTTCAACTGGTCGAGGCTCACGTGCCCGGCGTTGGCCTTTCGCCACGCCGCCCCGTGGGCGCGAAAGACGTCGGCGACCTCCAGGGGAAGCCGCGCCACGCGGCCGTGGTCAGGCGGGCGGCGTTCGCTTCGTCAACTTGACGTCCAGCCGGTCCAGCGGACTCTTGATATCGCGGACCGTGCTGACGGCGACGCGGGTGTAGAGCGCGGTCGTCTCGAGCTCGCGAATGTCCGAGCAACGCCTGAATCACGCGAATATCGACGCCCTGTTCGAGCAGGTGGGTGGCGAAGCTGTGCCGCAGGGTATGAGGCGACACGCGCTTGGAGATGCCGGCCAGGTCTTTGGCGGCGGTCACGGCGCGGTTGATCTGACGCGCGGTCACCGGATTGATCGGGTTCTGGCCGGGAAAGAGCCAGACCTGCGGCCGCGCCGCCTTCCACCATTCGCGCAGGAGTTGGAGCAGTTGGGGCGACAGCATCACATCGCGGTCCCGCCGTCCCTTGCCCTGCTCGACCCGGAGCATCATGCGCCCACTGTCGATGTCGGACACCTTCAGGTTCGCGACCTCGGACACCCGGAGGCCTGCGCCGTAGGCGACGCTGAGCGCGGCCTTGTACTTGAGGCTCGGCGCGGCCTGGAGGAGACGCGCCACCTCCTCCGGGCTCAGCACGATCGGCGCCCTTCGCGGCTCGTTCACGAGCCTCAGAGGACGAACGAGGTCGGGCCGTTCGAGCGTCTCGGTGAAGAAGAACCGCAACGCGGAGATGGCGGAATTGATCGTCGGCGCGCCGATCTGTTGCTGGGCCATGTGCAGTTGAAAGCGGCGAAGGTCCTCGCTCGTCGCCGTATCCGGAGAACGGCCGAGGAACTCCGTGAAGGTCCTCACGTGCCGGACGTAGTCCTTCTGAACCTTCTCCTTGAACCGCCGCGCCGTCATGTCCTCGATCATGCGCTGCCGCAACTGGCTGATGGAATTGTCGGACATCGAATGCTCCTGTCTCGCATGGGGTTGAACCCCACGATCTTGAGACAGGGCCGAGTCTTCCCGTTGTCCTTACCCGTACACCCTCTCCGCTCGCTCGCCGCCCCTACCGCGCGAGCGGTTTAGTCCTCTTGCGCACTCCTGCCATTCCCCTTGGCGCCAATACGTTGACTTTCTCCACAACGCATCGGGTTAAGAGGCTCCGACCGGCAAATCCCGTTCGTTGTCGCTGACAGAAGCGATGATCAAGTCAGCGCCCAGCGGATCGGCCGGTGGCAGGACGGCCTTCCGGACCTGCAATTCGCGCCTCGTTGCGTTTGCGCAGCAGCCAATGCAGAGTGCGCACGTCGAGGGACCGAGAAGTCCCCGGAGGCCGGGATGCCGACCTGTTTCGTCATTATGGGATTCGGGAAGAAGACCGATCCGGCTTCGGGGCGGGAGTTCGACCTCGACAGCAGCTACCGCAACATCATCAAGCCGGCGATCATCGCCGCGGGCTACGACTGCGTGAGAGCGGACGAGATCCTGCACTCGGGCATGATCGACGTTCCGATGTACGACATGCTGTACAGCGCCGATCTCGTCGTGGCGGACCTGTCGACCTCCAACCCCAACGCGATCTTCGAACTCGGCGTGCGCCACGCGCTAAAGCCCCGGGCGACGATCATCATCGCGGAAAGCGGCTTCAAGATTCCCTTCGACGTGACGCACATCCTCGTCCAGCACTACATGCATCTCGGCCCCGACATCGGCTTCGACGAGGTGATGCGCATGCGCGGCGTGCTCGAGAGCCTGGCCAGCGCGCTGAAGACAAGCGAAGCCGTCGACAGTCCCATCTATACCGTTCTCAACGACCTCGAGAAGCCGCAGCGCCGGAGTGGGGCGCAAACGCCGTCGGTCAGCGCGGCGGTCAAGTCGAACATCCCGGAGCCCGACACCTACGCGGCCAAGCTTGAGTTCGCGCGTCAGGCCATGGCGTCGGACGCCTTTGCGTTGGCGCGAAACCTCCTGGAGGAAATCTACCGCGATCAGACGGCGCCCGGCGCGGACGGCGCGGAAAGGCAGGCGCGGTCGGCAGTCGTTCAGCAATTGGCCCTGGCGACGTACAAAGCCGGCGAGCAGGCGGCAAGAACCGAGCGACCGCAGCGTGCGCTCGACGGCTACGCGAAAGCTGCGGATCTGCTGCGCAAACTCGATGTGGAGACGACGACCGATCCCGAAACGCTCGGCCTCTGGAGCGCCATCCACAAACGCAAGGCCGAGACGAACTCCCTGCCGACGGACGAGCGCCGCCTCGATCTCGACGAGGCGATTCGCGCGGCGGAGCGCGGCTTCCGCATCCGGCGCGACTTCTACAACGGGACCAATCTCGCGTATCTGTACAATATGCGTGCGGCGCTCTCTTCAGGCGACGATCGCATCGCCGACAACGTCTTCGCCGGCCGCGTCCGCCAGGAGGTCGTGGAGATCACGGCGCGGCGGCGCGACGAACTGGCCGGAAAGATTTCGGTGGCGGGGACGGCGCTGCAACAGGAGGGCTACTGGATCGCGGCGACCCACGCCGAGTCGCTGGTCGCGCTCGGCGACCCTGCAGGAGAAGAAGCGCTGAGCGCCGCGCTCGCCAGCGCGCCGGAGGGGTGGATGGCGGAGACGACGCGCGCGCAGGTCGAGCGATTGAGGCGCCTGCTCGACGCCTCCGTCCGCTGATGCGGCCAATTAAAACATGTTATCAATGTGTTTTATGTGGGCGATCGCGCCACGCTTTCGTCCCGGGCGCGGGCGCGCCGCTAAGGCGGGTCGCAACCCTCTGACAGATAAGCGCCCGGTCGATAAAAAATCCTAAACCGGCCGCTCGCGCCAAATTGTAGGGCCGGGTCGCTGACCCGGCCGGCGCGGTCATCGACGGCGCCCTACACGCTACCCCTTCGCCAGCGCCCGGAGGTCGAAGCCCGGATCGGCGGCCTGTTCCGGGGTCATCGTCTTGCCCGTGGCGAAGATGCGCTTGGCCGCCGCGTGGTCGCCGGCGCGGTTGACCAATTCGACCACCGCCAGCTTGCCGCGGCGGAAGCCGAAGGTCGAAAAGGCGCGGGTCGCCGGATCGCCGCGCACGACCCATTGATCGACGTCGTGCGACAACCCCGCGATCATCAGCTTCAAGTCGCCCTGGTCGCTCCAGAACCAGGCGAGCGCGTCGTAGGGGGCGGGCTTGCCGGCAAGGCGGGCGGCGACGCATTTGGCCTGGTCCACCGCGTTCTGGATCGAATTCGAGCCGGGTCGAAAAGCCGAGCGTCGCATGGGGGAAGGCGGCGCAGTCGCCGATCGCGGAAACGTACGGGTCGGAGGTCGAAAGATGGGCGTCGACCACGACACCGTTGGCGCATTCGAGCCCCGCCTCGCGGGCGAGCGTATCCTCGGCGGTGACGCCGACGCCGACGAGCACAAGGTTGGCCGGCAGGACCTGGCCGTCGGAGAGGACAACCGCCTCCGCCCTGTCCTCTCCCCGGATCGCCTTGACGCCGACCCCGAGGAAAAGGCGCGCGCCGAAGGCCCGATGCGCCTCGATGTAGAATTCGGAAAGGACCGGCGACACCGCGCGGCCCATCGGCCGGGCGATCTCGACCACGCTGACCTCGGCGCCGAGCTTGGCGGCGGTCGCCGCAACCTCGAGCCCGATGAAGCCCGCGCCGATCACCACCACCTTGAGGCCGGCGGCAATGCGCGCCCGCAGCGCCGTGGCGTCGGCGATGGTGCGCAGCGCGTGCGACCCCCGGCAGGTCGACGCCGGGAGCATCGAGCCGTCTCTGGCGGGCGCCCGTCGCCAGGATCAGATGGCCATAGGGGATCGCCCCCCCGCCGGTCAGCGCCAGCCGGTGCGCGGCCCGTTCGATTCTGGTCGCGCGGACGCCGAGACGCAGGTCGATGCGCCGGTCGCGATAGAAGGCCTCGGCCCTGAGCGGCAGGCCGTGAAGCTCCATTTCGCCCTTCAAGAAGGCCTTGGAAAGCGGCGGACGCTGATACGGCAGCTCCCGCTCGTCGGACAGAAGGACGACCTCGCCCCCATAGCCGTCTTCGCGCAGGCTGGCCGCGGCCTGCACGCCCGCGTGCCCGGCGCCGACGATGACGACCGACGAAGGGGACATGTCGTTCTCCAGAGCTGAACGGCCTTGCTCAGTCGTTTGCGTAAATCCAGGACGTGCGGCGGCGCGGCGCCTCGGACTCCCCCGGGCCGGGATCATCCGGCGCCATGCTGGCCGGATCGATTATGACGCCGACGCTCGGCGCCGGGCTCGAGGACGCGTGGGCCGGTTCGGGGCGCGCCGGCTTTCCGGCGGGAAGCGAATCCGGCGCCGACGCCGGGGCGGTTTCGTCCGGCGGCGCTCCGTCCCCAGGCTGGCTTGCGACGGCGGCCGACCCGTTTGCGGCCACGGCGGGCGGCAGGACCGGCGGCGCCGCAGGCGGGGCCGCGGATTCCGGCTCGATCGACTCGGGTTCGGACAGCGCGGCCAGCCGTTCGTCGGGCGTGCGCCAGACAAAGGCGTCCAGCGTTCCCCTCGGCGAAACGGGGGCCCAGCGGTCGCTGGTCATGCCGTCGGCGACCCAGGCTTTGTCGCGTGGCGCGCGGGCCGCTCGCGACAGCCATTCCCTGACGGCGCCGTGATGTCCCTCGGCCTCCTCGATGTCCGCCATGAGCAGGCAGACGCGGCGCGTCGGCCGTCCACTTGGGGAATCGGAGCCGATCAGGGGCTCGACCGCCGCCCGGGCGGCTTCGAGGTCATGCGCTTCGAGCGCCGCGCGCCCGATTGTCAGCATCGACTCGGGGTCGTCAGGCGCGACGCGCGCGAGCGTGCGGGCGCGCGTCAGCCGGTCGCCGGTCGAATCGCCGTGGCGCATGCGCAGATAGGCTGCGGCGAGGTCTGGGTGAGGCGTTTGCGCATAGGCGGTTTCGAGGACCCGGGTCCCGCGTCGCGTGTCGCCGGCGGTGGCCGCAAGGCGTCCGTACAGTGCTGCGGCCGGGACCAAACCGGGAGACAGCCGGCAAGCCTCGTAAGCAAGGTCCATCGCGCCTTTGGGATCGCGGTCCTTCAATTGCTCCGCCGTCGCGGTCTTGATGACGGCGCGCCAGCGCTGGGCGGTCGGCTTGTCGATGAGGCGAGCGGCGGCGTTCGAGTTGACAGTTGCGAGCGCGCCGGCCCAGTCGCCCCTGCGGGTCCGGTCGTCCAGGACAGCCTGTCCGGCCCAGGCGGCCGGGGCGTGCGCGTTGGCGCGCATCGCATAGTGCAGCGCCGCCTCATGATCGCCGTCCCGGTGCGCCTCGACATGAAGGCCCCTGAGACCGAGGCCGTGGGTGTCGGGATGGTCGAGCATGGCGTTGTACGCCTCCACCGCGCGTTCCCGGTCGCCCGCAAGCTGGGCGGCCTGGGCGGTCAGCAGCTTGGCCATCGGCTCGTTCGTCAGTAGGCGGTTGGCGTCCGCTGCGTGCTTGCCCGCGGCCCGGACGTCGCCAGTGTTGACGGCGATGAGGCCGCGCGAGACGGCTGCGAGGCCCTTTTCGCGTCGGCGCGCACGCACAGCCAGCGACGTCAGCGACGGAATGCGGAGAACGAAGCGCAGCACACCCCAGACAATTGACCAAACGATCGCCACAGCGGCCACGAGGCCGATCGCGACCATCATCGAGACTTTGTATTCGACGCCGCGCCAGGTCAGGGTCACGAGGCCTGGGTTGTCGGCAAACCACATCAGGCCCCAGGCGGCGAGCGCCACTCCGGCGAGGACAATCAACAGGCGAAACATGACGTCTCCGACTTTCTGTCCCGGCGCGCCGGCCCCCTGCCAGGGCGCCGCGATTCGATCGACGTTCTCAGGGCTTGGGGCCCTGAGCCAACCGCGCGACCGCGGCTTCGCGGATCGCCTGCATGGCGGCGACCGCTGCTTGTTTCCGTTCGGCCTCGGCGTCCCAGGCAGCGCCCGCCTGCCGCGAGGCGTCGGGAAGTCTGGCGAAAGCCGCGAGCGCGCCAGCGAGGTCGCCCTGCCGGAGGCTTGCGAGGATCTGGGAGGCCAGCGCCCGCGGATCTCCGCCTGCGGTTTCGCCGAGATAGCGAACCTGGACGAGGCCGCGGAGATGGGCGAGGAAACGATCGCCGATCCCGCCCGGTTCCTTAGGCTCCGCCGCGGCGAGAATCCTCGGCTGCACCGCCGCGAACGACGCGGCGAGGGCGCTATTGGTCGGCGCGCCGCCGGCGAGCGCCTTCAGCGGCGCGAGTTGGGCCGGCTCGACGCCGAGCGCGGTGAGCGCGGCAATCTCCGTGGCGTAGGAAGAGCCCGATGCGAGCTTGTCGCGGACCGAGTCCGTTACGACCGCCACCGCCGCCGGATTTTCGCTCGCCGGCGGTTTTTCCGGCGCGACCCGGGTCGCTACCTTCGGCGCGGCGAGGACGCTCTCAATTTTGTCGACCCGACCGGAGAGCGCAGCGAGATCGGCCAAGGATAAGCTGGTTTCCAGCTTCGCAACGCGCGCCGCAATCGAGGGGGTCTCGCCACGCGCTGCGTCCACGTCTGCACGCAGAACCTTGATATCGCCCGATAAGGTCTGCATAGCCTGCGCCTCGCTGTCGATCTTGCGACCTTCGGCGGCGTTCGCTGCCTCGAGGACGTCGATCCGCTTGTCGAGGCCGGCGACGCCGGACGCCGCAGCGCTCGCCTCGAGCGCGTCGACCCGCTTTTCGACTCCAGCGAGCGCGGTGTCCGTGCTCGAGCCTTCGAGCGCGCCGAGACGCTTGTCGAGGCTGCCGATTGCTGCGCCGTCGTGGCTCGTTTCGGTCTCCAGCGCGGCGAGTTGGTTCTGCTCAACCTTCGTCAGGCCCGATTGGGGCGAATAGAAGTAAAACCCTCCGGTGGCGAGCGCCGCTACGACTGCGCCGCCGAGCGCGCCGGCAGCGAGCGCGCGCCCCGCGCCGATTGGCTTCGCCTGAGGCGGAAGCGGCGGCACCGGCTCACCGACCGATTCGCTCTCGGGCGAGGTTGGTCCCCGATTCGGGACCTCGGTCGCGGCCGCTTGGGCCGCCGGCTGGGTCACTTCCCCCTCGATCACCGTGTCGTTCGGCCGCTTGTCGCGATAGCTTGGCGCGCCGCCGAATGGTCCCGACACGGTTTGCTGGCTTTCTTCATCAACCATTGCTCGCGTCCTTCGCCCTGCGCGGGCCCTATATACGGGAGGGGTCTTGCGATGAAAATACCGCCGCGGCTTGCCTCAAGGTCGCAAGCAGAGCCGCCTCGTCCGGTCGCGCGGCGACATGGACGCTAGCGGTTCCAGACGCGATCAGCGGCTCTGCGACGTCGTCCGACAGGCAGACATGCGTCATCAGGCGGAAATGTGCGGCCGCGCCTCCCGCGCTGGCGAGGTCCATGGCGAGCGCGGCCGACCGGCGCGAATAATGAAGCGCGAACTTGCACGAACTCGAGCGCTCGGATCTCGGCCGAACTCCAGCTTTGTCGCGGCGCAGCCGCATAGACCTCGGCAAGTTCGAACGATTCCGTGTCCGCGAAGGCCGCCTCGATCGCCGGCTTCCGATCGCGCCCTGCGAGGTAGAGCACGGCGGCGTCGCGAGGCATTGCGCTTTTGAGGATCTCGGCCAGCCGCCGCGAGTTGGTCGCGGATGGCGCGGCGAGCCGCCAGCCGCGCGCTTCTGCTGCGCGCGCCGTCCGCGCACCGACGACATAGAGCGGCGAGGCGCGATCGACGGACACATCGGCGACAAACGCCTTGTCGCTCGTGGCGACCACCGCGTCATAACGCTTCCTTGCTGGTCTGAAGGCCAAAGGAGCGATCTCGATTGCGGGCAGGCAAGCGACCGAAAACCCGAGTCGGCGAAGCCGAGAGGCGCTTCGCGCCGCATCGTTCCGCGCGCGGAAAAGTGCTGCTCGAGGTTTCTTCGGGTCCGCGTTCGGCATGACCGGCATTAGCGGTCGCGCGCCCGGTCCCGCAAGCACGGCTTGCGAAGCGCCGTATTGGGCTTTACCGGTCTCGCTTTCGCCCAAAGCCCATGGGAACCCGCGTTGGATCAAGCCCTCGACACGCCCGACCTCGCCGCGGCGAGACGCCGGCGCGATCTCGATTTCAGGAAGGATATCAACGGTCTGCGTGCGCTCGCGGTCGTTGGGGTGGTCCTCTTCCACGCCGACCGCGCGCTACTTCCCGGCGGCTTCTGTGGGGTCGACGTGTTCTTCGTCATCTCGGGTTTTCTGATTTCGCGCATCATCTTGTCGGAATGCGCCGTCGGGCATTTCTCGCTGGCAATGTTCTACGCCAAACGCGCCCGACGCATCCTCCCGGCGCTCCTCATCGTGGCGGCCACCGTCTGGGTCGTCGGCTGGTTTCGCGCCGCGCCAATCCAGTTTCGCGACATCGGCGGCGGCCTGCTGGGCAACTCCTATTTCACCGTCAATTTCTGGCTCCTCAGGCTCGCGGGGGTCGGGGGCTATTTCGCCACCGATTCGGCGACGAAGCCGCTTCTTCACTTGTGGTCGCTCAGCATCGAGGAGCAGTTCTACCTCGTCTGGTCGGTGCTGGTTTCAGCCTTGCACCGCATGGCCCCACGCTCCTTGCCGATCGCGATCTTCGTGATTTTCTTCGCGTCCTTCGGCTATTGCGTCCTTCTGACGCCGGTCGATCCCATCGGCGCCTTCTATCTGCCTTGGACCCGCGGCTGGGAACTCGCGCTCGGCGCGCTGCTGGCCTACCGGGAGGTGTTCTGGCTGCGCGCGTTGCCTTATCCGTCGCGCGCCCCGTCCAACCTGGGTGCGGCGATGGGCGTGACGCTGATCCTGATCGGTTACCTCACCCTGAGCGAAGCTCAACCCTTCCCCGGCTGGCGCGCGGCCATTCCGACCTTTGGATGCGTGCTAGTGATCGCAAGCCCGCGCTCCTGGCTCGGGGACATTGCGCTCGGCAACCGCGTCGCCGGGTTCTTTGGCGTCATTTCCTATCCGCTCTATCTTTGGCACTGGCCATTATTCGCCTTCGCCCACACCTGGCCGGGAGTCATTCCGACGCCCGCAATGATGTTCGCCCTCGCCGTCGTGGCGATCGGTCTCGCCGCCTTCACCTATCGGTTCGTCGAGGCGCCGTCGGCGGCGCTCTTCCGCCGCCATCCCTATGCGCTCGCGCTCGAACTCGTCGCCGCGCTTGCAGCAACCGGGGTCGTCGGCCGCGTGACCTACGATTCAAAGGGCTTTCCCGGCCGCTTTCCGCCGCTGGTGACGCAGGTGTTCGACTTCAGCGTCAACGGCGCCGAGGGGCAGCGTCTGATGGATTGCTTCTACCAGCGCGACGACCGTGCATACCCGCTCGAGGAGGAACGCCGGCGGGCTGCCCGATTCTTCGAGGACCATCGCTGCGGCGTCATCGAGGACCCGACCAAGCCGACCATCCTCGTCGTTGGCGATTTGCATGCGGCGCATCTCTTCGCCGGCCTCACCCGGACATTCGGCGATCGCGCAAACGTGATGGCCTTGGCGGCGGTCTTCTGCGTCCCGCTGGTCGAAAACGTCGCGATGGACCAGGGCGTCGCGGGGACGCCGCGTTGCCGGGCGATCAACGACTACGTCTTCCGGCGGATAAGGAAGATCAGGCCGGACGTGCTCGTGGTCGGCGGCTATTTCAGCCAATACGATCATGAGGCCAACTGGCGCTATCCGGGCTTTCTCGACGCGATGGTCGCCGGCGCTCGCAAGCTGCACACGGACGGCGTCCGCTGGATCGTGATTGCGGGGGAGGTCCCGACCTGGGCGCCGATCCTGCCGATCCTGGTAGGGCGGGACCTTCTGGAAATGGGCGCGGCGCGGGAGTTCTCCTGGGTCGGCGTCCGGCCGGATTCTCTCGAAACCGACAGGACGCTCGTCGCGAAGAATTGGGGGCCCGGGGTGACGTATGTGTCGCAGGCGAGCAAGCTTTGTGGGCCATACGGATGCCGGCGCCTCGTCGGCCGTGACCTTCCTGATGATCTGCTGGCGGTCGATTACGGCCATTACAGCCGCAAGGGCTCGATCTACGCAGTCGAGAATATCCTTGCGCCGGCGATCGAACTCGGCGCTCGATGAGTCGCGCCAGTCGCGATAGGCCGCTTGCCGGATCAGCCGACTGCGGCGGACTGTTGCAACGCGTGGGAATGGAGCACGGGTTCGGCGCGGGGCAGACGCAGGGCGGCTAGAACGTCCGTATCGTTTGGCGATTCGCCGGCATAGTCTTGCAGTCGCAGGAGCGACAGCCAGCCGCCATCGTCGGCCCGCTCGGGGCCGGAATCCTCGAAGGCAAGGAATTCGAGGTCCGCGACCCCGGCCGCCTCTTTGACCCAAAGGGCCGAGGCGAGTTGAACCGCGTCGCTCAGCGAAAGGAACCGCGGCTGTTCGTCGGGACCCCGCAACGCCGCGGGCCGCCGCCACTTCACGTCCCGCAGGCGCGCCGCGCGCAGCATCGTGTTCGGATCGGCCGTCACGAAGGTGGCGATCGACCGGAGGTAGCGGGTGAACTCGGCGAGCGCGGAAAAGCGGCCGGCGACAAAGGCTGACGGCCTCAGTTCGGCGAACAGAAGGCTGTTGACCCAGATGCGGCGCCTGCCGATCGCGGCCTCGGTCAGGATCGTCTCGATGTCCGATTCCGCCTCGCCGGACCGCCCGCTTGCGTGGCGCAGCAGAACGTTGATATGCAGGAAGTGCTTATCGCTAGTGGAAATAATCAAGGCCATCTTCCAGATCTCCGATCTCAACCGGAGCGAGAGCCCCTTGTATAGTCACCGCGGCGGTCGCTCGTCGCCGTTCCTCAACCGTCATCACCTCGACGCGTTCAGGAAGTGGACTATCCCCTGTAAATATGGCCCTTCCAGTGACCGAAACGTCTTTGTTGCCGAACGGGTTCAAAGAGTCCTCCCCGATCGACTTATCAAACACGCATTCGATCTGCGTTTCGCCGCCCGCCAAGGTGAGACCTGCTGTCCACACCGCGCCGCGATAGTCGATTGTCTCAAGCCGCCCGTCGAACGAACTGACGAGGTGGCCGGCAAACCAGGTGTCCGTCAGGGGCGGCGCCTCGTTGGCGAGGCCGACGCGACCGACCTGACGGCGGAAAAAATCGTCGAGCGGAAGCTCGGTGTCATGGTAGCGGACCAGCACGACGAAGCCCTGGTCGAGAGCGGCTGCGATGCGCTGGAACGGGCGCATCAGGCGACGGTGGTGCAGAAGAATCTGATAATCGCTTCGATAAAGGCGGCCGGCGCAGCGGCGGAACAACGAAACGGCCCCCGGCCCTCCCGTCATGACCATTTCGAGAAGGCCGAATTCGCACGGAGTTACGGTCAAATAACTGATGAGGAAGGCGCTTGAGGCAGACTTCGGGTGGACCTCCCGGTCAGCCGCCATCAACGCCGCATACACGGCGTCGAACAGCTTCTTGAACACAGCGGCGGGAACGCTGCGCGCCGGCGAGCCAGGCGCCGGGCGTGGCTGAACGAGGACCCGAATTTCGTTTGACCCGATGCTGGTCAATGTGGTCGGCCTCCACCACTCGTTCCGATAGCACGGGACGCCCTGCTGCGACAGGCGACGAATCGACGCTTGCCTCAACGGCGCGCGCGGCCGCCGGTTCCCTCGCCGCCGGGTTCGGGTTATGGGCGGAACTGAGCGGCAGGCGTCAGGCGGTCGTGGAGACACAATATCCAATGCAGGTTCTGGGCATCGAGACCACGTGCGACGAAACGGCGGCCGCGGTCGTGCGGCTGACGCCGGAGGGCAGGGGCGAGATTCTGTCCGACGAAGTGATGAGCCAGATCGCCGTGCACGCAGCTTACGGAGGCGTGGTGCCGGAAATCGCGGCCCGCGCCCATGTCGAGATTGTGGACATGCTGATCGCTCGCGCGCTAGCGAGGGCCGGCGTCGCGGCCAAAGACCTTGACGGCGTGGCGGCGGCCGCGGGGCCGGGCTTGATCGGCGGGGTCCTGGTCGGCCTGATGGCTGGCAAGGGGATTGCGTTGGCGACCGGCAGGCCATTGATCGCGGTCAACCACCTCGAGGCGCATGCGCTCACAGCGCGCCTCATGGCGGATGTCGCGTTTCCCTACCTGATCCTCCTGGCTTCCGGCGGTCATACCCAGATCCTCGCCGTCAGGGGCGTCGGCGAGTACGATCGTCTCGGGGCGACCATGGACGATGCGATCGGCGAGGCGTTCGACAAGACGGCCAAGCTGCTGGGCCTTCCTTATCCCGGCGGCCCCTCGGTTGAGGCCGCGGCGAGGAGCGGGGATCCGGATCGTTTCCCCCTGCGCCGCCCAATGATGGGGCGGCCGAACGCGGACTTCTCGCTTTCCGGCCTCAAGACGGCGGTCCGGTCCGCCGCCGAGCACGCGGCGCCGTTGACCGCCCAGGATGTCGCCGACCTTTGCGCGTCGTTCCAGGCGGCCGTCGTCGATGTGGTCGAGGACCGGATGCGAGTCGGCCTCAAGCGCTTTCGCGAGCGTCTTGGCGTGGCCCCCCGTGCGGTGGTCGTTGCCGGCGGCGTCGGGGCCAATCTGGCGATCCGCGGCGCGCTCATGCGGTTCTGCGCCGAGGCGGGCTTGCCGATGGTGGCCCCGCCGCAGAAACTCTGCACCGACAATGGGGCGATGATCGCCTGGGCTGGCGTTGAGCGGCTGCGACTTGGCCGGACCGACTCGCTCGATGTCGCCGCTCGGCCGCGCTGGCCCCTCGATCCGAAATCGGAGCGGGCCCTGAACAACAAGGCGTGAGCGATGGGTCACTGGTTATTGGGTTGCGCAGCAGGATGCTCATTCTGAGCCGCAGCCGCAGCGTTATTCTTCTGCTTCTCGTTGGCCATGTGATGGCCGACAACGCAGCCGCCGAGGGCGCCGAGGACTGCGTGATGGCCGGCGTAGTGGCCGGCGACGCCGCCGACGAGCGCGCCCTTGAGGCAGCCCTTGGCTTCGGCCGGCCCGGAACCAGTCAGCCAAGCCGCCCCCAGGGCGAAGGCGGCGCCGAGTAACGTGAGTTTCATTCGAGATCCTCCTTCTTGTCCTCGTCGCAACTTGCGAGGCGGCGTAAGGTTCCTCGAATTGGGAGCCGACGCATGGCCCGCAATCTATCGAGCGCCAGATTGAGGCTGAACTCGAGCCCGCGATTGCAATTGCGGCCCGCGGCGCCTATAAGGAGGCATCCCCCTCGAGTTTTTGTTTTTGAGGCTGCGCCTCCTCCGGGCAGCGACCGGACCCGTGCGGCCCATGATCACAAAGGAGCAAGCCGAAATGAGCGACGCGCCGCTGATGCCGAAAGCGACCGCCGTCTGGCTGGTCGAGAACACCTCCTTGACCTTCGATCAGATCGCGGAATTCTGCAAACTGCATCCGCTCGAGGTCAAGGGCATCGCCGACGGCGAGGTGGCGACCGGCATCAAGGGCTACGATCCGATTTCGACCGGTCAGCTCACCCGCGAGGAGATCGCTGCCGCCGAGCGAGACCAGAACCATAGTCTGCACCTGTCGGTGTCGAAGGTCCGCACGCCGGAGTTCAAGAAGTCGCGTGGCGCGCGCTATACGCCGCTGTCGCGCCGGCAGGATCGCCCGAACGCCGTGCTGTGGCTCCTGCGCAATCACCCGGAGCTTAAGGATGCGCAAATCATGCGCCTCGTCGGCACGACCAAGCACACGCTGCAGGCGATCCGTGAGCGCACCCACTGGAACTCCCCCAATCTTCAGCCGATGGACCCGGTGACGCTAGGCCTTTGCTCGCAGATCGATCTCGACTTCGAGGTCAACCGCGCCGCCAAGGACCGGCCGAAAGTGGAGGAGCCCGGCGGGCAAACTCTGGTCCCGGCCGAGGTCACGACCGCCAAACCGGCGCCTGCCCCCACAAGCCAGCTCGAAGTGTTCGGCGCGCCGAAGCCGAAGCCGGTCGAGGAGCGCATCGACGTCGAGGCGGTGTTCGGCAAGCCCAAGGAGAAAGAGCCGTACAGCGAAGAGTAAAGAGCCGCACGGCGACGAGTAACGCGTCCCTACCCCTTTCGAAAAGCGCCGAACCTCTGTGCATGGCCCGCTTCGCAAAGGGGAGGGAATTGGCGCCGTCACTCCGCCGCCTTTACCGCCGGGTTGTTGGGGTGCGCGGTCCACGGCAGCGGCGGGCGGTCGTACGGGAGGCCGGTGCGCGGATCGACGCCCTCAGTCCTGCGGTCGAGGGTGATGCAGCCCTCGACCGGGCAGACGAGCACGCATAGGTTGCAGCCGACGCATTCGGCCTCGTTGACCTCGAATCTGCGACCGCCGTCGATCTTGGCGAAGATCGCCTGGTGCGATGTGTCCTCGCAGACGATGTGGCAGCGGCCGCATTGGATGCAGAGGTCTTGGCGGATGTGGGCCTTGGCGACATAGTTCAGGTTCAGGTGCTGCCAGTCGGTGACCGAGCGCACGGCGTGACCGCGGAAATCGTCGAGCGATGCGAAACCCTTGCGGTCCATGTAGGCCGCGAGCCCGGAGGCCATCTCTTCGACGATCCTGAAGCCGTAGGTCATCGCCGCGGTGCAGACCTGCACCGTGCCGGCGCCGAGCGCGATGTATTCGGCGGCGTCCCGCCATGTGGTGACGCCGCCGATCGCCGAGATCGGCAGGCCGGCAAGTCCGGGATCGCGGGCGATTTCGGCGACCATGGCGAGGGCGATCGGCTTCACCGCCGGGCCGCACATGCCGCCATGCGTGCCCATGCCGTCGATCGCGTCCATGGGCGTCATCGCGTCGAGATCGATTCCCATGATCGAGTTGATCGTGTTGATCAGCGACACCGCGTCGGCGCCGCCCTTCTTAGCCGCCCGCGCCGGCTGGCGGATGTCGGCGATGTTCGGTGTCAGCTTGACGATCACCGGCATACGGGTGTGCGCCTTGCACCAGCGCGCGACCATCTCGACATATTCGGGCACCTGACCGACCGCCGAGCCCATGCCGCGTTCCGACATGCCGTGCGGACAGCCGAAATTGAGCTCGACGCCGTCGCATTCGGTCTCCTCGACCCGGGCGAGGATCGCTTTCCACGACTCCTCGTCGCAGGGCACCATCAGCGAGACGACCAGCGCCCGGTCGGGCCAGGCTCGCTTGACCTCCTTGATCTCCTGCAGATTGATCTCGAGGTCGCGGTCGGTAATGAGCTCGATGTTGTTGAGCGCCAGCAGGCGCCGGTCCGGCCCGTGAATCGCGCCGTAGCGCGCGCCTGACACGTTGACCACCGGCGGCCCGGCTTCGCCAAGCGTCTTCCAGACGACGCCGCCCCAGCCGGCGCGGAACGCGCGCTCGACATTGACCTTGCGGTCGGTCGGCGGGGCCGAGGCGAGCCAGAACGGATTGGGCGACTTGATGCCGAGAAAGGTCGTGCGCAGATCGGCCATGGGACCCTCGCTCTTTCAGATTCAGGCGGCGGAGACGCCGAGCGCGGCGACGATGGAGCGGGCGGCCTGTTTGCCGTCCTCGACCGCGCTAACCGTCAGGTCCTCGCCGCCTAACACGCAATCGCCGCCCGCCCAGACGCCCGGGACGTTGGTGCGCCGCTCGCCGTCCACCACGATGCGGCGGCCGTTCAGCTCGAGCCCGGCGCCGTCCAGGACTTCCGGCGTTCCGCGCTGGCCGATGGCGGTGAACAGCATGTCGGCTTCGATGCGGAACACCGAGCCCGCCGGGGCCAGCACGCCTTGGTGCTCATGGGTGTCCTCGAACAGCACGCCGCTGAACACCCCTGCATGGCCCTCGATCGCCACCGGCCGGGCCCAGCTGCGGATCACGACGCCGTGCGTCTGCGCGAGCTCGCGCTCGAACCGGCTCGCCTTCATTTGGGTGCTGCTGCGGCGGTACACGATCGTGACGCTCTGCGCCCCGAGCTTCTTCGACTGCACGGCGATATCGATCGCGGTCATGCCGCCCCCGATGACGATCACCCGCCGCCCGACTGGCAGTGCGGTCTTGTCCTCCGCCTGGCGCAGGGCCGCGATATAGTCGACCGCGTCGGCGACGTTTTCGAGCTCGCTCTCGCCGGGCAGGCCGAGCTTGTTGGTTGCGCCCAGCCCGATGGCCAGGAACACGGCGTCGTAGTCGCGCCGGAGTTCGTCGAGTTTGACGTGCTCGCCGAGGGCGACGCCGTACTGCGTCTCGATGCCGCCGACCGACAGGACGAAGGCGGCCTCCCTGGCGGCAAAGTCGTCGACCGTCTTATAGGCGGCGATGCCGTATTCGTTGAGGCCGCCCGGCTTGCCGTGCGCCTCGAACATCGTCACCTCCACGCCGGCGACCGCGAGCGCGTGCGCGCAGGCGAGGCCCGCGGGCCCCGCGCCGACGATCGCCACGCGCTTTCCGGTCGGCGCGGCGCGCGCATAGGGCGACCGCCCGGTTTCGATCACCGCGTCGGTGGCGTAGCGCTGCAAAAGCCCGATCCGGACTGGCTTGCCCTCGGCGGCTTCACGCACACAGGCTTCTTCGCACAGGGTCTCGGTCGGGCAGACGCGGGCGCACATGCCGCCCATGATGTTGGCGTCGAAGATCGTCTTCGCCGAGCCGGTCCGATTGCCGGCGGCGATCTGGCGGATGAACAGCGGAATGTCGATCGAGGTCGGGCAGGCCTTCTGGCACGGCGCTTCGTAGCAGAAGTAGCAGCGATCCGACTCGACGCTCGCTTCGTGATCGGTCAGCGGCGGATGCAGATCGCCGAAGTTGGCGTCGAGACTCTTGCGGTCCAGCCGTCCGGCGGCGACGTCGGACAGTCCTTGGGGGCGGGCGGCAATCGTCATGGCGTCTCCCAAAAGCCGAGCGGGCGGAGGAGGATAATCTTGACCGAGTGGTCAACTGTTTCGTGACCCGCGCCCGCTGTCAAGCGGCTGCGCTGCGCACCGACTATGTCGCGCTCGCCACGCTGCCGCGGGAAAGAGGGGGCTACTGCGGCCAAACGCGACTTTAGCGCCGCTTATCGACCGGGACTAAGGATTTCAGGGGGTTGGAGGTCGTGTTAGCGACGCTTCTTTTATACAATGTATATCAGTATATTTTTCGACTCGAACGGTCCCGCGCGTCCAAACCGGCATGTCGTTCCGCTTGCCGAACAAATTGGCGGGTGGCACTTTGGATATTGCCGTCGCGCCATCATCGCGAGCGCGGCGATGACGGCCCGCGATTGCGGATGGGAGGGCCAATGAAGCCGAAGGGCGCCCTGGCGTCTCTGCACGGCGATAGACGAGCGCGGCGGCCCATGACTCCGCCGCTCGTCTTCCTCAGCCATTCCGGCGCCGATGCCGAGCCGGCCCGGGCGCTGAAGCGGCGGCTCATGGACGCGCCCGACGCGAAGGCGGCGGGCCTGAAGGTCTGGTTCGACAAGGACGCCCTGAGGCCGGGGACCTCGTGGTCGGCGCAGATCGCCGAGGCGATCCAGAACCAGGCGACCGCTTTCCTCGTCTACGTCGGCTCGGGCGGGGTGATGAACTGGGTCGAGGCCGAGGTCGAACTCGCGCTGTCGCGCGCGACGACGAGCAAGCCGAGCCCACTGCTGTTCATTCCCGTCCTCGACGCGAAGAGCCAAGGCTCGAGCGCCCTGCCGCCCTTCGCCAAGCGCTACCAGGGCGTGCGCGATCCGCTCTGCGACGGCGACGAACTCGGGAAGCTGCTCGCAGCGGTCCTCGACCTGGACTCCAAGACGACGCCCATCCTCATCGAGGAGCCCTTCGTCGGCCTGCGGGCGATGCGGGAGGAAGAGTCAGACCGCTTCTTTGGCCGCAAGGCGGAGATCGCCGAACTCACCGAAAAATTCCGCAAGCATCGCCTCGTCGCCGTCGTCGCCGATAGCGGCACGGGCAAATCGTCGCTGGCGCGGGCCGGCTTCGCGCCCGCTTTCCGCGGCGGGGCGCTGATCGAGCCCATGCGCGAGGAGGCGCGCGAGAAAATCCGGCAGGTGGTGACGATGCGGCCGCGCGGCAATCCGGTCGAGGGCCTGCGGGACGGAGTCGAGATCGCGGCGCGGATACTCGAGCGCTCTCAGGCCGATGTCGCAAGCCTGCGCGCCAGCATCTCCATCGCCGACGCCGGCGAGATTGCCTTTGCGCTGCGCTGCGGCCTGCCGCCGGACAAGACCTCGGTTCTGCTGATTGTCGACCAGTTCGAGGAGCTCCTGACCGCGACCTCCGACAAGGACGCCGCCTCTTTCGCCGCGCTGCTGCTCGCCTTGGCCGACGGTGCCTCGGACGTCCGAATCCTGCTCACCGTGCGGTCCGACTATTTCAACCTCGCGAGCGGCGTGAAGGACGCGGACGGACGGCCCGCCTTGTTCGAGCGTCTCACCGCCGGCAACAACGACGCGGTCCTGAGGCTCAAGGCCATGCCGGCGGCGGGCCTGAGCGAAGCCGTGCTTGAGCCGCTGAAACTCGCGGGCGTGACCGACGCGACGGCGCTCGCAAATGCCGTGCAGACGGACATTTCAGATCAGGCGAGCGACCTGCCCCTGCTTCAGGTCGCGCTGCGCGCGGCCTGGCAGGACCGTAGAAAAACCCATCGCCCGATGCTGGAATGCTATCAGTCGGTCGGCCGCGTCAGCGGCGCTCTGGCGAAGGAAGCCGACAAGGCGCGCGACCGCTTGCCGGCGGGAGAAAGGGCGCTCCTCGACTCGATCTTCGTCCGGCTCGTGCGCCTCGGCGACACCGGCGGCGCGACGCGGCTCGGCGCCTCGCTCGCCGACTTCGACCCGCCGCGCCGCGCGCTCGTGCAGAAGCTCGGTGAGGACGAATACGGACGGCTCGTCTCGGTCGGCGCAACCCATGTGGAACTCGCCCATGAGGCGCTCATCACCCAATGGCCGTGGCTCCAGGGCACGCTGAAGACCCATGCCGCCGATGTGCGCCGGCTGGCGCGACTGATGGAGCGGGCGAAGGAGTGGAGCGCGGCGCCCGACGAGAGGAAGGCCGGGTATCTCGCTGCCAGGGCCGAGCGCGAGCTTTTCGACGATCTGGCGAGCCAGCGACTGGATTGGCTCTCCGAGCGAGAGGCGTCCTTTGTGGACGCGTCGAACAAGGCCTATCGAGAAGAACGGGACGCGGCGGCGCGCGACACGCAGATGCGTGTGGAGGAGCAGGCGCGCCAGCTCTTTGCCGCGCAACGGCTCGCGAGGGCGGAGCGCAGCGTCGCGCGACGAACCCTGATCGGGCTCATCGCCGCCCTGGCGCTCGCGGCGCTCGCGATCGGCTTCGCGACCCAAGCCTACAACGAGGGCGGCAGGGCCAACGCGGCGGCGAAAGAGGCCATCGCACAGCGCCAAACGGCAGTCGCGAATCTATCCGTCGCCTTGACGGCGCTCGCGGATATCGAAGCCGACAAGCATCCTGTCAGCGCCGCCAAGCTCGCGCTCGCGGCATGGCCCCGGGACAATCGCGACCTCGCGGCAAGGCCGCGCCTTGGTGAGACGCTGGATGCGCTGGGTCGCATTGTGCCTGACCTGCGCGAGCGCCGCGTTCTGAAGGGACATGAGGAAAATGTCACTTCCGCCGCCTTCAGCGCCGACGGGACGCGCGTCGTCACCGCCTCCGATGACAAGACCGCGCGCGTCTGGGACGCGGCGACCGGGCGCGAACTCGCCGCGCTCAAGGGGCATGAGGGATCGGTTCGTTCCGCCGCCTTCAGCGGCGACGGGACGCGCGTCGTCACCGCCTCCTTTGACAAGACCGCGCGCGTCTGGGACGCGGCGACCGGGCGCGAACTCGCCGCGCTCAAGGGGCATGAGGGACCGGTTCATTCCGCCGCCTTCAGCGGCGACGGGACGCGCGTCGTCACCGCCTCCTATGACAAGACCGCGCGCGTCTGGGACGCGGCGACCGGGCGCGAACTCGCCGCGCTCAAGGGGCATGAGGGATCGGTTCGTTCCGCCGCCTTCAGCGGCGACGGGACGCGCGTCGTCACCGCCTCCGATGACAAGACCGCGCGCGTCTGGGACGCGGCGACCGGGCGCGAACTCGCCGCGCTCAAGGGGCATGAGGGACCTGTCTTATTCCGCCGCCTTCAGCGGCGACGGGACGCGCGTCGTCACCGCCTCCGATGACAAGACCGCGCGCGTCTGGGACGCGGCGACCGGGCGCGAACTCGCCGCGTTCAAGGGGCATGAGGGATCGGTTAATTCCGCCGCCTTCAGCGGCGACGGGACGCGCGTCGTCACCGCCTCCGTTGACAAGACCGCGCGCGTCTGGGACGCGGCGACCGGGCGCGAACTCGCCGCGCTCAAGGGGCATGAGGGACCTGTCTTTTCCGCCGCCTTCAGCGGCGACGGGACGCGCGTCGTCACCGCTTCTGCTGACCAGACCGCGCGCGTCTGGGACGCGGCGACCGGGCGCGAACTCGCCGCGCTCAAGGGGCATGAGGGAGCGGTTAATTCCGCCGCCTTCAGCGGCGACGGGACGCGCGTCGTCACCGCCTCCGATGACAAGACCGCGCGCGTCTGGGACGCGGCGACCGGGCGCGAACTCGCCGCGCTCAAGGGGCATGAGGGACCGGTCTCATTCCGCCGCCTTCAGCGGCGACGGGACGCGCGTCGTCACCGCCTCCTTCGACAAGACCGCGCGCGTCTGGGACGCGGCGACCGGGCGCGAACTCGCCGCGCTCAAGGGGCATGAGGGACCTGTCTCTTCCGCCGCCTTCAGCGGCGACGGGACGCGCGTCGTCACCGCCTCCGCTGACAAGACCGCGCGCGTCTGGGACGTCAGCGGCATCCCCAAGGGCAACATCCTACAGGTCGCCTGCGCTTATCTGCGCATGCACGAGGACCCCGTCAGCCTCGAGGGCGTGACCGACTATCCGCTGACGTTCGACCGGCCGATCTGCGTCGTCGACCCTCCCCCGCCGGACTCGCTTGGCGAAGGGTCCGAGGGGGCGAAGGCTTCGAAATAAGGAGCGTCAAAGCGCGAGCGCGAGACGTATGCTCGCGCCAAGACAAACGAGGATGGAGGGAACCATGTTGCGACAAGCCTGGAACGCCTATCGGGGCTGGGCGAAGGCCGCCCGCGACCTTCAGAGCGCAACGCAGCGGTGGAATCTTGCGGCGCTCTTCTGCGTCGTCGCAGCGGCGGTGTTCGGCGCCGCCGCCGCCATCGCGCCCGACTACGCTGAGCGCCTGGGTCGCGGGCGCGGCGACCGTCGCCTCGGCCGCCGGCGCCTATCTCGGCAAGCAATACCTCGCCTCGGGCGTCGAGGCGGGCTGGATCCAGGCGCGGGCGACCGCCGAAGGGATCAAGTCCGAATGCTACCGCCATGCCGCATTGGCCGGCGCCTACGCCGTCGGCGGCGCGGACGCAGCCAAGGCGCTGGCGGCCAACACCGCCGCGATCGTCAAGCAGGCGACCGACAAGGGCCTCGTGCGGGCGGACAATCCGGTTCCGGATTCCGGCGACAAGCGCGAGCCGCCGGTTGCCGATGACCAAAGACTGGTACAGCTCCGCCCGCATCCAGGACCAGATCGCCTACTACCGGGACGCCCGCGCGAGAAACCAGAAGGACGCCGACCAGCTTTGGTGGATCGCCTTCGCCGCGGGCTTCCTGGCGATCGTGTTCGGCGCGGCTGGAATTGCCTCGGCGCCGCGTTTTGCCCCCTGGATCGGCGCGATGACGACCGTCGCGGCGTCGGTCGCGGCCTACGGCCTGATCGATCGGCGCAAGTACCTCATCGCGAGCTACGCGGCGATGCAGGCCAAGCTCGAGGAAATCCTTGGACTGGACGCCGCCGCTCCGATGAGCCTCGCCGACCTCGTCTCGACGACCGAGGACCTGCTCGAAAGCGAGCACCGGGCTTGGCTGCCGCAGATGCTGGCGATCCAGCACACAGCCGCTTTGGATTCCAAGCCAGACAAGCCGCAGGACGGCGCGCCGGGCGGCTGACGGCGCCCTCAATCCGGGCGGCTTGGAGAAGCCGCCGCCTGTCCGGCTCGCGGCGAGAGACGTCGAAGGCTCGCATCGCGGGCGCGATCAGACGCGCCGACCGTCATGACGGGGGACGGAGCAGGCGTGCCGAAGGACGGCGGGCGGCGAGCCCAAACGGTCAGCGTCGGAGGAACAGGTTGGCGAAAGCCGATCAGGCGGTGGCCGAGGGCTGCCGGTCGCTGTCGTTGTCCTCGACCGCATGGTCCTCGAAATCGACGCCGTCGTAGAATTCGACCAGCGGGATCTCGAGGCCTATTTCCGGCATGGCGAGGATGTCGTCGTCTTTCAGGACGAGGACGCTCCACCCGTCCTGGGCCCGGACGTGAACGGTCGCGCCGATCCGGGACTGCTCGAGCATGACGTAACGCTTGACCGAAGGCGTCGCCTGATACTCGCGCGCCTTGACGATGCGGTCCTTGGCGGCGGTGCTCGGGCTCAGCACCTCGAAGATGACCACGGGATCCGGAACCGTGGTGGCGTTCGGCGCGACGGGGGAACAAACGACCATTCCGTCCGGGTAACGGATGCTATTGTCGGCGACCAGAATCTTGAGGTCGCTTCCATAAAATTTGCACGGCTTGCCGCGCATACGGTTTCGAAACGCCGTGGCGAGGTTGGCTTGAATGTCGGCGTGGGCCGCTGATCCGCCGGTCATGGCGGAAGGTTCGACGCCATCGAATTCGTAGCGCAGGTCCTGCCGCTCCTCCCATTCGAGGAATTCGGCGAGCGACATGGGCTTGCGCACGGCGAGGTTCATGGCGGCCATTGTAGCACGCTTCCTCATGGGCGATCTCTCGTTCTTCAAACCGGGAGCCGGAACATTTCTGCTCTCGGCGCGAATGAGCAGACCGGGACACATCACATCGATTATGGTTATCACGAGGTCAAGACTATGAATCGGTCGCCACCATCGCCGGTTGTACAGGTCATATACGTTCGTTTGACCGCCAACGGCGACGCGGGCGCGACGCTGGCCATCCCGCCATCAGACGACAGTCCGGGTCCGTCAGCGCTTGCCTCGGATTCGAATGTGCATTATGATGCATTCCTGCAGAAGCATTAAACTGCCTATTGAGGAGCGTCCGATGAGCCGTCCCGACCCGGTCGACTACCAGACCGCGCCCGACCGCTACCGCCACTGGAAGCTGAAATTCGACGGCCCGGTGGCGACGCTGCTCGCCGATTTCGACGAGGACGGCGGTTTGCGCCCCGGCTACAAGCTCAAGCTCAACAGCTACGACCTCGGCGTCGACATCGAGCTCAACGATGCGGTGAACCGCATCCGCTTCGAGCATCCCGAGGTGCGGACAGTCGTCGTCACCAGCGCCAGGGACCGGGTGTTCTCGTCCGGCGCCAACATCTACATGCTCGGCGTATCCAGCCACTCGTGGAAAGTGAACTTCTGCAAGTTCACCAACGAGACCCGCAACGGGCTCGAGGACTCGTCGCGATACACCGGCTTAAAATTCCTCGCCGCTGTCAACGGCTCCTGCGCCGGCGGCGGCTACGAGCTGGCGCTCGCCTGCGATGAGATTTTGCTGATCGACGACCGGTCGAGCGCCGTCAGCCTGCCGGAGGTGCCGCTGCTTGGCGTGCTGCCCGGCACGGGCGGCCTCACCCGCCTCACCGACAAGCGCCATGTCCGGCACGATCTCGCCGACGTTTTTTGCACCACCAGCGAGGGCGTGCGCGGGCAGAAGGCGGTCGACTGGCGGCTGGTCGACGCGATCGCCAAGCCGGGCGAGTTCGCCAATGCGGTGCGCGAGCGGGCGTTAACGCTGGCGGCGTGGAGCGATCGCCCGGAAGGCGCGAAGGGCGTCGCGCTGACGCCGCTCGCTCGCACGGTCGAGCCGGACGCGCTCCGCTACCGCCATGTCTCGGTCGCGATCGACCGAGGCCAGCGCACCGCGACCTTCACCGTCAAGGGGCCGTCGGTCCACCAGTCGCATGACATCGTGGCGATCGAGGCCGCCGGCGCCGCCTGGTATCCGCTGGCGCTGGCGCGCGAACTCGAGGACGCGATCCTCATGATGCGCACCAACGAACTCGACATTGGCCTGTGGCTGATCAAGACCGAGGGCGATCCGGCGGCCGCGCTCGATATGGATGCGACGCTCGAGGCGCTGAAGGACAATTGGTTCGTTCGTGAGACGATCGGCTACCTGCGCCGCACCTTCAGCCGCCTCGACGTCACCTCACGCAGCCTGTTTGCGCTGGTCGAGCAGGGTTCGTGTTTTGCGGGCGTGCTTCTCGAACTCGCGCTCGCCTGCGACCGCATCTATCACCTGGGTCTCCCCGACGAGCCAGCGCGCGCGCCAAGGATCGCACTCGGCGCCGCCAACTTCGGCGACTACCCGATGGCCTCCGGCCAGACCCGGCTCGGCCGCCGCTTCTATAACGAGAAGCCGGCGCTCGAAGCGGCGAAGGCGAAGGCCGGCGCGCTGTTGGACGCGGCCGAGGCTCAAGGCCTCGGTCTCGTCACCAGCGCGCCCGACGACATCGACTGGGCCGGCGAGGTGCGGCTCGCGGTCGAAGAGCGCGTGTCGATGAGCCCGGACGCGCTGACCGCGATGGAGGCGAACCTGCGCTTCGACGGACCGGAGACCCTGGCCACCCGGGTTTTCGGACGGCTGACGGCGTGGCAGAACTGGGTGTTCCAGCGTCCCAACGCCGTCGGCGAGAAGGGCGCGCTCAAGGTCTACGGCAAGGGCGAGAAAGCCGCCTTCGACTGGAATCGAGTGTAGAGCCGTTTGCTTTTTGGTCGACGCGGCCAATTGTAGCCGCGCTCGTTGAGCGCGGCGACGCGGTCAACGACCGCGTCTACAGGGCGCGCTTCGATGGGGCGGCGGCTCGCCGCTCTCGGAGAGGAGGAGGCACATTGGAACACGTCGACGCCTCGGTCATCCGGCAGCACCTGATCGATCCGGAGATCTGCATCCGCTGCAACACCTGCGAGGCGACTTGCCCGGTCGGGGCGATCACGCACGACGAGCGCAACTACGTGGTGAACGCCGCGGTTTGCAACCTTTGCATGGCCTGCATTCCCCCCTGTCCGACCGGCAGCATCGACAATTGGCGGGTCGTGCCGCGGGCGAGCGCCTATAGCGTCGAGGCGCAGTTCGGCTGGGACGCGCTGCCGGCGGAGCTGACGGCCGAGGACCTTGCCGCCGCCGGCGTCTCCGCGCTTGACCTTGCCGCGGAAGCCCCGCCGGCGCCGGCCGCGGAGACGGAAGGCGAGGGCGCATTCGCCGCCGCCGACTTCGCCGCCATCATTCCGCCGTGGTCCGCCGCGCACCCCTACGCCAATCTCTACGGGCCGCGCGCGGCGGAGAAATTCGTCACGGCGGCCGTCGTCGGCAATGTGCGGGTGACGGAGGTCGGCCGGGACTACGATACCCACCATATCGTGCTCGATTTCGGCGCCATGCCGTTTCCCGTGCTCGAGGGCCAGTCGATCGGGATCGTCCCGCCGGGGCTGGACGCCGCGGGGCGCCCGCATCGTCCCCGGCAATATTCCGTCGCGAGCCCGCGCAACGGCGAGCGGCCCGGCTACAACAACGTCTCGCTCACGGTGAAGCGGGTGCTCGAGGACCACCAGGGGCGCCCGGTGCGCGGCGTCGGCAGCAACTATCTTTGCGACCTCGAGGTCGGCGACAGGGTCCAGGTTACCGGACCGTTCGGTACGAGCTTCCTGATGCCGAACCATCCCAAGGAGCGCGATCGTGATGATCTGCACCGGCACCGGCAGCGCGCCGATGCGGGCGATGACGGAGTGGCGGCGGCGGCTGCGCAAGTCGGGCAAGTTCGAGGGCGGCAAGCTGATGCTGTTCTTCGGCGCCCGCACCAAGGAGGAGCTGCCGTACTTCGGGCCGCTCGGCAACCTGCCGAAGGACTTCATCGACATCAATTTCGCCTTCAGCCGGACGCCCGGCCAGCCGAAACGCTACGTGCAGGATTTGATGCGCGTGCGCGCGGCCGATCTCGCGCCGCTGATCGCCGACCCCAACGCCTTCTTCTATGTCTGCGGGCTCAAGGCGATGGAGGAGGGGGTCGTGCTGGCGCTGCGCGACGTCGCCCGCGAGGGCGGGCTCGACTGGGCCGCTGTCGGGCCGGCGCTCAAGCGCGACGGCCGGCTGCACCTGGAGACCTATTGAGAAGGGGCGTCGCCACCTGTAGGCGCGGTCCGTAGGGCGTCCCAAGGACGCCCGTCTGAAGACGGGCTATGGACCGCGCCCGCCGCGCTCGAGCCGAGCACTCCTGTAGGCGCGGTCGCTGACCGCGCCCACCGCGCTCGAGCCGAGCGCGGCTACAGAGCCCCGCGCTCGAACCGAGCACTCCTGTAGGCGCGGTCGCTGACCGCGCCCACCGCGCTCGAGCCGAGCGCGGCTACAGAGCCCCGCGCTCGAACCGAGCGCTTCTGTAGGCGCGGTCGGTGACCGCGCACCGCGCTCAGCGAGCGCGGCTACAATGAGCGCGGCTGTCAAGTTGGGAGGAGAGATGAAGTTTGCTGATTTCCATGTGGGCCAGGTCATTGAGGCCGGGCCGCGGCGCGTCGAAGAGGAGGAAATCCTTCGCTTCGCCGAGGCCTACGATCCGCAATGGTTTCACGTCGATCGCGAAAAGGCGCGCATGGGAGCGTACGGCGGGCTGATCGCAAGCGGCTGGCACACCTGCTCGATCGCGATGCGGCTTTCGGTCGACGCCGTGCTTGCGGGGTCCGACACGGTCGGATCGCCGGGCGTCGCCTACATCAAATGGCTGAACCCGGTCCGGCCCGGCGACAGCCTCACCCTGCGCGCCGAAGTGCTGGAGACCCGGCGCTCGAGCAGCAAGCCGAACCTCGGCATCATGCGATGGCGCTGGCGGCTCTTCAACCAGCACGGCGAGGACGTGCTGGAATCCGAGGCGACCAGCCTGTTCGAGTTAAGCTTGCGCCCCAATAATAGTGCATGATAATGCATCTTTTGAGCAAGGCTCGTCCGCCACCTTCAGACTTTATGCATAAAACTGCTCATCGGCTTGACAAAGCTGCACCATAGTGGCTCTACTCGGTTCGAGATCGCGCTCGCGCGCACACGCAATGGAAGGGAAGGAAACATGAGTTCTACAGATCCCCTGACCGAATCGCCGGAAACGATCCGCGGCGATCATTTCGTCGAGATCGACACCGACGGCCAGATCCCGAACAACGTCGCCCTCTCGTCGGACAAACAGCTCCAGCGCGCGCTCGAGACCTGGCGGCCCAAATATCTCGACTGGTGGAACGACATGGGGCCGGAGGGTTTCCAGACCTCCGAGGTCTATCTGCGCACCGCCGTCGGCGTCGACCCGACCGGCTGGGCGAAGTTCGGCTACGTCAGGATGCCGGAATACCGCTGGGGCGTGCTGCTCGCGCCCAAGGTCGAGGGCCGGACCATTCCCTTCGGCCGCCACAAGGGCGAGCCCGCCTGGCAGGAGGTTCCGGGCGAATACCGCGCGACGCTGCGCCGGCTCCTCGTCGTCCAGGGCGACACCGAGCCCGCTTCGGTCGAGCAGCAGCGCTATCTCGGGGCGACCGCCCCGAGCCTCTACGACATGCGCAACCTCTTCCAGGTCAATGTCGAGGAGGGCCGCCACCTCTGGGCGATCGTCTATCTCCTGGTCAAATATTTCGGCAAGGACGGCCGCGAGGAGGCGCAGGCCCTGCTCGAGCGGCGCAGCGGCGAGGCGGACAATCCGCGCATCCTCGGCGCCTTCAACGAGCGCACGCCCGACTGGCTGAGCTTCTTCATGTTCACCTACTTCACCGACCGCGACGGCAAGATGCAGCTCGCCGCGCTGGCCGAGAGCGGCTTCGATCCGCTGTCGCGCACCTGCCGCTTCATGCTGACCGAAGAGGCGCATCACATGTTCGTGGGCGAGACCGGCGTCCAGCGCACGATCGAGGCGACCTGCACGGCGATGGCGAAGGCCGGGATCAAGGACCCGAACGAGGTCGAGGCGATCCGCAAGCTCGGCGTGGTCGACCTGCCGCTCCTGCAGCGTAAGGCCAACTTCCACATGTCGGTGACGCGTGACCTGTTCGGCGGAGAGGTGTCCTCGAACGCCGCCGAGGCGTTCAGCGCTGGGCTAAAGGGCCGTTTCAACGAGGCGAACCTGAAGGACGACCACGCGCTCGCTGAGGCGACCTATCCGGTCGAGCGGGTCGTCGACGGCAAGATCGTCCAGGATGAGGTTCCGGCGCTGCGCGCAATCAACGCCCGCCTGCTCGACGACTACATCAAGGACTGCCAGGGCGGCGTCGACCGCTGGAACAAGGTGATCGAGAAGGCCGGGATCGCCTTCCGGTTCGCCCAGCCGCACAAGGGCTTCAATCGCAGGATCGGCGAGTTCGCCGGCAAGCGGATCAGCCCGGCGGGAGAGGTCCTGAGCGAGGAGCAGTGGCAGGCTCAGAGCGGGGCGTGGCTGCCGAACGACGCCGACATGACCTTCATCGATTCGCTGATGGAGCCCTGCCGCGAGCCCGGCCAGTACGCCAGCTGGATCGCGCCGCCTCGCGTCGGCATCAACAACCAGACCGGCGACTTCGAATACGTGAAGATCGCCTGACGTGGCCCGAAGCGATATCGCCTGCATCGGCGCCGCGAAGGGATGCCTCTTTCCGTGAGGCGCGGCCAACTCTCCGAGGCTGCAGCGACTATCGCGCAACTCGCCAGCGAAAAATAACAAGACCGCAATTATTTACTGCCAAACGAAGACGGCTGAGAACTCCTGCAGCCGATTTCAACGGGCCCAGAATGAATATCCCGGGCTCTCGCCCTGGCCAACGCCGAACACGAGGTCTGGCCAAATGGGCAGGCTCCGTTATGCGTTTGTTCGCCGAGCGCCCTTTTCCGACTGTCGGGCTTCCTTGCGAAGTTCGTCGGAGGCTGATCGAGTTGTCGTTCGCCGACACCCAGACGGCGGTCTTCGGCGCGGTGATCACGGGTCTCTGCGGCTTTCTTTTTGCCGCTCTGTCTCACTCCAAAGCCCCAGCGGCGGTTGGTCTCCTCGCGCTCTGCACCATCCCCGTCCGCCTGTATCTGAGCCGGGGATATCAGGCGTCGTCCCTCACCGACGACCCGAAGCAGCTCCGCTCGATCGAGCGAGGCCTGATTCTCGGAGGCGCCAGCACACTTTTCTGTGCGGGATCTCTGGTCCTCACGACATTCTTGACCTCCGATGATCCGTTCGTCTTGTCCGTCAGCTTGGCCATCGCAACGGTCAATCTGTTAGCGATCGCGATCCGATACTTTTCCCTGCAAGACGGGATCGTGCTTCAGATTTGCGCCGGCGCTTTGCCGGTCGCAGCGGCCTGCGCGCTGAGAGGCGGTCTCTTTCTTCTCGTCCCTCCCGCCGCTCTCTTGCCGCTCTGCCTTTTCATCTACGAGTCCGCCAGACGACTCCGGCAGACCTTGCTCGACGAGATCGCCTTCCGTGAACAATCGCAGACAATCGCAGCGCAATTCGACGCCGCGATCAACAACATGTCCCACGGCCTTTGCACGCTCGACGGCGAAGGCCGGATCGTCGTCTTCAACGACAAGTTCCGGACGGTTCTGTCCCTCCCGTCCGAGACGCAGCTGGCGGGAGGCGACATCTATGCCCTTCTCGGCGAGGTCATTCCGAACCTCGTCACCAATGCGCAATATATGCTCGGCGACCAAGCCCTCCTCTCCGACCAGCGCCTTGGTTCGGACGCCACCATAAATGTCGAAACGCGCGACGGGCGCACCGTCGAGTTGACCATCCACACCATGGCCAGCGAAGGCTCGGTCCTGGTCGTTCAGGATGTCACCGACCGCTTCAACGCCGAACGCAAAATTCAGTACATGGCGCATTTCGACGCCGTGACCGGACTGCCCAACCGCCACGCTTTCGAGACCACGCTTGCCGAATCTCTGGACCAGTGGAGCCCCGGCCAGCAAGCCCTGACCATCCTGTTTCTCGATCTCGACAACTTCAAGCAGGTCAACGACAGCTTGGGCCATCGGACCGGAGACAAGGTTCTTCTCAAGAGCGCCGAACGACTACGGCAAGTCATCGAACCCAACGACTTCATCGCGCGCTGGGGCGGCGATGAATTCGTTATTCTTCACACCTGCGATCTCACTGCGCCGACTGACGGTTACGCCTATACGAAGCGCATGATCGAGGAGGTGAGGCGGCCGCTCATCATCGACGGGAGCGAAGTCATTGTCGGCGTCAGCATCGGCAGCGCCACCGCTTTGAGCGACGGCGTCACCGCCGACTCCCTGCTGTCGAACGCAGATCTGGCGCTCTACGCGGCGAAGGCTGACGGTCGCGGCTGCTGGCGCACGTTTGAACCCGAAATGGACACGCGTATTCAGGCGCGTAGGCTCCTGGAACTCGAACTCCGAAATGCCGTCTCCTGCAAAGACTTCACGGTCCACTTCCAACCCATCGTCAACGTGGCGACCGGCCGCATCACCGCTTTTGAGGCGCTTGCCCGATGGCGTAGCCCAAGCCGTGGAAAGATACCGCCAAGCGACTTCATCCCGCTGCTTGAAGAGACGGGCTTGATCCATGAGGTCGGCGGCATGATCCTGCGCCGCGCCTGCGCCGCTTGCGCAGGCTGGCCGGACGGCATCGCCGTCTCGGTCAATTTGTCTCCCATTCAGTTTCGCGAGCAAAGTCTCGAGACGACGATCACGGACGCTCTTTCCGTCTCGGGGCTGGAGCCCCATCGCCTCATTCTCGAGATCACGGAATCAACCCTGTTCGACGATCGTGTCGGCGTCCGCAATACTCTCGCCTCCCTTCGGACCCGCGGCATCCAGGTTTCCCTGGACGATTTCGGAACGGGGTACTCCAACTTCGGCCATCTTCACAGCTACCCGTTCGACCGGATCAAAGTCGACCGTACTTTTACATTGGATCTCGGCAGCAAGCAGTCCTCGTGGGATCTCGTCGAGTCCATTGCGGACCTGGGTCGCCGCCTCCACAAACCTGTGATCGCCGAAGGCGTCGAAACCGTCGCGCAACTGAACACGATCAAACTCCTGAGGATCGCCGAAGCCCAGGGCTATCTGTTTGGCAAGCCTGTTCCTGAAAGCGAGGTGGCGACCCTCATCGCCCGAGTAAACCAGCCGGGCCTGGCTCGGCTCTCGGCTTAAGATGGCGGGGTCCGGGACCGCTCCGCGCCGTCGGGGTCCGCCGTTTTTTCTCGACAATCAGCCCCCTCTCGCCCAAACACTCTCTCGACAGGAAAGGCGGGTAGTGGGCGCCAATGTCAGATTGTTCTTCGGACCCTCCGGTCGTGCGGTTCGCCGAAATAATTCGCAGCGCGAAGGACCTCGAAACTGCCTTCCGCTCCATCGCCAAGGACATCGGCGTTTCGAATTTGTCCTGCGTACGTTTTAGTTCAAACAGGAAATCTGGGGCCAATGTCCTGACCGTCAAATCGACCTACCCGTTTCGCTGGCAAGCGCGATATTTTCTCAAGCAATATGCGTCCATCGATCCCGTCCTCGTCCACGGCAAAACGGCCGTCGAGCCCTTCGACTGGCAGGATCTGATGACGGACGATCCGGCAGTCGGGCAATTTTTCGAGGACGCAGCCAAACATGGCGTGGGCCAAAACGGCTATTCAGTCCCCGTTCGACCCGATCCCGACGCCGACTTCTCGGTCGTATCGTTCAACAGCGACCACCCCAATCACGAATGGCTCCGGTACAAGGCCGCAAACGACGCGACAATGGGTCAAATAGCCGCCCTGATCCACGCCGCCGTGCAAAACGATCGCAAACGTCCCCCGAATTCCTCATTTCTTTCTCGACGATGATCCGCGGACGGCATTGGAAGCCGGCTCGCCACGGCCCCTCGCCTCGCCCCGCCAGCTGACGAGCGCCCAACGATCTGACCACCTTGTCGCCCCGCAGCCATTCGCCCGATTTCGCGAGGTCATCTTGGTCCGCTCCGATCAAGGGGAGACGTCGGCAGGCGACCCGGGACGCAGATATTGCGAATTAATGTTGCGGCAACGCAGTTTCAATTTCAGCTCACCACCTCAAAGGGCGTCGCTCTCCGCCGTGCCCTGTGGAGATCCGTCGCCAAATTTAATGCGCAGCCGGGCTCCGGCTGAGCTTCTCGAGCAGCGGGCGCAGCGCATCGAGCTCTTTGCCGAAGCCGGCCCAGTCCCCGGCCTTCAGCCGATCGAGAGCGCGATCGTAGTCCGCAAGCGCTTCCTGGGCCCGCTCACCGTTCTGGCCCAAAGGCGAAGGCCCCGCGCTGGTCGGCAAGCCCGCGACCGAGACCGATTCCCTGAACAATGCTGCGAGGGCCGCTGGAAGCGTCTGTTCCATCACCACGCGGTCGCCGTAGGCGGCAATCACCCGCTTGAGCTCCGGCAACTGCCCGGCCTGGGCGCGCAAATAGAGCGGCGATACATAGAGGATTGAGGCGCCGATCGGCACGACCAACAGATTGCCGCGAATGACTTGGGAGCCCATCTGGTTCCACAGCGAGATCTGCTGCGAGATGTCGGTGTTTTGGTTGATCAGCGCCTCGATCTGGAACGGCCCGTAGATGAGCTTGTCTTTCGGGAATTCGTAGACGATGAGCTTGCCGTATTCCGGCGAATCGCAGCGCGCCGCGAGCCACGCGATCATGTTTTCCCGCTGGCTCGGCGTCATCGGCAGCATGAGGAAGAATTCCGTCTGCGCCTCGCCGGGCAGGCGCATCATCATGTAGTAGGGCGCCATCCTGGCCCCGTCGCCGGCCTCGAGGGCCTCGGAAGCGGCCGGCTCACGCGGAAAATTCCAGAGATCCTCGCGATTGTAGAAGACCTCGGGCGCCTCCATGTGGAACGCGCGGTACTGGAGGGCCTGCAGGGTGAAGAGGTCTTCGGGATAGCGGATGTGCTGCCTGAGATCCGGCGCCATCGCATCCAGCGGCTTGAACAGCGAGGGGAAGATTCTGCGATAGGTCGAGACGATCGGATCGGCCGCGTCGGCCACATAGAAGTCGACCGTGCCGTTATAGGCGTCGATGACGATCTTCACGGAATTGCGAATGTAATTGATATCGCCGCCCTGCGGCTCGGGATTGGCGTAGGGGAACCAGTCACTCACGGTATAGGCGTCCTGAATCCAATAGAGCCGCCCCTCGCTGATCGCCAGATAAGGGTCGCGATCGAGTTGCAGGAACGGCGCGATCATCCGTACGCGGTCCTGAATGTTGCGATGAAACAAGATCCTGCTCTCGCCGGTGACGTAACGGCTAAGCAGGATGTTCAGGTCGTTGAAATACCACGCGAACAGCGACCGCCAGGCGGTCCCGCCGATCGCGACGCCGTCCACGCCGTCATAGGTCGTATAGGCGTTGTCGCTCCCCTTTGGATAATCGAATTCCGGCGTCGCGCCTTTGACGATGACATAGCTGGCGGCGCTCTCGCCAAAATAGATGCGCGGCTGGGTGACTGCGGGGCCGCCGTCCGCGGCCGGCGGGATGTCCTTCAGGTAAAAGATTGGCAGGCCTTCGGCGGATTTGCGAGTGACGGGGGACATGACGGCCCCGTCGCCATGGGTGAACAGGAGATGCAGGTTGACCCAGGTCTGGGCGTTGGCCGGCAGCAACGAGGGGATGAGTTCGCGCGCCGAGATCATCACCTGCTGATAGGAGGAGCCGAGGTGATAGCGATCGACGTCGACATCGAGAAACCGGTAGTAGGTGCGGATCTCCTGTAGTTGCGCATAGGCGGCCAGCAGCGGCCGCCAGTCCCATAGTCGGATGTTGTTGACGGTGCCGCTGTCCTTTTCGAGCACCTGAAACGTCAGATCCTGTTCCGCCCGGAATGGCTTCACCGTGATCTGTCCGAGGTCGTAGGCTTCCCGCGTGAGATCGATGTTTCGCTGAATATAGGGGCTCTCCAGCTGCAGCTCGCTTGGTTTGACGTAAAATCGCTGAGTGAACGCTGGGAAGGCGTCGCCGAAGACGAAAGCGCCGCCGAACACCAGCAGGGTCGCCGCGATGACGAGGGGTGCCGAGCGCCGCCGAATGTTGGCGAAAGCGACGATGGCCGCGATGGCGGCGAGGCCGATGAGCAGCCAAAGCGCCGGCAGTTCGACATGAACATCGGCATATCCCGCGCCGACGACGACGCCGTTGTCGTCGTACAGCAGAAGGTAGCGGTCGAGAGCGTAGGACCACGCCTTGACTACCAGGAACAGGCCGAGCAGCGCGGAGGCATGGGCGATCGCCGTCGGCGAAGCGCTCCAGGGCGGAGGATCGAGGCGGATATCGCCGTGGAGGACGTAGATCGCGCCGGACATTAGACCCGCGAGCGCAAGCAGCCAGAAGAGCCAGTTCTTGAGCGTGACATAAACCGGCAGCGAGAACAGGTAGAAGCCGATGTCCTTGCCGAACTGCGGATCGTTCCGGCCGTATGGCGCTTGGTAAAGGAAGCGAAGGAAGAGGTCCCAGCGGCTGGTCTCGGAGGCGGCGACCAGCAGTCCGAGGATGACGGCCGCGGCCACGATCGCGAGACGCCACGCCAGGGGCGAGAGCTGAAGTCCGGACGACTGCGACCAGGGCCCCTGCGAGGACTGAAAGGTCATGAAACTTGGCGAGAACCCGGCCGGGATCCGCGGCCAGGGCGTAGACGCGAACCGCAGCGCAAGGGTCGCGTTCGCCCATAGGAGAAGGGTCGAGGCGACGAAGGCGACAGCGAACACGGCCGCCTTCGTCAAAAACGTTGTCCAGAAGACATTTGCGTAGCCGATGGACGAGAACCACGCCCAGTCGACCACCAGGCTGCCGATGTGCAGCAGCGCCAGGAGGAGAACGATGACGGCGATCGCCACGCCTATTCGTTTCCAGGGCATGCTCCCTCCATTCGCGCTGTCCCATCAGCGACGACAGCGCGGGTCCACTTTGACGTCCGCTTTCGATTGGCGCCCTCAAGTCGGGTATGCCATCGCTAAGCACGCCTGTCTGGACCCCGCGGAATCGATGACCGTTTCTCCAATTCTCACTTTACCGGTAAGCGCGGCGGATTAACGGTGGCGCAAGCGCAAAAGGTGAGGACGTCGAGATTCAGCAGGCAGGGGCGTTCGTGCGTCCCGGGGCGGCCTTCGATATACACTGCATACCAGTGAATGTGCGTCGGTCATGGTTTCATGCCGCGCGCCGAGGAACTGAAGTCGGATTTCCTCATTTACGGGGGCGCGGCTTGAGAGCGCCCGGAAAATCCGCCGCAACCCTCTGAAAGGCCCGGAAAACCCAGGGACCCAGACGCCGCTCGCGGCTGAGGCCGTAGCGTGAGCGAGACCGACTCAAAAATCGCCCGGGATCGATGGCCGCTTTGCGGCCGCAAAGGCGCGACCTATATCAGCGCGGCCTCAACTCCCGGAGTCTTGATGTGCGCGTCCTGCTCGCCGCCGCTTTTGCGCTCATTTGCGCAGTCGCTATCGCCGACACGCTGAAAGTCCCGCCGCAGTCTCCGGCGCAGGTGCGTCTCTCGTTTGCACCGGTGGTGAAAAAGGCCGCGCCGGCGGTCGTCAACGTCTACGTCTCCCACGTCGAGCGCATGCCGCGAAATCCGCTGTTCGACGATCCGATCTTCCAACGCTTCTTTGGCGGCGGCGGCGAGACCGATCGGGTGCAGAAGGCGCTCGGTTCTGGCGTCATCGTCGATCCGTCGGGGCTGGTTGTCACCAACTATCACGTGATTGAGAACGCAACCGAGGTGAAGGTGGCGCTGGACGACCGCCGCGAGTTCCAGGCCGAGATCGTGCTGCGCGATCCGCGCACCGATCTCGCCGTGCTGCGCCTCAAGGGCGGCGACCATTTTCCGACTCTGGAGATGGGCGATTCAGACGCCCTCGAAGTCGGCGACTTCGTCATCGCCATCGGCGACCCGTTCGGCGTCGGCCAGACGGTGACGCAGGGCATCGTCTCGGCGCTGGCGCGCACCCAGGTCGGCGTAAGCGACTATGGCTTCTTCATCCAGACCGATGCGGCCATCAATCCGGGCAATTCCGGCGGAGCGCTGGTCGATATGGACGGGCGGCTGGTGGGCATCAATTCGATGATCTTTTCGCGCTCGGGCGGCAGCATGGGGCTCGGCTTCGCCATTCCCGTCAACATGGTCAAGGGCGTGGTCGCGGCCGCCTTGCATGGCGGCACGTCGGTGAGGCGGCCGTGGCTCGGCGCGACATTGCAGAACGTGTCCAAGGACATTGCCGACAATCTCGGTCTTGACCGGCCGACCGGAGCCCTGGTGGTTGAGGTCATCGAGGGGAGTCCGGCGGCGGAGGCGGGGCTCAAGCGCGGCGACGTGATCACCGCCATCGACAGCCAACCGGTGGAGGACGCCGAGAGCGTCGGCTTCCGCCTCGGCGTCAAACCGCTCGGGGGCTCTGCGCGGCTTGCAACGCTGCGCGACGCCAGGGCGCTCGATCTGTCCCTCAAGCTCAGGGCCGCTCCAGAAACGCCGCCGCGTGACGCGTTGACAATTCACGGCCGCTCGCCGTTCCAGGGCGCGCTGGTGATGAACCTGTCGCCTGCGGTTTCGGAGGAACTGTCGCTCGACGGCGCGCATCAGGGAGTCGTCGTCGCCTCGGTCGGGGAAAACTCACCCGCCGCCGAGGTCGGCGTGCAGAAGGGCGACGTCGTCGTGGCGGTGAACGGGACGCCGATCGAGACGACTCGCGACCTCGAACGGGCCTGCGCAGAGCGCGCCCGATGGTGGGATCTCACGATCCTGCGGGGCGGCGAGACGATCCGCACGCGCCTCGGCGGCTAAAAAATGGCAGGGCGCTTTGATGAGAAGCGTCCTGCCAGGGAACCCGCGCGACGGGAGGAGGCTCGCGCGGGTTTGTCGGGTTACGCAGCGCGACGCGCGCCGGATCTCGGGCGGCCGCGGGCGAGGCGGCGACGGATCGACGTCCAGAGCGCGCGCATCTCCTCAGCCGCCCCGCCATTGGGATGGAGTTCGGTGACGCCACAGCCGTGCCGCGCCGCCTCCTGATAGTCGACCCGCGCCAGGATCAGAGGCGTAATCAGCCCGCCCATCTCCTCCAGGGCCTCGGCGCCGTCGCGGACGCGCGCCGACTGCTGGGCCGGCGGACACTGGTTGAGAAGGAACACGAAGTCGGCGCCGATCGCCTTGAGCGCGGCGCGGGTGTTGGCGCTAGCCCAGAGGTCGAACAGGCTCGGACGGGCGGGAATGATGTTGAGGTCGGCGGTCGCCATTGCCGCCGAAGAGGCCGGGCCCTCGGCGCCCGGCGTATCAATAATGGCCAGCGTGAATCCCTTGGCGGCGAGCTCTGCGAGCGTCCCGGGCAGCCGCGCCGCTCCGGAGGCGACCACCGTGATGTCGTCGCAGCCGCGGGTCCGGGCCCAGTTAGTCAGGGAACCCTGGGGATCCATGTCGACGACGCAGACCGTCTCTTTCATGTCCTGGGCCGCGACAGCAAGCGAGGCCGCCAGCGTGCTTTTGCCCGCGCCCCCCTTCTGGGTGACAAACGCAATGGTCCTCATCGAAATTTCCGCCTCGTCGATTCCCGCGCGTCCTTTCTCGCTGTCGCGAGCCAAGACGGGGTTAATGAACCCTTAGAAGGGAACGACTCTTTCGTTAAAAGGCGGTTACCGGTCCCGGCGCTTTGGCGCGGAAGACATATTTGTCGGGGCCGCGGCTGCCTCAGTCGCCGTCGAGCGGCGAAACGCCTTTCGGTTTGCCGTTGGCGGTGAGCGTGATCTTCTCGATCCGCATCTCCGCATTCTTCAGCAGCGCGTCGCAGCGCTCCTTCAGCGCCTCGCCGCGCTCGTAGAGCCGGATGGAATCGTCGAGCGACACCGCGCCCTTCTCGAGCTTGTCGACGATCGTCTCGAGTTCGGCGAGCGCCGCCTCGAACGGCATCTCGCTGACCTCCGGCGCCCCGGCGCCCTCCTGCTTCGCTTCGGACATGGGGTTCTCCTGGCCTTCGCCCTGTTAGACGCCTTCCTCAGTCAGGAAGGGCGGAGATCAGGTACAGCGTCTTGATCGTGTCGCTCGGCTGCATTTGCGGGCCGAACGTGTCGGCGAAGATGGCCGCGATCCCGCCGCTCTTGTAAATATGGCTCAGCGACCGGTCCACCGCCAGCCGGAAGTCCTCGTCGCCGTGGGGGAGAGCGAGCGCATAGGGTTCGAGCGACAGATAGTCGTTGGCGAGGCGAAGCTCAGACGCCTCCGCAGACTTGCCGGCGAGAAACGCGAGGATCGCCCGATCGGCGAAATAGGCGGCTATAGCGCCATCTTCCAGCGCCTTGACGCCGTCTTCGTGGCTCGTTGCGGCAACGATTTCCGCGTTGATTTTCCCGTTGGCGAGCGTTTCGCGCAAGCGCTTCTCGGTTGTCGTACCCGCCAGCACGCCGACCTTTTTGCCCGCCAGCGCGCCAAGGTCGGCCGGAGCCTCGCCTTTGACGAGGAGGCTCGCCCCGTCGACGAACGTTGGGATCGAAAAATCGACATGCTCGCGCCGCGACAGCGTCTCGGTGGTCGGCTCGCACAAGAGGTCGGCCTTGCCGGTTTCAATGGCGTCGAAGCGGTTCTCCGCCGTGACCGGAACGAACTCGACCTTGAGCTCGTCCAAGTGGATCTGAGCGGCCAATCCAGTCGCCACCGCCCGACAAAGGTCGACCATGAATCCTGCCGGATCGCCGTTGGCGGACTTATAGGAGAAGGGCGGGGCGTCGGCTCGCACAGCAAGGCGAATCGTTTTGTCCTGGCTGAGCTTGTCGAGCACGCCGGCGAAAGCCGCACCGGACCCGAGCGCCGCCACCGCCGCAGCGACAGCGAAAGCCCGCGCGCGTTGAGCCGTCAAACCCATATCCTTCCCCAGCCAATCCGGACCGTCAAGCCGCGGCCGGGCGTCCTTAGCAGACTCTGCCGGGTCGAGCGAGAGGCGGGTCAGATTGGCAGGACCGTCGTTTTCTTGACCGTGCGCAGCGGCAAGGTCGACTGCACGCGAGAGACGCCGGGCATCTGAGTCAAGATCTCGGTGTGGATGCGCTCGAAGTCGCGCGAATCGCGAAAGACGATCCTCAGCAGGTAATCGGCCGTGCCGGCCAGAAGATAGCATTCGGTAATTTCGGCATGCGCGCGGGCGTCCCGCTCGAACGCGTCCAGCATCGCGCGGCCTTGCTGCTCCAGCGTTACGAAAATGAACGCCGCCCCGGAAAGGCCGGCCTTTTCAGCGTCGAGCAGCATCGCATAGCCCTCGATGACGCCGCTTTCCTCGAGCGCGCGCACACGACGCAGGCAGGCGGACGGCGACAGGTGGACGCGGTCGGCGAGTTCGGCGTTGGTCATTCGCCCGTCTCGCATCAGCGTGCGCAGGATGGCTCGGTCGAGATCGTCAAGATCCTCTGCGCGCACAATTCGATGCCCGTCTGCTCCTACAGCGCAATCTTATGCGACTCCTGGCCAACGAAAAGTCGAAAATCGGCGACAGATTGCAACGAAAAGGCGCCATGATTGCATGAACGTTGCTTATGGAGGCGCAAGCCATGCTCGTCGGCGTTCCTAAAGAGATCAAAGACAACGAATTCCGGGTCGGCATGACGCCGGCCGCGGTCGCCGAGCTCGTTCATCACGGCCACAGGGCGATCGTGGAGAAAGGTGCAGGCGTAGGCTCTGGTTCCGCAGACGAGGACTACGCGCGCGCCGGAGCCGACCTTGTCGACACGCCGACGGAAGTGTTCGCCCAGGCAGAAATGGTGGTGAAGGTCAAGGAGCCGCTGTCGGCGGAGCGAAAGCTCCTGCGGCCGGGGCAGATTCTGTTCACTTATCTCCACCTCGCGCCAGACCTTTCGCAGACGCAGGATCTCATGGCTTCCGGCGCCGTCTGCATTGCCTACGAGACGGTGACCGACCCGCAGGGCCGTCTGCCGCTTCTGACCCCGATGTCGGAGGTTGCGGGGCGCCTCGCGCCACAAGTCGGCGCGCATGCGCTGGAAAAGGCGCAGGGCGGTCGCGGGGTGCTGCTCGGCGGGGTGCCGGGCGTGGCCGCGGCCAACGTCGTCGTCCTCGGCGGCGGCGTTTCGGGCACCCATGCGGCGACCATCGCGGTCGGCATGGGCGCGAGCGTCACCGTCGTCGATCGCTCGCACGAGGCCTTGCGCCGGTTGTCCGCGCAGTTCGGCTCGGCCTTGAAGACCGTCTATGCGACCCGCGCTTCGATCGCCGACCTCGTCAGCGAAGCCGATCTCGTGATCGGGGCGGTCCTGCTGCCGGGCGCCGCTGCGCCGAAGCTGATCACACGGCCCATGCTTGCGACCATGAGGTCGGGCGCCGTCATCGTCGATATCGCGATTGACCAGGGCGGCTGTTGCGAGACCTCAACGCCGACGACCCATTCGAACCCGACTTACATCGTGGACGGCGTCGTGCACTATTGCGTCGCCAACATGCCGGGCGCGGTGGCGCGCACTTCCACCTTCGCGCTCAACCACGCCACGCTGCCCTTTATCCTTGCGCTTGCGGACAAGGGCTGGCGGGGGGCGTTGAAGGACGACCCGCATCTACGGGCCGGCCTCAATGTGTGTGATGGCCGCCTGACCTGCGCTCCGGTCGCCGAGGCCCACGCGCTTCCGTATTCTCTTGCGGAAGCCGTTCTCGGGTGAGGGACCCGGCGCGGTCGGCCCGCGCCGGACGCGTCGCTCAGCTGACCGCGTACAGCCTTGGCTTGTCGGCGCCCTCGGCTTTGTTCGCGGCGGTCGGCGCATTCCATTTTCGAAATCGTTCTGGGCGTGTATGAGACAAGCAGCGAGACGCTGCCCGTCAGGCCTGTCCACAATTCAGGGTTCAGCTTGGCTTCGCCGTCGGTCCATCGCCACACCCGGTCTTCGCGCAACTCGAATTGATTGCGGACGCCTAGCCTCTCGTCGTCGAGACGAATCCGGCGCGGCTCGCCCGCCTGACCGCAGAACGAAACGCCCAGCAGCATCACGCCGAGAGTCCGGCCGTCGTTCATGCCGAACGCTTTCGGGCAGAAGGTGTTCGACAGGAGCCGGACATCCTGCGCGCTCGACGGGAACAGGAACGCCGCCTCGCCTTCCTCGATAAGCGGCGCCACGATCTTGCCGTCGACGGACAGGCGCAACTCCGGATCAGTCGAGGCCGTCCAGCCGATGGCCAGCGCCCTCGAGTTCGAGCCGCCGCCGGATAAACGCGAGCGTCTGGCCCTCCGTCACGACCGGACGACAGAAGGCCGCACGGGTCGGCTCTCGACCCTTCGCGGAGATGGCCGGGCCACGCGGCCCGTCAAATCCTGCGCGATTGCCGATCGCGAGGGAGCTCGCGGCCGGGAGGTTGTTGGCGATCAAAATGTCGTGGCTTTCCAATTCGACATGCCAGTAAGCGATCGTCAAGACCTCTGTCCGCGCGATGGTCGAGCCGTTGATCAGGCGGCCGACGGGGATCAGCACCTCGCCCAGGACGTCGACGCAGACCGAGTGATCGGGAGAGAGCACCAGATCCTGCGACGGCCGACCCGGGCCAAAGGCTTCGGCGGCGATGCGGACGGGCATCGTCTCCCACGCGGGGGCGATAGCGCGGAAATCGACGAGGGCATGTCCGATCCCCTTCACCGGCCGCGTCTCGCCGGCCACGGTTGTCACCAGATCTCCGGTCGTCAGGGTTTCGACCGCGACGTCGCCCCGGGGCGTGCAAATCCGCGTTCCGGCCGCGAAACAGGGCGGAGCGCTCGTCCAAGCGATCCTGCTGCTGTAAACGCCGTAGGTGGAGCCGTTCGCGGTGACGCTCGAGCCGTCCGTGAAGTTCGATCCGGCGTCGTTGGACAGGAGAATGAGCGTGGCGGTCGAAGGTCCGGTCCCGCCCGTGCCGGTTCCGCCAATCGTAAAGTTGCCCGTTGACGGTTCGGTCACGGTCAAGTCTGCAGCGGTAAAATCGTAAGTGACGCCGCCGGTCGTGAAGGTCAGGTCCGTCGGAGGGCCCGCCACGCCATTGGCGAAGTCGCTGACGCCGGCGACGCTCCAGCCGGACGAGGCGCTGACAATCGTGAGAAAAACCGCATTCAGCGTCGACGACCCATCAGGGCCAAATGTCGCGCTGGGAATTTCTAGGGACAACATGGTCACCGCGCCGTACTCTCCTTATCGCCCCTCATCGCCTGAGGCTGACTCCCGTTGATAAGGAGTTTTAATCGCTGGGGAAAGGCCGCGCCCGCCGGCATGGGCTGATCTGGCGGACGGCGGGACCTTTGACGATTTCTTTCCGTCGCGGGCCTGCGGCGACATCGGCGGCGACAGGCGCAATCGCGGCTCGACGGCGACGCGGCTCAGGGGCGGTCGCCGTGGCCGTTCAAGGCGCCCGGGGCCCAGTTCTCCCCATCGCGCATGGCGTAGAAGATGTGGAGGCCGATGCGGTCGACCCGCTTGAGATAGCCGGTCCAGAACGGCGCGACATAGGCGGCATGATAATTGACGGCTTCGGCGATGTCCGGATTGTAGTTGCGGCCGCCGACCACCTCTTCGGCGACCCGGGTCGCAACCGCCCATGGGCCGGGTTCCTCGATCCGTAGCGACTTGCCTTCGCAGGCGAAGGAGAACTGGCAGGCGAATGGGCGGTTGCGGTCCTGGTAGACCACGCCGCAGACTGTGGTTGGATAGATGCCGCTGCGGACGCGGTTCAGCACGACCTGCGCGACCGCCGCCTGTCCGGCCTCGGGCTCCGAGCGGGATTCGAAGTAGATCGCTTCGGCGAGGCAGCGCATTTGCCGAGCGCTGTCCTTCGGGTCGATCAGGGAGGCGTAGTCCGGCTTGCCGCCGCCGAGCAGCGAGCGCTCGGCGACCGTGGTCTGCGGCGCAAGGGAATCCGATTGGACGTCGACCACCACCCCATCGTTCGGGGTCGGCAATTCGGCGTTGAGGGCGAATTCCAACGGCAGGCCGGGCGTTGACCCATCGGTGATCGCGACGGCAGGGGCGCCGGACGTCCGTTCCGATTCGCCCGGGCCGCCCGAACTCGTGTGGCCGGGATCGAACTCCCTCTCGGCCGGATCGCGAGGATGCGCGTCGGTTCGCGGGTCGGGGCCCAGGGAGCTCAGACCGAACTCGCCGGCGCCCCTCGAAACTGGGGCGCAAGCCGATAAAGGGGTCGCCTTTGCCGCTGCGGTCGATGTCCGGGAAGGATTTTGCCCCGGTCTTCAGGGCGCGGTTCGGCTCGCTCTCGTCCCGGCCGCCAAACTCGCCGGGGTCGCCTGTCACCCATCGGCTCTCGACGAGGGGCGCAGGCGCCCCGTCGAGACCCACCGCCTCATAGCGGCTGGCGGCCCGGATTGCCCGGCCAAGCGGGCTGTCGGCGGTCGCGAGCCCGGCGCGGTCGAAGACGCTGGCGTCGGGGACGCGCTCCTCGTTCGCCCTGGCGGTGATCGACAGCAGCACGCCGACCGCGAGGCACCAAGGGGCGACCGTCCCAGCGGCCCATCCTATACGCGAGCGACCCATACGCTTTCCACGCGCTTCACCCCGCCGCCGCTGGCGCGGGGCCGGCCGACCGGACGCGCGCAATGGGAACGGATCCGGTTATCGTCGCGTAAGGTTTCGAGGGGGTTACCGGAAGGGCAGGCGGGACGTCCCGATTTGGGACACGGGCTGCGGTGACCGGAGGGTCTGGCCGGCGTGCGGCATTTGGATTTCCTCAGGCCTCCGCGGCGGGAGCTCGAGGCTCCGCGAAATCACCGCATTCCGAGCGTTGGATTTATTTGGATTTTCTTGGATTCTTTCGACCGAAACGAGCCTTTTCAAAGGGTTACGAGCAACCCGGCGGCGATTTTTTATTTTCGCGCGGCCCTCTCCCACAAAACGCGGTCGCGTTCCCCGCGGAGACGGCGGCTCGGTTATGCTCGTCTAACGCTTGCATGAGTGAGATCATAACAGCACTTCTGTTTTTCCGCAAGGAAATGCGCGCTCGAAAAAGTCAGCCGCTCCCCTTGGACACGGGCGGCCCCAGCCGCCGCTCACTCCGCCCGCCGCTCGGCCGCCCGGCCGAGCAGCGTGATCGACAGGAATCCGCCGATCCACGAGCCCGCGGCGGCGAACAGGACATAGGCCCAGTTCGAGGTGTAGCTGATGACGGCGAAGGCCGAGAGCAGATACCACGCGCTGCTCCACGAGGCCGCGGCGAAGCGACGCCGGGCGGCGACATTGGCCGTGAACATCACGTAGACCGCGTCCGTCAGCGCGGTCGAAACGACGACGCCCGCGGCGATCAGCGGATCAAGCTGCGGCAAAATCATAGGCTCCCCCTTGTTTGTCGAGCGGCGACGGCGTTCGCATCGAGCCGTTGGGCGACGCAGGCGATCCTAGCGGGTAAGCCAGGCAATCGGCAGCCTGGCGACCCCAACCCGATGACACGCCAGTCCCCGAACGACGATCCGGGACTGCCCTGGCTTTGTGGACAATCCTCGGCCGTATCGGCCGTGCGCCGATAGGCGTCGTGCGGGGTGCGACCTTTGATCTCTGGTCGATGATTTATAAACATTCTAATGTATGAATGCGATGGCGATGCGCAAAACCAAAGAGCGCACGCCCAATCATAAAAGAGAGCATCATGAAAATTGTCATCATCGGGGGCGTCGCCGGCGGCGCCACCGCGGCGGCGCGGCTGCGCCGGGTCAGCGAAACCGCCGAGATCGTCCTCGTCGAACGCGGCCCCTACATCAGCTTCGCCAATTGCGGCCTGCCCTATCACATTTCCGGCGCCATCGCCGAACGCGAGCAGCTTCTCGTCACCGAGGAATCGCTATTCGAAGCGCGCTATCATGTCGACGTGCGCTCCCGCACCGAGGCGCTGTCGATCGACCGCGCCGCCAAGACCGTGCGCCTGCGCGATCTCCAAACCGGGGCCGAGACGGACGAGCCCTACGATCGGCTGCTGCTGTCCCCCGGCGCCGAGGTGATCCGGCCGCGCCGGATTTCCGGCATCGACTCGAAGCGCGTCTTCACCCTGCACAACATCCCCGATCTCGATCGCATCATGGCGGCGCTCGACGGGAGCAAGCCGCGCCGGGCCGTGGTGATCGGCGGCGGCTACATCGGTCTCGAAGTCGCCGAGAATTTCCACGACCGCGGCCTCTTCACCACCGTGGTCGAAGGCGCAGCGCAAATCCTCGCGCCGTTCGACGAGGAGATGGCGGCGATCGTCCATGCCCACATGCGCGACAAGGCGATCGAACTTTACCTCGGCGACAAGATCGAGCATTTCGAGGATCGGCCCGACCATGTCGTCGTGTTTCTGGCGAGCGGCAAGCGCATCCAGGCCGACATCGTCGTCATCTCGATCGGCGTGCGGCCGGAAACGAAGCTCGCGCGCGAAGCCGGGCTCGAACTCGGTCCCACCGGCGGCATCAAAGTCGACGGCCGGCTCGCCAGCTCCGATCCCGACATCTTCGCCGTCGGCGACGCGATCGAGGTGACCCATCGCGTCTCCGGCAAGGCGGCGCTGATTCCGCTCGCCGGACCGGCGAACCGGCAGGCGCGTCTCGTCGCCGACACTATGCTCTCCAGCGATCCCGCCGCCGGCAAGCGATACTGCGGCACAATGGGCACGGCCATCCTCAAGGCGTTCGACCTCGCCGCCGCCTGCACCGGCCTCAACGAGACGCAGGCGAGGGCGCTCGACATTCCGCATCGCGCCGTCGTCATCCACGCCGGATCGCACGCGTCCTACTATCCCGGCAGCCAGCAGCTCAGCCTCAAGCTCGTCTTCGGGCTCGACGGGCGCATCCTCGGCGCGCAGGGGATCGGCGCCGACGGCGTCGACAAGCGCATCGACGTGATCGCCACCGCGATCGCCGCGGGGCTGAGCGTGCAGGACTTGACCGACCTCGAGCTCGCCTACGCGCCGCCGTTCGGCTCGGCGAAGGATCCGGTCAACGTCGTCGGCTATGTCGCGAGCAATGTCCTGTCCGGCTTCTCCGAGATCATCGGCTGGCGGGAGCTGCGCGACCTTCTGAAAGCCGCGCCGGATTCGATGCAGCTGGTCGACGTGCGCACCGCCGAGGAGTTCTCGATCCAGACGCTGCCGAGAGCGCGCAACATCGACCTCGAGCATTTGCGCGCCCGGCTCGGCGAGCTCGATCGCGAGCGGCCGGTCGTGGTTTTCTGCCAGGTGGGCTTGCGCGGGTACCTCGCCTACCGCATCTTGAAGCAGGCCGGGTTCGAGGACGTGCGCAACCTGACCGGCGGCTTCAAGACTTACGCCTGGGCGGTCGACAAGCAGGCCAATCCCGACCTGTTCGACTACGAGAGCATCAAGCGGCGGACGCAGGCGGAGATCGAGGCCGAAAGCGGCGGCTGCGACGTCGCGCTCGCGGGCGACGTGCACAAGCTCGACGCGGTCGGGCTGCAATGTCCGGGCCCGATCATGAAGGCCTTCAAGGCCATGGCGGCGATGGAAGTGGGCGAGACCCTGGAAATCACGGCCTCCGATCCCGCCTTCAGCCGCGATATCCGCGCCTGGGCGTCGCGCACCGGCAATGTCCTGGAGACCGTCGGGTCGTCGAAGGAAATCATCACCGCGCGATTGCGCAAGGCCTTGCCGGCCGCAACGCAGCCTTCAGGGGGCGCGGAGCCCGCTCGCGACGGCGTCTCGCTGGTCGTGTTCTCCGGCGACCTCGACAAGGCGATGGCGTCGCTGATCATCGCCAATGGCGCGCTGGCGATGGGCTCGAAGGTGACGGTGTTCTTCACCTTCTGGGGGCTCAACCTGTTGCGCAAACCCAACGGCGCGAGCCCGGCGAAGCCGCTGATCGACGCCGCCTTCGGCTTCATGCTACCCAAGGGCGTCGGCAAGGCCAATCATCTCTCCAATATGAACTTCCTTGGCGCCGGCGGCCTCATGATGCGCAAGCTGATGCACGACAAGCATGTCGAGGATCCCGTCGACCTTCTGGCTTCGCTGGTTTCCGGCGGCGCCAATCTCGTCGCGTGCCAGATGTCGATGGACGTGATGGGCCTCAAGCGCGAGGAGATGATCGACGGCGTCGAAATCGGCGGCGTCGCGACCTTCCTCAACGAGGCGAAGCAATCGGGGACGACGCTGTTCATCTGAGCCGGCGCGCCGTCCTCTTCACCTTCCCGCGTAAAGTTTCCTGCAGCGGGGAAAAGCCTTCCCTCGGGCTTGGTCCGAGGGGCGGTCGCGTGAGCCGAGGATCGAGGGCTCTCGGCGCGATTCGATCAGAGTTTGTCACGCGCTAACCGTGGCACTCGCCTTCGTCGTGGTTGCCGCAACTGGAGTCCGGCGAGAACCTCGTCAAGCTTCCGCTCATGAACGCGTCGATCGCCTGACCGACGCTGGCGGCGGCGCCCTTCTGGTAGACGTCGATACCGACTTGATTGAAGCCCATGAGGGGCCGCTTTCCCATCCCACCGGCGATCAGGATCGCGACGCCGCGCATGGACAACAGGTTGACCGGAACCATGCATCCTCCGTGCTGATGGGAAACGCCGGGGAGGGCGTCGACTTTGGTGACCTTGCCGTCGTCGACCTCCACCAGCGTGAAGAGGTCGCATTGGCCGAAATGGTCGGCGATCTCAGCGTCGATTCCTCCCGGGGTGCAGGAGGGAACCGCAATCCATGCCTTGTTCATTCTATGCTTCCTTGTCCTGGCGAAACTGATGTTCGCCTTCCCAGATGATTGACGCCGCTCGACCGCGCTAATCCGAAGACCGCCAACCGTGTCTGGCGCCGGCGAACGGGGGAGCGGTCGGCGAAGGCGCGCCCCTCATTTCGGCGCGCAGATCGGCGACAAGGTTGAACGGCGGCGCACGGCAGATCGAACCGATCAGGACCATCAGGCATAGGGCGACCGCCACCAGCGCCTCGAAACGGACCGGCAGGAGCCGCGGCGCCAGCGCCGTGGTCCGCTGTTTGATGTGATTGACCAACGCCCGTCTATTCATCCAGAGGTGCGGGACCGCCGCCGCCAGCATCAGCAGCGCGAAACAGACGTGCAGGTCCTCCCATTGCCATCGGGTCAGTCCGGACGCCTGCCAACCACTTGCATTGGCGAGCTGGCCGCGCGGGGCGAAGACCAGGATCACACCGCTTGTTGCAAGCAAGACGAAACTCGACAGCATCAACAACGTCGTCGTCGTCCTGACCTGAAACCGAGTCCGTTCCATTGTAACCTCCGATCCAGCCTCTGTATCCTGCTGCGCGCCAGGAGCTCTCCGGGCGCTCAAAACGGTTAGTGGCAGACGCAATCTCCTCCGCGCCCCGGCGAATCGTGGGCTGAGCCCGGTCCGAGTTGCGGGATCTGGCCGCGCTTCATCGCTTCGACCAACGCGGCGATGGGACGCTGTGACTGGTCCCTCCACACTGCGAACCCGGCCCGCTGCAGTTCGAACAAGGCGTGTCCGCCGATCGACGAGACGACCACGCCCCGCACGCCCTGTTGTGCGAGTTGCCGGACCCGCTCTTCGCAGCCTCCGTCATCATGCGCGGGGGCGGGAAGGACCGCGGCTACGGTCTCGCTGCCCGCGCCGATCTCGACCAGCGTGAAACACCGGCAGGTTCCGAAATGCGCAGACACCGACGAGTCGAGCCCACCGGAGCTTTTGCTCGGAAAGGCGATCAGATTATTCATGGCAATGACCTCAGCTGGATTTCTTTGTCGGTCAGCGCGTCGGCGCCGGCATGGCGACGTCCTCGGGCGAAATCGGCGTAATTTCACCGCGCACGAGGCATTCCACGGCCTCGCGCGCCGTCAGCGCCCCGAGCCCGCCCGCGACCCGAATGCCGGCTTGGGCCAAGGACCGAGCGGCCTTGTCGCCCACGAACCCGGTCAGGAGGACACGGACGCCAGCCTCGGCGATCAGCGCCGCCGCGTCGGCGCCGATGTTGCTTGTCCGTTCCGTGTCACCGCCGTTGGACACGTATTCGAAATCCATGCTCTTCGGGTCGACGATCAGGAACCCGGGCGCGCGGCCGAACCTGGCAGCGACGGCCGCCTCGAGCGACGCCGCGTGCGCCGACACCGCCACGCGCATGAGCGCGGGATCCTCCACCGGCGCCACGGCTTCCCTGGCCTTGACCGCGACGCTCGCGGTGGCCTCGATCCGCAGAGCCAGGCCGCCGACCAACGCCTGGGAAGCCACACGGCGGGCGGCGGCGAGGATGCGTCCGAACGTCTGGCGTGAGACGCCCATATGCCGGGCGGCCTCGGCCTGCTCCAGGCCGACGAGATCGGCAAGGCGCAGCGCCTCCAGCCCGTCCAGCGGAAGCACGAGTTGACGAAGCTCCTCGGGAGCCATGCCAATCGGCCTGAATTCTGTGGCTTTGGGCGCGGGACTTACATAGCGCCGCTTGTTTGGTCTCGACATTCGCTTCTCTAGTTATGAGCATATGCTCATTATACGCGGTTGCACCCAATCGTCAAGGGCGCCGGGGCGCGCCCACCTTTCGCGACGCAAAGGCTCAGGCGCCGCGCGCTGGATTTGAGCCGCCAGCCGCCGCCTGAGGCGGATTAAGCGACTTCGCATGGGCCTATAAGCCGCCGGCGACCAAATTCCCGGTTGCCGGCGCCGCCGGGCGGACTATGTAAGACGCGCGGCGACGCGCCGCCGGGAACGGGCGTTGGCGGATTTCGCCGCATGGGCTTGGGTTTTCGCACATCGATCGGGAGGGAGCCGTCATGGCCGCCAAAGAAGTCAGGTTTTCACAGGATGCGCGCGAGCGGATGCTGCGCGGAGTCGACATTCTCGCCAACGCGGTCCGGGTGACGCTCGGGCCCAAGGGTCGCAACGTCGTGCTCGACAAATCCTGGGGCGCGCCGCGCATCACCAAGGATGGCGTGACCGTCGCCAAGGAAATCGAGCTGGCCGACAAGTTCGAGAACATGGGGGCGCAGCTGGTGCGCGAGGTCGCCTCGAAGCAGAGCGCCGTCGCCGGCGACGGCACGACCACGGCGACCGTGATCGCCCAGGCGATCGTCAAGGAGGGTGTGAAGGCGGTCGCCGCCGGCGCGAACCCGATGGACCTCAAGCGCGGCCTCGAGTCCGCGGTCGCGGCGATCGTGACCGAGCTCGGCAAGCATAGCCGCACGGTGACCAAGTCCGACGAGATCGCCCAGGTCGGCTCGATCTCGGCCAACGGCGACAAGACGATCGGCAAGATGATCGCCGACGCGATGGACAAGGTCGGCAAGGAAGGCGTGATCACGGTCGAAGAAGCCAAGACCGCCGTGACCGAGCTCGACGTGGTCGAGGGCATGGAATTCGACCGCGGCTATCTCTCGCCCTATTTCATCACCAACGCGGAGAAGATGATCGCCGAGCTCGAGGACGCCTATATCCTCATTCACGAAAAGAAGCTTTCGACGCTCCAGCCTCTGCTGCCCGTGCTCGAGACGGTGGTGCAGGCCGGCAAGCCGCTGCTCATCATCGCCGAGGACATCGAGGGCGAGGCGCTGGCGACCCTGGTGGTCAACAAGCTGCGCGGCGGCCTCAAGGTAGCTGCGGTCAAGGCCCCGGGCTTCGGCGATCGCCGCAAAGCCATGCTCGAGGACCTCGCGATCCTGACCGCCGGCACGATGATCGCCGAGGACCTCGGCATCAAGCTCGAGAACGTGACCCTGCAGATGCTCGGCCGGGCGAAGCGCATCCGGGTCGAGAAGGAGAACACCACGATTGTCGAGGGGGCGGGGGCCAAGGCGGACATCGAGGCCCGCATCGGCCAGATCAAGGCGCAGATCGAGGACACCACGTCCGATTACGACAAGGAGAAGTTGCAGGAGCGGCTGGCGAAGCTCGCCGGCGGCGTCGCGGTGATCCGCGTCGGCGGCTCGACCGAGGTCGAGGTCAAGGAGAAGAAGGACCGCGTCGACGATGCGCTGCACGCCACCCGGGCGGCGGTCGAGGAGGGGATTCTGCCCGGCGGCGGGGTGCCGCTGTTGCGCGCCAGCAAAATCCTTCATGACGTGAAATTCGAAAACGACGACGAGCGGACGGGGATCGAGATCGTCCGGCGCGCCATCCAGTGGCCGGCGCGCTACATCATCGAGAATGCCGGCGTCGACGCCGCGATGGTGGTCGGCAAGCTCATCGACCACAAGGACTACGCGTACGGCTACGACGCCCAGACCGGCGAATACGGCGATCTCTACAAGCTTGGCATCATCGACCCGACCAAGGTCGTGCGCACCGCGCTGCAGGACGGGGCGTCGGTCGCGGGCCTGCTGATCACCACCGAGGCGATGGTCGCCGAGAAGCCGAAGAAGGCCGCTCCCGCGCCGGCGATGCCGGGCGGCGGCGACATGGATTATTGATCGAAGTAGGTAGGGCGCAGCGGAAAGGCCGCGCCCTCGCGTCAAGCGGCTCGAAATCGAGAGCATAATGAAGTAAGGCCGCGCCAGCTAACCCTCACCCGGCCGCTTCGCGGCGTCCCTCTCCCGGCGGGAGAGGGGTCTTCCCTTTCTCCTCGGGGGGAAGAGCCTGCCCCCCGAGGAGACCGGGGGGTGGCCGCGTAAGCGGCCGGATGGGGGCGAGCGGGCGCCGGAGATGAGGAGAGAATTGCGTGTTCGAAGCGCTGAACGCCCAGCCGGCGGATAGCCTGCTCGGTCTGATCAAGATGTTCAACGCGGACGGCCGCGCCGGCAAGATCGACCTTGGGGTTGGCGTCTATCGCGACGCGATGGGCGTCACGCCCGTCTTGAAGGCGGTCAAGGAGGCGGAGAAGATCCTCCTCAAGAGCCAGGACAGCAAAAACTACCTGGGGCCGGAAGGCGACATCGGCTTCGCCGAGCGCCTTCAGCCGTACGTGTTCGGAAACAGCGAGCGGATCGCCGGCCGGATCGCGGCCCTGCAGACCCCGGGCGGCACCGGCGCGCTGAGACTCGGCGCCGAGCTGATCCGCAAGGCCAAACCCAGGGCCGCCGTCCAGCTCGGGGCGCCGACCTGGCCCAATCACGCGCCGATCTTCGCGGCGGCCGGGCTCAAGGTCGAGATGTCCCGGTTCGCCGATCTCAAGTCTCAGACGATCGACCTCGACGGCGTGTGGGAGACGCTCGACCGGGCCAAGGAAGGCGACGTCGTGCTGCTGCACGGCTGCTGCCACAATCCGACCGGCATGAATTTCTCGCGCGACCTCTGGCAAGCGATCGTCGAAGTGCTGGTCGCCCGGAGGCTGACGCCGTTCATCGACCTCGCCTACCAGGGCCTCGGCGACGGGCTCGAAGAGGACGCCTGGGCGACGCGGTTCGTGCTCGACAGCGTCGAGGAGGCGCTGGTCGCCTATTCCTGCGACAAGAATTTCGGCCTCTACCGCGACCGCGTCGGCGCGCTGTTCGTCCTCAGCCGGGACAGCGCCGACACCGCGAGGGTGATGAGCAACCTTGCCGCGCTCGCGCGGGTCAACTGGTCGATGCCGCCTGATCACGGCGCCGCGGCCGTACGGATCATTCTGGAGCGACCCAAGCTCGTTCAGCTGTGGCGCGAGGAACTCGACGGAATGCGCACCCGCATCAACGGCAATCGCGAGGCGCTCGCAGTCGCCGACCCGGCGCTCGCCTTCATCCGCGGCCAGCGCGGCCTGTTCTCGAACCTCGCTATGTCGAAGCCGCAGGCGTTGGGGCTGCGCGAGCGTCACGCCATCTATTGCACCGACTCCGGCCGGATCAATCTGGCGGGCATGCAGCCCGCGGACGCGGGCGCGATCGTGGCGGCGCTCGAGGCCGAAGGCTGCCTGCCGACGCTGGCGAAGGCGGCTTAGGTCCGGCCAGGCGGGTTAAGCCGCCGCGGCGGCGCGCTCGAGGTTGCCGCGCAGCGCGCGAATTTCGCCGGTCAGGCGGATGAGGTCGGCTTCTGGCATGCCCATCGCCTCGGCGATGCAGCGCAGGACATCGCCGGCTTCCCGCCGCATCGCCCGACCTTTGTCCGTCAGCCCGACGACCACCCGGCGCTCGTCCGCGGCCGACCGGCGGCGCGTCACGAGGCCCATCGCCTCGAGGCGCTTGAGCAGCGGCGTCACCGTGTTGGTATCGAGGGCGAGACGCTCGCCGAGCCGGCCGACAGATATGCCGTCCTCGCTCCACAGCGCCGTCATCGCCAGATATTGCGGATAGGTGAGGCCGAGGCGTTCGAGCGGGCGCCGATAGACCCGGTTGAAGGCGTGGCCGGCGGAATAGACGGCGAAGCAGAGGAAGGCGTCGAGATCGAGATTGAGCGGAGCGACAGGGTTGGTCATACGCCAGACATAAATCGCGCACGATTGTCTCGCAAGCGTTTGACAAGGGGGAAAGGCGGAAGATATACGGATACGACTGGATCGTGCGCGATATAATGACCGCGCAGCGACACCAGCGCCTTTGAACGCCGGCCCCCGGCTCTCTTGAGAGGAGACCTCCCATGCCTGTCGATGCGAAGTACAAGACCACGGCCACCGCGACCGGCGGCGGTCGCGACGGACGGACGTCGCTGGCCGACGGCACGTTGTCGTTCCAGCTCGTGATCCCGAAGGAGCTCGGCGGACCGGGCGGCGAGGGCGCCAATCCGGAAAAACTGTTCGCGCTCGGCTATTCGGCCTGCTTCCTCGGCGCCATGCGGGTCGCATCGGGCCAGACCAAGATCAAGGTTCCCGACGGCTCGACGGTAACGGCGACGATCGGCATCGGACCGCGCTCCGAGGGCGGCTTCGGCATTACCGCCGCCCTCGACGTCTACCTTCCTGGCCTGGCGCAGGACGAGGCGAAGAAGCTCGTCGACGTCACCCACACCATCTGCCCCTATTCCAACGCCACCCGCGGCAACGTGGACGTGCAGACCACGACACGAGCCTAAGACGCGTCGGCGTCGCCGTCCCGCACGACGGCGCCGAGCCGCCTCTGGGGGCCGTGAGCCACGCCCCGAAACCCTCCGCGCCACCCCCAATTCCTGCTCCGAGGGCCGGAGTCGACGTCTAGATTAGCGGTCGTAGCAGCGCGGCGGGGGAAGGTGGGCAGGACGACAACAGGCCACGTCGGGCATGTCTCCCCGAAATGTGAACCGGTATGGAACGCCGCCCCAAGTGAGAGCGGAGCTCCATTTCTGTGGCCTCGTAAGAGGCGGAGCGTTACGCGGCGACCGCTGCTTTCTTGCGTGCAGAGTGATAGCCGGCGAATCCGAGTCCGGCGAAGCCGAGCACCATCATCGCCCACGTAGAAAACTCGGGGATGCTGCTAGCGAGGCCTTGGTCGCCAACCGTTACGAGGTAGTAATTCTCATAAACAGGGTTCGTCCAGCTTATCGAAGTGTAACTTCCGAAAAACTGTAAAATCCCGGAACCCTCCTGACCGCAAACGTTGGAGCCGCAAAGATAAATTGACGACCCGCCGAAATTCGCGCTGGGGCCTCCCGCCTCGATCGCAAAAGTTTCACCGCTGCTGAAGTCAAATTGCGCAACAATTCCGCCTTGTCCGAGGCTTGCGATAGCCAGCACGGGATCCTTGACAGCGTGCGAAAATGTAATCGAACTCGTCCCAGTGCCGGTCCCGCCGGTCAATGTGACTTCCGTGTTGTTCGTCGGCGCGTCGCTAACGGTTCCGCCGCTAAATGTGGTCGTTGGCAGCCAGACAAATCCGCCAATCTGGGACGAATACGCCACGTCGCCCGAATATGTAACATTGACGTCAGTGGTCGCGCCTGTGGCCGACCCTGCCGTCAGGCCAGTTGTTTGAGGATAATTCCAGGTAGCCCAGTTAACTGTTGCCGCCTGAACTGGTGGACTTATCGCCAGAGCCAAGGGCAAAACCACACATGAGATTGCCGTAGTGCGAGCAAAGGAAAATGTCATGGCGCTTCCCCAAAAATTGGAGGCAAAACCGCCTCTGTGCACACCGCAATTATAACGTATGTGTGGCTAAGGCGTGGCAAGCGTTGCGGAATGGCCGCGCCGAGCCGATGCAGGGGGCCCTCCCATTTCATCAATGGACCGCAACGCCCAAACGGGCCAATAAACACCCAAGAAATGCCCTAGCCCCCGCTTCCACTCGTTCACTTGACGCGCCTCGCGAACGACCGCTCCTATGAAGGGTTTCGGATGCCGGCCCTGACGCGGGCGGAGGGGCGGGCCGGAGGGCCGGCGTCCGAAAGCCTCAAGGGGAGGAAACCGCGGGACGGTGAGCGTCCGGCGCCGCCGGGCCGCTATGGGGATTTGGCCCTCGGTGGCGCCGCGCGGTACGGCCGCAGCGGGGCTTTTGCGGAGGGCGCGAGGGCGACGGACGAGCCCAGGATCAGCCGAGTAGCATAGGCGCGCCTTTCGGCGGCGCGGAGGCGCGCGAGGTTGGACGCGGCCGTCGGCTCGGGCGCGAACGGAGCGGCGCCGGGGAAGGTCCTCGTCGAGCAAAGGTCGGGGATGGCGCGGGCCGGGGCGGGGGTCATGAGGAGTTGATTCCGGCGGGTTCGGCGGTGAAGCTGCGAGGACGAGCGCCACGGGCGAACATCTCGATGATGCGCATGCGACCGCCGCAGCAGGGACAGATCCTGGCCATGTCTTGCGTCGTGGCGGGTTCGGGGCCGGTCGTGGCGCCGCTTGCGTCGGTTTCGGGGCGAGGCCGAGCGGTCGCGTTGGAGGCCGCGATCAGGTCCCGCAGGCGCCCGATGGTTGCGGCGCGTCCGGGGCTGGCGAGGAAGCCGTAGTGGCGGATGCGGTGGAAGCCGCTCGGCAGCACGTGGAGAAGGAAGCGGCGGATGAACTCGCCGGCCGCGAGCGTCATCGGCTTGATCCAGGCTTTGCCGGGGACCTCGCCGCGGGCGCGATAATCCTTCCAGCGGAAGGTGACGCCCTTCTCGTCGAGCGCGATGAGCCTGGAGTTCGAGATCGCGACGCGGTGGGTGTAGCGCGACAGGTAGGCGAGGACGGCCTTCGGCCCGGCGAACGGCCTCTTGGCGTAGACAACCCATTCCGAGCGGCGCAATGGCGCGAGGACGGCGTCGAAGGCGGCTTTATCGGCGAGCGCGGCAAGGTTGCCGAAGAAGACGAGGCGTCCGGCCGCATGCAGGGCTGCGAGCCCTTCGAGGAAGAGCCGACGGAACAGGCGGGAGAGCACCCGCACCGGCAGAAAGAAGCCGCGCTTGCAGGCGACCCAGCGCGACCCGTCCGGCGAAACACCGCCGCCGGGAACGATCACGTGGACGTGGGGATGGTGGGTCATCGCCGAGCCCCAGGTGTGCAGTACGGCGGTCAGGCCGATGCGCGCGCCCAGATGCTTCGGGTCGGCGGCGATGGTGGTCAGCGTCTCCGCGGCGGTCCTGAACAGGAGGTCGTAGACGGCCGCCTTGTTCTGGGACGCGATCGTGCCGATCGCGGCCGGCAGGGTGAAGACGACGTGATAGTACGGAGCCGGCAGAAGCTCGGCCTCACGGTCTTCGAGCCATCGCCGTGCGGCGGCCGCCTGGCACTTCGGGCAATGCCGGTTGCGACAGGTAATGGGCGTCGCCCATTACCTGTCTTATGGGCACTTTCAGTAATGGGGAGTTGGCGTGCTGGCGTCGGTGTTATTCCTGTGAATTGCAGCGATATTCCTCTCCATAACAGCACGGTCCCGCGCCTCCGTCGGATCGGCCGCCAACGGCCGATCACAAACGGGGACGCATATGTTGAAGACCTACTTCTCGGCACCGAAGATGCGGGCGCATCTGCGGAGCGGGCCGAGCGGCCCATACCTTGACGGTTTCGCAGCCGCGCTCGAGCGGCAGGGGTACAGCGCCGACACGGCAGTCCGATATCTGCGGGCTGCCGCGCACCTCGGCCATGTCGTGGCCCGCCACGGGGCGATGCCGAGCGAGATTGATCTCGCGGCGTTCAGCGAGCACCTGCGCAGGTGCCGGTGTCCGCGCGCCATGGGAGGGCGCCGCAACCACCACACCATTTTCGGCGCCCGGCTCTTTCGCCGGCATCTTGTCGAAATCGGCGTTTGCCGTCCCGCCGCCGCGCCCTTGCAGCGAGCCGAGCCGGGCCTGGTGGCGCACTTCAAAGAATGGCTGCACAAGCACCGCGGCGCGTCCGACGCCACGATCAGGCTCTACGCCCGCGACGCAGAGCGCCTCGTAGCGGCGCTCGCTGACGATCCGGGAAGATGGGAGCCGGCCGCCATTCGCAGCTTCTTCCTTGACTGCGCGGGCCGTTGCGGCGGGGGAACGGTCGAGAAGTTGACGACCAGCCTGCGTGCGTTCTTGCGCTACCTCGCTGTCGAAGGCCGCTGCCGAGCGGGTCTCGCCGATGTCGTTCCCGCCTATGCCCACTGGCGGCTCGCCGACTTGCCGAGATATCTGGCGGGGGAGCAGGTGAACCGGCTGATTGCGGCAGCTGACGGCGAAGTCGTCGGGCGCCGGCGTGATCGCGCGATCCTCCTGCTCCTGGCGCGCCTCGGGCTGCGCGCCGGCGACGTGGCTCAACTCCGCCTCGATGACATTGAGTGGGAAACAGGCTCGCTACGGGTCTCGGGCAAGTCGCGCTACGAGGTCCGTCTGCCGCTTCCGCAGGACGTCGGAGATGCGATCGTCGCCTACCTCGCGGACCGCCCCTCGGCCTGTCCAAGCGACCACGTGTTCCTGCGCAATATCGCGCCCTTTCGGCCGTTCCGGAATGGCGACGGCGTCTCGGCGGTGGTGAGACGCCTGATGCAGCGGGCCGGCGTGGTGTCGCCGGTCAAGGGGGCGCACGTTCTGCGACACACGGCGGCGACCGAGATGCTGCGTCATGGCGTTCCGCTCGAGAAGATCGGGTTGGTCTTGCGGCACCGAGGCGTCGACACGACGGCCCGTTACGCCAAGGCCGATGTCATGGTCCTGAAGCAAATCGCGCAGCCCTGGCCGGAGGTCTTCTGATGTTGAAGGCCATCGAGGCGTATCTGGCGCTCCGCCGCGCCACCGGATTCGCGATGCTGAATGCGGAATGGCTACTCAGGAGCTTTGCCGCCTTCGCGACCGAGCGCGGCCAGACGCATGTCCATGCGCAAACCGCGATTGAATGGGCGGCGCGCGGGCCGTCCGCCGCACAACGCGACACCCGGCTGAGGGCCGTTTGTCGCTTCGCGTGTCATGTCCGGGTCGAGGACGCCCGGCACGAGCTGCCGCCGGTCAACCACTTCGGCGTTCGCAAGACGCGGCGCCCGCCGCACGTCTACTCGGCGGCGGAGATCGACCGGCTGATCGAAGGCGCCCTTCGGCTTCACCCCAAGGGCAGCTTGCGCCCATGGACCTACGCGACCCTGATCGCGCTGCTCTCGGTCACCGGGTTGAGGATCTCCGAAGCGCTGAAGTTGACCGTCGCCGACGTGACGCGCGACGGCCTGCTGATCCGCGAGACCAAGTTCCGGAAAACCCGCCTGACGCCGCTGCACGACACGGCGACAGCCGGCCTCAAGCGCTATCTGGCGCGTCGCCGGCCCTGTTCCGAAGCCGATCCGGTGTTCGTCGACGGACGGGGTCTGCCGCTGCGCTACATCGCGGTCAAAGAGACTTTCGACAGGCTGGTCGCTAGGACGGGCATCGCACCCGGGGCGCGACGCCGCCCGCGTCTGCACGATCTGCGGCACACGTTCGCGGTGCGCGCGCTGCGGGGCAGTCCTGCCGATCGAAGCCGAACCGGCGCGCATATGGCGGCGCTCGCGACCTACATGGGTCACGTCAACATCTACGCGACCTACTGGTACCTCGAGGCCACCGCCGACCTCATGCGCGACGTCGCCGCGGCCGGCGAGGCGTTCTTCGCCGAAGGGAGGCAGTCATGACTCCGATTGCTCCCCTCATCGAAGCGTTCCTCGACGAGACGCTCGCGCGCCAGCGGGGCGTCAGCCGGCATACCCGCGACTCCTATGCCGTGAGCTTCCAGTTGCTCTTTGTGTTCGCTGCGAAAAGACTGAAGGTCTCGCCCTCGGCGCTGACGCTGGAGCAACTCGACGCCGGCCTCATCAGCGCCTTCCTCGAGCATCTCGAGGATGAGCGCGAAAACGCGCCGGTGACGCGCAATGTCCGGCTGGCGGCCATCAAGTCCTTCTTCCGCTTCCTCGAATACAGGCAGCCGGCGGCCCTGGAGCATATCCGCCGCGTCCTGGCGATCCCGTTCAAGAAGACCGACCAGCGTCTGGTCCCCTATCTTCTGCGGGAGGAGCTGCAAGCGGTGCTCGACGCCCCTGATCCCGCCACGCGCGACGGCGTCCGCGACCGAGCCATGCTGCATCTGGCGGTCTGTGCGGGTCTGCGTGTGTCCGAGCTGACGGGGTTGAAGCTCGACGACGTCGACCTGTCGTCGATGAGCATTCGCGTTCTTGGCAAGGGCCGACGGGAACGGACGCTCCCGCTGTGGAAGGCCACCGCCGCGGCCCTGCGCGCCTGGCTCGCACTTCGCGGGCGGATCCCAGCCCCCGAGGTGTTCGTGAACGCCCGGGGAGAGCCGATGAGCCGATGGGGCTTCGCCTATCTGCTCAAGCAGCATGCAGCGACTGCCGCTCGGACGCAGCCCGGCCTCGGCAAGAAGCGCGTCTCGCCCCACGTCCTCAGGCACACCTGCGCAATGATCGTCCTGCAAGCCACGCAGGACATCCGGAAGGTGTCGCTGTGGCTGGGGCACGCAACTCTGACGACCACCGAAATCTACACGCGCGGCGATCCGACAGAGAAGCTCGACGCCATGGATTCGATCGTGCCGCCTCATCTGCGACGCGGCGCCTTCCAGCCGTCCGACAAGCTGCTCGCGCTCCTCAGGCGCCCCTCGTAATGGAGAGCCGGATTGGCGGCGGAGGGCGAGAGCGTGATCAAAACGCCGCCAACTCCCCATTACTGAAAGTGCCCATAAGACAGGAATTGTAGGCGATCCGCTCGTGCGCGCAGTCCTCGCAGCGCTCGACGTGTCCGCCGAGCGCGGCTGTGCGACAGGTCTCGATCGCCGACATGACCTTCAACTGGGCGAGGCTCACGTGACCGGCGTTGGCCTTTCGCCACGCCGCCCCGTGGGCGCGAAAGACGTCGGCGACCTCGAGGCGAGGCCGCGCCACGCGGCCGTGG
>CAVYON010000014.1:0-28920 GCA_963770035.1 uncultured Alphaproteobacteria bacterium | reverse complement strand
GCCCGACTTCACCAACTCGCGCCGATTTTTGCGATTTTCGGGGTATGCGAGCGCGCCAAGTCATTGATTGTATTGGGCCGAGTGTCCGAGAATCGTCTGTAGTGCCGACCAAGGCCCTTGCGCGGCGTTCGGGGCGGCGCGAGTCTCGGGCATGTTTTTGCGCCACAAGATTCGCCGCAAGGACGGCAAGGAGCATCGGGCCTGGTCGGTGGTGGAGAATCGGCGCGTCGAGGGTGGGCGGGTCGTTCAACGGCAGGTGCTCTATCTCGGAGAGATCAACGACAGCCAGCGCGCGGGTTGGAGCCGGGCGATCGAGGCGTTCGACGAAGGCGGACGCTCGACCGAGATCGCGCTTTTCCCCGAGGACCGCGTCGCGCCGGCCCTCGACTGCGACGTGGTTTCGATCCGGTTGAGCGAGATGCGGTTGCGCCGGCCGCGCCAATGGGGCGCGTGCTGGCTGGCGATGGAGCTTTGGGAGCAATTGCGACTGGACGATTTCTGGCGGCCAGCGCTGCCGCCCTCGCGCGAGGGAACGAGCTGGTTGAACATTCTGAAGACGCTGGCGAGCTATCAGCTGATCTCGCCGGGCAGCGAGTGGCGGCTGCATCGGCAATGGTTCGATGAGAGCGCGATGGGCGATCTGCTCGGCGAGGATGCCGCCCTCGCACTGCCCAACACTCTCTATCGTTGCCTGGACAAGCTGGCGGAGCACAAGAAAGCGCTGTTCACGTTTCTGCGCGAGCGCTGGAAGGACCTGTTTCAGGCCGATTTCGAGGTGCTGCTGTATGATCTGACGAGCCCCTATTTCGAATGCGATCCGCCAGAAGAGGGCAAGCGGAAGTTTGGCTACAGCCGCGACAAGCGTTCCGATTGCGTGCAGGTGGTGATCGCGCTGATCGTCACACCGGACGGCTTTCCGTTGGCCTACGAGGTCATGGACGGCAACACCTCGGACAAGACGACGCTGAAGGCGTTTTTAGCCAAGATCGAGGCGCAATACGGCGCCGCCAAACCCACCTGGGTGATGGATCGCGGCGTTCCGACCGAGGAGGTCCTGGCCGAGATGCGGGGCTCGTCGACGCCGATCCATTATCTCGTGGGCACGCCGCGCGGGCGGCTGACCAAGTTGGAAAAGGCGCTCGCGGTCAAGCCGTGGGAAAACGTGCGCGAGAGCGTGCGGGTCAAATTGATCGAAGACGGGGTAGAGACCTACGTGTTCGCCCGGAGCGAAGCCCGGCGCGAGAAGGAACAGGCGATGCGCCGTCGTCGCCTACGCAAGCTGATCAAGCGTCTCCGCGAACTCCAGGCGCAAGACCTGACGCGCGACGAGCTATTGCTCAAACTCGGCGCGGCCAAGAAAGAAGCCGGCAAGGCCTATGGCCTGATGACGATCCACACGCCGACGAAGGACCAGCCGGTCACGCCGCAAACCTTCCATTTCGCGATCAATCGCAAGAAGCTTCGGGCGGCGCGGCGCCGCGAGGGCGGCTATCTCCTGCGCACCAACATCAACGGCGACGATCCCGGCCATCTCTGGCGGCTCTATCTGCAACTGGTCGAAATCGAGCAGGCCTTCAAGGAACTGAAGAACGACCTCTCGGTCCGCCCCATCCATCACCAACTCGAAACCCGCATCGAAGCCCATATTTTCGTGGCGTTTCTGGCTTACTGCCTGATGGTCACGCTCAAACAACGGTTGAAGGCGCTGGCGCCGGGACTGACGCCCAAAGCCGTGCTCGAAAAGCTCGCCGCGATCCAGATGATCGACGTCGAACTACCCACGACCGACGGCCGAACCGTCCTCCTGTCCCGCCATACCGAGCCGGAGACCGATCACCTGCTTCTGCTGCAACGCCTCAAACTCGAGCTCCCCGCGCAGCCGCCGCCGAAAATCGCCGCCGCGACCGACGCCAAAGCCGCCTGAACTCTCACCCCCTGTAGTGCCGACCTTTGGACTCGCCCCTCAGCGATTCCAATGTGTTCGCCTCGCCGCATACCCCCAGTTGGTGAAGTCGGGCTAGGCTGGCGAGGAAGTCATCGTCCCAGCCGGCAACCTTGCGCCGGACTCGGAATGAATCTTTGCCTGAGGGCTTCCGGAGCAGATTGCAAGCCATGTGTTTAATTGTGGTGAAGTTGGCCGGAGCGTGGTTTGTCCGCACCCGGCATTCGTCGTCGCGGAAGACCATGTCCATAATCGTCGCGGTAGGGACAGGGACAGGGATTGCTCCCCGTCCCCCGCACAGATCCCGGCGTGCGGCTTTCCCGCACCGGGCTCTTGCCGGAGGTCGGGCGTGATCAGGTGGGCACGGTTCCTTCCGCGCCGCGCCAATCCGCCGGCAGGCGACGGGCAGGACGTGCCTAGTCCGGTCCTGTGCCCGGGGCATCGCCTGTCGCCTGCCGTCCCTCCGACCGAACCCCCTTCCCTCCACGCCCTCCGCCGCCGCTCGTCGCGGCCTTGTTCGGGCGCTTCGCCGGTACTACGAGGCTCGTCCGACTCCTCGCCTGTTCCACGGCAGCTTCGGCTCCTCGCCTTCCCGCCGTAGCCCGAGATCACCTAAGCGACTGCGGGCCAGATGAGGTCTCCCAGGTTCCAACGCGATCCTTTCGTGCGTGATGTGGCCTCAGACCCCGGCAGGGCGACAGCGCCTCGCATAACGACGCCGCACATGTTGCCTTCGACGCCATTGACCGTCTCGGCCCCTGCAAAATAGCCATTTCGTGGCTCAATCCCACACCCCACACGATTGTTGTGTACGCTTCGCCGCAGTCGTCACCTTCCACGACGCAACACTCACTACCGGGCGGGCGCTACCCCTTACCCGGACCGGATTTGCACCGGCTGGATCACGCCAGCTTCGCCTGGCGCACCAATGGAGGCTATTTTCGATCGCCCAATGGCTTCGGATGACCGGGCCGAGAAGGTGCGCCAGCATGACCAGCGACGTGATGTAGTAGCGCGTCTCGCGTTCGACTTTGCCGCCGAATTCACGCGTGCTTTCAACGATGGCGACAGCGTTCAGACCTGGCCAGTCGTGCCGTTTTCGTAGCCATTCGACATCATGGATTACGGTGGTGGTCCGGGTCTCGATCCGGCCATTATCGGCGTCGATTGTCTCTGCCCGGCTGATCTTTGAATTGACGAAGTTTCGTGTCTTTTGCTCGTTGACCAGCAACTCTACGTCATCGCGTAACGACCCCTGATTGCCTTTCAGTCCGAAGACATAATCGGCCTTCTTCTCGATGATCTTTCGCCCTATGGCGCGCTGACACCCCATTGCGTCGATGGTAACGATCGCCCCTTCGATCACCAGTAGGTCCAGCAGCTTCGGGATCGCGACGATCTCGTTGGATTTTTCCGCCACTTTCACCTGACCGAGCACAAGGCGCTGACCGGCGGCGAAGGCGGACACCATATGGATGGCGCCTTTACCGGCCTTACCACCCGACCGGCGCACGGTTTTCCCATCGATTGCGACCACACCCACGGGCGCGCCAGTGAGCGCCGCGACCCAGGCGACGAAGCAACGTTGAAACTCTTCTGCGTCGAGCGCGGCGAAGATGTCGCCGAGATGATCTTGCGACGGGGTCCCGTCGCAAAACGGCCTGAACCGACGCAGAAGATCGAGCTTCTTCTGACCAAAGCGGGCGATTTCGACAAAAGATTCGGCTCCGGCCAGCACCGCGAGCAACGCCAGCAGCAGTATCTCGTCAAGCGGATATGTGACCTTGCCGCGCTGGCGTGGATCCGGCATATCCTTGAAATGATTGAGAACAACAATCGTCTCGAAGAAAGCCTGGTTGTCCTGCGCCGCGTCGTCCATGGTCGTCCCCCACTGAGCGAATCTAGAGGAACGTCATGGATTCGACGTTTTAGCGATTCGTCCAGGGCTCCTTCACCCGATTGCCCTGCACCCCATTCCAGGGTCACTTGCGGCTCGGCTGTGTTCACTATACGTTCTTAAGGCTCCGCATCCCGACCAAAGTCCCCTGAACGAGAGCTATATGGCGGACCAGATCGTCATCACCGAGAAGACCAGCCAGGCGAAAGACGTTCGCGCCGCGGTGGGTTTTCGCTACGGGGACATCCTCCCGGCTGAGGGACATCTGCTGGATCTTCTCGAACCCGAGGATGTCGTGCCGGCCTGGAAGCGCTGGTCGCCGATCCTGCTTCGTCCCAAAGGCCTTTATGGCACCCGCCCTGCTGATGGCGGCAACAAAGCCGCGAAGCTCAAAGCCATCCGGGAGGCGCTGCGCACCGCAAAGCGGGTATGGCTCGCCACCGACTGCGATCGTGAGGGACAGCTCATCGGTCAGGAGATTCTCGAGCATTACAATTACCGCGGCCAGGTCATGCGGGTGCTGTTCACCGCGCAGGATTCTCAGACGATCCGCGACGCGTTCGGCCGGGCGAGGCCAAACGCCGAATACGCTTCTCTTTACGCCGCCGCCGTTGCGCGCCGACAAGCCGACCAGATCTACAACCTGTCGCTGACGCGAACCGCGACCGTCATTCTTGGTCAGGGTGCGCGGGGCGTTATTGGGGTTGGCCGGGTCAAGACGCCAACCTTGGCGATCGTCTGCAAGCGCGAGCTCGAAATCCGGAACTTTGTGCCGCAGGCGTATTTTGAGGTTGTCGCCGCCGCGAACGCAGCCGCCGGTCAATTCCAGGTGCGGCACGCCCCGCAGGAGCGAATTGTCCGACGCGAGGTCGCCGAGAAGGTGGTCGAAGCGGCTCGTGGCTACGAGGGCGCGCTTGGCGTGCGCGTCGAAGACAAGCGGCAAGGGCCGCCGAAGCTCCACGATCTGCCCTCGCTCCAGAAATTGTGCAGCTCGCGCTTCGGCTGGGCGGCCAGCAAGACGCTGGAAGTCGCGCAGGAACTGTATGACGGCCAGGGCAAAAAGATCATCACCTATCCCCGCGCCGAGGTGCGGTATCTCCCAGAGAGCTTGATATCGGACGTCCCGAAAATCGTGGCGGGCTTGCAGGCGGGGAAGTCGTTCAGCGCCATCCCTGTGCCCGATCCCCCGATCATCAGAAAGGGCGCAAGCGGCAGTTTCCATGACAAGGGACTTGAGGGCGCCAGCCATCACGCCGTCATTCCCAACGTCAATACGGTCGACAACCTGCGGGAGGTGTGGCCGCGCCTTTCGATCGACGAGAAGAAACTGTTCGACGTGATCGCGCGGGCTTATCTCGCCGCCGTCATGCCCGACTTCCGTTACCGTCAGACGACCGCGACGCTCGACGTCCGGGGCTTCCCTTTCCGCGCCGCCGGTCGCCAGCCGATTGATCTTGGCTGGCGCGCCGCGTTCCCGGAGTGGCAGCCCGCCGACGAAAAAGGCGATGAAGCGCAATTGCTGCCAGCATTGCGCAACGGCGAGACCACGAAGCTGGAAAACCCCACGATTGAGGACAAGGAGACGCGGCCTCCGCCGCGATACAACGAGGGCACCCTGATCGAGGCGATGCAGAACGCCTGGCGTTTCGTCGACGATGAGGTGCTGCGGGAGCGACTGAAAGAAGCCAAAGGCATCGGCACTCCGGCCACCCGGGCCGAGATCATTGGCGGACTCAAGAGACAGGCTTTCCTCGTTGCCCAGGGAAAGAACATCGTGCCCACCGAGACTGGGCTGTCGCTATTCGGGGTTCTCAAGCAGGCGGATCCGTCGCTGGTCGACCCTGGTTTAACCGCACAACTCGAATGCCTGCTCGACGAGGTTGTCATCGGCAAGCAGGAGATGATCGGCGCGATCGATGCGGTGTGCGACGTCGCGCAACGAATTATCGGCAAACTCCAGGAAGGCACCGTCGCCGGAAGACCGCCCTTGCTGGGCGCCGCCGCGGCCGGCGGCTCGGGATCACGCCCGCCAACCCCTGCGATGAAACGCTTTGCTGACAGCATCGCCCGCGCGAAAGGCGTCAAACCTCCACCGGGCTATGCGACATCGGGATCAGTCTGCCGCGCGTTCCTCGACCAGCACGCACCCAAGAAAGCTGGCTGTGAAATACTTGGTGTGTCTGGCTCCAAGCCCGCGACTCCGGCGCAGATGTTATTCGCCGAGAAGCTCGCGCAGGAGAAAGGCATCGTTGTTCCCGACGAGGCCAAGGCCAGTTCGGCCGCCATGGCGACGTGGATCGACTCCAACCAAGTCAAAAAGCGTGGCAAGAGTCGCCGTAAGGCTGTCAACGCGCAGACGAAAGCTATTGCTCCCAAGACCAAGGCTCCAAGAAATAGATCTCGGAAGCTCGCGGCAACCGTCGCTGCGACGATTAATCCGTCAACGCCCGCTCGGGAGAATTCAGGAACTGATACCCCACTGCGGATTCCCTATGGCAACAAGGACGTCGCCCTGAAACTTGGGGCCCGCTATCGAGCAGGGCAGTGGTATGCCCCGCCCGGTGTCGATCTTACCGCCTTCAGCGAACATGGGTGGTTGGCGCCCGACGAGCCACGGCCCGCTCCAACGGGCCTATAGTGCAGCCGCAGCCTATGAACGCGCTGAGGGGCGGAGGAATGTCGGCAACGACTGCTATCATAGACGACCTAAGCCGTGAGCCACCTATTGCCGCGATAGGGAGCAACTGGCAGCTCCTCACCGACCAGGTCATGCGTGGAGTCTCAAAAGGGACCATGGTCCGCGACGCAGTCGCCGGCCGGGCCACCATCCGCATGCGCGGCGACGTCAGCCTCGAGAACAATGGCGGCTTTGTTCAGATCGCCCTCGATTTCTCGCCTGACGGTGGCGTCGTCGATGCCAGCGCCTGGAGCGGGATTGAACTCGACGTATTCGGCAATGGTGAGGAGTACGGCGTTCATCTGCGGACGGACGCCCTAACCAGGCCGTGGCAATCTTATCGCCAAAGCTTCACGGCCGACGCGGAGTGGCGGACGGTGCAGCTGCCGTTCGACCGCTTTGTTCCCCATCGCACGGATGTTCTACTCGATACTCATCGGTTACGGCGCGTCGGCGTGGTCGCCATTGGGCGCGTATTCTCGTGCGATCTTGCTCTCGGTGGGCTTCGGTTCATGACATCGCCGGGGTCAGTGAAGGAGCCCTCTTCATGAAGGTCATCCCCGATCCTGTCGGTCCGGGACAGGAAAGCGTCTGGTCCTATCCGCGGCCGGCGGTGGCTGAGCCAAGCCAGCGCCGTCTCAAGATCGTGCATCGCGATGTCGTCATCGCCGATACGCGGAAAGGCATACGCACGTTAGAAACCAGTCATCCGCCCACCTATTACTTTCCACCGGCCGATATCGCGCAACCGTTCACACACCCGGTTGAATTACGCGGCGGCGGGGATGGCTGGGGTTTCGGCGGCGGCGCGAGCGGCGGCGATGAGATCGCTGGCGTAGGCCCAGGGGTCGAGGCCGCGCTTGCGGCAGGTTTCGATGATGCTGAGGCCTGCGGCGTAGAAACGGCTGCCCTCGTCTGTGCGTGTGCCGTAGCTGATGCGGCGGGCGATCACGGCGTGACGGAGCGCGCGTTCGGCGTCGTTGTTGGTGGGCGGCAGGCGGGGGTCGTGGACGAAGGCGATCACCGCGTCCCAGTCGTTGAGGATTTCGTTGGCCAGGTCCCGCACCTTCTGCTCGATCTCATGACGGTTGCACTGGCAGTTCCACTTGATGGCGTCCATCAATCGCCTGACGGCCTTGCTGTCGGCCTCGCCGTCACGGACCCGCTCGATGAGGCGACGCAAATCGCGGACGAGGTCGCGGCCGAAGCCGGCGCCGTCGCCGTAGAACCCGTCTGCGAGCGCCAGGCCTTTGCGGATCAGATGCGCCAGACAGCGCTGACGGCGCGGATGGTCGCGATAGGCGGCGTAACCGTCGGTGACGAGCCAGCCGAGAAAGGCTTCGCCGATCAGGGCCGCCAATTCTTCCTTGCGCCGGCTGCCGATGCGAAAGACGACCGCCGTCGCCGTCACCGCGACCCACATCCACATCAAGGCGCCGCGCTGATACCACGGGGTTTCGTCGAGATGGACGATCTGGGCGGCCTTGACCTCTTCGATGAGTCTGTCGACCACCGGCTCGCTGGCGAGGCCGAACTCATGAACGCACCGATTGATCGTGGCGGTCCCGAGTTCGAGCCCCAGCCATTCGTCGAGGAATTCCTGAATCTTGAGGCGCGACAGGCGAAAGCGCAGCGACAGCGATGCGATGAAGGCGCAGAGCATCGGGCCGACCAGACAGCGCTCGGTCGCGATCAAGTCGCGCTTGCGGCCCTCGACGCGCGAACGCGCGCCGACCCCGGGGCGTTCGACACTCTCATGACCGCAGCGGCAGCGCGCGGCGAAATACACATGTTTGGTCGCCTCGATCTCGAGCGACATGTCGCCTTGCGTCAGTTCGAGACTGACGTGGGCGCCAACCTTGCGCCGCGAGGCTTGCGCATCGAGGTTTTGGCCGCAGGCCTCGCAGGTCAGCGGCGCATGCTCGCGTTCGCCGCTGACCAGGATCGGTTGGCTGCGCCAGAACCCCTTGGCTCCGAGCGGCTTGCCGGGGCGGCGAGCGCCCGCCCGCTCCGCCGGCCCCTTCGCCTCGCCGGTGTGGCTGTCGGGCGAGGCCGATGCTGTCTCGTCGGCGGACCCTCCCGGCTCGCCCTTCTGTCGTCGGTCCTCGCGGCGATACGGGTTGTCGCTCGAAGGCGGACGCGAACTGGTTCGGGAGTCTTCGGACAAACGTGCGTTCTGCGCCCGCGCCAGAGACAGAAGCTCGCACGCCGTCGCCAGCAAATCCTCATGCGACAGCGTCGCGAGGTCCGCCGGCGTCAAGGCCTTCAAATCGTCCGCGAATCGGTTCGGCACACAAGGGGTAGAATCGCCTTCCCGCCGATACGCAAGCCGAAAATGCGAAACTCGTCGACCCTTCGCTCCTACGCCGTCGCTGTTCCACCCTCATCAGCACCCGCCGGCCGCGATAGGGTGGGTGTGAACGGTTACGATATCGCACCGTTGGTCCTACAGCCGTCGCGCCGTCGCTCTTTCTGCGAGTGGAAAGGCGAAGCGATCTACTTCGATGTCGTCGTGCGCGATGAGACGCTGCCCGATGTGGCCTGGAGCTATCCCGATCCGAGCTCGGCCTTCAGATCCTTGCGAGATCACGTGGCCTTTTACGCGTGGCCTTTCGACGGCTGCTTTGTCGATGACGAGCGCGTGACGCCGCAACAGTCAGGCGTGGAGGTCGACCATGTGGAGTTCCCGAGGGGTCGTTTCCACAGTCTTCGATCGGTAAGGCGGAGGTAGGAACCATGCCTATCCGGTTAACGCCCATACCCACTACATGTAGGGTGCTTCCATTTACCCGAGTATAACTCGGAATATGTCGGGGCAGTTGCATCTCCCGCGATACCGAGCAGAGATCGGAAGGCGTTGAACGGGTAGAAGCGCCGGTTGAATCGGAAGGTGAACTCGTTGAGGTAGGCTTGCAGGTGCTTCGCGCTCACGCCGTGATGGATGCCGTTGAGCCAAGACTTCAAGTTGCTGAAGACGAGATGGGAGATGGGCAGGAACTGCTCGGCCACTTCGGGATCGCCACATTCGGCAATGGCGTGGTGATCATATCCGCGCGTGCGCAGGCTGGCGTAGCCGCTCCAGTCGTCGGTGACGACCAAGGATCCCGGCATGACGGCGCTCTCGACGAAACCTCCCAGAGCGTCGGCGCTGCGGTCGGCGGCGATGGCGAGGCGAACACGACCGGCGTAGCGGCCATCCTTCCGTTTGTCCTGGGTGGAGCCAGGCTCCCGACGGCGAACTTCGACGGCGGCAACGACAAGTGTCTTATGGTGGACACCTCGGCCTTCGCCGCGCGTTCTTCCACCCACATAAGCTTCGTCCACCTCGACGTGCCCCACCGCCGCGCCGCCGATCCGGTCTTGATCCGGTCGCACCATGCCGGCGCGGAGCTTGTGGAGGATGCCGAAGGCGGTCTCGTAACGCGACAAGCCAAGCTGCCGCTGGAACTGCACCGCCGACATGCCGGGCGTCTGGCTTGCGACGAGGTAGGCGGCCCAGAACCAGACGCTGAGCGGGGAATGACTGCGCTCCATGACGGTCCCGACCATCAGCCCCGTGTTCCTGAGACATTTTCGGCAACGCAGGACGCCGGCGCGGTTGTCGAAACGGAACAGTTCTTCGCAGGCTTGACAGTGCGGGCAAATGAAACCGCCGTCCCAGCGGGCCTTCTCCAGATAGGCCGCGCAGGCCGCGTCGTCGGGAAAGAGCCGCTGGAACTCGGGAAGTGACTGCGGGAAGGCCAAATCCGCGTGGTCGAGAACGTCCATGCGTGCGTCCCATTATCCGCTTTATACCCAGGCTGCACCTACCGTTCTTGGGCGTCAAGCGGATAAGGATGGGCCTCCCAAATCAACACCTAGTGGGTATGGGCGTTAACCGGATAGGCATGGTAGGAACCAAACGGGCGAACCGGGAGTCAGGGGAATTTCTCGTAAACCGGCTAAACGGAAGGCAAAGGCTGCTGTCCGCATCCAGTATGGTGCGCTGCCCTACCGGTTCACGGTGTCGCGCAGCACCTAATGCGGGTCTGATTCACTCTTGGTGCAAAGTGACGGCGACGACATGCCGTAACCGGCAGAGAACGCGAGACAATCAGCTCTGGTGGGGCCGCACTGCTCAACATCATGACCGAAGCGACTGAAAAGATCCGAACCTTGAGCAATTTCAGGAGGTTCGCTTCTTCCTTGTCCTGCGGGGTGCACCGAGAGTGAAGCAGACCCCGCCAAGATGGCTCCTGACACAGGGGTCGAAAGTGAAGACGCGGAGTCCGCCCGAAGCCGTCGTTGGTTGGCTATGGCGCAAGCTGTCACGCGTACAGTCGAAAGGAGAAGCGGTCGTTAGATGCTACGACCTCCACCCAATTCGCCTCGCCGCCATGCGGCGGGAGATACGCCTACCGCACGCTTGAATTCGCGCGTGAAATGATAGACGTCGCAAAATCCGCAGGTTGCGGCGATTTCAGCGAGCCTGGCATCGCTGCCTGTCATAAGCGATTGCGCATAGATCAACCGCTCGCGTTGGAGCCATCCGCGCGGGCTCACGCGCAGGTGCCTCCTGAAGAGTCGCCGGATCTGCGATCCGCTCAGACCCGAAACTGCCGTCAGTTCGTCCGAGGTCCATCTTCGACCTGGGCGCTTTCGCATCGCCGCGACGATTGCGGCGAGCGCCTCAGGCGCCCGCGACGCGCCTGATCTCGCATGCGCACGGTCAACGATGACGAGGAATTCGGCGACAAGTTGATTGATCCGGAGGTCCTGGCCGAACTCGCGGCTGCGCATGGCCGAAAACAAACGATCGAACCACGAGGTCAGAATCGCGTCGCCGGGCATCGAGACGCACGGCGCGTCCGCGCCGAAGAGCCGCTTCCTGACCGCAGGCAGATTGGGTCCATTCAGCCGGAACCAGAGAAGCGTCCAGGGCGACGCCTGGTCGGCGTAATGCGCGTGCGGCTCTTCATTGGCGATCCACGCCAGGTGTCCCGCTTGCAAGTCGAGCCTCTGGCCCAGAGTCCTCACGCTTCCAGCGCCAGACAGGCAGTACAGGACGTCCTGGCCGGGATAGGCGGACCGGTCGACGCCGTAATCAGGCCCAGCGATGACCTTGCCCGCCCGTAGCACGCCAAAGGCGCAGGAACTCCAGTTCCCCTCCGGAACCCAATGCAGACTTTCGACAAACGTCGTTGCGACGGCCATGCGCGTTTCATACAAGTCCGGGCGCCACCCGTCCATTGTCCCGGCTGTTCCACGGGGGTAGAACGCCACCAATCGAGACGGCCGGTCGTGGTCGACAGGTTCATATCCGCTCGGCCGCGAACTGGCGCGTAAGACCCGGTTCGCCGAAAGGAGGACGCCGATGCCGATCGCCATGAGCGCTGAAGAGGCAGGGCGCTACGCCCGCGATGGGTATCTGCTCCGCAAAGGTCTCCTGAGTCCTGAAGAAGTCGACGCATTTCGCGCAAGCGCGCGGGCGCAACTCGAGCAGGAGCGCCGGGACGGGTCGGTCATGACGAAGGCTGACCGGGAGGGCAAGGCGACGCTCCTCAAAATGTGGACGACGGCTGGGGACGACCAGTATGGGCTCCTGGCGCGCGACGAACGGATGGTGGATCTCGCAGAGGATGCCGTCGGCGAGCCGGTCTACCTCTACAGTCACAAGATGACCATGAAACAGCCGAATGAAGGCGGCGCTTGGGAGTGGCACCAGGACTTTGGATACTGGTACAATTACGGTTGTCTCGCGCCAGATATGATGAGCATCTATGTCGCGATCGACCGTGCGACGCGAGACAACGGCTGCCTGCAGGTGCTCAAGGGCTCGCACAAGCTCGGGCGGCTCGATCACGTGCGAGAGGATGGCCAGACGAACGCCGAAAAGGAGCACGTTGAGGCGGCGCTCAAGCGATTTGAGCTCGTCTATGTTGAGATGGATCCCGGCGATGCGCTGGTGTTCGACGGAAACCTCCTGCATCGTTCGGAAGCCAATCGCACCGACACCTATCGTTGGGGATATATCTGCTCCTACAATGCGGTGGAGAACGCGCCGTACAAGAGAGTGCGCGCGTATGGAAACTATGAGCCATTGCGCAAGGTGCCGGCAGGTTCCTTCCGCTTGGCGTCGTAACTGATCTCGAGGGCGACCGCGGCGAAACGTGACATTCTCACAGCGACAGGACGGATGTACGAAGCCTGAAAAGAAGAGCATGGCGTTGGGCGTCGGCGCGGGCGCCACGTCAGGAGGAGCGAGTGACCGTGACGGTCGAAAGCGGCGGGGGCAAGACGGCGACGGTTTGGCCGTTGGGGCTGCTGCGGGCGCGCGAAGTCCGGCGTCTTCATCGCCCTTCTTGTGCTTTGCGGGTTCCTGTCGTTCGCGACCGACGGCTTCCTCACATCGATCAATCTGTTCAATGTCGGCCGACAGATTTCCCTGCTGGGCATCATGTCGGTCGGCATGACGTTCGTGCTGATTTCCGGAGAGGTCGATCTTTCAGTCGGCTCGAACTACGCGTTTTCCGGTCTTCTCGCGGGGATGTTGATAATTGCAGGATGGGCGCTGACGCCGGCGCTCTGCGTCGGCGTTCTTGCCGGAGCCGTGATCGGCCTCATCAATGGTGTGCTCTCCACCTACGGTCGGCTGCCGTCGCTGATCGCTACCCTGGGCATGCTGAGCATCGTGCGCGGCGCCGCGCTCATCATGACGAGCGGCCAACCGGTGACGGTGAACGTCCACAACGGCGCTGCGCCTGACGTTCTGAGCGCCTTCGAATTCATGGGACAGGGCTATGTGTTCGGCGTCGTTCCGATGCAGCTCGTGTTCTTCGCCGCCGTCGCCGCCGTCGCCTGGGTTGTCCTGTCCTCCACCAACTTCGGGTTCCGGATCTTTGCGGTCGGCGGCAGCGCAAAAGCCGCGCGGGTCGCTGGCATCGACGTCAATCGGGTGAAGATCTCGGCCTTCGTGCTCATGGGCGCGCTTGCGGGCTTCGCCGGCATCCTGAGCCTCGCGTTCCTGCCGAGCGGCCAGGCCGGACGGACGGGACTGGGCCTCGAACTCGACGTGATCGCCGCAACCATCGTCGGCGGATCGTCTCTTTCCGGCGGCGAAGGCACGATTTTGGGGACGATTCTCGGGGTCTTGATCATCGGCGTCATGCGCAACGGACTGGTGCTCATGGGATTTTCGCCCTTCGTTCAGGAGCTGATGATCGGCCTTGTCATCATAATCGCCGTCGGCATCGACAAGTGGTCGAGCCGCATGCGGTAACCTGAACCAAAACCGTCCAACATGGGAGGACAAGCAATGAAACTAGGATCAATCTTTCTCGCTGCGGCGATCGCATTGACGCCGCTCGCGAGCTACGCCGCGTCGCAGCTCAGCAACTTCCCACTCGCTGATCGGATCAAGGCGAAAATCGATTCCGGCAAACCGCTCGACATCTACGTCTCCTATCATGACGTTTCCAACGAGTTCGCCCCATTCATCAAGTCCGGCGTCCAGAAGGCCGGCGCGGAGGATAAAGTGAATGCAGTCTTCATCGGTCCGACGGGCGCCAACGCCGACAACCAGATCAGTGAGATCGAGACACTGATGGGAAAGATGGATGGGCTGGCGATCTCGTCGGTCTCAAGCGATGCGCTCGGGCCCATCATCGATCGCGTCCTGAAGGCCGGCATTCCGGTCGTCACCTTCAACACCGATAACCCCAATAGCAAACGGCTCGCCTTTGCCGGTCAGGATCTCGTCCAGTCGGGGCGCGAGGCCGGCAAGCTGATCGGCGACACGCTCGACGGCAAGGGCAAGGTCTTGATCACCACGATCGACGCGGCGGCGCAATGGTCGTTGGACCGCGAGAAAGGCGCCCGAGAGGGGCTGAAGGCGTTCCCCGGCATTGACGTCGTCAGTACGCTCAACACCGGCACCGATCCGCAGAAGATCTACGCGGCGATCGAGAACGCCATGCTCGCCAATCCCAGCATCACCGGCGTTCTTTCTCTTGAATGCTGTTCGACGCCAGCGGCGGGGACCTGGGTGGAGCGCAACAATGCCTCCGGCAAGGTCAAGGTGGTCGGATTTCGATCTCTTGGACCAGACGGTGCAACTGGTCCAGAAAGGCGATGTCCAGGCGACGATCGACCAGGCGCCGGAGCGACAGGGCTACGACGCCGTCGATCTGCTGGTGAACTTCCTCCATGGCAAGCCGATCGAGAGCATCGACACCGGCGTGATGGTCTACACGAAGGACAACATCGGCGACGTGGCAAAGAAGTAAAGTTCGGCCAGCCAGGCTTGGACGACACGTGGGCCACCGCGAGTCGAGCGCCATGACGGATCGTGACGAGATCGTCGAGATCGTGGGGGTCACCAAACGGTTCCCCGGCGTCATTGCGCTCAACCGCGTGTCCCTGGGATTTCGCGCTGGGCGAAGTCCACGCTGTCGTCGGCGAAAACGGCGCCGGCAAGTCGACGCTGATGAACGTGCTGGCGGGAGAATTTCCGCCGGACGAGGGCGAGATCCGGATTGGTGGAAAGTCCGTTCGCTTCTCGTCGCCGCTGGACAGCCGCGCCGCGGGCATCGTCGTAGTGTATCAGGAGCTCGCCCTCTGCCCGACAATGAGTGTCGCGGAAAACGTTATGATGTCGGAACTGGCGACAAGGCCCGCGGCCTCGATGGTCCCCCGGCAGCGGATGCGAAGCGAGACGCGCACGGCGTCCTCTGCGGCTCGGAATGGCCAAAACTCGATCCGGACGCGAAGGTCGCAGGCCTGTCGGTCGCGGAAATGCAACTCGTCGAGATCGCCGCGGCCGTTCGTCAGCGGGCGCGGCTGCTCGTGCTCGACGAGCCGAATTCCGCAATTTCCAAGCGCGAGAGCGAGCGGTTGTTTGATGTCGTCCGTCAGCTCCGAGGCGAGGGCGTATCGATCGTGTACGTTTCGCATCGCCTATCGGAAGTGCTCGATCTCGCGGATCGTATCTCGGTAATGCGCGACGGCCGGCTGATCGAGACGTTGGACAACCGGAACCTCACGGAGGATCGTCTGATCCGTGCGATGGTCGGCCGCGACGTGAGTTCAGCTCCGCGACATCCAGCCAAGGTCCTCGAGGATCCGAAGGAAAGGTGGCGCTGTCGGTCGATGACCTGACGGCGGCCGGAATTGAGGGCGTCACCTTTACGTCCGTTCCGGCGAGATTCTGGGCGTGGCCGGGCTTCCCGATTCCGGCAAGGACGATCTTGGTTCGGCCCTGTTTGGCCTTCTCGACCGCCGAGGCTCGGTCGCGATTGATGGGGCGAAGTTGCGGCCATCCGATCCGAAAGCGCCTCGATCCGGTCGGGGATGTTTTTCGTTCCCGCCGATCGGCGGGGCGCGGGCGGGTTCCTGACGATGTCAATCGCGGAAAACGTGATCGCGGCTTCCCTGCTCGATTTCTCCTTCGCCGGAGTTCTGCAGCGCTCGCCATCAAACGCGAAGCGCGCGCCCAGGTCGCTCGGCTCACGCGCGGATCGGCAAGCTTGGCGACAGGCTCGGCACGCTGTCGGGCGGCAACCAGCAAAAGATCCTTCTTGGGCGCAGCCTGGTCACCAATCCGCGCGTGCTAGTCCTTCACGAGCCGACGCGCGGCATCGATGTCGGCGCGAAGGCGGAAATTTACGCGATCCTGCGCGGCATCGCTGAAGAGGGCGTTGCAATTATCCTGATCACCTCTGAGCTCGCCGAGCTGACCGCGAACGCCGACCGGGTGCTGGTCATGCGAAACGGGCGGATCTGCGGCGACCTTGCGGCCGGCGAGATCAACGAGGAGGCCATCCTCATGCGAGTCGATGGCGGCGTTAGGGGGGCGCGATGGAAGTCCGAGAATTACGGTTGTGGGTAGCTTTGCGGTCGGCATGACCATCAGGGCTTCGAAGCTGCCGATCTTCGGAGAGACGATGCTTGGAACGGACTTCGATATGGGTCCAGGCGGCAAAGGGTCGAACCAAGCCGTGGCGACCGCCAGGCTCGGCGCTCGCTCCGCGCTGCTCGCGATGGTCGGCAGCGACAAGCTCGCTGGCATCGCGACCGACCTTTACGCCGCCGAGGGAGTCGACGCCTCGCTCGTCAGCACTCGGCGCCGAACGCCCAACCGGGGTCGGTTTCATCATCCTCAACGCCAAGGGCGAAAACTTCATTATCCTCGACATGGGCGCCAATGAGCTTCTGGACGCCAACGCCGTCGACGCCGGCGAAGCGCAGATCGCCGCGAGCGACGTCGTGATGACCGTGCTTGAAGTGCCGACCTCCGCCGCCGCCCGCGCCATGGAGCTCGGTCGCAAGCACGGAAAGACGACGATCCTCAATCCGGCGCCGGCGCGCGCATTGCCGCCGTCGATCTTCAAGTCAGTCGACTATCTGACGCCAAACGAGAGCGAGCTACGCATTCTGCTTAACTTGCCTGCCGATGATCCGCGATCGTCGCGGGAGCTTGCTGAAGAGCTTCGCCGGCGCGGGGCTCGCAACATCATCACCACCCTCGGCCGCGAAGGCGCGATGATTGTCACCGACACGCTGGACGTGCGCGTCCCGGCGATCGAGGTCGAGGTCACCGACACGACCGGCGCCGGCGACGCCTTCAATTCCGGCTTCGCTGTGGCTTTGGCGGAGGGGCGGCCTCTCGTCGAGGCGGTTCGCTTCGGCGTGGCTTGCGGCGGCATCGCATGCACCAAGCTCGGTGTCATTCCCAGCCTTCCCGATCGAGGAGGCGCGGACAAGGCGTACGAGCGCGGTTTGAAGACGGTCTGGAGGGATGAGACATGAACCGCAATCGATTGTTGAACGCCGAACTCAGTCACGCTATCGCCTCGATGGGCCACGGCGACCTGATGATTGTCTGCGACGCAGGCTTCCCAATTCCGTCGACGGCGTGGCGCATCGACCTCGCGATTGTGCCGGACATTCCCGATCTCGAGACGGTGCTCACAGCGATCTCACAAAACCTGATCGCGGAGCGCGTCGGATATGCGGACGTTCTGCCTCAGCACAACGCTCCACTACTCGAGAAGATCAGACGGCTGTTTCCCGATGCGGATCACGAACCGGTCAAGCACGAGGCCATCCTTTCGGAATTGGCCGCCAGGGCCAAAGCCATCGTGCGCACCGGGGCGTTCGATCCCTGGGGAAACGTTCTACTCTACTCCGGCGTCGATGTTCCGGCGTGGTTCTCGAAGCCCGGCGTCGTCGCGCCGGACTATTACGCGAAAAAGCTGAAAGGCTGATGCCCCGTATCTTCGATTTCGCGGGCCGCGAGGTTCAGCGCTCCCAGACTGTTGCGGGTCTACGCGCCCTCAAGGGGAGCGGCCGACGCGTCACGCAAACGACGGCGGAGACAGCCGAAGAAGCGGCAGCGGCGGAGGAAGCCGGCGTGGAGCTTGCCGTCTGCCGCGGCGCGAACGTGCGCCTGGTGCGCGCTGGCTCACAGCGCCTTTTCCTGACTGCGGCCCTGGGATTCACCCAAGCGGTGACCGCCGACGATATGCTGCGCGCTGCTTTCGCCGCGATCGACGCGGGAGCTGACGCCGTGATCACCGCACGCGGCTACGAGATGGTGCGCGCGCTGACTGCCGAATCAATTCCCGTGGTCGGCCACCTCGGGTTCGTGCCTCGCAAATCGACCTGGACTGGAGGCGTGCGTGCCGTGGGCAAGACGGCTTCGGAAGCGATCGGGCTTTGGGATCGGTTCCGCCGTCTCGAAGACGCCGGCGCCTTCGCAGCCGAATGCGAGGTGATACCGGCAGCCGTGATGGCGGAGATCAACCAGCGCACATCGCTCGTCACGATCTCCCTCGGGTCCGGCGGCAACGCCGACGTGATCTTCCTGTTCGCCTCCGACATCTGCGGCGAATCGTCGAAGCGGCCGCGTCATGCGCGGGCGTGGGGCGATCTCGCGAGTCTGTACAGGGCAGTGTGGGAGGAGAGGGTTAGGGCGTTGTCTGGTTTTCGCGCCGCCGTCAAATCGACCGGCTTTCCCGCCGCTGACGAGATCGCGGAAATTCCTGGCCATGAGTTGGAGGAATTCCGAGCCCGCCTGGGGATGGAGCATAAGGATGAACGCTAATCCATCTCCGCGAGAACGGGTGAACATCGCCCTCTCGCATCGGAGCCCGGACAAACTCCCGGTCGACTTCCTTGCGGTCCCGGAAGTCTGGGACCTGCTGGCCGCGCGCCTCGGCGTCGAAAAACGGCCGCTGAACAAGTCCCGCTTTTTTGATCCGGCCTGGGAGGAGATCTTGAGACGGCTGGAGGTCGACTGCCGCGTCGTCTCCTACGATCAGTTCTGCGCCCCACCGGAATTGGCGTTTCCGGCCGGAGGTCGCACGGAATGGTGGGCCGTGCAGAGCCGATCGACGCCGGCCCGCATGTGGCGATGGGTCGGCCGGGACGGCGTCGCGACGGAGATCTTCGGCCGCCGTTTCAGAATTCAGACCAACGAGTTCGGCAGCTACGAGGAAAACATGCCGTCGCTGGGCGCTGCTCAGTCGCTCGCAGACGTCCAGGCGCATCGCTGGCCAGATCCGGACTGGTGGGACTTCAAGCCGGTCAGGTCGGTGATCCGCGACATGAACCGCGATCAACCCTGCCACGTGCGTTTCCGCATAGGCGCGGTCTTCGAAGTGGCTTGGCAGCTGCGTGGGATGGAGAACTTTCTCTCTGAGATGGCCGGCGATCCTGCGATCCCGACTTACATGATGGAGCGGATCACCGACATCCTGGTGGAAGTGACGCGCCGCCTCCTTGAGGAGGCCGGCGACGACATCGATATGGTCTACTTCTACGATGACGTCGGCAGCAATCTCAGCCTTCTCATTTCGAAGAAGATGTGGCGGACTTTCATTCGTCCCTGTCACGAGAAGCTCATTGACGTCGCCAGGCGGCGCGGCAAGCAGGTGATGTACCACACGGACGGCGCGGTCCGGCCGCTCATTCCCGATCTAATCGAGATGGGGGTTGACGTTCTGAACCCGATCCAGCCGGGCACGACCGGGATGGAGCCAGCGGCGCTGAAACGCGATTTCGGTGCGCGTCTCTCTTTCCATGGCGGCGTGGATATCGTCGGCCTCCTGCCAAACGGAAGCCCGTCGGACGTCAGACGTGCTGCGAGACAACTTGCAACGGATCTTGGACAGGACGGAGGATACGTCATGGCGGGATCGCACCACATCCAGAGCGACACGCCGCTCGACAATGTGCTTGCGCTCTATGAACTCTCAAATCGCTGACGGTTCCGCCATGGACGCCCACACTTCGATATCGATCTTTCAATTGAGGCGATTGCGGTGCTGACCGGCCGCTGGCCTGAAGACAAAGGGGAACGCCGATGGCGTTGTCGCAAACCTTGTTCGACGCGATCGTGGACGGAAAGGCGGCGCTGGCCAAGTCTTTAGTCGAGCAAGCGCTCGCCTCCGGCGCCGATCCAATGGCAATCATTTCCGAGACGATGATCCCGGCGATGGACGAGGTTGGCAAGCTCTTCCAAGAGGAAGAGTTCTTCGTCCCTGAGTTGATCGTCGCCGGCCGAGCGATGAAAGCGGCGATGGAGCCGCTGCGGCCCCTGCTCGCGGCCGCAGGGGCGCAGCCTGCCGGCGTGGTCGTTATGGGAACCGTCAAGGGCGACCTGCACGACATCGGAAAGAACCTCGTTGTCTCGATGCTCGAAGGCGCAAGCTTCAAAGTCGTCGACCTCGGCACGGACGTGTGGCCCGAAAAATTCGTCGAGGCGGTCCGAGAGCATCGTCCACATATCGTGTGCCTGTCGGCGCTCCTCACGACGACCATGACGGCCATGAAGACGACGATCGAGGCAATCAAGGCGGCCGGCTTGAGGCGCGAGGTCAGGATTCTCGTCGGCGGCGCCCCGATCAGCGAGAGTTACGCAACGGAGATCGGCGCCGACGGTTACGGCGCGACGGCGACCGACGCGGTCGCGCTCGTCCGTCGGCAGATGGGGATTTCCAACTGACATGTGCGCCGGCTTCACGCCACGTGTCTTCGCGAAGCTCGCGATCGGCCATGCAGACGATCTTGTCTTCGGCGTCGCGCCCCATCCCGTGCGGTGCGGTCTCGGGCTCGAGATTGGAGCCGGCAAAGTCTATCCGGAGGTCAATTTCACGCTCCCGACGATGGAGCTGACAGACACCACCTGGCCGCAGGTCCGCGCCCACTACGAGGAAATCGGACGGCAAGTCGTGGCCCGAGCGGTACGTCTGAAGGCTCCCGGTCTCGTGCTCGAGTTCGAGCACTTGCCACCTATGACCGAAAGACCGAAGTGGGGCGCGGAACTTACGCAGATTCTCAAGGCGCGCCTTGTGGAAGCGCAGGACAAAAGCGGTCTGCCCTCGGCTTTGAGGGTGACGCCGACAGATATCCGGGAGAAGGTCAAGCCGCCCCTGATGCGACAGGGCGAACCCTGCGAGCTTCTCCTGCGCTCGTTTGAGCTCAGCGCCGAGGCCGGCGCGGACATTCTCTCAATCGAATCGGTCGGCGGCAAGGAAGTGCATGACAAGGCGCTTGTGGTCGCCGACATCCCAGCGATCGCGTTCGCCCTTGGAGTCCTCGCCCCGCGCGACATGGCTTGGTTATGGGAGCGAATTCGAGAGGTTTGCGAGAGGTGTCCCAGCGTCGTTCCCGGCGGCGACTCCGCATGCGGATTCGCCAACACCGCCATGCAGCTCGCCGGTCAGAAGATGCTGCCCGAAGTGTTGGCCGCCGTCGTTCGCGCTATGAGCGCGGCGCGCGCCTTGGTGGCGTTCGAGCAGGGCGCAGCCGGTCCGTCGAAGGACTGCGCCTACGAGGGCCCGATCATGAAGGCGATCGCCGGCGTGCCCATCGCGATGGAGGGCAAATCGGCCGCCTGCGCGCATTTCAGTCCGGTCGGCAACATCGCAAGCGCGATGTGCGATCTGTGGAGCAACGAGTCCGTGCAGAACGTGCGGCTCCTCTCGGGAAACGCGCCGGAGGCCTTCGCCGAACTGCTCGAATACGACTGTCGTCTCATGAATGCTGCCTCGGCGAACGGCCAGGCGAAGGCGCTTCGCGATCTGCTCACCGTCTCTGACGAGTGGCTGAGCCCTCAGGCGGCGGTCCTGTCGCCGGCGGCGACGATCGAAATCGCGAGCGCGATCGTGTCCAGGACGGATCCCTACGAACGGACAGTCGCGGCGGGCAAGGCGGCCGCCGACATACTGTACCGGGGCGCACGCGAAGGCCGTATGTCACTTGCCCGCAAGGAGCGGCAGTGGCTGGATCGAATTGGCGAGGCGCTCGCAACGCTCCCTTCCGATTGGCGCGAGCTTCAGGTTCAGATCGAACCCGAGTACGGTGATCTTTACGACAAGTCGAGCTACGGACTCGCGTGAGGGGCTGGCGCAGGGAACCAATCAGCGCGATGGATGCAGTTGCACCGAAAGAGGGTAACTGCCAAGCTAGGGTGAGTTCGAAATGTCACATCCAAGGCAAGATCGATTGCGGGGCTTCGATTTTGCGAGACAGGGCCGGGGACTTGTGACTCAAGGGTCGGATGGTTGTTCCGCCCGAAGCCGTGGAGTTGATCGACTCGCTCAGACGCGAGATCGAGGCGCTTCGGGCCGAGAACGCCGAGCTTCGGCGACGCTTGAACCTGGACAGTTCCAACAGCTCCAAGCCGCCGTCGAGCGACGGACTGAAGAAGAAGCCTCGGGTGTTGAAGAGCTTGCGCACGCGCTCGGGCAAGCGGAGCGGGGGCCAGAAGGGCCATCGCGGCGACACGCTGCGCCAAGTCGCCGAGCCCGACGCGATCGTCGAGCACGCGGCCGAGGTCTGCGCGCATTGTTGGGCGCTGCTCCCGGCGGATTCGAAGGTCGCCGAGGAGAGACGTCAGGTGTTCGATCTTCCGGAGAAGCCGCTGATCGTGACCGAGCACCGCGCAGCGGTTCACGACTGCCCGGCCTGCCGTGGGCGCACCCGCGCCACCTTTCCGGAGGGCGTGGTTTCGCCGGCCCAGTACGGCGAGCGCGTCAGGGCGGCGGCGGTCTATCTCAACGCCCAGCAACTCGTGCCCGAGGAACGGACCGCGCAGGTCCTGCAGGACCTGTTCGGGGCGGCGGCGGCCTGCGGCGCGAGCGTGGCGGCCTGGGTTCGCCGCAAGGCCGAGGCGCTGGAGCCGGTCTGGCGCGGCATCGGCGCGTGCGTCGCGGTGGCGCCGGTGCGCTGCCTCGACGAAACGGGCTTCCGCATCGCCGGCGCGACCCGCTGGCTGCACACCGCCTCGACGCTGACCCACACGTTCTATCGCGCCGGCGAGCCCCGCTCGGCCGTGCCCGAGTTCGAGGGCGGCGTTGTGGTCCACGACCACTGGCGCGCCTACTACGCCCTCGAAAACGTCCTTCACGCCTTCTGCAACGCCCATCTCCTGCGCGAACTTCAGGCGGTCAGCGAGCTCGACAAGGAGCCTTGGGCCGAGGCCCTGCGCGCGACGCTTCTGGACGCCAACGAGGCCGTGCAAGCGGCCAAGGCGCAGGGCGCCTCGGCGCTCCCCGCCCAAACCATCAAGGCGTTCGAGGACCGGTACTGGACCGCCGTCCGGGAAGGCCTCGCCCTGCACAGGAGCCTGCCGGCCTTCGATCCCTCGACAAACCCGAAAAAGCGCAAGAAGCAGCGGCCCGCCCACAATCTCCTCATCCGGTTCAAGACCTTCAAGGAGGCGACCCTCAGGTTCCTTACCGACTTCACGGTTCGCTCACTTGGCGTTAGCTATGGAAATCGGCTAACATGGCGGCCTGCGATGTCAGGAGGTCCCCATGGACGTGGCGGAGTTTGAGCATTGGCTGGGTGGGATTGCGTCGTTGAACGAGCCGCAGCGGCGACAGGTTTGGCAGGCGCTGGCCCTCTCCGAGGCTGCGGCCAGCCGTGACGTCGGGCCTGTTGTGGTGGACATTTCAACAACTGACCCGGCCCCGACGCCAGACAAAGCGCGGGCGCGGCCTTCACCGCGGGCAGGAACGGCTCGTGTGGCCGAACTCGGGCAGCGCCGGGTGGACATCATCGGCTGCCCGCACTGCGACTGCCGTGACGTAGCGCCCTGGGGAACGGCGAGCGCCTTGCCGCGCTATCGCTGCAAAACCTGCCGCCGCACGTTCAACGCCCTGACGAAGACGCCCTTGGCCCGTTTGCGCATGAAGGACAAATGGGTCATGCAGGTCGAGGCCATGATCGACGGCGTCAGTATCGCCAAGGCCGCGAAGCGGTGCGATGTGGACGACAAGACGGCCTTTCGGTGGAGACACCGGTTTCTGGCCTCGCTGGCTAGCGACAAACCCGCGACTTTGGCCGGGATCGTCGAGGGCGATGAGATGTTCATTCTGGAATCATTCAAGGGCAGGCGATCCGGCATGCCGCGCGCCGCTCGCAAGAGAGGCGGCAAATCGGCCAAGCCCGGCCTCTCCGCCGAACAGATACCCGTGATCGTCGCCCGAGACCGGCAGGGCGCGACCACGGATGCGGTGCTGCCGAAGCTGAACCGGGTGTCCATTGCCGCGGCTCTCGGCGGCGCCGTCACCTCAGCCAATGAGTTCTGCTGCGACGGTGGCTCGGCGATTGTCGCCTTCGCCCGCAAGGCAAGCATCCCGACGCATATCCTGCCGGCGCCCGGCAAACCAAGTCCACAGGCGCCCGATTTCCATATCAACAACGTCAACGCTTACCACAGTCGCTTCAAGGAATGGATGCGCCGCTTCCACGGCGTCGCCACGAAAAATCTATCCAACTACCTTGGCTGGCGTCGAACCCTGGAGGCGCTGGGTCCGACGGTTACGCCAGACGACCTGATCCTCGGGGCCATCGGATTCGGGCCATATCAACATTTAACGGGATTATAGCGTCACGGTTCCCTTCACCAACAACCTCGCCGAGCGCGACTTGAGGATGATGAAGGTGAAGATCAAAATCTCCGGCGGATTCCGAACCCTGCAGGGCGCCGCCGACTTCGCGAGCCTGCGCTCCGTGATCTCGTCGGCCCGAAAGCAGGGCCTAAACATCCTCAAAGTGAACTGGACCCCGGATTTGGGACCATTGGCTAAGGTGTGAAATGTCCTGCTCTGTCGCCACCGATGGAGCGAGAAATGACGAAGTCACGCCAGAAGTTTGATGCAGCGTTCAAGGCGAAGATCGCGCTTGAGGCGCTGCACGAGGATGCGACGGTTCCGGAGCTGGCGAAGCGGCACGGGGTGCATCCGAACCAGATTTATGCCTGGAAGAAGCAGGTTCTCGACAACGTCGCGAGCCTGTTCGCACGCGGGGCGAGCGTTTCGGGCGATGGCGAGGAGGAGCGCGAACGCGAGACGGCCAAGCTTTACGCCAAGGCTTGTCCTCGGGCTTGACCCGAGGATCGGCCAACTGACTGCAGCGCGACAATTACGGAGGCCGCTTAGCGACAATTAGACTGGCCAAATCGGGCAGTCGTCGAGTAGCGGTGCGCAAGATACTACATAGTTGTCGTTTGGCAAGAGGGTGTCTTGGCGACAACTACTTTATTTGTCGCTGACTGTTTTCGGCGGTGGCCCGAGTAATTGTCGTGGGGGGTCCGGTGAGCGGCAATCACCCGCGACGGGTTCTGATGGAAAGCTAAGCCAAGTCCGGGGTTTCCTCCTTTGCGGCTCTGCGGGCGGCGGAGCGCTCCCGGTAGCTTTCGCCATTCATTTCGATGATCGTCGCGTGATGGACCAATCGGTCCACCGCCGCCGCAGTCATGGCGGCGTCCGGATGTCGCGCTGCACCTAATGCTGCAACGCCGCTTTTTGATTTATCAATAACTTATCCGTGCACCTTATTTGCAACACTGCACCTTAACCCGCAACAAAACCTTGGCTTTGCAGCACCTTATATGCGACAAAGTGACATAGAAACTTGAGCACATGGCAAGCCAGGATGAACCGTGGCGCAGCTGACGACAGGGTCTGGGATGAGGCCAGATCCCGGGCGGGGATCCTAGCCCGAACGTTACCCGACGCGGCCGCCGATCAACGCCTCTCTCTGGCTGAGGCCGCCCGGGAACTCGGGGTTGATCGCAGCACGGCATTTCGTTGGCGAGCCCGCTTCGAGGTCGAGCGCCGGTTGTCCGCCCTCCTGCCGAAACAGCCTGGCCGGCCCAAAGGGCACTGTCAGGTTGACCCGAGGGTCGACGAACTGGTGGAGACGCAAATCCAGACATTCTATCTGCGCCCCGAACGGCCGAGCATTCGGGAACTCGTGGACCGAATACGCGCGGAATGCCGCCGAATTGGCCTGCCTCCGCCAAATTGGCGAACTGTCAGGCTGCGTATCAGACGCGTGGATGCCCGCAAGGCCATGATGCGCCGCGAGGGCTCCGCCGCGGCGCGCGCGGTATTCACCCCGGTCGTTGAGGAATACCACTCCGCAGGCCCGCTCGACGTTGTGCAGATCGACCACACCATTGTGGATCTGATCGTCGTCGATGAGGTCACCCGAACGCCCATCGGGCGCCCGGTCCTCACTTTGGCCATCGACGTCCATACGCGTGTTGTGACCGGGTTCTATCTGGGCCTGGATCATCCCTCGATTTTGCGTGCCGGGGTCTGCGTCGCTCAATCGGTCTTCGAGAAAGGCACATGGTTGGCGGAACGCGGAATTGATCTTCCGTGGCCGGTGTCCGGCCTCCCGCGCGCCGTGCATGTCGACAATGCCGGTGAATTTCATTCGTCGGCCTTCACGCGCACGCTCGAGGACTTCGGTGTCGAGGTGATTTATCGGCCGATCGCCCGGCCTCACTTCGGCGGGCACATAGAGCGCCTCATCGGGACAACGATGGGAGCCGTGCACGTCCTGCGCGGAACGACATTTTCGAGCGTCAAAGACCGGGCCGCTTATCCGTCCGAAGGACGCGCGACGATGACGTTGCGAGAGCTCGAGCGCTGGCTCGCGTTGGAGATTCTCGGCAAATATCATCACCGCATTCACTCGGCGCTGAGCCGTCCGCCGCTCGCGGTCTGGTCGGAGCTAGCTGATTCCAATCCACCCCGCATGCCCAGGGACCGCACCGAGTTTCTAGCAGGGCTCCTGCCCTACGAAATGCGCCTGCCACGGCGTGACGGTTTTCACCTCTTCAACATTCGCTACTGGTCTGACGCGCTCGTAAAGCTCCTCGGACGCCACGAACAAAAACTCATGGTCCGGTACGATCCCCGGGATCTTTCACGCGTATGGATCCGCCGCCCCGACGGGCGGCATGCTGAGGCGCGCTACAAAAGTCTGGGCCGGGAACCGATTTCCCTGTGGGAGCATGGCCGCGCCATGGAGCGCCTGAGAGCTCAAGGCCGAAAGGAAGTCAGCGAAGAAATCTTGTTCCGCGCGGTTGGCGAACAACGGCGTATTGAGGACGAGGCGCTCAGGTCGTCCAAGCGGGCGCGCCGCGCCGCGAGCCAAAGACCCACTGCGCCGGTGGCGGCATCCGCGGCGTCGCCGGCGCCGGTTCTCGGCGTCATTGATACGAGTGACCCCAGCCTCGCTACCCTGCCAACGGAGATCATTGATGGCCGGCGACGAGGTTGACCCTGAGGAAGAGCGGCAGTGGCTCGCCGGGGCCGGCGAGCGGGAGCGGATCGCCTATGTCCGCACCGAGCGATGGATCACCTACCCGCGCGCGGCCGCGATCCTCGATCAGATGCAGCTCCTGCTCGATCATCCGCGGAACAGCCGGATGCCAAGTCTGCTTATCGTAGGTGAGTCCGGCATCGGAAAGACGCAGCTCGATCTGAAGTTCTGTCGTGACCACCCTCCGGGGTTCGACGAGAAGAACCTGAGGACCGTCAGTCCCGTGGTCAGCCTCCAAATGCCGGCGGCAGCGACAGATCGCCTGTTTTACATGACGTTGCTGCGTGCTGTCGGGGCGATCTTTTCACCACGCATCACGACAGCTGAAGCGATGATCATGATGTTGCGGCTTTACGCCGATCTTGGCGTCCGCATGGTGATCTTCGATGAAACCCACAACATGCTGTCGGGAACATTCAGCGATCAACGGCGGATCCTGACGCAACTCCGTTACCTCTCTAACGAGCTTCGCGTTTCCCTGATCTGTCTCGGAATCGACACCGCACGAGATGCGATTTCGGGCGATCCACAGCTTGCCCGCCGCTTCGGTCAGGTCGAGTTGCCAGCCTGGCAGGTCGATGCGGACTTCCGGGCATTGATCGCGACGGTGTTGCGCAATCTTCCGCTTCGCGACCCATCCGTACTCGACATCGCGTCCCTGCACACCGTCATCCGCGCGACACGCGGCAATACGGCCCGAATATTCGAGCTGTTCGGGGATCTCGCGGTCGCGGCGATCAGGAACGGCGAGGAACGGATCACGGCGGACGCGATCGGCGCGTGGCGGCCGTCGGTATATGACCGGTCTCTGGTGGGATGAGACGGTTATGGATTCCGCCGCGTCGGCCGGGTCCCTTGCCCGAGATCCTGTTGGCCGAAAACGACGAGGTTCTGTCGTCATGGCTGACGCGGTTGGCCGCGCTCTATCGCGCACGCCCCGAAACGTTGCTCGAACAGCTCGGCATCTCCGAAGTTGTCCCGGCCGTTCTCGATCGACGGGCTCTTCCGATGGACCTGGAGCGGCTGTCAGTCGCGGTGCGTTCGCCGCCAGAGGCGATCCGGCGCATGACTTTCACCGACGAAACGCCGGAAGCGCTCGAGTTCGTGACGCATCGTTTTCCGCTCTGGACCTGCCGACGGTGCGTATCGGAGTTCATGGCCCGGGATCTAGCCCAACCCCGGCTTCGCACGTGGTTCATCGCTGTCGCATCACGATGCAGGCGCTGTGGCGGACAGCTCACCCCCGTTCGAGCCCGAACAAGTCGGGCCCTGCAGAATATCATCGCCGATGGCGAGCCTTATGAAATTCATGCCAGGGTCCGCGACAGGCTCGCCTTCGCATTCGAAATTGGGCGGCCGGTTGGCGCGGTCACGCGCGCAATGAAGGCGCTGGCGGCTCCCGTACCAATGGACAAGCGGGCTCGTTATATAGCCCGCAATCGTGGATGCCTGCCGTGCGGTCCCGATCGCGGGCCCCCACTCCTGTGGCAACTCGCTGGGACACGGAAACTGCGGCGACTCATGCATGGATACCAGTGCTGGCGGCCGCCTGATGCCCGACCCTACGCTGCCTGGCCGCCGGCGGGACAGATCGCCGCGACAATGGGTCTGACCGTCCTCGCGGCGGCGGGCATGGCGATGTGGGAGCTTCTCGCCGACCTTGGGCTCGTCGAGCAAGGTGATCACCTCGTCGTCAAAGACATCCTGAGCGGCGATCAGGCCGTCCAGACTGTTGCAAATTAGGTGCTGTAAAAATGCACCTTATTTGCGACTCGCTGGTTTAGGTGCTGCGCGACA
>CAVYON010000013.1:0-9816 GCA_963770035.1 uncultured Alphaproteobacteria bacterium | reverse complement strand
GTTGCAGGAGATGCGCACGGCGCTGCAGCGCTCGACATGGCCGCCGAGCGCAGCCGTGCGGCAGGCCGTGATCGCTGCGATCACGCGCCGCTCCACGCGCCCGAGATGTCCAGCGTTCGCCCGTTCGTAACGCTCGCCGTGACGGCGGAAGACGTCGGCCAGTTCGAACGCCGGCCGAACCTGCACCGGCTATCTCGGCGGCGTCACGCTGAGTGAGAGCCTATCGAGCGGACTGGCCGTGCCGGCGATCATCTCGGTCGAGACGTGGGCATAGCGTGTCGTCGTCTCGAGCCGCGAATGTCCGAGCGGACACGCGTCATAAAGCACCTTGGACTAACCCGCTACGCGGGATCGGTGCGGCCCCAGCGTTTCGGGTCTTGCGGTTGACGTCGTGGTTGATCTGACCGTCCGGGCGACTTCGTCCGACCATTTGCTCTGAGTCAGTGTGGCGTTGCGCGTCAGCGCCGTAACCCCTCTGGCAATGGAGCTCCCCATGACCCCTCTGCGTCAACGAATGACGGAAGACATGCAGATCAGGAATCTGTCTGCGAACACCCAAGCCTCGTATGTTCTGCAGGTTTCACAGTTCGCGCGCCACTTCTCCCGATCCCCGACTGAACTCTCAGCGGAGGATGTTCGCAAGTACCAAGTGTATCTGATGAACGAGAAGAAGCTGTCTCCAAGCTCAATCACGATTGCAATTTCGGCGATCCGCTTCCTCTACAAGGTCACTCTCAAAAAGGACTGGAACCTCGATGAGGCTATCCCAACCTGCAAAAAGCCGCTGAGGTTGCCCACTATTCTCAGCCCGGATGAAGTCCGACAGTTCCTGGGCTGCGTAACGAGCATCAAGCACCGCGCGATCCTGACCACCTGTTACGGCGCCGGCCTCAGGATCACCGAAGCTGTCCAACTCAAGCCCGATGCGATCGACAACAAAAGGATGGTCCTGAAGGTCGAGCAGGGTAAGGGACAGAAAGACCGCTACGTGATGCTATCGCCTCAGTTGCTCGACACCTTGCGCAACTATTGGCGGCTCGCCCGTCCGACGGGCTGGCTATTTCCTGGCGATCGGACCGGGCGACCCATCACGAGATTTGCGGTTGAGTGCGCCTGCCAATCGGCGCGACGGATCTCCGGCATCGGCAAGCCGATCACGCCTCATTCTCTGCGCCACGCCTTCGCCGTCCACCTGCTGGAATCCGGCGCCGATATCCGCACCATCCAACTTTTGCTGGGACACCGAAGCTTGGCCACCACGGCCCGCTATCTTCGGATCGCCACCAGCAAGGTCTGCTCCACCGCCAGTCCGCTGGACCTGTTGCCGCGACCTACCGTCGTCGCGCCGAAGCCCCCGGCGCCATCGCATTTCTGAGCGCTGCGTCAATGACGCCGCGCCCGCCGGAAGTGGCGGACGTGTTCCGCCGCTACGGCGGCAGCTACCGTGAACAGCACGGCGCGTCGCTCTCGACAGCGCAGCGCCGCGCCATGAGCGCGATCGAGATCTGCAGGACCGCCGCACTGGGCGGCCATGTGGAGCAGTGCGACAGCTGCAGCCATCAGCGCATTTCGTACAACTCGTGCCGATCGCGCAGCTGTCCCAAGTGTCAATCATTAGCCCGCGCCCAGTGGGTGCAGGATCGCCAAGCTGAACTGCTCGAGACGGAATATTTCCACGTGGTCTTCACGGTCCCCGACGAGATCGCCGTCATCGCCTATCAGAACAAAGTTCAAGTCTACGACATCCTTTTCCGCGCGGCAGCCGAGACCCTTCGTACGATCGCGCTCGATCCGCAGCACCTGGGCGCCGAGATCGGCTTTTTCGCCGTCCTTCATACGTGGGGGCAGAATTTGTCTCACCACCCCCACCTGCACTGCGTCATTCCTGGCGGCGGCCTGTCGCCCGGTGGCGAGCGATGGGTCGCTTGCCGGCCAGGCTTCTTTCTTCCTGTCCGGGTGCTGTCGCGCCTCTTCCGCCGGCTGCTTTTGCAAGACCTGGAGAAGGCGTTCCTGGCCGGCAAATTGGCCTTCTTCAATGCCTTGCAGCCGCTCAACGACCACGCGGCTTTCATGCGCCACTTGCTTCCAACACGAAGGGCGGAATGGGTCGTCTACTCGAAGCGCCCCTTCGGCGGCCCACAACAAGTCCTCGACTATGTCGGGCGCTACACCCACAGGATCGCAATCTCCAACGACCGTCTGATCTCCATCGACGATAACAAGGTTCGATTCCGCTGGAAGGACTACAGAAATGGCGATCATGTCGCCGCCATGACGCTGTCCGCCGACGAGTTCATCCGCCGGTTCCTGCTCCATGTCCAGCCAGAGGGGTTCAAACGGATCCGTTATTACGGGTTCCTTTGCAATCGCTATCGGGAGCAAAAGCTCAAACGCTGCCGAGAGTTGCTTGGCGTCTCCCCGGATCTGTCGTCGGAGGAGCGGCCCGAAGACTACCGCTGTCACTATCAAGCGGTGACCGGCGTCTCGCTCAAGGAATGTCCCGTCTGTGGCCACGGACACATGATTTTCCTCGAGGCGATTCCAAAATTGAGTGGCCGGGGCTGTTTCCAGGACACGTCATGACAACCCCGATCCGCGCTCCGACAACGAAACCGCAATGGCCAACAGGACTGCGCTTGAGGATCGCTGTACTCAACCGACCGCCATGCGACCCCGCCAATGAGCCTGACCTCGACTTCGGCGGGTCTCAACCGTCGCAAGGGGTCGTTGAGGCATCGAGGCAGCGCCATCCAGTCCCCTCTGCTGGCTGCCTGACTGCCGCAACTGACCCGACCGAACCTGCCCGCGTCATTCACCGCCCATAGGTCGCACGCCACTGCAACGGCAGCGGGGGCGGCTTAGTCCAATCCGCTTTTAGCTCACCGTCGCGGCCCGAAGGCCAGGCGATCTCACCAGCGCGATTGTGCGCCGCGACGCCGAGCTAAAAACGCTCTGCATTGAATCAACTCATTGAAAATTAAAGGCCCGCTGATCGGGATTTGGTGTTAGCGGACGGTCTGGCCGCTTCCGCCCAGTCAATCCGACCAGGTCTGCTGTCCTGATGACCCAGGGAACGCCCGGACAGACCTGCCGGCCCTTGATCTCGCCACGGCGAAGCATGCGCAACGCCGTCATATTGCACACCCCGATGATTTTGGCTGCTTCCTCGAGCGTGATCTCGCCGCGCTCGGCCCATTCGCCGTCCCGGTAGCAGCCGATCTCGTGATGATTGCGGAAGCCGCGGACGCGCTCCTGCGTCCAGGCATTGCCATATCCGGTCGCGACGCCGATGCGGTTGAGCAGGCGCGCAATCTGACGGTCCGGCATCAGGCGGGCCAGCTCGCGCATGAGCGCGATCGTATCATCCGGAATGCGCGGATTATGTCGGCCGGCTGCGTTCAGCCGCTGCTTCACCTGGAGCTCGGTATGATCGCCGCCTTGCCAGTGCAGGACCGCATGAATGATCGCGCCATCGCGACGCACGACAACCTCCGAGATCGCAGTGCGCAGAATCCGCTTACGGGTCGCAGGCGTCGCGGCGGAATGCGACCAGGCGCGTTCGAGATCGGCGCCGAGCGCAAGGAGTTGCTGCCGCTCCGGCTCGCCAAGCGGCGGCGGACGCCGCGAGATCGTGGCCGCGATGTCGCCCTCGATCCGGGCGATGGCTTGCAAAGCCTCGTTCCAGCGGCGCTCCAACTCGCCGGCGACGAGCCGGTTGGCCGGATCGACAGCATCATACTGTCGACGGGCATGAGCGGCCTCATAGCGGGCCTGCTGCAGGGAGAGTTCCAGTTGCCGCTCAGCCGCCGTGGTCTCGCTCGACTGGACTTCAATCGCCTTGCGGCCACAGTGGCCGCACCGCAGAAGCCCAGGCAGCAAAAGCTCGCCTTCGCGGGCCGCCCCGCGAGCGAGCGCGCTGCTCATGCCGGTCGCGTTGTTGGCGATTGCTTTGACGTTGCGTTCGAACTCCTCCCAGCTGATGTAGGCGGCATGATGGTCCTTGATCAGGACATCCCATTCATCGATCGGCCGGTGCACGCCACGACGAACCCGCTTGCGGCCGTCCACCACGCTGATCCGGCTCGTCGTGCGTCCGAATGCATAGGCGCCGGCATAAATCGGATTGGTCAGGATGTTGTGCACGATGTTGTAGGGCGGCAAGCGCCACACGACGCCATGCGCCTCGCTCCGCCGCGATTTGGCGGGCAATTCGATCCCTTCGTCTCTGATCCAGACGTGCACCTGCCGCGCGCTCTGGAACTCGGCGAATTTCGTGAAGACGAGTTGAATGGCCTGTTGCACACGCTGGTCCGGATCCTTTTCGATCCGTCCGCGCCCGACTTTCACATAGCCCGCGGCCACGCCGAGAACCAGATCGCCGCGACGCGCCATCTGGCGCAACGCCTCCTGCGAGCGCTGGCGGAACAGCGACAACTCGAGTTCGCTCATCGTACCTTTCATGCCCAGCAACAATCGATCGTTGGGATGGCGAGGATCGTAGATTCCGTCCTCGTCGACGAGGATCGTGCCGACCAATCCACAGAACTCTATCAGCGTGTGCCAGTCGCGTCCGTTGCGGGCGAGGCGCGAAGCCTCGATGGCAAGCACCACACCGACGCGACGGTCCCAAATTGCGGCCAACAGCCGCTCGAAGCCCGGACGGGCGACGCCTCCGCCGGATCGTCCGAGATCGTCGTCGATGATTTCGACAGTCGCCCAGCCAAGCTGCCTGGCGCGATCGGCCAGCCCGTATTGCCGGCGCTGGCTCTCGAGGTTGTGCACGAGCTGATCGGGGGTTGATTGGCGAATATAGACGCAAGCGATGCGTTGCAGATGCTCAGCCGTGATCTTGCTCATGGATTCTCACCCCGTCTTTTCGTTGGACCAGCGTCGCTGCGATCTCGCGGAGCAGAGCTTCCACGACGCCCGCAAGTTCGACCTTGCGAGCCGGGCATGGCTTCACGAGCGGCGTCTCCTCGTCGAACAGGCTTGGTTGGCGATGTTCGGATTTGCGCTCCATTCTGGGCTTCCTCCGTTTTTGATTCGGGCAGGAGAAAGCCTAGCCCGACTTTCTCAACCGGAGCAGGCTGGGAACGAATTTTGGGGCTGGGAAGGAGCAAAAGACGAGTCGGATCAATGGCCGGGTTTTGAAATAGCCGTGTAGTGGAGACCTAGTATCTTTTCAGATTGCGCGTTTGGCGTAGACTGGGGTCGCCATGTATTTGCGACCGAATCGCCGTCTCAAGGACGGCAAGGAGCACTGCTACTGGAGCATTGTCGAGAGCAAGCGCTGCGCCGGCGGCAAGGTGGTGCAGCGCCAGGTGCTTTATCTTGGCGAGATCAACGACAGCCAGGAGGAGGCGTGGTGCCGGGTGATCGAAGCTTTCGACGAGGAGGCGCGACAGCCGACCCAATTGGCCCTGTTCCCCGCCGATCGGCCGCTGCCCGAACACGCCGAGGACCACGGCGTGCAGATCCGGCTCGGGGCCATGCAACTACACCGGCCGCGGCAATGGGGCGCGTGCTGGCTCGCCTGCCAGCTCTACGAGCAACTGGAACTCGACCGCTTCTGGGCGGCCCGTCTGCCCAATTCCCGCGAAGGAACCTGCTGGCGGCACATTCTCCAGACGCTGGCGTGTTACCGGCTCATCGATCCGGGCAGCGAATGGCGTTTACACCGGCTGTGGTTCGAGCAAAGCGCCATGGGCGATCTGCTCGGCGAAGATTTCGCGCTGGTCGAGAAGAACGCGCTCTATCGTTGCCTCGACAAGCTCGTCGAGCACAAGCCGGCGCTGTTCACGCACCTGCGCCGGCGGTGGCAGGATCTGTTCGGCGCCCGCTTCGACGTCCTTCTCTATGATCTGACCAGCACGTACTTCGAATCCGACCCGCCGGACGACGACAGCGACAAACGCCGCTACGGCTACAGCCGCGACAAGCGTCCGGACTGCGTGCAGGTGGTCATTGCGCTCGTGGTGACACCCGACGGCTTTCCGCTCGCCTACGAGGTTCTCCCCGGCAATACTTCCGACAAGACGACGCTGCGCGCCTTCCTTTCGAAGATCGAGGCGCAGTACGGCAAGGCGGAGCGCATCTGGGTGATGGACCGCGGCATCCCCACCGAGGACGTGCTCGCCGAAATGCGGCAATCCGATCCGCCGGTCGCCTATCTGGTGGGGACCCCGAAGGGACGCCTCGGCAAGCTGGAGAAGTCTCTCGTCGGCCTGCCGTGGCATGAGGTGCGGCCGGGCGTCGAAGTGAAGCTCTTGGCCGAGGACGACGAGCTTTACGTGTTCGCCCAGAGCCGGGCGCGCATCGACAAGGAGCGCGCCATGCGGAAGCGGCGGTTGAAATGGCTGTGGGCGCGCCTGGCGAAGCTGGCGCTGATGGACCTCACCCGCGAGAGCCTACTGATGAAGCTCGGCGCCGCCAAAGCCAAGGCGCCCGCGGCGTGGCGCCTCCTCGACATCAAGGTCGATCCCCACACCGCCGCCTTCACTTACGCGCTCAACCGCAAGAAGCTGCGCCAGGCGCGCCGGCGCGAAGGCCGCTACCTTTTGCGCACCAACATGTCTGGGCGCGATCCCGCCGACCTGTGGCGGTTCTACATTCAACTCGTCGAAGTCGAGGCGGCCTTCAAGAACCTCAAGGACGATCTGCAACTCCGGCCGATCTACCACCAGCTCGAGAGCCGCGTCGAGGCGCACATCTTCGTGGCCTTCCTCGCCTATTGCCTGCACGTCACGCTGCGCGCCCGGCTCCGGCCGATGGCCGCCGGCCTCACCCCGCGCGCCGTGCTCGACAAGCTCGCCGGCATACAAATGCTCGACGTCCACTTCCCCACCACCGACGGCCGAACGCTGATCATGTGCCGACACACCGAGCCGAATGTCGACCAGAAGCTTCTCCTGCAACAACTCGGCCTCGCCCTGCCGCCGCAGCCGCCGCCGCAAATCGCCGTTCCCGGTCCGGCGGCGCAGCTCCCGTTGCGCCCCATGTAGTGGAGACCTTCGGCAGCCTACCCTTGATTCCACGCGCCTTTCCGCTCGCGCGCTACCTCGGTTGAGAAAGTCGGGCTAGGAGCGCATCGACCTCCATGCGCATCGCGCGCAGAATATGGAGTGGAAAGCGCGGCTCGTCACCGATCGTGAAACGAGTTGCCGCCGCTTCCGTCATCCAGGCCGGCAAGCAGGCGAATGAGCCGTCGGGTTGGAGCACGACGACAAACTCGACGCCGCCGGTTTCGAGCCGTCGCCTGATCTCCACCAGTTCGCCGAAGCGCGGATGGAATCGGTAGCTGATCCGGGCCTCAGCCGGCTGTTCGTGGGCACTATGTAGCCATTTCGAGCAACGCCTGAAATCAGCCGAATATCCGTGCCGTCCTCGAGCAGATGGGTTGCGAAGGAATGACGCAGCGAATGAAGAGACGCCGCCTTGCGCAGCCCAGCCGCTTTCGCCGCCTCCTTGAACAGCCGGCCGAACTGGCGCGCCGTCGTCGGTTGACGATCGATGCGACCGGGAAACAGCCAGCGTTGTTCCCGCGTAACGCCGGCGTCACGCCGGGTCGGCCGCGCCTTCCACCATTGCCGTAGCAGCCAACCAGCGCCTGCGGCGCGCCATTATGGATGAAAATGGAGGTGGCGCGGGCCGATTTGTCGGAGCCTTCGCAACGGGCGATCGTGCTGAGGCTGACAAAACTGCGGTGGCTTGCGACCCCGTGTAGCAGTCCGGCCCGCGCTGCATAGAGGTATCATTCTTTGTCGCCCCCGGGAACGGGGAGCACGCGTGGCAGTGTCTCGACTATACCTGCGGCGTCACGGTCGCCTTCACCTGGATGGAGGCGAGGATGGAAGTCATCATTGAGCGGTGTTGTGGGCTGGACGTGCATCAGGAGACGGTCGTCGCCTGCGTCTTGATCGGCGCCCCGGGCGAGCGGCCGAGGAAGGAGATCAGGACCTTCCGGACGATGACGCGCGATCTGGAGGCGTTGCGGGACTGGCTGCAAGAGCTTGGGGTGACCCACGTCGGGATGGAGAGCACGGGCGTCTACTGGCGCCCGGTCTATGCCGTCCTCGAAGGGCATTTCGAGCTGATCGTCGGCAACGCCAGGCACATCCGCAACGTGCCGGGGCGCAAGACCGACGTGAAGGACGCCGAGTGGATCGCCGATCTGGTCCGGCACGGCCTCATCGCCAAGAGCTTCGTGCCGCCCAAACCGCTGCGGGAGCTGCGCGAGTTGCTGCGCTATCGCCGCAAGCTGGTGGAAAGCCAGGCGGCCGAGCGCAACCGGCTGCTGAAGCTGCTGGAGACCGCCAACATCAAGCTGGCGAGCATCGCTTCCGACGTCTTCGGCGTGTCCGGCCGCGCGATGCTCCGGGCGCTGATCGCGGGCGAGGCCTCTCCCGAGGCGATGGCCGATCTCGCCAGAGGACAGCTGCGCCGCAAGCGCGACGATCTGATCCTGGCGCTCGACGGGCGCCTCGAGGAGCATCATCGCTTCCTCCTGGCGATGCAGCTGCGCCGGATCGAGGCGATCGAGGCGGACATCGCAGCGCTCGACCAGCGCATCGGCGAGCGGCTCGAGCCCTATCGCGCGCCGCACGCGCTCTTGATGCAGATTCCGGGCGTCGACTGGGTAGTTGCGGCCGTGCTGATCGCCGAGATCGGCGTCGACATGAGCGTGTTCTTGAGCGTCTATCATTTGTCGGCCTGGGCGGGCGTCTGTCCCGGCAACCATGAGAGCGCCGGCAGGCAGAAGAGCGGCCGGGCCCGGAAAGGCAACATTCACCTGCGCGCCATCCTGGTTCGCGCCGCGCTCTCCGCGGCGCGAACCAAGGGCAGCTATCTCAAGGACAAGTTCCACCGCCTCAAGGCCCGCCGCGGCGGCTTGCGCGCGGCCCTCGCAATCGCCCACAAAATCCTCGTCGCCGCCTATCACATGCTCGCCAAGAACTTACCCTATCGCGACCTCGGCGAAGCCTATCTCGACCAGATCAGCCAGACCCGAACCGTCGCCAACCTCAAACGCCGCCTCGAACGCCTCGGCTGCAACGTCACCCTCGAACCAAAGGCCGTGCCCGCATGACCCCACATCCACGCTGAAGCTATTTTCGTGGCAGATCGAGGATTTCGGCCGGAAGCATCACATTCCGGTCCTTACGGCCTTTCGACTGCACGATGCGAATGATCATCTGCGCACTGTCGATGTCGCACACTCGCAGCCGCACCACTTCGCTGGCCCGCAACCCGCAGCCATACGCGAGCGTCAGCATCGCGCGCGCCTTGAGGCTGGTCGCCATGGTCAGAACACGCTTGACCTCCTCAGGGCTCAATACCGGCGGCAGCCTCTGCGGCTCCTTGATGTGCCAGATCTCGGCCGCCAGATCGTGGCGACGCAGGGTGACGCGGAACAGGAAGCATACCCCGGTCATGATCCGGTTGCGGTTGCAGATGCTGGCGTCGCCCTCGACGAGGTGCAGTTGGAAGCGACGGACCTCGTCGGCCGTCGCCGTGTCGGGCGAACGTTTGAGCCAGGCGGTGAACCGCTTGCAGCTAGAGATGTGACTGCGCTGCGTGTGCGGGTTCAGCTTGCGCGCGGCCATGTCTTCGATCATACGCTGACGAAGCGGACTGACAGTGTTGGTCTCGCTCATCGGGCGCTCCTTCCTGAGTGAGGTTGAACGACCCTCGATTCTCAGGACGGGGCTGCCCGTCGCGCCAACGCTTTCCTATCGGCTCGCTACCCGCCCTCCCGGCTCACGCCCCCCGCGCAGCGGGCCGGAGCGGAGCGACTTCGTGCCCTGCCGCAACTGTCGC
>CAVYON010000012.1:0-33624 GCA_963770035.1 uncultured Alphaproteobacteria bacterium | reverse complement strand
AACAGGCGCCCGGATCGTCGACGGCGGACCGAGAGCGAGATGATTTTGAGCCGACTCCGCTTTCCGAGCGCGCAGCGCTTCGGTTTTTGCAAGGCGGCTTGTCGCGGATGGAGGCGTCGGCCTTCGGAGCCTTCACCCCCAACAGTTGCGCCCATTCGGGATATGGGCAAACTTGAAATCAGCCGACCCTAACAGTCCGCTGAAGGTCCGGAGGTCCCGCTTACGGTTCGATGAACGGCGCAACGGTTTACATCGCCGCGATCGGTTACATCGGCGTCCTGTTCCTGATCGCCTGGTGGGGCGACCGCGGCGGGCGGCGCTTCATCGCGGGCGGATCGCGGGCGGTCGTCTACGCCCTGAGCCTCGCCGTCTATTGCACGTCCTGGACCTACTACGGGTCGGTCGGCCTCGCCTCGTCGCACGGCCTCGACTTCCTGCCGATCTACATCGGTCCGACGCTCGTCATCGGCCTCGGCTCCGCCTTCGTCTGGCGCATCGCCAACCTCGCCCGCTCGCAAAACCTCACCACGGTCGCGGACTTCGTCTCGGCCCGCTACGGCAAATCGCCGGCGGTCGCGGCTGCCGCAGCGTTGATCGCTCTGGTCGGCTCGGCCCCTTATGTCGCCCTGCAGCTCAAGGCGGTTTCGACCACGCTCCTGACGGTGGTCGCATCGTTCGATACCTCCCGGCTGACCGCGAACACCCCGTCGGCCTTGTTCTCGCTCGCGATCGCCCTGGTGCTGGCGGCCTTCGCCATCGCCTTCGGCACGCGGCGCATTAATCCCAAGGAGCACCAGGACGGTCTCATCCTGGCGATCGCGGTGGAGTTGGTCGTCAAGCTCGCGGCCTTTCTCGCCGTCGGCGCCTTTGTCGTGTGGGGCCTGAGCGGCGGCCTCTCGGGGCTCACTCAGGCGGCCCTGGCCAATCCGAAGATCGCCGCCGTGATCCAGACGCCGCCCGACCCGGCCGTCTGGGGCGTCACCACGCTCTTGTCGGCCTTCGCCATTCTCCTGCTGCCGCGGCAGTTCCATGTGGCGGTGGTCGAGAACCACGATCGCCGCGGCGTCCGCACCGCCTCGTGGATGTTTCCGGCCTATCTCCTGCTGATCAATCTGTTCGTCGCGCCGCTCGCCGTGGCCGGGCTCACGATGTTTCCCGACGGCGCAATCAACCGCGATCTGACCGTGCTTGCGCTGCCGCTCGCCGCCGGCGCGCGCGGCCTGGCGCTCCTGACCATGATCGGCGGGCTGTCGGCAGCGACCGGCATGGTCGTGCTCGACAGTCTCGCCCTGGCGATCACGGTATCGAACGATCTGGTCATGCCGCTGCTGCTGCGGGGGCGGCTCAACCAGACTCAGGACGCCGAGGGCGACATCGGGGCGATCGTGCTGTGGGTCCGGCGCCTGTCGATCGTCGGCGTCCTGATGCTTGGCCTCCTGTATGACCTCCTGACCCGAGAGACGGCGCTTGTTTCGATCGGCCTCCTGTCGTTCGCCGCCGTGGCGCAGATCGCCCCGGCCTTTCTCGGCGGGCTCTTCTGGCGGCGCGGCACCGCGCGCGGCGCGATCGCCGGCATGACGGCGGGTTCGCTGGCCTGGCTCTACATTCTGTTCCTGCCGTCGCTCGAACCGCGGCACGCGGTCGCGGCCCTGCTTGCCCACGGGCCGCTGGCGATCGGCTGGCTGAGCCCCGCCGGGCTCGTATCGTTCGCGCCGAACGCTCTCGTCGGGGGCGTGGTCATTTCGCTTGCCCTCAACCTCGTCGCCTTCGTCGCCTTCTCGCTGACCCGCGACGTCACGGCGCTCGAGCGCGCGCAGGCCAGCGCGTTTGCCGGCGCCGGCGGCAAGCCGCAAGCGTTCCGCCTGTGGCGCTCGTCGACGACGGCCGGCGAACTCGAAGCGGCCGTGGCCCGCTATCTCGGCGCAGCGCGGGCGCGACGAGCCTTTTCGGCCTTCATGCGCGAGAGCGGCCAGGACTACGACCCGAGCCGGGAGGCGAGCGCGCAGCTCATCCGCCACGCCGAATTCCTGCTCTCGCCCGCCATCGGCGCCTCGACCTCGCGTCAGGTTCTGTCCCTGCTGCTCAGGCCGCGGACCGTCTCGGGCCACTCGGCGCTGAAGCTGATCGACGAGGCGTCGGCGGCGATCCAGTCGAACCGGGACCAGTTGCAGCACGCGCTCGACCATGCCCGCCAAGGCATCACGGTGTTCGACTCCAATCTCGCGCTGACCGCCTGGAACCGCGAGTTTGGCGAGTTGTTCGACCTGCCGCAGGCCTTGCTGCGTCTCGGCGTCGGGCTCGACGAGATCGTCCGCTTCAACGCCTCCCGCGGCGCCTATGGCCCTGGCGATTCGGAAGACTTCGTCGCCGAGCGGGTCGCCTCGCTTCTCTACGACGATCAGCCGATGCGGCTGAGGCTGTTCTCCACCCATCGCGTCATCGAGATCCGCTCGGCCAGGCTGCCGGACGGCGGCATCGTGACGACCTACACCGACGTGACCCAGACCGTGCAGACGGAGGAGGCGCTCGAGGCGGCCAACGAGTTCCTCGAGAAGCGCGTAGACGAGCGCACCGCCGAATTGCAGCGTCTGAACGCCGAGCTCGCGAGCGCCAAGACCGTGGCGGAGGAGGCGAACCTGTCCAAGACGCGTTTCCTGGCCGCCGCAAGCCACGACATTCTCCAGCCGCTCAACGCCGCGAGGCTCTACGCCAGCTCGCTCGCGGAAGGCCCCGCCCGCATCGGCGGCGACGACGAGCGGGCGGATCTGGCGCGCAAGGTGGACATGTCGCTTGAGGCGGTCGAGGAGATTTTGGGCGCCCTCTTGGATATTTCGCGGCTCGACGCCGGGGCGACAAAGCCGGAAATCTCCGATGTCCCGGTCGCCGATCTCATGCGCATGCTCGAGGTCGAGTTCAGGCCGCTCGCACGCTCGAAGGCGCTCGGGCTGCGCTTTGCGCCGACGCGGCTCGCCATCCGGACCGACCGGCGCCTAATGCGCCGGCTGCTGCAGAATCTAGTCTCCAACGCGATCAAGTACACCGTCCGAGGCAAGGTGCTGGTCGGCTGCCGGCGAGACCCGAACGGGCTGCGCATCGAGGTCTGGGACACCGGCCTCGGCATCCCCGCGGATCGGCGGCGCGCCGTGTTCGAGGAGTTCCGACGGCTCGACCAGGGCGCCCGGATCGCTCGGGGATTGGGGCTCGGCCTGTCGATCGTCGAGCGCCTCGGCCGCGTGCTCGAGCATCCGGTCGACCTGAGGTCATGGCCAGGCCACGGCTCCGTCTTCTCCGTCACGGCGCCGCTCGGGGTTGCGGCAGTCCCGCACGCCCAGGATTCGGGCGCTCCGCAACCGCTGTCCGCCAACGAGCCGCTGAGCGGCCTCAGGGTGCTGGCGATCGACAACGAAGTTCGGGTGCTCGACGGCATGCGGACGCTGCTCGGACGCTGGGGTTGCGTCGTCGTCATCGCGGAGGGCCTCGCCGAGGCGCGCGCGGCGCTGGCGGACTTCGGCGCGCCCGACCTCATCATCGCCGACTATCACCTCGACAAGGGCGACGGCATTGCGGCGATCGGCGCGCTGCGCCAGGACCTAGGCCGCGCGATCCCGGCGATCCTGGCGACCGCCGACCGCAGCGTCGAGGCGCGCGACGAAGCCGCCCGCCAGGACATCGTCATTCTGCACAAGCCGCTGAAGCCCGCCCCGCTGCGCGCCCAGCTCGCCCGCATGGGCGCCATGCGCGAGGCCGCGGAGTGACGGCGTTTAGGCGCGGCCTTTGTTGTGGTGCGCGGGCGTTTCAGACCGAAACGTCGCCGCCATGCATGCGCCACCCGTTCATGCCGCCCGGATAGTGCTTCAGGTCGCCGCGGCCGGCCGCCTGGGCCGCGCCGAGCGCCTTGCGCGAGCGCGCGCCCGCCTGGCACAGGATGACGACGGGCTTGTCCTTTCCGCTCGGAAGTTCGCTCGGGTCGAATCGCGACAGCGGCAGGTTGACGGCGTCGGGAATATGACCAGCAGCGAACTCGTGCGGCTCGCGAACGTCGACGACCGCGACTTCGCCCGCCGCGACCGCCTTGGCGAACGTGGGGAAATCGAGGTCCGGGGACTTGGATGCGCCGCCGAACAGATTCTTGAACATGGTTCCTCCGTAGGCTCAGGCGGCGACGTCAGCGGTTTTCGCGGCGGCGAACTGGGTGTAGGCGCCGAGCGCGTGGCTCGCGTACATGGCCGAGGGTCCGGCCCCCATATAGATCGCCATGCCCAAGGTTTCGAGGATCTCCTCGCGCGTGGCGCCCCGATCGACTGCCGCCTTGACGTGGAAGGCGATGCAATCGTCGCAATGCGCCGCCACAGCGATCCCGATCGCGATCAGTTCCTTGGTCTTGGCGTCGAGCGCCCCTGACGCGCTCGCCGACTGCGCGAGCGCTCCGAAGGCCTTCATCACGTCGCTCGCGCCGGTGCGCAAGTTCCGGAGTTCGGCGCTCAGGTGCTTGGTGAGGTCGGGCCAGTTGGTAGCATCCATCATGGGTCTCCAGTCGAGTTCGAATTTTCGAACGCCGTCCATTGAGCCCGGGGTGTTGCGCCGGACGGACCGCGTTGCGCTTGACAGATATATTCGAATATTCTAATTTAGCAATATCAAAATCGCTTGGCGTTCACGCGGGGGTGCGGCGGGGTCGTCCGTCGGCCCCCCCAAAACAGGAGCTTCCATGTCCCTCGACCGCGCTGTCTTCGTCTTCGCCGGCTTCATCGTCCTCGTCAGCGTCACGCTCGGCTATTTCGTGAGCCCATACTGGTTCCTGCTGACGGCCTTCGCCGGTTTCAACATGATTCAGTCGCCCTTCACCGGCTTCTGCCCGGCCGCGATCGTCTTCCGGCGCCTCGGAATCAAAAAGGGCTGTGCGTTCGAATGACGCAAAGCGGCGTGACGGAAGGGGGTCATCTTCATCGTCGCCCCAGCGTCGTGGCAAGGCTTTGATGACCTCGCGCACGGGCGCTTAGAATTCGAGCGACGGAGATGTCTCCCACATCCGTCCGGCGCGCGGCGGAAACCTCGCGCGCCGGCTTCGTGACAATCAGTCGCGCCGTTCCCAACGCCGTCCCTCCGGACCGCCGGGGCCAGCCCTATGCGGGCGCAGAAGCCCATGGAGCGTCGCATCGAACACGACCTTTTGCTTGTCGTCGAGGCTTGTGTAGAGCGGAGCGGCCGCGTCGGCGAGCGCGGTGAGCTTGGTCGACATTTCGCCCATCCGCTTCGAGATGTTCCGCATCCGGTCGATCGGCGACGGCGGTCCGTCGTGGACGCCGCCCGCCTCGGGGCCCGGCCGCGGACCGCGCTTGGCGGCGTCGCGCAGCGCCGATTCGAACGGCGCCCAGTTCTTCTCCTGGTCGTTCGTCAGGGCAAGGCTGGCCTTGAAGCCGACGAGGCGCGCATCGAAGATCTCGGACCGCCGCTGGATCCACTCCTCCCGACGCTGGTTTCCCTGTTCCTGCTGCGCAGCGGACGGTCCGCTCGTATCAGCGAGGCTCTGGACCGCGGGAAGCGCCAGCGCCAGCATCGCCGCAGCACAGGCAGCATAGATCATGCGTTTCATGGGTGTCCGTCCTTGTCTTTTCCGGCGCTCGTCCGCCGGGCTGGATCGCACGCCAACATCGAACCGGGCGCGATTTGGCCTTCAGCCCTTCGCCCACGCATTCGACCGCGCGACGACGAAAACTTATCGCGGCAACCCCCCGAGGTCATATGAAGTGTTGTTGCAGTGGCGGCAGCGGTTACTTTCCCTGGATCCCGGGGAAATCCTGGCGACGGACGCATTCGGGCGGCCGAATCCGCCGAGCAATATAAAATAATGTTCTTTGTCCTGCAGCATCATCCCATAAGCTCGGACCTTGCGGTAAACTCGCGGACGCTCAACAGGTCTTCGCCTTGTCCTTGTCTCCAGCAAACGCTCGCGCTCACATCCTCGTTGTCGAGGACGATCCGGTCATCCAGCGGATGCTTTCGGAAGTTTTGGGCGAGAACGGGTTCTCCGTCACGGGCGCAGCCTCCGCCTTGGACATGGATCGCGTCCTGAGCCGGGAGGAGATCGACCTCCTCGTGCTGGACGTGATGCTTCCCGGCGAAGACGGCTTCAGCATCTGCAGGCGGCTCCGCGGGTCCTCGAACCTGCCGATCCTGATGCTGACGGCGCTCGGGCAGGAGATCGACCGCGTCGTCGGACTTGAGATCGGCGCCGACGATTACGTGACCAAGCCGTTCAATTCGCGGGAGCTCGTGGCGCGCATCCGCGCCCTCCTGAGGCGGGCGCGCGCCGCGGGCGCGAGCACCGGACGGCGTCTTGGACCGCTTCGCTTTGCGGGCTGGAAAATCTATCCCGGCGAACGGCAACTGCTGAATCCCGAGGGCGTGCGGGTGACGACGACCAGCGCCGAGTTCGACCTCTTGATGGCCTTCTGCCAGCATCCGGGCGAAGTGCTGTCGCGCGAGCAGCTTCTCGAACTCACCCACAGCGGCGCCGCCGGGCCGATCGAGCGAACCGTCGACGTCCACATCAGCCGCATCCGGCAGAAAATCGAACCCGATCCGCGCGATCCGACCCTGATCAAGACGGTGCGGCTCGGCGGGTATATCTTTACCCCCGGGGTCGAGGGGCTATGACGAGCCTAGTCCGGCGCATCATCCCACGCACCATTGCCGGTCAAATCACCGGCTTGCTTTGCCTGTCCGTATTGCTGGGGGTCGGGTTCGCGTCGGCGATCCTGCTCTATCTCATCAATCAGGGGCGGGACGAAGTGGATCACCAGATCTTCGCCGCCGTACAGGCGGCGCGGATCGCCGCAATTACCCGGCGGGTGCAGGCGTCTACCGTTCCTGAAGATCGGTCCGCCCTGCTCGGACGACTGAAGTCGGATCGCATGGAAGTGGGCCTCGTGCCGCTCGAGGGGTTGCGCCCAAACCCAGCCGCGACCGCGACGGCGCCGGGTCGCATCCCTGGCATCGAGGAGAGTCTCGAGCGGGACTGGAACTTGCGGCCGCTGACCCGGGCGCCCGGCGGCAAGAATGACAGGGCAATCTTCATCCCGCTCAACGGCCGAGAGGCGTTGCGGTTTGGGCTCGCCCCGCACCGATTCCTGCATAGCGTCCTGTTTGTCCAGGCGATCGGCGCGCTCACCATCATAACGCTGAGCATTCTGTTCCTGTCTGCCTATGCGGTTGGCTGGATCACCTCACCGTTGTCGTCGATCGCTTCGGCGGCTCGCGAGTTCGGCCGAAGCGAGGACTACGAACCGGACCTCAGCGTGGAGGGTCCGCGCGAGATTGGGGAGGCGGCCTCGGCGCTCAACGACATGCGCAAGCGCGTGCGCGCGCTCGTCCGGGAGCGCACGCTGATGCTGACCGCCATCAGCCACGATCTGCGAACGCCTCTGACAAGGCTGCGGCTCAGGACCGAGCGGGTGACGGACGAGCCGGTTCGCGCCGCCATGATGCAGGACATTCTCCTGATCAGCGAGATGGTCGGGGAAACGCTCGCCTACGTCCGGGCGAGCGACCAGCCGGAACCGGCGGCGCTGACCGATCTTCCGAGTCTTCTTGAGACGATCGCGGCGCAGTTCCTCGACATCGGACATTCCGTTTCGTACCGCGGCCCCGATCGGCTGACCTTCGCCGGGCGCGCCCAGGGGATCGGGCGCGCCATCACCAACATCGTCGAGAATGGCACGAAATACGGGACCAGCGTCGAAATCATATTGCGTTCCATCGAGGGCGGAGCTGTCGAGATCGAGGTGGACGACGACGGTCCGGGAATCAGGCCATCGCTGCTCGACCGGGTCCTCGAGCCATTCTTCAAGGGAGACGCCGCGAGATCGCAGGACGGTCGCGTCGGCTTCGGACTCGGACTCTCGATTGCGCGGCACATCGCGGAAAAGCATGGCGGCGCCCTGCGCTTGTCGAACCGCGAGCCGCACGGGCTCAGCGTATCGCTGACGTTCAGGCCCCTGCCCGTCGTCGGCGCAGCGAAGCTGGCCCTGGCGCGCTGACCCTCGGCGCCGTTGTCGGAGGGCGCGCTCCGGTCGCTCAGGTTCGGCGCCGCACTTGCGCGCCGCCGCGTCCGCCCATACATCCGGCGCTTGTCGAGCGAAGGACGTTGAGCTGATGCAAGAGGATACCGCCCGCTCGCCGGGTTGGCACGCGACGACCATCCTCATGGTGCGCAAGGGCGACAAGGTGGTGATCGGCGGCGACGGTCAGGTCAGCATGGGCCAAACGGTGGTTAAGGCGACGGCGCGTAAAGTGCGCCGAACTCGCCAAGGGCGAGGTGATCGCGGGCTTCGCCGGCGCGACCGCCGACGCCTTCACCCTGTTCGAGCGGCTCGAGGCCAAGCTCGAACAATATCCCGGACAGCTCGCCCGGGCCTGCGTCGAACTCGCCAAGGACTGGCGCACCGACCGTTATCTCCGTCGCCTCGAGGCGATGCTGCTCGTCGCCGACAAGGGCACGGGCTTCACGATCTCGGGCGCGGGCGACGTGCTTGAACCCGAGCCGGACGAGAACGGTTCCGCCATGGCGATCGGCTCGGGCGGCAACTACGCGCTCGCGGCCGCCCGCGCGCTATTGCCGATGGCGCTCGACGCCGAAGAGATCGTGCGCCGCTCGATGCGCATTGCCGCCGACATCTGCGTCTACACCAACGCCAATTTGATTGTCGAAAGCCTCTGACCTCATGACGGAACTCAGTCCGCGCGAAATTGTCTCCGAGCTCGACCGCTTTATCGTCGGCCAGGCGGAGGCCAAGAGAGCCGTCGCCATCGCCCTGCGCAACCGCTGGCGCCGCCTGCGGCTCGGCTCGCCGATGCGCGAAGAGGTAATGCCGAAGAACATTTTGATGATCGGCCCGACCGGCTGCGGCAAGACCGAGATCGCGCGGCGCCTCGCCAGGCTCGCCAACGCGCCGTTTCTCAAGGTCGAGGCGACCAAGTTCACCGAGGTCGGCTATGTCGGGCGCGACGTCGAGCAGATCGTGCGCGATCTCGTCGAGGTCGCGATCGCGCTGATGAAGGCTCGCAAGCGCAAGGACATCGAGGCCAAGGCCGAGCTGGCGGCAGAAGAACGGGTGCTCGACGCCCTGGTCGGGGCGACCTCGTCGTCGGCGACACGCGAAGCCTTCCGGCGCAAGCTCCACGCGGGCGAACTCGACGACAAGGACGTCGAGGTCGAGCTGCCGCAGAGCGGCTCGGGCATGCCGATGTTCGAATTGCCCAACATGCCCGGCGCCTCGATCGGCGCGATCAACATCGCCGACATCTTCGGCAAGAGCCAGCGGACGAAACCGAAGCGCCTGACCGTCGCCGAAGCGCGCGAGCCGCTGGTGGCGGCGGAAGCCGAAAAGCTGCTCGACCAGGACGCGATCGTGCGCGACGCGATCGCCGAGGTCGAGAGCAACGGCATCGTCTTTCTCGACGAGATCGACAAAATCTGCGCCCGCGAGGGCCGCGGCGGCGGCGACGTCTCGCGCGAGGGCGTGCAACGCGACCTGCTGCCGCTGATCGAGGGGACGACGGTCGCCACCAAGCACGGAACCGTGAAGACCGACCACATCCTGTTCATCGCCTCGGGCGCCTTCCACATCTCCCGGCCCTCCGATCTGCTGCCCGAGTTGCAGGGCAGGCTGCCGATCCGGGTCGAGCTCAAATCGCTGACCGAGGAGGACTTCAAGCGCATCCTCACCGACACCGAGGCGAGCCTGATCAAGCAGTATGTGGCGCTGATGCAGACCGAGGGCGTCAAGCTCGAATTCTCGGACGATTCGGTCGCGGCGATCGCCCGCATCGCCGCCAAGGTCAACGGCTCGGTCGAGAACATCGGGGCGCGCCGCCTCCAGACGGTGATGGAGCGGGCGCTCGACGAGGTGAGCTTCACCGCCGCCGACCGCTCCGGCGAGACGGTGAAGATTGACGCCGGCTTCATCGACCGCTGCGTCGGGGACCTTGCGGGCAACGCGGACTTGAGCCGGTTCATCCTATAAGGGGGCACCCGAAGTTCGCGCCTTCAATGTCCTTCAATCGGCTTCCAAAAGCTTCAATTCCTTTCCGCGGGGCCTTCCGAAAATTTCAATTTCCTTCGAAAAATTTCCGCGATTCGGGACTTATCAACGGCCTACGGGCGGAAAGAGGAGGAAAACTTCCGTCCCTGCCCACGGCTGAGGCGGCCCGACCGGCGGCCTCCCGGGCAGCTGCCGCAAAAGCCGCCCCATTTCCATGTCTTTCCCTTTCCTTCCAACGGATGTTCCCCCCTCTTTTGATGCGATTTTTCGTTTTTGTGTTTGTGGGTCAATAGGTTGTCAGGATTTTGCGGCGCCGTGTGTAGCCACTAAAATATAGATGTTTGGCTTGTCATTATAGGCGAGAAGGCGTAATGTCATAGCCATAATGTTCGTCGACAGCTCGCCCACCTGCGTCAACGGCAAGACCTACCAGCGCCACCTGCTGCGCGAGACCTATCGCGAGGACGGCAAGGTCAAGCATCGGACGCTGGCCAATCTCACCCATTGCAAGCCGGAGGAGGTCGAGGCGATCCGGCTGGCGCTGAAGCACAAGGGCGATCTGCCTCGCATCCTGGCGTCCGCCGCCGAGGGCGGGCCGGAGTTAAAGCAGGGGCCGTCGGTCGGGGCGGTTTGGGTTCTGTCGCAGTTGGCGCGCGAACTCGGCCTCGTCGCCGCCCTGGGCTCGGACCGACAAGGCAAGCTGGCGCTGTGGCAGGTCATCGCCCGCGTGCTCGACCAGGGCTCGCGCCTGTCGGCGGTGCGGCTCGCGGGCGGCCATGCGGTCGGCGCGGCGCTCGGCATGACCGGGTTCGACGAGGACGACCTCTACGGCAATCTGGACTGGCTGGCGGACAATCAGGCCGACATCGAGAGCCGGCTGTTCGCCCGGAGAGAGGCGGCCTCGGCGCCCGACGTCTTCCTCTACGACGTCACCAGCACATACCTCGAAGGCGAGCACAACGCCCTCGCGGCGTTCGGCTACAACCGCGATCGCAAGTCGGGCAAAAGGCAGATCGTGATCGGCCTCCTCGCCGACGCCGACGGTCGCCCGCTGTCGATCGAGGTCTTCAAGGGCAACACGTCCGACGTCAGGACGTTCTCCTCGCAGGTGAGCAAGGCGGCCGCCCGGTTCGGGGCCGAGCGGGTCACCTTCGTCGGCGACCGCGGCATGATCAAAGCCCCGCAACGCGCCGAGATCGCCGCCGCCGGCTTCCATTACATCACCGCGATCACCAGAGCGCAGATCGACGGGCTCATCGCCGCCGGCGTGCTGCAGATGGACCTGTTCGAGGATACGCTGGCCGAGGTCGAAGGCGCAGACGGCGAGCGCTATGTTTTGCGGCGCAATCCGGCGCGCGCCCAGGAGCTGGCCGCCTCGCGCGCCGACAAGCTCGGGGCGCTGCGAGCCGCCGCCGAAACGGCGAACACGTATCTGCGCGACCATCCGAAAGCGGCGGCGAAAACGCAGATCGCCAGGCTGAAGGCCAGGTGCGAGACGCTCGGCCTCGACAAGTTCGTCGCGGTCGCGGACGAGGAGCGGCGCGTCGTCGTCGCGGTGGACGAAGCGGCCCTGGCGGAGGCCGCGCGTCTCGACGGCTGCTACGCGCTGCGCACCGATCTGCCTAAGGCGACGCCCAACAATGAGTGAATCGGCCAGGGTTGGGTAGCCGGTTATTTCGCCGCGGTGGATTCCGGCGCGGAACTCGATCCGGATAGACACGGCGAATGAACGATCCATCAGCGATTCGCGAGCGGTTTGCGGCGGTTGGTCGCGGGCTGAACGAGCGCACGCGCCGGCTGTTCGCGGCGGTGGAAGCCCGGACGGCGGGCTACGGCGGGATTGAGGCGGCGTCGCAGGCGACGGGGATCGCGCGAAGCACCATCGGCCGTGGTCTGAAGGACCTGGACGACCCCGCCTCACTGTCGGGCGAAGTGCGCCGGCCTGGCAGCGGCCGGCCAGCACTGACGGAGACAGATGCAACACTGTTGGACGACTTGCGTCAGTTGCTGGAACCGGCGACCAAGGGCGACCCGATGCGGCCGCTGCGGTGGGTCTCGAAGAGCCACGCCAAGCTGGCAGCGGCGCTGTGCGCGATGGGGCATCAGGTCAGCAAGAGCACCATCCCCAAACTGTTGGGGTCGCTGCAATACTGCCGGCAGGTGAATCGCAAGACGCTGGAAAGCGTCCGCAATCCCGACCGTGATGCGCAGTTCGAGCATATCAATGCCGCGGCGCTGACGATGCAGGCGGCCGGCAAGCCGGTGATCTCGATCGACACGAAGAAGAAAGAGCCAATCGGCCCCTACAAGAACGCCGGCAGCGACTACCGGCCGAAAGGCTGTCCCGACCCGGTAAAGGTGCATGACTTCGTCGACGCCGAACTCGGCAAGGTCGTACCTTATGGCGTGTATGACATCGCCGCCAACGCCGGCTGTGTGAGCGTTGGCATCGACAATGATACGGCGCAATTCTCAGTCAACTCGATCCGCCGCTGGCTGGATCTGATGGGTCGGGACAGGTACCCGAACAGCGACCAAATCATGATCACCGCCGATGGCGGCGGTTCCAACGGATCGCGTGTGCGGCTGTTCAAGATCGAACTGCAGAAGCTCGCCGACGAGACCGGACTGACCCTGCAAGTCTGCCATTACCCGCCGGCGACGTCGAGGGGAGTAGGCCGAAGGAATTGCACCTCCGGCCTCTCGCAGAACGGTGCGTCAGTCTCTCGACTCACACCGCTCCCATCAGGCAAACGCGCCGATACTGCTTTGATGCCAATGTACGAACAGTCTGCGCCGCTTGTTGGCAATGGAACCAATCATTTGGCCAGCCTGTATTTTGCGTCCTGCATAGCGCTTGTACTTCCGCATCGCCCACGCGATCAATGTGGCGTTGACGTACTTCCACACCGAATGCAGTGCTGCTGGGGAGTAGCGGCCATAGTAGTTCAACCAACCCTGTAGGATGGGGTTGATATCTCTGGCGATATCCGTCAACCGCACATGTGTACGTCTGCGTAGTTTTAGCTCCCGGATTTTCTGCCGCATGGCTTTGAGGGATGACGCGCTGGCTTGAGGTCCATATCCCGTAAACAGTTTGCGATTACGATTTATGGCTGCCTTGGTCCTGAAGCAGTATCCGAGGAAGTCAAACTTCGTATTCGGATAATGGCCTTTGCGTCGCCCGTCCTTGCAGTAGACGATCTTGGTCTTTTCCGGATGCATTTCTAGTTGGCATTCCGCCAGCCGAGTTGCCAGCGCTGCTTTCATAGCAAGAGCTTCGGCTTCGGTTCGGCAGTGCACCAATCCATCATCTGCATACCGGCACCATGGAAGGTCCCGATACTCTCGCGCCATCCAAGCATCAAACGCGTAGTGCATGAACAGATTCGCCAGCACTGGACTGACAACACCGCCCTGAGGAGTTCCACGGGTTCTTTCCACCCGCCTTCCTTCCTCAAGTTCCATCGGCGCCTTCAGCCACCTCTCGATGTACAGAAGGACCCATGTGCACTTTACGTGTTTGCGAACGGCGCGCATGAGCAACGTGTGGTCAATGTTATCAAACAGGCCGCGGATGTCGAACTCTAAAACCCAGTCATGCTGCCGACATCGCCGGCTCGTGGTTTCTATGGCATCCAACGCCGACTTGTTGGGTCGATACCCGTAGGAATCCGCCATGAAGAGGGGTTCCAGAGTCCTTTCCAAGACTTGCTTAACCACCATTTGAGCCACACGATCCGCCACTGTGGGCACACCTAAAATGCGCTGTCCGCCCGTTTTTTTAGGAATGGCGACAGCGCGTACCGGTGGTGGAAAGTAGCAGCCAGAACTCATCCGATTCCAGATCTTATAGAGGTTCCTCATCAGATCTTTGTCGAATTCCTCAAGCGTCTGCTTATCCACTCCGGCTGCACCCGCATTGGCTTTGACCGCCTTGTAGCCGTCGTACACTAGCCTCTTGTCAATATTGAACGGCTTCATCTTTGTTGCATCCATCGCTTCATCCCGTTTCCGGTTGCACGGTGAATCAACCACCTGACCCGATCCCTTTGCTCCGACCCCATTACCGGGTCTTCATCGCTCGTACGGACCGGTCCGCCCCAGTGCTCCACGTCGGTACGCTCGCCTCGTGGCTTCAACCACTTGCACTTCTCCCTTGGCATTGAAGCGACTGGTTCCTGCAGTTCCGTTTGAAAGCCTGTGTCAGATTCACGCCCCCTTTACGCCGGTCGCCACCTGCCCAGTAATCAGGGCTCCCGGCAGGCTTCTCCCAGAAGTTCCACTCGCCTCTGGTTTCGACGACAATTTGATCCTAACGACGCGTCAGCGGAAGGTTTGCTTGCGCTCGTCTCTCTGACACTTACCAGCACAGGTAGTCCCCGAGCTTCAACCCCAACGCTCACCACCGCGACTCTTAACCGCAGCGGCTTGGGGTGGTTTGACACCTACTCCTGAAAGTCGATGCCGATGGGCCGTCCATCATCTTTCAATCAGCTTCCATATGATTCCGGGCATTACTCCTTTCCTTCACATGTTTCTGCAGCACACAGTGGAACAAGATTGAGCACCGGCTGTTCTGCCACATCACCGAGAACTGGCGGGGAACACCCCTGACCAGCCGCTTGGCGGTGGTCGAACTCATCGCCTCCACCACGACCAAGACCGGCCTGACGGTACGGTGCGAGCTCGACACGCGGACTTACCCAAAAGGGATCAAAGTGAGCGAGGAGGAAATGGCAAGCCTCAACATCAAAGGCGACACCTTCCACCCGGAGTGGAATTATACCATTTCCCCCAGGTCGCCTTGACGCGGTAATTGTTGGGCGTCGCCTAAGACCGCCGTCGACAAGACCATCGTGCACGACCGCTACAAGGACTTGGCCCGGGTGGAATGGGCGTTCCGCGACTCGAAAACCGTGCAGCTGGAGATGCGGCCAGTCTACCTGCGCGACGAGGACCGCACGCGCGGCCACGCCCTCGTGGTCATGCTGGCCTATCTCCTGGTGCAGGCGCTGCGCCGGCGATGGCGCGACATCGACCTGACCGTGCAGGAGGCTCTCGACCGGCTCGCTAGCCTCTGCCTCATCGAGGTGAGCGTCGGCGGTCGGCCTTCCTACAATCAGGTCCCTACGCCGCGCGACGACGTGCGCCGCCTGTTCGAAGCAGCCGACGTCGCCATCCCCACGGCGCTCCCCCTGGCCTCGGCCCGCGTAGCCACTAGGCAAAACCTCCCACAGCGCCGGAAAGCAAAATAAGTTCAGCCTCTTATCGGGAGCACGCCTCGCATCAGACGGGGGAACATCCGTTCCAAGGGCTTCAATTTCCTTCAAAGCGGGCTTCGATAAGTTTCAACGCGTTTCCAAAAGCTGCAAAAAATTTCCGCGAATCCGGACTTATCAAGGGGTTACAACCAGAAGTCGGCGGAAAAAACAACACCCAAGCCGGGCGCGCTTGTCGGTCATCGCGAGGACCCCCGGACTTTGATCCGGAGGGACGCGGCGATCCAGACGAACGAGCGCGCCCGACGTTCCCCTGGATCGCCACGCCGCCAAAGCCCCTCGACGACGGGCGTCTTTCGCCGCCCTTCGGCGGCTCGCGATGACGTCCTGGGCTGTTTCGGCCCCAGCTCGTGAAGCGCCGCTGACCGCGCTGGCCGGGTCGCTGACCCGGCCAGCGCGGTCAGCGGCGGTTCCTGAGCGTCCGTCGTGACGCTCACGACAGGCTATCGACCGCGCCCACAATGCGCCTCGACTGGTCTCTCGTCGTCCATGCCGTCCTCGTTCGCCGCACCCGCGCGGCTGATTGGCTGATGAGAAATAACATAGCACATAATTCCAATTTTGAAAAGCACTTTTCGCCGAGACCGAAATTGGTCCGGGCTGTCAGGGCGATACGGGGCGGGGAAGAGAGTTCGCGCCGGTTCATTCTGCGAGAGTCAGCAGGGGGCCGGGCGCCAGCCCCAGCCCCAGCCTCTCGGGTATTTCTCTCCAATAAGGGACTCGACCGACGAAGCTAAAAGGCGCTGCATCAGGTAGCATGACAGCATCTCTTGTACTTTTTACCGCTACCACATGGGCATAGTTCGTTTCGGCCGACTTTCTTCGGCCTTGAAGACAATCTCGAGATCGGAACGGGCGACCGCCTCGGCCAACCAGTCATCAGTACATCCATCTCCGGATCTGGCTTCCAATCCTCTTCAATCGCGAGCGCTCCACGAACTTTGCCAGAAAGCGGGTCAAGCAGCATACCATACCAGGCATGCGCCCGTGCATCGTGTTTCCGCACCTTACAATGCGTGGCTAGAGCGGTTTCCCGGCGAAATGAATCGCGGGGGATTCCCGAATCAGGGCTGTTCATGATTCATGGGTTCCGCCGCGTGAAGGAGGCGGCGGGGATGGCGCTATCCGAAGATCTTCGCACACGTGTGGTGGAGGCTGTTGTGGCCGGCGGCCTGTCGCGCAACGCGGCGGCCAAGCGTTTCGGGGTCAGCATCGCCAGCGCCATCCGTTGGGTTTGGCGCTTCCAGGCCACCGGCGAGATTTCCCCGGCGCCGACGGGCGGGGATCGACGCTCGGACCGGATTGAGGCGCATGGCGATTATCTGCTTGGCCTCATTGGTCGTCAGCCGGACATCACGTTGTTGGAAATCCAGGAGCGGTTGATCGCCAACTGCAGCGAGCGCTTTTCTTTGTCGGTGATCTGGCGCTTCTTCGATCGGCACGAGATCACATTCAAAAAAAAACCGCGCATGCCGAGGAACAGCAGCGCCCGGATGTTTTGAAGCGGCGCCAGGAGTGGTTTGGGGCGCAACTCGATCTCGATCCGAGGAAGCTCGTGTTCATTGACGAAACGGGGGCTTCCACCAATCTGGCGCGCAAGGGCGGACGATGCCGGCGCGGTCGACGACTGCGGGTCGGCATTCCGCATGGCCATTACAAGACCATCACGCTCGTCGCCGGCCTACGCCTTTCCGGTCTCGTGGCGCAAAAGGCCTACGACCGGCCGATGAACGCGGCCACGTTCGAGGACTGGGTGGAGAAATGCCTCGTTCCCACGCTCTCGCAGGGCGACGTCGTCGTCATGGACAATCTGTCGAGCCACAAGGGGGCAAGGGTCGAGCAACTCATCAAAGCGGCTGGAGCCGAGTTGCTCTATCTGCCGCCCTACAGCCCGGACATGAATCCAATCGAAGCCAAGCTGTTCTGTAGGTGAGGCCGAGTTGATCCTCCAACTGCCGCGCCGACATGCCGTTGGAATGTGTCGCCATCAAATGGCCGGCCCAGAACCACGCCGTCAGCGGCAGCCGCGTGCGGTGCATCGCTGTGCCCGCCGTGATCGAAGTCTGACGACGGCAGCCATAGCACTCGAAGGTGTATGCCCGGCTCTTCAGCGCGGCGGCGCGATTGCCGCCGCAGGAAGGACACACGAAGCCGCTTGGCCAGCGACGGTTGAACAAGAAAGCCGCACAGCTCGCCTCGTCGGGAAACTCCTTCTGGAATTCGGTGAGTGATCGCCCCCTTGCCACAGGCTGTCCCTTCGGAGCCCCGAAGCGCGGCTCAACCAGGACTGGATACCACATTTAGGCGAACCTGGGACAACGCAAGAAGCCGCGGCTGGATCGAAGCGGTGATAGTCGCCTTGAGGAACTGACGTGCTTGGAACGCGAGCGCCGGGTAATGGTCCGAAACAACACTAATTGGAAAGATAATCCGTGGCTTGTGCTCTACAGCAACCTCGACTCCTGATGGTAGGACGAACCTGAAACCATCGCCTTCCAATGCCTGTGAGCAGGACAGCGCTTGATCATAAGCGTGTTGAATAGCCTTCCGGAAATCATGTTTCAGTTGAATGTCGTTACCTTTTCGCGCCTCGATTGTCAATCGTTTCGATTTTGCTTGGATTACGATCGCGCGGTGCAGCTTATTGCGTTGTCCCAGGTTTATCCACATTTGGTGTCGTCGGCACGGTAGCCGCTTGATTTTGGCCGCCATTTTCCGCGCCGCCGATGCTGTCCTGACGCATTCCGGTCGCGGTCTTTCTGCGTCTCGGCGCTCGGCGGGGCGTCGCGGTTCCCTTGCGCGGATTGGCGCGGCCGATGATGTCCCAATAGCTCGCGGGCGCGTGATGCGCCGTGAGGCCGAGCACGGTTTCGAACGAAGCGTGACGATAGAAGCGGCGGTTGTAGCGGAACACGAACTCGTTGAGATAAGTATCGGCGTGCTTGCGGCGCAGTCCGTGATAGGTGCCCAATCCCCACCGCTTCACCAGGGCGAAGACCCTATGAATCCAGGGCAGCACGATGTGCGCGGCCATCTTGCCGACGATGCGCGGATCGTGGCGGTAGTCGGTCAATCCTGGATACGAGGCGTGGCCGTCCGTCAGCAACGTCGCGCCGGGCTTTACATTGGCTCGCACGAAAGCCTCGATCGAGGCCGCCGTGTTGTCGGCGATCACCGCGAGGCGGACGCGGCCTGAACGGGTATCGACTTCGACGACGCCTTCGAGAAGTTCGCGATCCGGATCGACCATCGAGCGCCGCAGTTTCTGCGCCAGCAGCCAAGCTGTTCTGTAGGTGAGGCCGAGTTGATCCTCCAACTGCCGCGCCGACATGCCGTTGGAATGTGTCGCCATCAAATGGCCGGCCCAGAACCACGCCGTCAGCGGCAGCCGCGTGCGGTGCATCGCTGTGCCCGCCGTGATCGAAGTCTGACGACGGCAGCCATAGCACTCGAAGGTGTATGCCCGGCTCTTCAGCGCGGCGGCGCGATTGCCGCCGCAGGAAGGACACACGAAGCCGCTTGGCCAGCGACGGTTGAACAAGAAAGCCGCACAGCTCGCCTCGTCGGGAAACTCCTTCTGGAATTCGGTGAGTGATCGCCCCCTTGCCACAGGCTGTCCCTTCGGAGCCCCGAAGCGCGGCTCAACCAGGACTGGATACCACATTTAGGCGAACCTGGGACAACGCAAGAAGCTGCCGCGCGGTCGCCAAAGAGGACAAGTGAATCAGCCTCGGCGGCTCTGTTCTTGCCCTTTATAGATGTCGACGTTCCGCAGGAACTTGATCACCGCGGAAAACCGCCCCTAGCCTGTCGGCGACAAACTTCTCCGTAAAATGCCGTGGTTTGAGAGCGTCGTAGCGCAGTAGTCACTGTCGGCACCCATCCAGAAGTATGGGGTTTCATAGATTGCTTCAAGCAAGCTATGATGCTGCAGAAGTATGTACGAATCATCCGCCGTCTTCAGGATCGGCGCTGAGTTGGTAACGTTGAATTCGTTCAGTGCGTTAAATGAGGCGTTGCGTTCGTTCAGTCCAGAATTGAATACCGATACTTTCCACAACGTTGTAACTGAAACCGATCATTGCATCCTCTGATAGAAAGCCTTCGTTCTAAGCGGTGGACCTGGCCGATGCGGTTTTCTTGGGGTGGCCTCCAGAGTTCAATCAGACTGTGATGCATTCATTAATCTTAGTTAACATGAGCAAGTGTCGCACAATCGCGTGGTTGTTGTTTCTTTATTGAACGGCGTTGAGCTGACACTCTGATACCGGCCGAATACCGCTCATAAGTGACGACACATTCCACTGAGCGAACTCGATATTGGATGCTGGCTTAGAGGACAGCGCCTGCAACTGAAGTTCGGCGCCGACTTCCAGATGAATAGCCTTCTCCCTGACGTGCGATACCGCCATGTCGATAAGATAAACGAGAAACTCGTCGCCGAGAGAGGCCGCCACTTTGCTGTTATTGGTGAGACTCTCATCTAGATTGTCGAGGACCTTCGCCTTGTCAATCGCCTTACTATTCGCTCTCACGCTACTCTCCCGCCGCCCACGTTTACTTCTTCTCGCTACGCTAAGGAAGCATGCATCCACCGTCAAGGCGCAGATTGGTGTAGACCAGAAGACGAACGAATTGGGGCAGTTATCGCGCAGTCGGATGGCGCGCCTCCCTTCGAGGTATCGTTCCGGCCGCTCTGGTCGGTTCTTCCGGATAGAAAAAGCGCCCAACGGGCTCGCGCTAACCTCGATCCCAGACCGATCTTGCCCTGCCTTTGCCGCGACATGTGGCCGCTCATAGCGACGAATAAGTTGACGTCAATAAATAATGGTTAATGATATCGCGTTGAAAGCTTCCTGGAAAGCTTGCGGGCCTGGTTTGACCAAATGGTACGTGACCTGGAGAATAATTCGATATCACACCTTCTTGAAGATATCGACTTCTTGCTCCACTTGAACTGATTCCTGCTGTGACAGCTCCAATCCCTCACGGCGCTGACAGAAGAATTATCGATCTCATACGAATGGCACGAAATGCTGAAGTCAGCCAGCTGGCTCGGCATAAGCAAGATGGTTTGCTGCACTGACCGACTGACAAATCGGATCGGCAGCGGGGTGCGTCTTGCCTATAGACTAAGCACTTTGCTCGGGAACGCTGCTCGGGCGATTGAGGTTTCGGAGGCCGAGGACCGCCTCGCTGAGCTTGAGGCGTCGATTGGAAGGGGAGGATGACAATGGCGAGCAATTTTCCCAGTCTGCTTCGTCGGCTTGAGGCCAAGCAGCGCAGGCGCGCCGCCAATTTATCATTTGGGGCGGCGCTGGGGCGAGGATGCAGAGACAGCCAAGCAGCGCCTTCGTGAGGAGCGCGGACCGATCGGCGAGGATGAATTCCTCGTCGTCTCCTGGCTCGCGCCAGAAGGGTAGGAGGCCGGTTTATGGCGACGAACAACAAGAATAGGCTGCGAAGGTTTGGAGAGCCGTCGCGCGGCCTTTGATATGGGTTGAATTGACGAGCAGAACGGCGACGCCGTCGAGTAGGAACGGCGGATGCGACTGGCTGTAGAATTAGCGATCGCGATCTTGCGGTCGTTTTTCGGAGCTTCTGACGGTGAGACCCTCCCCGTCGATATCTTCGCGAGGCCGCTTCACAGCACCGCCTTTCTATCAAGAAAGGCAAGTCCGAATTCATTGCCTTTGCGCCATGCTACCTTGCTCAAGAAGACGACTCTGTCCGCGTCATCACAAAATCGAATGACTTGGACAGGCCCAATGGTCTTCGCGGCTCTGACTCTTGCGCCAGTTTCGGAAAGATCGACAATGTAACATTCCGTCAAAGGGCGAAATTTGATATCGAAGAGTTTGCCCGTTTTGAATCGCATACGCCGACGCCGGGCCCCGCGACGATGTTCACAACTCACTGGGTTCGTGCTCGGACTGTCCTCTCGACGCGACCGCGCTACGCCCCATAGGCGGCCTAACAGAAGGTCACACAGAGTTAGCAAATTGCCGCGCATCAGAATTGCCCTTCGAGCCGTCCGCTATTCCGACTGGGAAGCCTCACACACATAGCGTAATACAAGTAATCAGCAGGTTAAGAGGCTACGCTTTTCCCCCAGGCATGGCTGGGGAAAAGTGGGCCCTGCGGGGCAGTTGCGCCGCGTTGAGACGGCGCCTCATTTCACGAAATGCCCGCTGTAGGCTCAGCATCCATGGAATGCGCACTGTAGGCGGTATGCTGGCGTTTGATGGATGCGGGGCTCGGCGTCGCCTCTGGAGAACGGGCCATGGCAGACGGACTGAGCGAACTCTATCGAGAGTTGCTTAACGGCAGCTACGATTGTGTGGATCGCATCGTCCTGAATGGCTATTTCGGGATGGGGCATAGTCCGGGCGGTTTCCGCCTGTGGTGGCGAGCGCTGACGGGATCGGACGAAACCCTGGATGACGCCCATCTGATGCGTCTGGCCGGCCGGTTCAGCCGGCGCGCGCGAGCTACGCCAAGGCGAACGGCATTCCGGTCGTCGATTGCGCGGCGGGGGAGCGCAAGCATGACCTGGCCAGCGATTATTTAGCGAAGACGCCGGTCACGGAAGGTTTGTTTCTGGTTCTGAGAGCTGGCCTCAAGAATCTGAACAGGTCGATAAGTGGATTTTCTGCCTGACAGCGGCGAGATTGGCCGAGGATCAGGAGATCAGATGACGAAGCGCACGCGTCGGAACCACACACCGGGCTTCAAGGCGAAAGTGGCCTTGGCGGCGATCAAGGGCGAGAAGACGCTGGCCGAGCTGGCGCAGCAGTTCGATGTCCACCCCAACCAGATCACGCAATGGAAGGGTCAGCTTCTCGAAGGGGCGGCCGGCGTCTTCGGGCATGGCCGGGTCGAGGCCGGGCCGGCGCCGGTCGATTTGAAGGCTCTTCATGCGAAGATCGGAGAGCTGGCGCTGGAGAACGATTTTTTGGAAGGCGCGCTCACCAAGGCGGGCTTGCTGAGCGCAAAGCGATGATCGATAGATCGCACGATCTCCCGATTACCCGCCAGGCGAAGGTTTTGAACATCAGCCGGGGCGCGGTCTATTACAAGCCGCGTCCGGTCTCGCCCGAAGACCTGCGCCTCATGCGGCGGATCGACGAGCTGCATCTGGAGCGTCCGTTCGCGGGCGCCCGGATGCTGCGCGACTTTCTCGGCCGCGAGGGCATGGCGGTCGGCCGCCGGCATGTCGCGACCCTGATGAAGCGCATGGGAATCGAGGCGATCTATCGCCGTCCGAACACCAGCAAACCCGCGCCCGGCCACAGGATCTACCCGTATCGGCTGCGCGGCGTGACGGTCGAGCGGCCGAACCAGGTCTGGGCGACGGACATCACCTACATCCCGATGGCGCGCGGCTTCGTCTATCTCGTCGCCGTCGTCGACTGGTTCAGCCGGCGCGTGCTTTCGCACCGGGTGTCGATCACGATGGAGGCCGGCTTCTGCGTCGAGGCGCTCGAGGAGGCGATCGGCAAGCACGGCAGACCCGAGATTTTCAACAGCGACCAGGGCAGCCAGTTCACCAGCGAGGCGTTCACCGGCGTCCTGGAAAAGAACGGCATCGCCATCAGCATGGACGGCAGGGGCGCCTGGCGCGACACGCCAACGGCCTCGACTTCATTCTCGGCGTCGCGCCGACGACGACGTTGCGTCGCCATGTCGAGGCTCTCGAAGCCGGCGCGAAGGCGCGGTTCGAGGCCGCGCCGCGCGACGGCAAGCTTCGCCGCTTCAAGGAATTCTACGACGGCGCAGAGAGTTGGAGCCGCGTCGAGCGGATCATCGCCCGCGTCGAAGTCGGCGCGGAAGGACCCGACACGCGCTTCGTCGTCACCAACTTACAAAAGCGCAACCCCCGGGCGCTGTACGAAGACCTCTATTGCCGGCGCGGCCAAGCCGAAAACCACATCAAGTCCTTAAAGACGCATCTGGCGGCGGACCGCACGTCCTGCACCAAGGCGACCGCCAATCAGTTCCGTCTCTTCCTCCACGCCGGCGCATACTGGCTGATGTGGGGGCTTCGCGTGTCGATGCCAAAGCGTTCGATGTGGCGCGTCGCACAGTTCGACACCTTGCGCCTGCGCCTCATCAAGATCGCCGCCCGCGTCGTCGAAATGAAGACGATGATCCGCGTGCACTTGCCCACCTCATGCCCGGCGCAAGATATCCTGCGCTTCGGCCTGGACCGCATACCTCGCCTCGTCACCTGAACGACGGGGCGCGAGGCCCCAAAACGCAAACCATCCCGTCAACCCGCAAACCGGCTCCAACCAAAACTCTGGCCCAAAGCCGGCGCCGAACCGGTGCGTCCGAACGCAATCAAAATCGCCCAAATACCGCAAGACACCCGTCATAACCGCCAGCGAAATGCATAATGCGGGATAGCACGTAACGTCATACCAGGTCCCTAAAAGGCGAACCCATGAGCCCATTGCCGAGTTCCGATTGACATTATTAGCCGCGGACGTTCGACCAGTTTGTTCCAGTTGAAGCAGCAATGATCGAGGATGTCGTCGTAGCTTTTGAAGATTCGGTTCGAGAGCCAGTTGTCGCGCATATATTGCCAAACATTTTCGACCGGATTGAGCTCTGGCGATTTGGAGGGCAAGGGGACGAGCGTGATGTTTTCGGGCACTCGCAGCTTCGCGGTGACGTGCCACCCGGCTTGGTCAAGGAACAGAACGGCGTGGACGCCGGCTTCGACGGCGAGCGCGATTTCCTGGAGATGCAGCGCCATCGCCTCGGCGTTGCATGAGGGCAGGACGAGACCGGCCGCCTTGCCGAGGGCCGGACAAATGGCGCCGAAGATATAGGCCGAGGCGGTTCTCTGATCCTTCAAGGCGAAAGGGCGCGTTCCGCGTTCGGCCCCGCGTCGCGTAATCTTGTTCTTTTGACCGATGCGGGCTTCGTCCTGGAACCACAACTCAAGTGGTTTTCCGGTGGTCGCCGCGATATCCGCGAGGAGGTCCGGGACTTTTTTTATAAAGGCCGCGACAGCCGTTTCGTCGTGCTCATGATGGCGCGGTCGCGCCGAGAGCTTTCGATAACCCAGCGCGCGCAGTTCGCGGCTCAGAATCTGTTTGGTGACCGACAGGCCGTATTCGTCGAACACCCATTGCGCCAGATCGATCAGCCTCCAGCGCACGACCTCGTGAATCGCGGGGATCGGACCGGCCTCGACCATGGCGACGAGCGCGCGCCTTTGCGCGTCGTCGAGCAGGGACGGGCGTCCAGTCGACTTGCCATCGACGAGACCGCCCGGCCCCTTGGCGGTGAACCGAAGAACCCAATCGCGAAGGGTCTGCCGCCCGCCCCCCCCGAGCCGGGCGGCGTCAGTCCGCGTGCCCCCATCATAGATCGTCACGAGAGCCAGAAGGCGCCGCGTGACGCTTCCCACTTTCTCCGAAAGCGCCAGGGTCCGAAGCATGGCCCCGTCAAAATCTCCGCGTAACAAAATAGGCGTCGTCATGTCGAATTCTCCTCGACATCTCTGAATCAGATCCCGGCAACTTTGGGAAATCGAGAGGACGAGTTAGATTTTTCGGGACTTGGTATCAGAACATACTTGCCGATGTTCCGTCATAAGCTGCTGAGGCTTAATGTTTCTCTCATTGTTAGTCTCATATTGAAAGGTCAAAAGCGCAGAGAATGGCCGCGTTCTTACAACAAGCTGCCAACCGACCAGACGCTTCGACAAAACCGCTACGAGGGGACGCAGCGATATAGCGGACGTTCCAGTTCAGCCACGAACTGGCGATCACCGCCCAAACGAGACATACCCTCGACTGACGCTGCACGCCAATCTGCAATCCGGGAATCGCCCGGACGCGCCCACAGCCTGTCCACCAACCCGGATCGCCTTATCGGCCGAGGCCGAGGCCGAAGCCTTCGGATGCGACGACCTCGCCATCGTTCGTGACGAGCACGACTCGCAGGCCGAGACTGGCGGCGAGGCGTCGCGCCACGCTCCCGACCGAGCACCATGAGCGCCGTCGCCCAGCCGTCCGCCGCCATGGCCGTGGGCGCAAGCACCGTGACCGAAGCGAGATCGTTGCCGAGCGGCGCGTAGCGGCGCGGGTCGATTGTATGCGACACGAGCCGGCCGCCTACTTCGACGACATGCCGGTAGTTTCCCGAGGTCGCGACTGCGCAATCGCAGAGTTCGATGACGCCCATGAGGGCGCGGGCGTCTCGGCTCGGCCGCTCGTGGCCAACCACCCAGGGCCGGCCGGCCGCTTTCCGCCCTGCCGCGCGCAACTCTCCGTCGATCCCGACGAGCCAGGAGGAGACGCCGAATTCGGTCATCACGCGCGCAAGCTCGTCGACGCCGAAGCCTTTGGCGATCGCCGAAAGATCGAGGCGGAGGGGCGCAAGCCGGCGGCGCGCGCCGCCTCGAACGATCGAGCTCGAGGGTCTGCGGCGGGCGGAGGGAAGCCCGACCGGCAAGCGCCGCGATGGCGTCCAGGTTCGGCGAGCGGGAGCCGGCGCCGAGGCCCCAGGCCTTGACGAGATCGCCGACCCCGATGTCGAGCGCGCCGTCGGACAATTCGCCAATCTCGAGGGCGGCCGCGAGGACGTGGAACAGGTTGCGCGACAGGGCCGTCCACTGGCCGACAGGCGCGCCATTGAGGCGCTCGACCTCGGAATCCGGACGCCACGGCGACATTTCGGCTTCGACCGTGTCGACGGCGTCCTGCAGGCGGCGCGCGAGCGCGGACTCGCTCGAGGTCATCGCCGGCGTAGAACACGGCCGACCAGCGCGCGCCCATTGCGGGACCGTTAAGCGTCCGGCGGGCGGGCGCACCGAACAACGAAAGCGCTTCAGTAGACATCTTCGAGATACCGTCCTGTGGACCGGAGGGTCGCGAGATCGAGTCCGAGTGGCCCGACCACCTTTTCCAGCGTCTCCTGGACAGCCCCCGCCATGTCGCGTCCGCCGCAAACGAGAATCTGGGCCCCTTGCCGGACCAGAGCGCGCACCCTCGGCGCGTCGGCGGCGATGCGGTCCTGCACGTAGGCCGCTTCGCCCGGCTGGCGCGAGAACGCGGTGCTGAGCGTCGTCAGGCGTCGCTTCGCCAGTTGCTCGGCGAGTTCGTGCTCGTAGAGGAAGTCCGACGATGGCGAACGCCCACCCCAGTACAGGTGGACCGGACGGCCGGTCTCGTTGGCGCGAACGAAGCCGGCGAGCGGCGCGATGCCCGCCCCTGCGCCGATCAGAATGAGCGGCGCCCGGCCCTTGACCGGTCGGAACGACGGATTCTCGCGGACGAACGCGGCGATCCGGTCGCCGATCCGAAGGCCGTGCAGGAAGGTCGAGCAGAGCCCGCCGGGCCGCAGGCGGACGCAGATTTCGAGGACGTCGTCGCGCGTCGACGAAGCGAGCGAGTAGAAGCGCGGCAGGTCCTCGCCCGGCGGCAAAACCCCGAGGAGATCGCCGGCCTCGAACCGCGGTAGCCGCGTGCGCCGCCCGCGCTCGCGCTCGGCGGGCAAGACGAAGCGCAGGATCGCGACCGGCGCTCCGACGGCCTCGCCATAGGTCTCGCGCCCGACGAGCGCGAGCGCCGTCGTCTTCGGACGCTCCGCGACGTGCCTGAGTTCGAGGTCGCAGCCGAGCGCGGCGCCGAGGTCACGGCCCCATTGCGCGAACTCCTGCGCCGAGCGCCGGTCGATACGCTTCAAGTCCATGAGCTTCGGCCAGCCCTTGGCGTCGAGCGCGTCGGCGACCGCGTGCGCGTAGCCGCAGAACTTCGGGAACGAGCGGTCGCCAAAGCCGAGCACGGCGAATGGGATCGGACGTTCGAGCCCGGCGACCCGGTCGAGAAAGGAACGCGCCGAGGACGGGGCGTCGCCGTCGCCATAGGTCGACGTGAGGATCAGGAGTCGCTCGGCATTTACGTGCTCTAGCCCGACAGCGTTCATGTCGGCGGCGTGGACGCGGCGCCCCTGCGCCGTTAGCGACGCGTGGAGCGTACGGGCGAAGCCCCAGGTCGAGCCGCCCTCGCTGCCGACGAGGAGGACCGTGTCGGCCAAACGCAGAGGTGCGTTGGCGGGCAGCCGGGGCTCGCGCGCGGCGCCGTCTCAGCCACATCACGAAGCCGGTCGCGGCGAGCGCGGGCACGGCGGCGGTAGTAAGCCCAAGCGCCAGCGCCAGAATCCAGGCGCCCCGCCCAGTATGCAGTACAGAGGCCCATTCGCCGATCCGCTCGATCGCGGTCGTCGGCATGAACGCCAGCATCGAGCCCGTGGACGGATCGACTAGCGCTTCGCCCAGCGACGTGCGCAGACGGAACGCGCCAGACGCGTCGTTTCGAGCCGGGAATGTCAATTGCTTGAGGTCGGCGACGTCCGTTTCGGCGAGCGTCGCGAGGCTTGCGGATTGGCGCGGCCGGGCCGCCGCTCGCGGCGACGGCCGGCAACGCGGCCTCCGGAATCGGGAGGATTCCAAAGGTCGTGGCGGCGAGAAACGACGCGGTCAGCGACGACAGCAGCAAGCCGACCAAGGCGAGCCGGCCGAGCTCGCCGTGCCAGCGGCGCGCGGCGTCGCCGCGAATGGGCCGCAGCAACGCTGACGCGCCGCCGAGGCTGCGCGCAAGCAGCGCCGTGCCGGTGACGCAAAGCGCGAGCATCCCGAGCGCTGCGATCGCGACGACGACGCGTCCCGCATCGCCCATCAGCAGCGAGCGATGCAGGTCGACGACGAAGCGGAAGAATGCGGAGGTCTCGTAGGCGCCGAGCGCCGCGCCGGTTTGCGGATCGACGACCTCGACCTTCTTTCCCGCCCCATCGTTGAAGGTCGCCGTCACGGCGCCGTCGCCACGCACGCGGATCGAGTCGACGCGCGCGTGCCTTGCCGCCACGCGCGTCGGCGAGGACGGCGACGCTCGTTCCCCGCGCGACGCCCGGATAGGCGAGGCGGTTCGCAGCCGGCTCGAACGCAAGAAGGACGCCCGTGGCCGTGATGACGAGAAGCATCAGCGCGAGCGCGAGGCCCGCGATGGAGTGAAGACGCCGCAACATGGAATTTGCCCCCGAACGGGATTTGGACCCGGCCTCAGAACGTCGCCTTGTACGCCTTCACGTAGCCGTCGCCGGCGATTGGCTTGCCGGACGCGGACGCCTCGAGCGGAGCGACGATTTCGGACGGATTGTCGTCGCCGTTCTCGACTGCCGTATCGACGTGGACCGAGTAGCCGGCGTTGATCAGCGCGTCGGTGACGTCGACCGTGATCTTCAGCGTCTTGCCGGAGCCGACGCTCGCGCCTGTGATCCCGTCGATTTCGGCGAGCCGCCCGCCGGAGGCGCGCGCCCAGTCGGACAGATGACGGTAGTATTTGGCCTTGTCGCCCGCCATCCAGAGCGTGCCCTTGTATTTGCCGGCCGGATCGAGAAGGTAGAGCGCGACATAGGCGCCGTTGCCGCCGTAGTCGTTGAGCGTGGTCTCGAACGTGACCGGCCGCGCTTCGGCGAAGGTCGGGACGACGAAGGCGGCCGTGGCCGCGAGCGCGGGAAGAGCGAGTTTCATCGAAGCTGTCCTCTCAGTCGAATAGGGAGATCGCGATCGGTCACTGGACTTCGACCTTGGGTCGCGCCTTGCCATTGAAGATCCCGCTGTCCGGAACCGGCGCGTTGGCGCCGTTGGGATCGGCCGGACGACTGGCGCCGCCGCGGTCGGCGGACGCCGATCCGTCGTCGTCGTCCTCCTCGTCATCATCCCAGTGGTGGCGATGACTGCGGTGATCCTCGCCGTCGCGGAATTGACCGAAGAAGCCTTCGGCCGTATGGCGCGAGCGGCTATCCTCGCCGTCCTGCGAAGTCAGGGACCGGCGTTCGGGCGACGCGGACGACGGCGCGTCCGGCTGCCGATCGGCGGCGGCGAGGGCCGCGCCAAAGGCCGCGGCCGACACAACGAGCGCGGCGGCGAGTGCGATGCGTTTCACGGAACATGCTCCGGGTTGGATTGAACCTGGGAGCAGGGTCGCGCATTCGCCTGACAGCGACCTGAAGAGGCGTCAGATTTCCGTTCAGCTTGCTGTCAGCTTCGCGGCGCGCGACGGATGAAAGTGGACGGTCGCGGAGAAGCCGTCCGCGGCGCCGGGCGGCGGAGAAGCGAGTTCGAGCGTCAGGCCCGCGCCACGACAGATCGCCGAGGCGATCGCGAGCCCGAGCCCCGAGCCTTCCGCGCGCGTCGGCCCGCGCTCGAACGGGCGCTTCAGGCGCCGCAACAGCTCGGGCGGCACGGTCGGCCCGCGATTGACTACGGAGAAGCGGTCAGGGGCGAGCCGCGCTTCGATCAGCTGTTCCGGATCGCCGTGTTTGACGGCGTTTTCGATCAGGTTGCGCGCAAGAACGGCGAAGGCGTCCGGGTCGAGGTCCGACACGGGGCCTTCGCCGTCGGGAAGCAGGAGTTCGAGCCGGCCGCCGAGATCGAGGTCGCGGTCGACATCCTCAGCGACCAGCCGGAGCATCGGGGCGAGCGGCCTTGCGGTCGTCGCGATCAACCCGCCGCCTTCGGCCTTGGCCAGTTGCAGGAGCTTCTCCGAGAGCCTTGTCAGCCGGCGCAGCGCCGAAGCGACTGCAGCCGCGCGCTGCCGCGGCGCGCCGTCCGGAAGTTCGGCGATGAGGCGCTGCGACTGGGCGAGCGCGGCTGCGATCGGCGTGCGCAATTCGTGCGCGCTGTTGGCGGCGAAGCCGCGTTCCGCCTCGAGCGCGTCGCGGAGCCGTCCGATCAGCGCATTGACCGACGCGGCGACCGGCGTGATCTCGTCGGGCAGGCCGCTTGCCGCGACCGGCGTCAGATTGCCTCGGCCGCGATCGGCGAGTTCCCCCGGAATCGGCCGATCGGCTTGAAGGCCAGCCGGACCAAAATCCAGACAGCCGCGACGATGGTCGGCGCGAGCGCGAGCAGCGGCCAGATTAGCGCCGCGACCGACCGCCACACGGCCGCCCGCCGATGCGCCAGATCCTCGACCGTGGTGACGAAGATCGTCCCCTTAACGCCGGACGCGGTGAAGGCGCGAACACGGTCGGTCGTCGAGAAACCGGGCGGCGGATCTTTCGGGAACTTCGCGACGTCGGCGTCGCTCGACTGGAGCAGCACGGCGCCCTTGGCGTCGCGCACGACATAACTGATATGCTCGGCCTTCGGCCCGACCGTCACGACGCGCTGCGCCTCGGTCGTCTCGCGCGACAGCAGTTCCGCATAGGCGAGCGGAAGAATGCGCTCGGCGACCTCTCTCAGGGCGCTGTCGAACACTTCATCGGTTTCGCGGCGCAACACGAAGCTTGCGCCGGCCGTGCCGGCAAGCCAGAGCGCGGCGACCGCCGCCGTGAGCGTCAGGGCGAGCCGCCGTTGCAGGCTCCAGGGGCGCGGGCCCCGGCTCACCCGCGCGCCTCGGGCGCGCAGAGGCGGTAGCCCATGCCGCGCACCGTCTCGATGATGTCAGCGCCGAGCTTTCGCCGGAGCCGGCCGACGTAGACCTCGATCGTGTTGCTCTCAACCTCGGCGTCGAAGGAATAAAGCCGCTCCTCGAGCTGCGCCTTGGACATGAGCTGGCTCGGGCGCAACACGAAAGCCTCGAACAGCGACCATTCGCGCCGGGTGAGCTGGACCATCTTGCCGGACCGGCGGATCGAGCGGGCGGCGAGATCGATCTCGAGGTCGGCGATGACGACCAGAGGGTTTGGGTTGCCCGCGTAGCGGCGGCCGACGGCGCGGATGCGCGCCGACAGTTCGAAGAGGTCGAACGGCTTGACCAGGTAGTCGTCCGCTCCGGCGTCGAGCGCGGCGATGCGGTCGGAAATCTGGTCGCGCGCGGTGAGCACGATCACCGGCGTCGCGTCGCCCGCGGCCCGCCGCGCCTTCAGAAAGTCTAGCCCGCGCCCGTCGGGAAGCATCAGGTCAAGGAGCACGAGTTCGAAAGGCGCGGAGAGAATGGCCGCCTTGGCGTCGACCACGCCGTTCACCCAGTCGACCGAATGGCCGTCGGCGACGCACTGGTCTCGCACCGCCTGCCCGAGAGCGTGATCGTCCTCGACCAACAGCATCCGCATGGCTCGCTCCGATCCTCGGCTCGCAATGTACCGCGGCGGGGCTATAAGGCCGTGAAAAAAATCGCGTCGCGCCGTTCAGGTCGTCGTCAGTTTGCTGCGCTAGCTTGTGGCGTTTGGCGTTGACACGGAAAGCAGGGATCCCATGCGCGTGGGCCTTTTCGTCGTCCTGGTCCTGCTCGCCGGACTCAGGCTCGGCACAGGGCGCGCAGACTCGTTCTGCGACGCGCCTCTGACCGACTGGCAGCCGAGCGAAGCCTTGCAGGCGAAACTCGAGGCCGAAGGCTGGCGCAGCGTCGCGATTCGCATTGAAGACGGCTGCTATCTGGTTCACGCTTTCAACGACCAGGGGGAGCGGCTAAGCGGCAAATTCGACCCTGCGACGCTTGAACCGCTCCCCGACCGTCGCCGCTTTCGCCGTCGCGAGGGCTGGGCCCATGATCACGGGGAGGATTGAACGCGGTCGTCGGGAAGGTGGGACGATTTCGAGGAGGGCCCGGATTCGAGGCTCTGCAAGGCTGTCTGGCGATACCTCGGCGCGTTGAGAAAAGCGCCCTCAAACGGCAAGCCGATCCGCGGTGGATGTGCGCCGGTCGTCAGGGCAAGATCTGCTTCGGGCGTGCGCCGTGAGAAGGCGGCGCTTTCCAGTGGGTGCAAGTCCCACCCGGCGAAACGCTCCAGCCGGAAGCAACCGGAGCAGTCATGGAGGTGACGAAATGGCTGAAGCCTTCGGTGTAGCTGGTCACATATAGGTGACGGCGCGAGTGTGCGGGCCGCAACCCGAGTGAACGCCGAGCAAGCCTCGAAAAGGACGATGTGCAGGCCGACCCGACCGCAATTTCGGGGAAGGCTGATACGGCTGGGTGAGACGAGCGAAGACGACGCCCAGTCGCTGCACCGGGGTAGTGGCGGCGGCACGTACACAAGGAAAGCGCGCGCAACACGGTTCGCTCACTTGGCGTTAGCTATGGAAATCGGCTAACATGGCGGCCTGCGATGTCAGGAGGTCCCCATGGACGTGGCGGAGTTTGAGCATTGGCTGGGTGGGATTGCGTCGTTGAACGAGCCGCAGCGGCGACAGGTTTGGCAGGCGCTGGCCCTCTCCGAGGCTGCGGCCAGCCGTGACGTCGGGCCTGTTGTGGTGGACATTTCAACAACTGACCCGGCCCCGACGCCAGACAAAGCGCGGGCGCGGCCTTCACCGCGGGCAGGAACGGCTCGTGTGGCCGAACTCGGGCAGCGCCGGGTGGACATCATCGGCTGCCCGCACTGCGACTGCCGTGACGTAGCGCCCTGGGGAACGGCGAGCGCCTTGCCGCGCTATCGCTGCAAAACCTGCCGCCGCACGTTCAACGCCCTGACGAAGACGCCCTTGGCCCGTTTGCGCATGAAGGACAAATGGGTCATGCAGGTCGAGGCCATGATCGACGGCGTCAGTATCGCCAAGGCCGCGAAGCGGTGCGATGTGGACGACAAGACGGCCTTTCGGTGGAGACACCGGTTTCTGGCCTCGCTGGCTAGCGACAAACCCGCGACTTTGGCCGGGATCGTCGAGGGCGATGAGATGTTCATTCTGGAATCATTCAAGGGCAGGCGATCCGGCATGCCGCGCGCCGCTCGCAAGAGAGGCGGCAAATCGGCCAAGCCCGGCCTCTCCGCCGAACAGATACCCGTGATCGTCGCCCGAGACCGGCAGGGCGCGACCACGGATGCGGTGCTGCCGAAGCTGAACCGGGTGTCCATTGCCGCGGCTCTCGGCGGCGCCGTCACCTCAGCCAATGAGTTCTGCTGCGACGGTGGCTCGGCGATTGTCGCCTTCGCCCGCAAGGCAAGCATCCCGACGCATATCCTGCCGGCGCCCGGCAAACCAAGTCCACAGGCGCCCGATTTCCATATCAACAACGTCAACGCTTACCACAGTCGCTTCAAGGAATGGATGCGCCGCTTCCACGGCGTCGCCACGAAAAATCTATCCAACTACCTTGGCTGGCGTCGAACCCTGGAGGCGCTGGGTCCGACGGTTACGCCAGACCACCTGATCCTCGGGGCCATCGGATTCGGGCCATATCAACATTTAACGGGATTATAGCGACACGGGAAGCCCATGGGCGTGGTCAGGGATGATCAACCGGACGCCCGCGAAGGAGAGGCCGGGCGCTCATGGGTGGCGGAGAGGTTCGTAGTACCGTTGAAGCCGGGTAACGCCGGTGGAGGGAAGGGGCCTCAGT
>CAVYON010000011.1:0-27997 GCA_963770035.1 uncultured Alphaproteobacteria bacterium | reverse complement strand
GCTAATGGGTCCATTTTCCGGCGGATCGGCTGGAAGTCAGGGAAGCGCAGATAGAGCGTTGGCATGTCTTCCGCACGATTGAAATGCAGCTTGCCCCAGGTGCGGTCGCGCCCCGTATTGCCTGAGGATCGCGTAGTCGGACGCAATCTCTTCGTCGAAAAGGTTCATCGCACCTGCCGATCTGCAATCTCAGGCGTCGCCTCAGCGCTTTTTCGCGGGTGCTCGTTTCTTGCGCGCCATGCTGACCGAGACGCCGAGGTTCGTCGCTTTTTGACGCGTTGCGGCCTCGGTTCGCTTGAGCGCTTTCGCAATTTTTGATGCAGGTTCCTTGCGAGCCATACTTATGAGAAGCCGGACATCGTCTTTCGACCAAGGTCGCCTAGCAGGCGCCTTCTTCGAACCATGCCTATCCGGTTAACGCCCATACCCGCTACAGGTAGGGTGCTTCCATTTACCCGAGTATAACTCGGCATATGTTGGGGCAGTTGCATCTCCCGCGATACCGAGCAGAGATCGGAAGGCGTTGAACGGGTAGAAGCGCCGGTTGAATTGGAAGGTGAACTCGTTGAGATAGGCTTGCAGGTGCTTCGCGCTCACGCCGTGATGGATGCCGTTGAGCCAAGACTTCAGGTTGCTGAAGACGAGATGGGAGATGGGCAGGAACTGCTCGGCCACTTCGGGATCGCCACATTCGGCAATGGCGTGGTGATCATATCCGCGCGTCCGCAGGCTGGCGTAGCCGCTCCAGTCGTCGGTGACGAGCAGGATCCCGGCATGACGGCGCTCTCGACGAAACCGCCCAGAGCGTCGGCGCTGCGGTCGGCGGCGATGGCGAGGCGAACACGACCGGCGTAGCGGCCATCCTTCCGTTTGTCCTGGGTGGAGCCAGGCTCCCGACGGCGAACTTCGACGGCGGCAACGACAAGTGTCTTATGGTGGACACCTCGGCCTTCGCCGCGCGTTCCTCCACCCACATAAGCTTCGTCCACCTCGACGTGCCCCACCGCCGCGCCGCCGATCCGGTCCTGATCCGGTCGCACCATGCCGGCGCGGAGCTTGTGGAGGATGCCGAAGGCGGTCTCGTAACCCGACAAGCCAAGCTGGCGCTGGAACTGCACCGCCGACATGCCGGGCGTCTGGCTTGCGACGAGGTTGGCGGCCCAGAACCAGACGCTGAGCGGGGAATGACTGCGCTCCATGACGGTCCCGACCATCAGCCCCGTGTTCTTGAGACATTTTCGGCAACGCAGGACGCCGGCGCGGTTGTCGAAACGGAACAGTTCTTCGCAGGCTTGACAGTGCGGGCAAATGAAACCGCCGTCCCAGCGGGCCTTCTCCAGATAGGCCGCGCAGGCCGCGTCGTCGGCAAAGAGCCGCTGGAACTCGGGAAGTGACTGCGGGAAGGCCAAATCCGCGTGGTCGAGAACGTCCATGCGTGCGTCCCATTATCCGCTTTATACCCAGGCTGCACCAACCGTTCTTGGGCGTCAAGCGGATAAGAACGGACCTCCCAAATCAACACCTAGTGGGTATGGGCGTTAACCGGATAGGCATGGATCGAACACCGTCTATTCTCATTCATCACGCAAAACTGGCGCGCCAAACCGCTGCTCAGCTATCGCGTCATCGTCGAACTGATCGGGGCGACGACGACGCAAACCGGCTTGACCGTCCGCTGCGAACTCGACGACAAAATATATCCAAAAGGAATCCTCGTATCCGACGAGCAGATGCAAACCCTCAACATCTCTCGCGATGATTTCCACGGCGAATGGAACTACACAATCGCCCCCTCAGTCGCCTCGCTCGTCAATGCAGTTGATCTCTGACAGGCCCTTAGTGTTCATTTGCTCCCACTGGGGGAGAGGATTTGGAGCTTTTGCGGAGTGGCGGCGTTCGAGGCGTCGCAGCGCCGGGCCGTCAAGGTCTCCATGTCGCGCCCGGACGCGAGCGCTGAGCGTGTCGAGGCGGATCTCGTTTGACGAAGGGTCAGATCAGTCGTCGATTTCGTGCGAAACTTAGACGCCAAACGCTCGCCTGATTGGCCTTTCCGCGAGCAACTGCGCCTTCGACGGCAACAGCGCTGAAGGACGTCGTCGATTTGAGATCGTTAACCCCGCGGCCCTGTACGCGCCAACCCAAGAGCTGGCCACATCGGCTTTCTTACCGACTGCGACGGCATCGCGAGGATGATGGGTACATAACCCATTCTTCGTTCAACGGATGTTCCCCCCTCTTTTGATGCGATTTTTCGTTTTTGTGTTTGTGGGTCAATAGGTTGTCAGGATTTTGCGGCGCCGTGTGTAGCCACTAAAATATATATGTTTGGCTTGTCATTATAGGCGAGAAGGCGTAATGTCATAGCCATAATGTTCGTCGACAGCTCGCCCACCTGCGTCAACGGCAAGACCTACCAGCGCCACCTGCTGCGCGAGACCTATCGCGAGGACGGCAAGGTCAAGCATCGGACGCTGGCCAATCTCACCCATTGCAAGCCGGAGGAGGTCGAGGCGATCCGGCTGGCGCTGAAGCACAAGGGCGATCTGCCTCGCATCCTGGCGTCCGACGCCGAGGGCGGGCCGGAGTTAAAGCAGGGGCCGTCGGTCGGGGCGGTTTGGGTTCTGTCGCAGTTGGCGCGCGAACTCGGCCTCGTCGCCGCCCTGGGCTCGGACCGACAAGGCAAGCTGGCGCTGTGGCAGGTCATCGCCCGCGTGCTCGACCAGGGCTCGCGCCTGTCGGCGGTGCGGCTCGCGGGCGGCCATGCGGTCGGCGCGGCGCTCGGCATGACCGGGTTCGACGAGGACGACCTCTACGGCAATCTGGACTGGCTGGCGGACAATCAGGCCGACATCGAGAGCCGGCTGTTCGCCCGGAGAGAGGCGGCCTCGGCGCCCGACGTCTTCCTCTACGACGTCACCAGCACATACCTCGAAGGCGAGCACAACGCCCTCGCGGCGTTCGGCTACAACCGCGATCGCAAGTCGAGGTCAGCTCAAAGTCTGTTATTTTTTGTACGCTAGGTTGGACAAATCATGAACTGAGGCTTTTGCTTGGGTGTTGGTGACGGCGTTTGACGCAAGCGCCCCGTAGAGCGCGGTCTTTCCGACCTTCAGCCGGGACGCCGCCTCGCGGACCGTCAGCCCGTTGGCGATTAAGGCTTTGGCGCGGATCAGCTTCTCGGTGGTTACGACGGGTTTTCGTCCACCGCGTCGGCCGCGCGATGCGGCGGACGAAAGGCCGGCTCGTGCGCGTTCGCGAATGAGGTCGCGCTCGAATTGGGCGAGGGCGCCGAACACGTGGAAGATCAGACGTCCGCCCGGCGTCGTGGTGTCGACCGCTTCCGTCAAGGATTGCAGGGCTACGCTTTTCTGGTCCAGCAGGTTCACGGTCTCGATCAGGTGCGGGAGCGAGCGCGCGAGACGGTCGAGTTTCCAGGTGACGAGAACGTCGCCTTCCCGCACGAAGTCGAGAGCTTGGGCCAAACCGGGGCGATCAGTCTTCGCGCCCGAGGCTCGATCCTCGAAGATCCGATCGCACCCGGCGCGCAGCGCGTCAAGCTGGAGCGCCGGCTCCTGCTCGACCGTCGAAACCCGTGCATAACCGATCCGGGTCATCACAATTTTCGCGGACGCGTCCGTTTTCTTGTCCGACAATCATTCTGTCCGGCTTGCCATTGTCAAGCACTCTTTCCGGACAGCTCGGCGATCGACCGGGAAACGAACGATTGCCGGACACGCGATTGGAGGGGGCATGGCGCGACGAGGCCTGCTGAATGAGGCGGATCGCAAGCAGCTTTTCGAAGCGCCCGTCGACGATGCCTCTTTGATCCGGCTTTATTCGCTCAGCGGCGACGACCGCGATTTCATTTTGTCGAAGCGCGGCGCTCGCAATCAACTCGGCATCGCCGTTCAGCTCAGCCTGCTCAGACATCCCGGATTTGGTCTACGGGTTGAAAGCGGAGCGCCGGCGACGCTGATTTAATTTCTTGCCCGGCAAATCGGCGTGCCATGGCCGGTCTTTCAGGACTACGCGCGACGCGACACAACTCGCCGTGAGCATTTTCGGGAGGCGGCCGAACATCTCGGACTGCGTGCGTGCACGAGCGCTGATCGCCGTGACTTGCTTGATTGCGCGACAAAGGAGGCAATGTCGACCGACAAAGGCTCCGCGATAGCTCAGGCGTTGTTGCGACAATTGCGGGACCGCCGCATCATTTTACCGGCCCCATCAAGGATCGAACGAATTGCCGTCGCGGGGCCGCGCGCGTGCGCGTCGTCTCACCGCCGACGCTATGATCGTTGATATCGTCGCTGGAATAGCAGTGCGCATCGACGGTCTGCTCGCCTACGATCCGGCGCTGAAGCGAACCCCGATCGCGTGGCTGCGCGATTGGGCGGAAGCGCCGAAGGCGTCAAACCTTGCGGCGATTCTCGACCGATTGGCTTACGTGCGCGCCTTTGAACTCGATCCAAGAATTACTGGGCGGGTGTCCGAGTGGCGGTTTCGACAATTGGCGCGCGAAGGAGCAGCCGCGCCGGCCTTTCTTCTCGACGAATATGGGCTGCGCCGCCGGCGCGCCACGCTCGTGGCCCATTTACTCGATCTGGAAACGCGCCTCTCGGATGCCGCCGTCGGAATGTTTGTGCGGCTGATCCTTGGCCTCTTCACCAAGGCTCGAAAAGGCATCGAGCGACGTTATCAGGCGACGGCGAAAGAGGTCGCGGATTTGATGCGTATGCTCTCTTCGACGATCGAGGTGCTAACCCGGGCCCGGGACGCCAATTCTGATCCCTTCGAAGCGCTTGACAGTGCGATCGGCTGGAGCCGCCTGCTTGCCGCCAAACCGATAGCTGCCGAACTTGGGAGGAAGGCTGACGAAGATCCCCTTATCAAGGCATGCGAGCGCTACATGACCGTTCGTCGTTTCGCGCCGAAGTTCCTGGAGAGCTTCACGTTCCAAGCGTCCACGAATAACGACGCGCTGCTTTATGCGCTCGACCTGTTGAAACGGCTGAATAGAGAACCGCACAGGCCGATGTCGGGAAAGCCGCCACTGTCGTTTCTGCCGAAGGCCTGGCGCCGTCTCGTTGTGAAGGACGGCGAGGTTGATCGCCGGCTTTACGAAATTGCGTCGCTCGCCGTCTTGTGCCGCCGGCTGGCCTCGGGCGACATTTGGATCGAAGGAACCAAGAATTATCAGCAGTTCGACCGCTACCTCTTACCGAAAGCCGAGGTGAAGGAGAGCGCAAAGACATTGGCGGCGCCGGCGGAATGTGAGGCCTATTTGCAAGAGCGCAGCCGTCTCCTCGACTGGCGACTGCGGCGTTTCGCCAACGCCTTACGCCATGATCGCCTTGAAGGTGTCACCCTTCGCAATGGAGTTCTCCACGTATCGCCGACGCAGGCGATGATGCCGCCCGAAGCCGAGCGTCTGGACAGAGCGCTCGACCGGCTGCTGCCCCGCGTTCGTATTACTCTTGCATGAGGTCTGTCGCCGCACCGGTTTTGCATATGCCTTTACAGATCTGCGCTCCGGCAAGCAGGTCGAGAACGAAAACGCCCTGCTCGCCGCCATCCTTGCGGATGGCACAAATCTCGGCTTGGAGCGGATGGCCCATGCTTCGCAGGGCGTGACCAAAGCGCAGCTTGCCTGGATTCACACTTGGCATTTGCGCGAGGAGACGTACAAGTCGGCGCTCGGGGCGATAATCAACGCGCACCATGCTGAGCCGATGGCCGCTATTTGGGGCGCCGGCGCAACTTCGTCGTCGGACGGCCAATTCTTTCGCGCAGGACGGCGCGGCTACGGACCAGGCGACATCAACGCCAAATACGGCGTTGATCCGGGGATGCTCTTCTACACGCATATCTCCGACCAGTACGGACCGTTCTACGGCAAGGTTCTTTCCGCCACGATGAGCGAGGCTCCCCATGTCCTCGACGGCCTCCTGCATCACGGCACAGCGCTGACCATCAAGGAACATTATACGGACACCGGCGGGGCGAGCGATCATGTTTTCGCGTTGTGCCATCTCCTCGGATTTCGCTTCGTGCCGCGCCTTCGCGACTTCCAGGATTATCGTCTCGGCGCCATTGACAATCCGGCCGAATATAAAGGGATCGAAAGCCTATTTGGCCGTCCGATCCGCATCGACGTAATTCGCGACCATTGGCACGAGATCATTCGGCTCGCCGCTTCCGTCAAAGCCGGCACGGTGGCGCCCTCCGTGATCTTGAAGAAGCTCGGTGCGTTTCCGCGGCAAAATCAGCTCGACTTTGCACTTTCCGAACTTGGCCGGCTTGAGCGCACACTGTTCATGCTTGATTGGTTGGAGAGCCCAGAACTCCGTCGGCGATGTCATGCTGGTCTGAACAAGGGCGAGTTCGCGGCACGCGCTCGATCAGGCCATTTTCCTTCATAAGCAGGGTCGCTTCGCCGATCGGACGCTGGAAAACCAGAGTTATCGGGCCTCCGGCCTCAATCTCGTCACTGCCGCGATCGTCTATTGGAACACTGTCTATCTCGGGCGCGCCGTAGATCACGTGAGACGCTGTGGCAACGCAGCTCCTGACGATCTCCTGCAACATGTGGCCCCATTGGGCTGGAACCACATTTTACCTCAGCCTCACCGGCGACTATCTCTGGAGCGCGATTAACATCCTGAACGAGGGCTTCCGTCCCCTCAACACCATCGACGAGGCGGCATGACGCCACGGACGTTCATGGTCCGTCCAAAGTACCGTACAAAAAGTAACAAACCTTGAGTTCACCTCAAGGAGCATGCGGACATCCTCGATGCGGCGCTCAGGCAAAACGCGGAAGACGCAGCGGCGGCGCTCGCCCGGCATATCACGACGTGCGCCGAACCTAGTCGACGCGCCGCGGAAGCGTGATCGGGGGCGAGCGGCGAGGCCAAAGGATGAGCCCGATGGACGAAGCGCTTTTTGCCGGGCCGGTCGCCGAACTCGACGCCGTGCTCGCGGCGCGCGAGGCCCGCGAGGCTCGCCGGTACGACGCCTTGTCGCGTCTGGGACTGCCAATCGTCACCGTGACGCCGGTGATGCCGGGGCCGGTCAAGGATTGCCCGGCGAGCCGGCACCTTCAGCAATCGGCGATCGACGCGCTCGACCCCCTGTTCCGCGCGCGCCGGTGGTTGGCAAGATGGCTTTGGACCGAGACGGCGCCAACGGGTCCAGAGGCGGCGCTCGCGGTCGAAGCGCCGTCGGACGAGCTCAAGCGCGCCCTGGTTGATCTCGAAACGACGGAGCCCCTGGGCCGGCTCTGGGATCTCGACGTCACCGACCCGCGACGCGGCGGGCTGTCGCGCCGCAGCCTCGGCCTGCCGGTTCGGCGATGCATCCTGTGCGACGGTCCCGCGCACGCCTGCGCCCGTTCGCGCGCGCATCCGCTGGACGAACTGCGCCGCGCGATCGAGACTATTCTGGACGGAGCGCCGCGACCTTCGCGCACGGACGGAGACGTTTGCTGAGGCTTTCCGGGCGCGGGCGGCGCGTCGTCCTCCTCGCGCTGGCCCAACCAAAGGATGGCTTGGCGCGACAAGGGACGCTTGCGAGGCTGAGGGGCGGGACCTAGTCTCCTCCACGGCAGGGAACCGGAGGATTTTGCGGATGTTCGGGCACGCGGTGGGCGAAACGATCGAGGAACTCGGCGCGCTCGCGTCGCGTCTCGACTTCGTTCTCGTCCCCGGCTTCAAGGACAGCGGTCACGAGCACTGGCAGAGTTATTGGCAGCGCCGGACCCCGGTGTTCCAGCGCATCGCGCAGCGCCGGTGGGACGAGCCCGACATCGAGCACTGGGTTCACGCCATCGGCCGCCTGCTGCACGCCGGCGGTCGTCCCGCGGTGCTGATCGGCCATTCGCTCGGCGCGCTGGCCTCGGCCTGCGTCGCCGGCGACGGCCACGGGCGGGTCGCCGGCCTGATGCTGGTGGCGCCCGCCGAGCCCACACGCTTCGAGGCGGAAGCGCGCGTGCCCGAGCGGAGCCTCGGCGTGCCGACGCTCGTCGTGGCGAGCGAGGACGATCCGGTCATGTCGCTTCGCCGCGCCAAACACTGGGCGCGCGTCTGGGGCGCGGATATGGTCGATCTGGGCGAGGCCGGTCACATCAACGCGGAAGCCGGCTTTGGGCCGTGGCCGCATGGCCTGCGCCTGCTCGCCGACCTCGGACGGCGCATTTGACGAGAGTGGACCGCAGCCCAGCGCCGTACGCGACGCCTCAACTTGCGCCTTTGATTTGCGAAACGCAGGCGCGCAGGCCGAGCAGATAGGAGTCGACGCCGAAGCCGGCGATCTGGCCGACGGCGATTTCGGCGATGACCGAATTGTGCCGGAACGCCTCGCGCGCGTGCACATTGGACATGTGCACCTCGATGATCGGACACTTGAGGATCGCGAGCGCGTCGCGGATGCCGTAGCTGTAGTGGGTCCAGGCGCCGGCGTTGATGACCACGCCGTCAATGTTGTCGAAATGGGCCTGATGGATTTTTTCGGCGAACGCCCCTTCGATATTGGTCTGGAAGCACTCGACGCTGACGCCGAGTTCCTGAGCGAGCGCGACGAGCGATTCGTCGATGTCCTGCAATGTGGCAGTCCCATAGTGCTTGGGGTCCCGCTTGCCGAACATATTGAGGTTGATCCCATTCAACACGAGAATGCGCTTCATGTTTCCCTCCTAATGATGTGCTTGGTCGCGACCGCTCGCTCAAGTCGATGATACAGGTTACGGGTCGGAACACGCGGCCCCGGTGAGGAAAATTATCTCCAGCCGAGCCGCTCCGTCGGTCTCGCCGCGCCGTCTGCGGACCCGACCAACGGTTTGTCCTGGTCGCGCCGCTTTTGCGCCCGGTTCGAGTTGACGCCCGGGTTACAGGATCTGAACGGCGCCTCCTGTCGCGTATCAGTATTGGAGTTTCGAATATTTGTGGAGTTCCTCGGGGGTCGTGGCGCCGAAACCGAAGAATTCGATGTAGGCGGGGATCATTTCGAACAGCATGTCCGTCCCGACCTGCACTTGGCATCCCTTGGCCTTGGCGGCGCGCAGCAGGGGCGTGTATTCCTCCCGCATGACGACCTCGCCAACGAAGGCGGCCGGCGAAATCGCCTCGACGTCGATCGGCATGGGGTCGCCCGGATTCATGCCAATCGGCGTGGCGTTGACGACAATGTCGTAGCCTTCCGGGTTAGCCGAGCCGGTCGACACCTTCAGCGTCGAGTAATGGGTGGTGAGCCGGTCGGCGAGCGCCAACGCGGCGGACGGCGCGACGTCGTAGAGGCCGAGCGCGCACACGCCGGCGGCGGCGAGCGAGGCGGCGATCGCCGATCCGACGCCGCCCGACCCGACCACGAGCGCGCGCGCGCCCTTGATTCGCCGGCCTTTGCGGGCGACGCCGCGGACGAAGCCTTCGCCATCGAACATGTCGCCGAGCAGCGAACCGTCCGGGCGCTTAAGGATCGCATTGGCGGAGCCGGCGATCTTGGCTGTGACGCTCAATTCGTTGACGAGGCGGACCGTCGTCACCTTGTTGGGCATCGTCACGAGCGCGCCATGCAGGTTGGTGACGCGAAACAGCGGCCTAAGAACCTCGGGGTAGTCTTCGCCCTTGACGCCGAGGGGCACGACGACGACGTCGAGTCCCTTCGCTTCGAACCAGGGGTTGTAGATCATGGGTGCTTTGAACGGCTCGGTCGGGTAACCGATGTGAGCGATGACTTTGGTCTTTCCTGTGATCATGACGGGTGTCTCCAGGGGGGAGAAGCCGCTGCCGGACCGGATCGCCCGGCGGCGAGCCGGCTTTGCTTTGTCACTCCCGGCGCAGGCGGGGGTCCAGAAGCGTCCGGCGGCCAGATGGATCCCTACTTTCACGGGGATGACAGGTTGTTGTCGACCTCGGATAAGATCCTTTCGACCGAAGCGGACCCCTAGTCTTCGAGGCGATGCACGTCGCCGAGGATGAACACGTAGGAGAAAACCCCGAGCAGGGCGACGGCGCCGACGAACGTGAGCGCCCAGGTGAACGAGCCCGTGGCGGCGACGATGAAGCCGATCACGATGGGAGTGATGATGCCGGCGAGGTTGGCCGCGAAATTGAAGAGGCCGCCGGTCAGACCCATCAGCGACATCGGCGCGATGTCGGAAATGAGCGTCCATCCGAGCCCCACCATGCCTTGGCCGAAGAAGGCGATCGACAGGACCACGATGACCGCGACGTTGCTGTCCATCCAGTTCGCCGTGACGATCAGAGACGCCAGCAACAGGCCGGCGATAATCGGCGCCTTGCGGGCAATGTTGGCCGAACCGGTCGACTTCAAGAGCTTGTCCGAGACCCAGCCGCCGGCCAGCACCCCGATCGCGGCGGCGATGAACGGCAGCACGGCGAAGAAGCCGACCTTGACCCACGTCATGTGGCGTTCGGTCGCGAGGTAGGTCGGGAACCAGGTCAGAAAGAACACCAGCGTCGAATTGCCGGCGAACTGACCGATGCCCGCGCCCCAGACCTGCCGGTAGGACAGCAGCCTTTTGACGTTGGCCCAGGAAAAGGGCGCCTTTTCGTGAATGGTTGTCGCGAATCCACCGCCTGCGGCGATATAGTCGAGTTCGGCTTTGTTGACGGTCGGATGATCGGCTGGCTCGCGGTAGTGCCAATAGAAGACGACGCCAAGGAGAATGCCGGCGACGCCGACGACGATGAACAGCGCATGCCAGCCATAGGCCGCCATCAGCATGAACAGGAACGGACTGAAGAACGCCAGGCCGATATATTCGCCAACGGTGTAGATGCCCGTCGCTGTTGCGCGTTCCTGCTGCGGGAACCAGGTCCCCACGATCCGGCTGTTGGTCGGGAAGCACGGCGACTCGGCGAGACCGAGGCCAAAGCGGTAGAACAGCAGCGAGCCGAGGCCGGTCGCAGTGGCTTGCAGGAGCGTGAACAGCGACCAGAACGTTAGGGAGAGGAAATACGTCAGTCGCGAACCGAACCGGTCGAGAAAGACACCGCCCGGGATCTGTGCGGCGGCGTAGGTCCAGGAGAAGGCGGAAAACACGATGCCCATCATGGCCGCGTCGATGCGGAGATCGGCGCGGAGGGAGGGCGCGGCGATGCCGAGCACGGTTCGATCGAGATAGTTGATCATCGTGCTGACGGCGATGAGCGCGAGGATGCCCCAACGCGCGTGCGTCGGCTTCGCGGCCATCTTGCCGCTGACAGTGGACAGTGTGGCGTTGACCATTTTATTCTTTTTCCTCCCTTTGCGTTTTGGAAGACGGCAGGGCTGCGGCCGCCGACTGGAGCGGCCGGATGTCTTCGACCGCGCCGATTGCTATGATTCCTCTTGGCTCAAGCACTCACCCATGTCTGGCTGCATCCTTCTGGCGACCGTGCCCCACGAACCTTCGCTTCTCGGCGCGCCCCTTCCCCTTGTGGGGAGGAATGGGATGGCCCCAAATCGCTCACGATGGAGGCCTTAGAAGGATCCGCACTTCGATTCCTTGCTCACGCCGGTATTGCGCGCCTGACCTCCGGAGCCCGGTCAGACTCGGCGGGCTCGCGATCGATTTCGCTGTGGCAGACCATGATCGCGAGCCGGGCGACGTCTTCCGGACCGGCGGCGCGGGTCAGCACCGAGCGCGGGATTTCCAGCGCATAAGGGATGTTCTGCGGCATCTGCGCGAGAATGCCGCGGACATCGATGCCGCCTTCGCCGGGAAACAGGCGTTCGTCGCGCGCGGTGTGAATGGCGCCCGGATGGGTATGCGCCCACTCCTTCGGCGCGTCGCACAGGTGGGCGAAGCGGAACCATTCGCGCGGCAGGCGGCCGAGGTCGTCGATGCTCGAATTCGAGCGATCCATGTGCAGCATGTCGACGAGGATGCCGGCGTTGCTGCGCTTGACCGCCCGCACGATCTCGACAGCGGCGGCGAGAGTCCCGGTTTCCGTCCAGTGCGGGAACTCGAGGCTGACAAAGACGCCGTACGGTCTGGCCAGGTCGCACAGCCGGGCGAAGCGGTCGGCGGCGCGGGTGCGATCCGGATCAGGCAACTGGGCGATGATGTTCGTCGCGCCGAGTTCCGCCGTCACCTCGAGGGCCGGAACGTAGCTTTCCGGTTCGGTGTGAGGGTCCATGCGGAAGAGCTCCATGTCGTTGACTTCGATGCCCGTCGCGGCCAGGGCGGCCTTGGTTTTCCTCAATGCGGCCTTGTCGCTCGTCAGATCGACCAGGTCCTCCGTGGACGTTACTTTCGTGGTGCGCAGGCCGACGTAGCGGTAGCCGGCCCGCGCCGCGACTTCCACGACATGAGGCGGCGTCAGCGACAGGACGGTCAGATGCGCCAGCGAATAATCGTGTTTCATGGCGTCTTTCCTTAGTTCGCGGCGACCGGGGCCGGCGCCATATGCGCAATCCGGCTCGGCAGCCGCCGCTCGAGCTTGTCCTCCAGTTCGGCGGTCACAGGCTTCAGCTTCCGCCAGTCGATCCCGCTCTTCACCCCCATGGCATCGAGGGCATAGACGGCGTCTTCGGTCGAGATGTTGCCGGTCGCGCCGGGAATGAAGGGACAGCCGCCGACGCCCCCGACCGCCGCATCGTAGATCGTCACTCCCGCCTGCAGGCCAGCGAACATGTTGGCGAGCCCGAGCCCGCGGGTGTCGTGCAGGTGCAGCGAGATCTTGGCGTCAGGGCGAATCGCGTCCCGAACCGCCTCGACCGTCTCATAGACCTGCTTCGGATTGGCGAGCCCCGCGCTGTCGGCGATGTTGATCTCGTGCGCGCCAATGCGGCTGTAGATCCTGGCGATCTCGACGACCTTTGAAAGCGGAATGGGCCCCTCGAAACCGCAGCCGAGCGCCGACTGGATGCCGGCGCGCACCGCGATCCCCTCCTTAAGCGCACGCTCGATGGTCGGCGTGATGTCGTCGAGCGCCTCGCTCACCGACTTGTTGGCGTTCTTGCGGCTATGGGTCTCGCTCGCCGATACGGAGATCGAGAGATGCTTGACCCCGGCCGCGAGCGCCCGGTCGAGCCCGGCGCTGTTGAGGACAAGGGCCGAGTAGGTCACGCCCTCGACGGGTTTCGCCGCCGCGAACAGCGCGTCCGTGTCGGCCATCTGCGGCACCCGCTTAGGGTGGACGAAAGAGCCCACTTGGATACGCTTCAGGCCGGCCGCGACGAGCGCTTCGATTAGCCCAACCTTCTCTTCAAGTGAAAAGATGCGCTTTTCGTTCTGCAGTCCGTCGCGAAGCGCTTCGTCTTCGATCAGGACTTCGGGAACCAATTTCATCGGTCCGCCCTCGCATCGGTTCAGTCGGTGCTGACGTGGCCGACCTTTCGGCCGGGCGAGTAGATGTCGAGGATGTTCCAGTGGCCGGCGGTCGGCGTCGGATTGTTCTTCATCGCGACGTCGATGACGCAGGGCTTGCCCGAGGCGATCGCCTTCTCGAGCGCAGGCTTGAACTCCTCGGCCGAGCGGATGCGGACGCCCTCGACGCCATAGGCCCTGGCGATCGCCGCGTAATCGGGCAGTCCATTCATCCCCGGTCGAAGGGAATGTCGTGCCGTAAGTCATGCCGAAATGCGCCTTCTGCAGCCCGGCGATGGTGCCGAACGCATTGTTGTTCATAACCACCCAGACGACCGCGAGGTTCTCTTCCTGGCGCGGTCACCAGCGCCGCCGGGTTCTGCCCGAAGCCGCCGTCGCCGACGAGTGAGATCACCACGCGGTCAGGCGCGGCGATCTTGGCGCCCAGCGCCGCCGGCGGGCCCGAAGCCCATCGTGGCATAGCCGCCCGGAGTGAGCACGCTGCCCGGCGTATAGATCGGGAATTGCTGGCCGACGCCGTTCTTGTTCCAGCCGACGTCGGTGGTGATGATCGCGTCGCGCGGCAGCACGGCGCGCACTTCGGCGAGGATGCGCTCCGGCATCATCGGGAAGCTGGAGCTCTCGGCCATCGCCCGGTTGCTGGCCTTGAACTCCTCGCGCACCTTGGCGATCTCGCGCTCCAGAGCCTCGTTGCGGCTCGGCTTCGGATAGAGCTGCTTCGCCACGCGGTTCAGCGTCTTGAGCGCCTGCTTGAGGTCCGCGACCGCGCCGATCTCGGTCGGATAATTGCGGCCGATTTCGCTCGGCTCGATGTCGATGTGGATGAGCTTCGCCGGCGGAAACGCGAACGTGTATTCCGGCTCCCAGGAGCTGCGAGTCGGCTTCCTTGAAGCGCGTGCCGAGCGCCAGCACCCAATCGGCGGTGCGGCACTTCTCGTTGATGAACTTGGTGCCCCAGAAACCGGTCATGCCGAGCATCAGCGGGTGATCGTCCGGCAGCGCGCCCTTGCCCATCAGGCTGAGCGCCACCGGAATGCCCATGTGATCGACGAAGGCTTTCAATTCGTCGGTGGCCTTCGCCAACACGACGCCGCCGCCGACATAGAACCGGCTTGCGGGCTTCGCCCAGCGCGCGAACGATCTGAGCCGCCGCGTCGGCGTCGAGGTCGGGCTTGACGAGCGTCTTGGTGTTGTGACTCAGCCGATCGAAACGCGCGACGTCGACTTCCTTGGAGAAGATGTCCATCGGCACGTCGACCAGCACCGGCCCGGGTTGGCCGCTCTCGGCCAGCTGGAACGCCTTCTCGATGATCTCCGGGAAGAGCTCCGGACTCTCCACGCGCCAAGCGCGTTTCACGAACGGCTTGTAGATCTCGAACTGCATCGCCGTCGGCGTGGAGGTTGACCTCCTGATGGGGATGCTTGCCGTAGTAATGGGTCGGAACGTCGCCGGCGATCACCACCATCGGCATGCAGTCGAGCGCCGCGTTGGCGACGCCTGTGACGGCATTGGTCAGGCCGGGCCCGAGATGGGTCAGCAGCACCGAGGCCTTGCCGGTCACACGCGCATAACCGTCCGCGGCGTGGGCGGCGATCTGCTCGTGTCGGACGTTGACGAAATGCAGCTTGCTGTTGGCCATCGCCGAGAGCACGGCGATGTTGGTGTGACCGCACAGCCCGAAGACGTGCGTGACCCCGCGCGCTTCGAGATACCGGACGAGTTGGTGGGAGACGAGATCGCGCATGGCAAAAATCCTTGGAGGGTCTGGACCCGGATCAAAGGGTCGGGTCAGGTCGTCATGAAGTGGCCTTCGTCGAGCTCGAGCGCCGGATCGTAGAACGCGCCGAACAGCTCTTCGTCCGGAGGGTCGGTCCTCCTTGATCGGAACCGACACCCAGGTCGTGTTCATGTAGTGCTTCAGGTGAACGTTCTCGGAGACGATGTTGCCGCCCCAGGTGCCGCAACCCAGGCTCGAGGTCATCGGCATGCCGTTGTTGAACGCGCCGGCATTGGCCTTGGACTGCGGCTGACGCACCATGATGCGGCTGACCGGCGCGGCAAGCGCGAGCTGGTGAATGTGGTCCTCGTTGAACGAATAGATGCCGCAGGAATGGCCCTTGCCGCCGACGTCGTAGATCGCGCGCATCATCTTCAGCGCCTGGTCGAAGCCCTTGTACTTGTACACCGCGAGCAGCGTCGTCAGCTTCTCGCTGGAGAACAGATGCTCCTTGCCGATGCCGTCGCCGTGCACGATGATGAACTTGCGGTCGGCGGGAATGGTGAAGCCCGCGGCCTTCGGCGAGCTGCTGCGGGGCGATCGCGACCGTGTCGGCACGTCCGGTGGCCCTCGTCGTCCCACATCGCGTGGCGCAAGCTTCGCCTTCTCCTCGTCGTTGGCGAGATAGCCGCCCTCTTTCTGCAGTTGCGCGAGCAGCGTGTCGAAGATCGAGGCTTCGATGATGAGGTTGCCGTCGGCCGAACATCCCGAGCCGAAGTCGGAGGTCTTGCTGACAGGCGGGTGTTGCGGGCCGCTTCCTCGATGTTGGCGGTCTCGTCGATGACCATGGTCGAGTTGCCGGCGCCGACGCCATAGGCCGGCGTGCCCGAGCTGTAGGCCGCGCGGACCATCGGCTGGCCGCCGGTCGCGATGATCAGATCGGCGCGGGCCATCAAGGCCTGCGACATCGGAATGTTGACCTTGGTCAGGCACTGCAGGATGTCCGCCGGCGCGCCTTCGCGCTCGAGCGCCTCGCGCATCAGCCGCACCGTCTCGAACGAGGTCTTCTTGCTGCGCGGATGCGGCGAGAACATCACCGCGTCGCGCGCCTTGACGCCGTAGATCGCGATTGCCGGCGGCGTGAGTTCGGGATTGGTGGTCGGCACGATGCAGGCGATGACGCCGGCCGGCTTGGCGTATTTGACGATGCCCTTCTCGGGCATCTCTTCGATGATGCCGACGCTCTTCTGGCGCAGCGCATCGCGCAGCACGCCGCGGATCTTGAGGCGCTTGCCCATGCGGCTGACCTTGTCGCCGAGGCCGGATTCGGCAATGCCCATGTCAACCAGCCGGGTGAAGGTGACCTTGTTGGCGACGGCCCACGCGACCGCCTGGCAAAGGCGGTCGACGCGCGCCTGATCGTAGGTCTCGATGATCGCCGCCGCCTTGCGAGCGCGGGCGAAAACCTCGTCGAGTTCCTGCTGCTGCTCTTCGGTGATGCCTTTTTTGACTTCCGACATGAGGTCCTCTCCTTTGCCTCTCTCCCAAAGCCGCTTCAGTTTCCGGCGGAAGCGCTTTGTGCTGCCCTGCGCCTGGAGCGCTCTTGCGATTTTTCGCTGCAACGTACGCTTGTCCGAGGCGCTCGTCACATCCCGTTCGGGGTCGAGCGCGTCGAGTTCACGGGTTTGGGCGTCGCGGAACGCCGATTCGGCGCGATCGACGGGCGCGAAAGCGACTTACGAAGGTACCGCCGGGCTGCGCCCGGACCGGTTCCGGCGACAATCTCGCGCCGGGCGCCGTTTCGGACCGCTCGCCTACGTGGCCAACCGGAAGACTGTATGGGGTGCAACGCGTTTCTCCCTGCGGCGCCATGGCGCGTCTCAAGCGGTCACGCCTGTCTTGACGCAAGCCGATAACCGTGACTATGTACGAACTAGTTCGTATGTCAAGAGCGCAAGCTGCAAAATGTCGCGCGATGGCACAAAAAACGGGTTGGGCGAAGACAGCGACCTTTGCCCGGAAGGAGCGACAATCTGCCGCCCATGCGCCGAAGCCTTCGGCTTTGCCATGTCAGAGAATGGTCAAAGCGTCCGAAGTGATAACCAGCTGGAATTACCGAGCCCGATTCATAATGCTCACCTCGCCATCTCATTGAAAGTTCAGGGGTAGCGCCGGCTGATCTTCAGACGGCGGAGTTCTGGGCGCATGCTTCCTTCGCCGCTCGGCAGCGGAAGCGACCTCGGCGCTCTGGATATCGGCGGTGCGGATAACCCAAGGCGCCCCTTTGCAGATCTGATTTGCGGGAAGAGCGCCTTCGACAATCAGGCGGCGAACGGTCGCGGGACTGACGGCGAGGGTCTCGGCCGCCTCCTCCAGCGTCGCCTCGCCGCGCTCGGCGCGTTCGCCCTCTCGGTAGACGGCGATGCCGTGAATGTTGCGCAGAGTGGCCACCCGCGTTCGCGTCCACGAATGCCCCTTGGCCGTCGTCTTCCCGGTCCGATTGAGAGCGGCCGCGATCCCCATGTCCGGCATCTGTCGGGCCATCGCCCGCACCAGATTGACGACATCGGCGTCGACACGCCAGCGGTGCTCCCCCGTGCGGTTCTTGCGCACGCGGAGTGGCGTATGATCCTCGCCCGCCCAGCGGATGACGAGATCGAGACCATCATCCTCCACGCGTACGACGATCTCCTCGATCAGCGTGCGCACGATCCGCTTGCGTGTGGCGATGGTCGTCCCTTCCGCATGCCAGGCGCGCTCGACGTCCGCGCCGAGCCTCATGAGCGCTTCCCGCTCATCTGGAGTTACGCCGTTCGAAGGCGTGGCGCTGAACGCATCGAGTTCGTCCTGAAGCCGTCGCTCCTCCTTCAGGCGCTCGTTCCAGCGCCGCTCGAGTTCGCCCGCGACCAGCCGGTTGTCGGATCGACGGCGTCATATTGCCGTCGAGCGTGCGCCGCCTCGAAACGCGCCTGCTTGAGCGCCAGCTCGACCTGTCGGCGCTTCTCGACGTCCTCGCGTCCACGTTCCTGAAGAGCCGCCAGAGCCGCTTCGACGCCCAGAGGCTGAATGCGCTCGATGACTTCGGCGGCGACCGCGGCGTCGACGCGAAGACTGCCGAAGGAGATGCAGCGCTTCGTCCCGTGGTTGAGGAATGCGCCCTGGCAGTGATAGCGCGCGACGTCGCCCTTCGTTCCGCCATAAGCGACATGCAGCTTGCGCCCGCAATGGCCGCAGCGGAACAAGCCGGCGAGCAAGGCTTCCCCTCGCCGCACGGCGCCCCGGCTCGCCCAGCTCTTGCCGTTGGCGTTGTCGCTGATCAGGCGCTGATTCCTCTCGAAGGCATCCCAGCCGATATAACCCTCATGGTGGTCGCGGATCAAAACGTCCCACTCAGGCCGCTCGACCCGAACACCGCGCGTGACGCGTTTTCGGCCATTCTCGATTCTCGTCTTGCTGATCCACCGGCCGTACGCATAGGCGCCGGCGTAAATCGGGTTGGTGAGGATGTGATGGATCGTATTGTAGACCGGCGGCTTCCACTCCAGGCCCCTGCCTTCCGCGCCGTAGCAGACGGCGGGGAGCAAGATCCTCTCCTGCCGAAACCAGAGATGGACCTGCCGCACGCTCTGCAGTTCTTCGAACTTCCGAAAGACGAGCGCAAGCGCTTCGCGCACGCGAAGGTCCGGGTCCTTCTCGATCCGATCGTGGTGGTCGCGCACGTAGCCGATGGCGACCGAGGTGAAGAGCTCGCCGCGGCGCGCCTTCTGCTTGAGCGCTTCATGGGCGCGCTGCCGCAGGATCGTCAGCTCCATCTCGCTCATTGTGCCTTTCATGCCGAGCAGGAGCCTGTCGTTGGGAAGACGGGATCGTAGACGCCGTCCTCATCCGCGATCAGCGTCCCGACGAGCCCGCAGAACTCGAGCAGCGTGTGCCAGTCACGCCCGTTGCGGGCCAGGCGCGAGGCCTCGATCGACACCACCGCGCCGACCCGGCCTTCGCAGATCGCAGCCAGCAGCTTCTCGAACCCGGGGCGGCTGACGCCCGAGCCGGAGCGGCCGAGATCGTCGTCGATGACGCTGACCTCGGCCCAGCCGAGCTGCCGGGCTCGCTCGACCAGCCCATATTGCCGTCGACGGCTCTCGACGTTGTTGTTCACCTGATCGACCGTCGACTGACGGACATAGACGATCGCCTCCCGGGCGAGATGGTCAGCCTCGATCCGGCTCATGGCGCGCCTCCTTCCGGATCGAAGCCGAGACCTTCTGCGAAAGCGCCTCCGCCAGAAGCGCTCGCAAACTCTCCACCATCGCCCGGCGGCGTTCGTTCGGGATCGGTTGCAGGCGCGGCGGCTCTTCGAACAGGTCCGGTTGTCGGCGTTTCAGGCGCATGATCAGCTCCGTCGGTCAGGGGCGAATCCCCACGGTCGGAGCCTAGAACCGCATCGAGATAAGCGCGCAGATCACGCAAGCGCGCCAGGCAAAGCCGCGGAGCCATACGAATCTCACAGGCTGCAGCCGCAGGCCGCAACATCCACTCTGGCGTCAATGTCAGCGTGCCGTCGGCAAGACGAATTGTGAGATGGACATCGTCCCCGAAAACGACGCGCCGACCGCCCGTGGCCACCGCCCTGCCAGCGAGCGGATGAAAGGCATAGTAGATTGTCTCTTCGCTCGCCAGAATCCCGGCGCCATGTCGCTGTCTCGACGAATGGCAGGACAATTCATTTGAGGAGCTGAGCGAAAACGAATACGAGATCAACGTGCCGACGAACAGCTTTACAGTCCTTCGTTGAGCGGACGTACTGCAGCGCTTGGTACGGAGGCGGAGCCTTGCCGAGAGAACATCCGGAGATGAAAGCGAGCCTAGGTAAGTGTTCGTTTCGCAGTCTTTGAGCGAAAAGATCTTTGCCTGGTTGAGCGGTGACGGAACCAACAGGAAACCGGCGGGAACATCAATCATGTCAGATTTGGAGATCCTCTGGACGAAGGTCGACGAAGCCCCGGCGCTCGCGACCTATTCTCTGCTGCCGATCGTCAAGGCCTTCGTCGGCGCGGCGGGCGTGTCGGTCAAGCTGAAGGACATCTCGCTCGCCGGCCGCATCCTCGCCAACTTCCCGGAAAAGCTTAGCCCCGCGCAGAAACACAGCGACGAGCTGGCCGAGCTCGGCGCGCTGGCGACGAGGCCCGAGGCCAACATCATCAAGCTGCCGAACATCTCGGCCTCGATCCCCCAACTCAAGGCTGCAATCAAGGAACTGCAAGGCAAGGGCTACGACATCCCCGACTATCCCGAGGACGCCAGGACCGAGGCCGAAAAGGACGTCAAGGCGCGCTATGGCCGGGTGCTCGGCAGCGCCGTCAACCCGGTGCTGCGCGAGGGCAATTCCGACCGCCGCGCCGCCGGCGCCGTCAAGCAATACGCGCGCAACCACCCGCACAAGATGGGCGCCTGGACGCCGGACTCGAAGTCGCATGTGGCGCACATGACGAGCGGCGACTTCTACGGCTCGGAGGTCTCGACCACTGTCGAAAGCGCGACCAACGCGCGCATCGAACTCGTCGGCGCCGACGGAAAAATCTCAGTGCTGAAAGACAAGCTGGCGTTGAAAGCCGGCGAGATCATCGACGCCGCCGTGATGAGCCGCAAGGCGCTGCGCGCTTTCTTCGCCGCCGAGATCGAGGCGGCAAAAAAACAGGGCGTGCTGTTCTCGCTGCATCTCAAGGCGACCATGATGAAGATCTCCGATCCCATCATGTTCGGCCACGCCGTCTCCGTCTTCTTCGAGGACGTGCTCGAGAAGCACGCCGCCACGCTGAAGCGCCTCGGCGTCAATCTCAACAACGGCTTCGGCGATCTCCTGACCAAGATCGAGACGCTGCCGGAGGCCGAGAAGGCCGCGATCAAGGCCGACATCGCAGCGGCCTACGCGAGCCGGCCGCCGCTCGCCATGGTCAACTCCGACAAGGGCATCACCAACCTCCACGTGCCGAGCGACATCATCGTCGACGCCTCGATGCCGGCGATGATCCGCGAATCGGGCCGCATGTGGGGCGCCGACGGCAAGCTGCACGACGTCAAGGCGGTGATCCCGGACCGATGCTACGCCACCATCTATCAGGCGGCCATCGAGGACTGTAAGGCCCACGGCGCGTTCGATCCCAAGACCATGGGATCGGCGCCGAACGTCGGGCTGATGGCGCAGAAGGCCGAGGAGTACGGCTCGCACGACAAGACCTTCGAGATCTCCCGCCGACGGAAGGGTTCGCGTCGTCGCCGAGACCGGCGCGACGCTGCTCGAACGTCCGGTCGAGACCGGCGACATCTTCCGCATGTGCCAGGTCAAGGACGCGCCGATCCAGGATTGGGTCAAGCTCGCGGTGAGCCGCGCGCGCCTCAGCAACACGCCGGCCGTGTTCTGGCTCGACGCGGAGCGCGGCCATGACGCGCAGATCATCGCCAAGGTCGAAAGGTACCTGAAGGACCACGACACCACGGGTCTCGACATCCGCATCCTGCCGCCGGTCGAAGCCATCAAGGTCACGCTCGAGCGCATCCGCAAAGGCCTGGACACAATCTCCGTCACCGGCAACGTGCTGCGCGACTATCTGACCGACCTCTTCCCGATCATGGAGCTCGGCACCTCCGCCAAGATGCTGTCGATCGTTCCGCTGATGGCCGGCGGCGGCCTGTTCGAGACCGGCGCCGGCGGCTCGGCGCCCAAGCACGTGCAGCAGTTCCAGGAAGAGGGATATCTGCGCTGGGATTCGCTCGGCGAGTTCCTCGCCCTCGGCGTGGCGCTCGAGCACCTGGCTCAGACGTACAAGAACGCCAAGGCTCAGGTTCTCGCCGAAACGCTCGACGAGGCCAACGGCAAGATCCTGGACCACAACCGGTCGCCGGCGCGCAAGGTCGGCGAGCTCGACAACCGCGGCAGCCATTTCTACCTCGCCCTCTATTGGGCTCAGGCGCTGGCCGCCCAGACCAAGGACCCGGAGCTCGCGGCCCGGTTCAAGCCGCTGGCCGAGGCGCTCGCCAAGAACGAGGCCAAGATCAACGCCGAGCTCATCGGCGCGCAAGGAAAGCCGGTCGACATGGGCGGATACTACGTCCCCGACGTCGCCAAACGTCGGCGGCGATGCGGCCGAGCGGGACGTTGAACGCCGCGATCGACGCGCTATGAGGCGGGGTTCGGCGCGCTGTGGCCGGATCAGGCCGGGCGCGCATCGCCATCGACCGCTCGCGCTGGGCGCGGGCGGCGCTCATCCGGCCCCCCGACCCGTCGTTTGACGAGTCCCGGCCGGGCGCGACCCAGAAAGCCGCGCAACGAGGAAGTCTTGAGATGAGCGATGAATTCGTCTTCTACCCGGTCGACCCCGCCGAGGAACCGGAAGAACAAAGCGAGATCAAGACCTTCCTGGCGCGAGCCGGCCTTTCCTACGAAGAAGGGATCGAGGTTTTCGTCGTCGGACGCCAGGGACGCAACATGATCGCCTGCGGCGGCCTCGAAAAGAATATCGTCAAGTGCGTCGCGATCGATCCGCTGTTTCGCGGCGAGAACCTGAGCCTGAAGGTGGTGAACGAGGTGCTTCATCTGGCCTTCGAGCGCGGTTACAGCCACCTCTTCCTCTATACGCGCCCAAACAACATCGCTTTCTTCGCCGGTTGCGGCTTCTACAGGATCGTCGAGGCGCCGGGACTGGTGACGCTAATGGAAAGCACGCCGATCGGCATCCGCCGCTATTGCGACGGCCTGAAGCAGCTGCGTCAGCCCGGCGCCAAGATCGGTTCTGCGGTGGTCAACGCCAACCCTTTCACGCGCGGCCATCGCTATCTGATCAAACAAGCGGTCGAGGCCTGCGATTGGCTGCATCTCTTCGTCGTCGCGGAGGACGCTTCGTTCTTTCCCTATCGTGACCGGTTCCAGTTGATCAAAGAAGGCGTCGAAGCGATCGAGCGCCTGACGCTCCACCCGGGCTCGGAGTACATGATCTCGCGCGCGACGTTCTCCAGCTACTTCTTCAAGGAAAAGAACTTGGTTGGCGACTGCTTCACGGCGGTCGACCTCCTGATCTTTCGCGAATGGATTGCTCCAGCCTTGGGCGTCACCCACCGCTTCGTCGGAACCGAGCCGTTCTGCCGCGTCACAAACAAGTACAACCAGGACATGAAATACTGGCTGCAGGCCGATCTGTCCCGGGCCCCGCCGGTGAACGTCATCGAAATCCCGCGCACCGAGCAGGATCAGCGAGCGATCTCGGCCTCGGAAGTGCGGCGTCTCTTGCGGACGAACGATTTCGACCACATCGCCAAACTCGTTCCGCCGACAACCTACGATCTCCTGTGGTCCAAATATCGAATGAAGGCCGACGGCTCGCCTGCGGACGCTGCGGCTTAAAGAACGGAGCCAGATATGAAAATCGTCAAGGACGCCATGGCGGGCACGCTCGAATTCGAGCGACGTCCTGGTCAAGGTAGGACCGTCCGAGGGGAGTCTCGACGTCGTCGTAACCAGCGAGGTCGAGCGCCAGTTCGGCGCGCAAATTCGCCGTGTCGTGGCCGAAACGCTTCGTCGCTTCGCCATCTCCCAAGGCGTCGTGATCGTTGAAGACAAGGGGGCGCTCGACTGCACGATCCGGGCGCGTCTTGAAGCCGCCCTGCTCAGAGGCGGCGAGGTCGAGGGGTTGGATTGGAGCGTCCTGTCATGACAACGCCAGCAAAACTGCGCCGCAGCATGTTGTTCCTGCCGGGCGCCAACGCCGCCATGTTGTCGACGGCCTTCGTCTATCGGCCGGACTCGATCATGTTCGATCTCGAGGACGCTGTCTCCCTACGCGAAAAGGACTCGGCTCGACTGCTGGTCTTCCACGCGCTGCAACTACCTGTCTACAAAGACATTGAGACGGTCGTCCGAATCAACCCGCTGTCGACGCCGTTCGGCCGGCTCGACCTGGAGGCCGCGGTGCGCGGCGGCGCCGATGTTATCCGCCTGCCGAAGACCGACACGGCCGAAGACGTCAAGCAACTCGAGGCCGAGGTCGTGCGCATCGAGACCTCATGCGGTCGCCAGGTCGGTTCGACCAGGCTGATGGCGGCGATCGAATCGGCGTCGGGCGTGGTCAACGCCGTCGCCATCGCGCTGTCGTCGAAGCGGCTGATCGGCGTCGCGCTCGCCGGATTCGACTATGTGATCGACATGCAGACAGAGCGCGGCGACGGAACGGAGCTTTTTTATGCGCGCTGCGCCGTCCTGCACGCCGCGCGTCTCGCCAAGATCGACGCCTTCGACGTCGTGTTCTCCGATCTCAACGACGACGAGGGATTTTTGAAGGAAGTCGACCTCATCCGCCGGCTCGGCTTCAACGGCAAATCGCTGATCAATCCGCGCCAGATCGAGCTCCTGCACAACGCCTTTGCGCCGACCCAGGAAGAGGTCGGCTACGCCCAGCGTGTCGTCGCGGCCGCCGCGAAAGCGGAGAAGGAGGGGCTCGGCGTCGTTTCGCTGAACGGCAAGATGGTCGATGCGCCAGTCGTCGCGCACGCCGAAAGGGTATTGCAGCTTGCAGCCGCCTCGGGCGTGCGAAAGTAAGAAAAGGCTAGAAGGCCATGACAATCCAATTCGCCACTGGGCTCGCCGCCCTGCCTCAACTCAAGGGGCGCGAAATCTTCGCCGGCTTTGCCGCCAAGTCGCCGCATCTCGCCAGCCCAACCGCCAAGCTCGATCGTAAGATCGTCGATTCGATCGAGGAAGCCGTGCGCCGCACCGGCTTGAAGAACGGCATGACCGTCTCGTTCCACCACAGTTTTCGCGAAGGCGACAAGACCATCAACATGGTGGTCGACATCCTCGCGCGCATGGGCTTCAAGGACCTGACGCTCGCCTCGTCCTCGCTCCAATCCTCCAACTCCGTTCTGATCGAGCACATCAAGTCCGGCCTCATCCGCCACATCTATTCCTCGGGGATGCGCGGCAAGCTCGCCGAGGCGATCTCCAACGGCCTGATGGAAGAGCCGATCAACATCCATTCCCACGGCGGTCGGGTCGCGCTGATCCAGAGCGGCGAGATCGCCATCGACGTCGCCTTTTTGGGCGTGTCCGCCTGCGATTCCTTCGGCAACGCCAATGGCGTGTCGGGGCGCTCGCGTTGCGGTTCGCTCGGCTACGCCATGGTCGACGCGCATTACGCCCGCAATGTCGTGATGCTGACCGAGGAGATCGTTCCCTTCCCCAATGCGCCGGCGTCGATTCGTCAGGATCAGGTTGACTGGATCGTCAAGGTCGATCAGGTAGGAGATCCCTCGAAGATTTCCGTCGGCGCGGCGCGCGCCACGACCAACCCGCGCGAACTTCTGATCGCCCGCCTCTCGGCGGACGTGATGGAGCACTCCGGCTACTTCAACGAGGGCTTCTCGATGCAGACGGGAACCGGCGGCTCGGCGACCGCCACCACCCGCTTCCTCGAGACCCGCATGCGCGCCAAGGGCATCAAGGCGGCCTGGGCGCTCGGCGGCCAGACCGGCGGCATGGTCGATCTGCACGAAAAGGGCCTGATCGGCACCCTGCTCGACACGCAAAGCTTCGACTCGGTGGCTGCCCAACTCGCTTCGCACCTCGACGACCCATGTCGAGATCTCGACCCAGGTCTACGCCAACCCGACCGGCAAAGGCTCAGCGGTGGACCGCCTCGACATGGTGATACTGTCGGCCCTGGAGATCGACCTCGGCTTCAACGTGAACGTGCTGACCGGCTCCGACGGCGTCATGCGCGGCGCGTCCGGCGGACACAGCGACACGGCGGCGGGCGCCAACCTCTCGATCGTCGTGGCGCCGCTCATCCGTTCGCGCATCCCGACCGTGGTCAAGCGCTGCACCACCCTGGTCACGCCTGGGGAGACCATCGGCGTCCTGGTCACCGACCAGGGCGTCGCGGTCAATCCGAGGCGACCGGAAGTCGCCGAGCGATTGAAAGCGGCTGGGCTTCCGGTGTGTCCGATCGAGGAGCTTTATGCGCGCGCGATCGCCCAGACCGGCGAACCCGAGCCGATTCCGTTCCTCGACCGCGTCGTCGGCGTCGTGCGCTATCGCGACGGCTCGGTCATCGACGTGGTGCGGCAGGTGAAGCCATGACGCTCGAAGCGCTCTCGCGCGCCGACGCGTTGGAGAGCGCCTGCGAAGGCGATGGCGGCACCGCTTGGCCATCAAGAAGCCTTGGCACAAAGGGCGTGCGCCGTTCGGCTTCTGCGTCGCCATCCCTCGACATTACCCGGACGGAAGTCATCGCCACGCTCGTCTGCGAACTCGCGATGGAGTCGCTCCATCGCGAAGTCATGCTGACGCCGAAGCCGGGACTGGTGGATCGGCGCAATTCGGGCGCTCACCGGGACATGACGCTCGGTACGTTCATTGCGAGCGGTGCGGCGATCCGCGCTTGGCTTCCTTTGTTCTTCGAGACGGGGGTCAAAACCGCGAAGCGTCCTCTCGCAGAGGTCCTGCCAAAGCTGCGCGCCGACGGCCTCGCCTGCGAAGAAGCGATGTTCGCCGCCACCAGAGGCGTCAACGCCCACAAAGGGGCGATCTTCTCCTTCGGCCTGCTGATCGCGGCGGCGGGGCGGCGCTTTGCGCTTCGCCACGCGCTGAAGCCGGAGGCGATCTGCTCCGATGTCGCGTCGATGACGGCCGATCTCATCGAACGCGAGTTGAAACGCGCCAATCCGTCGAGGACCGCCGGCGAGACGCTCTATCGCCGCCACGGTCTGACGGGCGCGCGCGGCGAGGCCGCCTCGGGCTTCGCCACCGTGCACGTTCACGCCCTGCCAGTATTCGTGTCGACCTGGCTCAGAACCGGCGACGAGCGGCTTGCGCTGTCGGCGGCGCTGATCGCGCTTCTCGCCCACAATCGCGACACCAATCTCGTGGCGCGCGGCGGCATGGACGGCCTCGCCTACGTTCAGGCGTCGGCCAGAAAACTCATCGATCGGGGCGGCGCGGAAGCGCCGGACTTCCATGACGCCATGACCCACTTCGACGATGACCTGATCGCGCGAAACCTCAGTCCCGGCGGCAGCGCCGACCTCCTCGCAGTGACCTGGTTCTTGGCGCGGCTGCCCGCCGTTCTACCAAACTGACCACCCCATCCTTAGAGGAGCTTCCCATGTCCATGCTTGAATCCTATCGCCAGCACGCCGCCGAGCGCGGCGCGCTGGGCATCCCGCCATTGCCGCTTTCCGCCGATCAAACCAAGGCCCTGATCGACCTTCTGCGCGCGCCGCCGGACGGCGAGGCCGAATTCCTTCTCGATCTCATGGTCAACCGCGTGCCGGCCGGCGTCGACGACGCCGCCAAGGTCAAGGCCGAGTTCCTCGCCAGGGTCGCCAAGGGCGAAGAGGCACGCGCCGATTCGCGCGTGCGTGCTGCCGAGCTCCTCGGCACGATGCTCGGCGGCTTCAACGTCAAGCCGCTCGTCGACTGTTTCGCCGACGCCGAGGTCCGCCGTCGCCGCCAACACCTGAAGCACACGCTTCTGCGTTCGACGCTTTCAACGACATCAAGAAACTAGCCGACGCGGGCGAGGCCAACGCCAAGGGCGTCATCCAGTCCTGGGCCGACGCCCAGCGGTTCACCGAGCGCCTGGCCGTGCCGACCTCGTCACCGTCACCGCGTCCAAGGTCAACGGCGAAACCAACAGCGACGATGTCGCGCGCCCGACGCCTGGAGCTGCCCCGACATTCCGCTGCATGCGCTCGCCATGCTGAAGACGCCCGCCGGGCATCGAGCCGGACGAGCCCGCGTGCGCGGTCCGCTGAGCTCCTGCAAAGCTGGTGGCTGAGGGCCACCGGGTCGCCGATGTCGGCGATGTGGTCGGCACAGGCTCCTCGCGCAAATCGGCGACGAATTCGGTGCCGTGGTTCACCGGCCAGGATATTCCGTTCGTCCCGAACAAACGGTTCG